>CAMCMB010000050.1 GCA_945875845.1 Pirellula staleyi DSM 6068
AACATCGAACGGTCGTGCAAATCGCAACCAACCATGATAACCTTAGACATAATTCGGCCCTCGTTGGAGAATGAAGTAATTTGGTATTCCCAACGAGTGTGCCGGATTTTTTTCTTGATGCAACCCTACATAGTTTCTCCGCGAAAGTACGAGTTCTCCGTCGGATAGGCTATGGTAACCCGACGTGTGACGGCTCGTTGCTTTAATGGACTGTGATACGGGGTATTCGAACGTGGTATGGGCGTCTCGCCCATGAATTCACGAGCGCGCTCGTGCCAAGCTATGGTAACCCGTGCCTGTGACGGCTTGTTGCTTTAGTGAAGTCGTTATTGGGTAAGGGCGGTAAGACGGACTTCCAAGTCCGTCAATGGGGAATTCGACGGACTTGGAAGTCCGTCGTACCATTAAATCAACAAGCCCTTACGCGTCGGGTTATCAAACTGCCGCCAAAAAGTGTTCTATCCAAAAATTTACAGCGTAGACGGCGTCAATTACTGTCCCAATCCGCCGGCACCTCAATCATTCTGCTTCGATCCAGCCATCGATACGTGCGGCTACCTCTGGGGTAAGCTGCAATGCTAACGCGTGAGCGGATTCGATCAATTGCTCGGGCCGTTTGGCGCCGAGCAGAACAACATCGACACCACTTTTAGTAAGCGTCCACGCGATCACAACTTGCGCCACCGTGCAACCCAGTTCGCTTGAAAGAAAACGGAGCCGGTCGAGCAAGTCCTGTGCCCTTTGCCATGCTTTGCCCTGAAAGATTGGGTAAGTTAACCTGCGGTCGGCAGGATCAAACACATGATCGCGTTGTAGTTTTCCAGACAAAAGACCTTTCATGAGCACCCAATAGCAGACCATTGAGATGTTCTGCGACTTCGCAATCGGCAGCAAAGCTTGAACCGCATCCTGCTGAAACATGTTGAAGTAGGGTTGGATCGCTACCAGCGGGCAAATCGCACTGAATCGCTTGGCCTGTTCCAAATCGACATTCGAAACCGCCGCGTAGCGAGCCCAGCCTCGTCTGCATATCTCAGCGATCGCACCCGCCGAGTCCTCGATCGGGACATTCGGATCAGGAGTGTGCAAATACATCACATCCACGTAGTCCGTGTCCAGTCGCTTCAGGCATTCCTGTGCATGCTTGATCAGGGTTGCCGGCGTTCCGTCGACGCACCGTTGGCGCTGGGAATTCCAATGCGTACCCACCTTGTGAGCAATGATCGCCTCGCATCGCCTCGTTTGCAAAGCGCATCGCAGGACATTATCGCTTCGTCCGTCAAAACCATACGCGTAGGCTGTATCGAAAAAATTGATGCCGTGGTCGAGAGCAGCGTGAACGGTTGCGATGGATTCCTGGTCAGAAATACCCATGGAAGTGATTCCGGCCATGGGCCAGCAGCCAAGTCCAATACGGCTCACAAAAAGATCCGAATTTCCCAGTTGAACTTGGTGTTTCGCTTGGACTGGGGAGGGAGCATGGGAAGTCGCTTTGGAGGCTGAAAGTTGGGTCTTGCTCGTCATAACTCGTTCGTTTTCCTAGTTGGTTCATTCTTCGGGTTCGCGGTCAAGTCACGGGTGACATGGATCGGGTCTTACTATATGCTTTTGATTGTAAATATTGCGATGCTTTTAGGCAGATTATTACTCCATCCACCATCACGTTTTATGACCGAAATTATCGTTCCATCCGTTGGCGAAAGCGTTTCCGAAGTCCAGATCGGCCAATGGCTCAAGAAAGAAGGGGACTGGGTCGCTGGAGGTACGGACCTAGTTGACCTGGAAACGGAAAAAGCATCCGTTCAAATCTCCGCTCCCGAAGATGGAATTTTGGTCAAGATTTTGCGGAAGACGGAAGAATTCGCAACCGTCGGCGATGTCATTGCAACTTTCCAACCGGCTCCCCAGGGAGCTACCGCACCGACGCCCTCGACCCCGCCGAACGCTCCCATCGCAAGCTCAACGCCGTCACCGACTGCGGCGCAGCCTCAAAATCTTGGCACAGAGCCCGTCCGCGTGATGCCGGCCGCAAGTCGCATGCTTGAAGATAATCAACTCTCCGCATCGCAAGTTTCCGCGTCGGGACCCGGTGGTCGATTGCTCAAAGAAGACGTCGCCCGATTCGTTTCGCAAACGGCTTCTACGGTTGGCCCCAGTTCTCCCATCGCAAGTGTCGCACCGACTCCCGCACCCGCACAGACTCCCGCAAAGACGGTGACAAGCGTTGTGAGTTCCGCCCCGCCCAAGCAAGCCTCCCCTGCCCAGCCGCAAAACCTCATTCAGGGAACACCCAACCGCAGCGAAGAGATCAAGCCGATGAGCATGATCCGTCGCACCATTGCAACACGCTTGGTTCAGGCACAGCACAATGCAGCGTTGTTAACGACTTTTAATGAAGTCGATATGCAACCCGTCATGCAACTTCGAAACAAATACAAAGAGGCTTTTGTCGACAAGCATGGTGTCAAGCTGGGGTTCATGTCCTTCTTTGCAAAAGCGGCTTGCGAAGGACTCAAACGTTATCCGTCCGTCAATGCAGAAATTCGCGGCAACAACATTGTCTACCGCCACTACTGTGATATCGGTATCGCCATCGGCGGCGGCAAAGGACTCGTCGTTCCCGTGCTGCGCAACGTAGAAAAGATGAGTTTTGCAGAGATCGAACGCAACATTAGTGAGTTCGCATCCAGAGCGACTGCCAATAAACTCATGCCAGAAGATCTTGAAGGCGGCACGTTTACGATCAGCAATGGTGGAATCTACGGCTCGCTGCTTTCAACACCTATCGTCAATCCACCTCAAAGCGGAATCTTAGGACTACATTCCATTCAAGAGCGACCGATTGCACTCAATGGCGAAGTTGTCATCCGTCCCATGATGTACCTTGCTCTAACTTATGATCACCGAGTCATCGACGGTCGCGAAGCGGTTACGTTTCTGAAAACCATCAAAGAAGTCATCGAAGATCCATCTCGCCTTTTCCTTGAAATCTAATTTCGGATCGTAAATCATCATGATGCAGCTTGGTTTTGTTAGCGCTATTCTGCCAAGTGAATCGTTAGAACAATTGTTCGCGACGGCGACTTCCATCGGTTACAAATACATCGAGGTGATGTGCTGGCCTCCGAGCAAAGCGGAACGCCGTTATGCAGGCGTGACGCACATCGATGTTCTGTCACTCGACAATAACCGTATTGCCACGATCAAAAAATTGGTGCAAACAACTGGCGTGCAGATCAGTGGCTTAGGTTACTATCCCAATTGCCTTTCGCCGGATCTAAGCGAAGCGGAGCAGAGTGTTGAGCATTTGATGCAAGTCATTCGTGCGGCTCCAAAACTTGGCTTGAGCCAAGTCAACACCTTCATTGGTCGCGATTTTACCAAGGGTGTGGACGATAACTGGAAACGCCTTTTGACCACCTGGAAGCCGATCGTGGATTTGGCGGAAAAGTGCAATGTGCGAATAGGCATCGAAAATTGCCCGATGCTATTCGGTGAGGATGAGTGGCCAGGTGGAAAAAATATCGCCACTTCACCCGCCATTTGGCGACGCTTGTTCAGCGATTTAGAAAGCCCGAATCTTGGTCTCAACTATGACCCGTCGCACATGGTTTTTCAATGCATGGATTATCTTAGCCCAATGCGAGAATTCATCGATCGCATCTTTCATATCCATGCAAAAGACGTACGCGTTGATCGGCACAAATTAAATGACGTCGGAATCTTTGCCCATCCCAAGCTTTACCATACTCCGAAATTGCCAGGGCTGGGCGATATCAGCTGGGGCCAGTTCTTCTCCGTCCTTGGCGACGCCGGCTACCAAGGCCCGGTGTGCGTGGAAGTGGAGGACCGCCTCTACGAAGGGACCGTCGCAGAACGAGTGGAATCTCTCGCGCAAAGCTATCGGTATCTCTCCCAATTCGTAGGTAGTTGAAAATGGTGTAAACATGTTTTCCTCGACTTTACCCAACCCATTCATTGCTCGGGAGGGTGAGGCTCCTGCCGAACCATTGCGTCATAAGCTCGGCAGGAGCCTCGCCCTCCCGGTTGCAAATCCATTTATCGCACTGTCAGTAGAGAAATTTCTTCATGCGAGCAGTAGTCTTTAATGGGTCGGAACTAGAATTTCGCCACGACTTCACATGTCCCGAGCGCAAAGAAGGCGAAGCTCTCGTTCGAGTGCGATTGGCTGGTATCTGTTCGACGGACCTCGAAATTGTGCGGGGTTATTTTGGTTTCCGCGGCGTGCTTGGACATGAGTTTGTGGGAGTCGTCGAAGCATCCAGCGATCCGAAATGGATCGGAAAGCGAGTCGTTAGTTCAATCAATTTCGCCCCCATCGACTCGCCTGTTTTAGACTCAAGCGGTGCCGAACATCATCCCGGCAGACAGGTCTTGGGTATTTTCAATCGAGATGGTGCGATGGGGGATTGGGTCGCAATCCCCGAGCGATATCTCTTCGAAGTTCCCGATAGCATTACCGATAGTCAAGCGGTATTTGCCGAACCACTTGCGGCAGCGTTAAGAATTGCACAGCAACTACCGATACGTCCCGACTCCCAAATCGCAGTCATCGGGGCGGGGCGATTAGGGATGCTGGTCGCAGGAGTGCTATCGCTCGGTGGGGCTCAAGTCACCGTAATCGCAAGGAATTCGCATTCCCTTGAGCTTGCGAAGCAATGGGGCATGGGGACGGGAATGACCGAACAGGTCGATTCGCATCGTTTTGATTTGGTGGTCGAGGCAACAGGCAATTCCGACGGATTGCGGCATGCATTTCGTATCGCGAAGCCTTGTGGCACGATCGTGATGAAGAGCACTTACGCAGATCCGGCAAAGATCGATCTGACTCCGATTGTCGTGAATGAACTGCATGTCGTGGGTTCACGTTGCGGTCCGTTTGCGCCCGCCTTGCGGCTCATGGAGCACAAGTCGATCGACGTTCTTGCGCTGCTGGAATGTGAGTATGTCGCGGAGGATGCCTTACTAGCGTTTCAACACGCACAGCGCCCCGGAGTTCGCAAGGTACTTTTGCGATTCTCGGAACCGTCACGCTCCGCATGATGTCGCTTTGTATTCGTGTATTCGTTGGAGTAGAGGCTTTAGCCGTTGTGGCTCCAGATCCCCTCGGCTAAAGCCTGTACTCCAACGCTGACATCTAACTCTTCGAATACTTTGCAACGTATTGCTTAACATGGAATTTGTTTTGAGTGGACTCACTCGTCATGTAGCGCACCTTGCCAAAGATCGGACGTTCTGGACCCCAAGCTCGATCGTATCGTCCAAGCACCCAGAAGATTCCGCTATAGGAATTTGGATCGCGCCCATCGAGAGCATACTTGTTGTTCAATTCGATCATGATTCGAAGGGCTTCGCGAGGTGAACGCGACCAGTGCAAGATCTTCTTGCCCCAAAGCATACGCAGATAATTGTGGATGCGTCCCTCGCGAACGAGCTGCGTTTGAGCTGCATTCCATAGCGAGTCATGAGTATTGGCCGCGTCGAATTGTTCAAGGTCATAAACGGCCGGACGTGTGTCGTGTTCATGCTCTTGCAATGTCACTTGCGCCCAATCGGGCAGCGATTCAAATCGATCAAAATGCGGGTTCCGCCAACAGAGATTGAAGCCAATTTCGCGCCATGTCATGAGCTGATCTAGAATCGCTTCCGAATCGGTTCCCATGTTCCAAAAGCCAGTCATTTTGCCGTTGGGCTTTCCGATTTTTTCCCAATCCCAGTCTGTGGCGGTTGCCAATCGCTGGAAAAGTTCTTGCGGACTAACGTGCCCAAAATGAAAATAGGGCGACAACCCGCTTGAGCCAGCTTGCTCGGGTTCGTTTCTCGCTTGTGCGTAGTTCGCAAGTCGTTGTTGGATGAACCGATCCAGTACTTTTCCAGCCTCCACCGGACCGCCACGCTCGTCGCTCGGCAGGACCGCGTGATTGATCGGCAACGAAGACAGAGCGACGTTGGACAGTTGTTGGCTCACGTCGTTGTTGGTCCAGACAGGCCAGTGTTGCACGATAGCTGCTGGTAGAGACGGCAAACGCGGTACGGTTAGAAACTTGAGCGGCTCAACAATCGGGAAATCCGGTAGCCCTTGAGCAATCTCCTTTTGCATATACCGGCGGTAGGAATGAGCCACCGTAAACGTTCTGTCCGTTGAGCGCATCGGTAATATCGTGTTGCTATCCACCAATTCAACGCAGCAATTCCACCGTCTAGCGATGTGCTGATAAAGTGCCGGGTGAAAGAAGCAGGGGAAATCGTCGCCGACAATTGCGCAAGAATGACTAGCAAACGCTTCTAATAAGCCATGACCATGTTTCGAATCCGGCTCGACGTAGCAAGAATACATGGCATTGGTTTTGCGGGTATCCGCTTCGTTGTCGATCATTCCGTCGAGAATGAATCGATGAAATCGGTCGCTCGCCCAGCGATAGTTGCATCGCACGGCTTCTAAGATGACCAATGGCTTGCGAAGTTGCTCGGACAGCTCGACGGCGCGTTGCAAGGCAAAGTTGTAACGCGTCCGCCGAAATGCGGTCATCCAGTAAAGGACAAAGGTTTTCGAGGTGTCTATCGGCCATGGCTTGAGGGTGCGGATTCGAACGGCGGGAACCGATGGTAATGCTGTCAAAGTCATATGAATCAAGTGAATGCGTAAGGCGAAATATCGCGGCTTCGGCCACTCAAGCTTCAGCAACGTGGTTTTTCGTGGTCGTACTTATCGCGACGCGAGCAGCGAACTCGGCGGGGAATATCGAATAGGATGTTAAAGTGTACCACTTGCACAACAGTGTGGTCGAGAGAACTAAGTGAGTGTCCCCGTTTCGGGTGCTCTTCCCGTTTCCAGTGCTCCCTCGCGTGGCACGAGCGTCTCGCTCGTGAATCCATGGGCGAGACGCCCATGCCACTTAAATCCATGGGTGAGACGCCCATGCCACTTTTGAACAACCCGTGGCACGGTATTTTTTCTGCGAAGGTTCGTGCTGTTGTGAATACCTGGGGTGCTTGCGCAGGATAGAAAAGACAGACATTATTCGCGATCGGAAATTACCAAACAAACCAAATCTAAAGGACCGGTCGTGCCGATCAATACGACTCTAAGGATCGTTCGTAAAAAAACTGTCATACCTGAACTCGTGAGAGTTCGGAATTGGCTGTGATTGCCCCGAAGTCGCCCGACTACGGCTGCATACACAGAGCGGTCCCTTAGGGCCAAACGGCCGAGCTGTTCATGTTTTGACTCCACCTTAACGGGAGAGTAGGTCCGGATGATTTTTCGAGCATTTCCACTTTCCATGAATCTCACCCATGTGCGGTTGTTGACGCTTTTTTCCTGTTCCATACTGCTCACCGCAAATTTTGTGTCGAGCGTTAACGCGGAACAGTGGGCCCGCAAGATGTTCACGGAAACGCATCATGATTTTGGTACCGTGAGCCGCAACGCTAAAACAGAGCATTCCTTCGTGATCGAAAACTGCTTTGAGGAGGACGTACATATCGTCGCGGTGCGCAGCAGTTGCGGTTGCACCAATCCCGTCTTGACCAAGAAAACCCTCAAGTCCTGGGAAAAAGGGGAACTCATTGCCCAATTCAACACCCGAGCCTTTATCGGTACCAAGAGCGCGGAAATTACTGTGGTCATCGACAGACCCTACTACGCCGAAGTGAAATTGACTGTTGGGGGTACTATCCGTTCGGACATCGTTGTTGAACCCGGCGAAATTCGTTTTGGCGATTTGGATCAGGGTATTTCCAAAACAGTCGATTTGAAAATTTCTTATGCCGGCCGGCAGGACTGGAAAATCAAAGACGTTCGCGGTGACAGCGATTTCCTTGAGGTCCGACTGGATGTGGTAAAGCGTCAAGGCACGATGACCACCTATATGTTGCATATCAAGCTTAAGGACAACGCGCCCGTAGGAGAGATTTTGGACGAATTGGTGGTCGTGACCAATGATGAAAGGAATGATCAGTTCACATTGCCCCTTTCTGGTCGCGTCGTACCACCTGTTTCGATCTCTCCAAGCTTCGTTTCGTTAGGGGATGTCGTCAAAGGGAACTCGTTGCAGCAACGCTTGATCGTTCGGTCCAAGACGCCGTTTAGCATTACTGGTATTGAATGCGAAGATGGTCGATTCGAATTTCCTATTCCTCAGGGTAGCAAGACAGTCCACATCATCCCCTTTAAGTTCAAAGGGGATTTGCTTGACGAAAACGACAATGGAGCACTCAAGCAAACGATTACAGTTCGTACTTCGCTCGGCGACGACATGAAGGTTGAGACTATCGTCGCAGGCCGTGTCGTTCAATAAAGATAAACGATTACATGAACCAACATCCGACTGTCGCAATCGAGCCAGACTGGTTGGTACCGATCGAGTCCCCACCCTTGTATCGCGGTTATGTGGTGGTCGAACAAGGACGTATCGCGTTTGTTGGAAATGAACTGCCCTCTAAGTTTGCGTCGATTCCCCAAGTTCGATTAGCGGGTACCGCAATACTGCCGGGTCTTGTGAATTCGCATTGCCATCTCGAATTCAGTGACTTGCCAGAGCCCATTCCGGTAGGTTCCTCTTTTCCATCTTGGATTCGAAGCGTAATAGATCGACGCAAATTTATGAATGTCGATCCGTCACGATTGGCGGAAGCTCGACAGGCTGCGATATCGAATGGAATCGCTGAGTCCTATGCAGCTGGCGTTCGGTGGGTGGTTGATATGACCACGGAGCCTTGGAGTTCCGAATGGATTGATTCTGCGGTCGATGTTTTGTCGACCGCGACACCCTCGGTGCTTGGAGGAATGCCAGAACCACCGATCGTTGTTCAACCTTGTTTTGAGATGATCGACGTCTCTCAAACTCGACGCGAACAAACGCTCGGCTTTGAAATGAGTCAATGCATCGTAGCCGAGCGGAATTCGAGAGGGCGTGGGGGCTTGGCGCCTCATGCACCCTATACGGCTTCGCCTCGCTTGACTCAACTGTGCTGTGCAATATCCCGCCGAGAACGACGCGTTGTTTCGATGCATCTTGCTGAGTCGGTAGAAGAAATGGAATGGCTAGCAACGCAGTCCGGGCCTTTTTCCGAACTTCTCTTACCGATCCTTGGAAAGTATCATTTCAAGTCGCTTAGCGACGTCAGACAGCATCTAATGCACTTGAGTCAGGCTTGGCGTTCGCTCATTGTGCATGGCAACTACCTTTCGGTTCGCGATCTTGGGATTTTGTCGCATCATGCGGCGTCGATGGCCGTGGTGCACTGCCCTCGTACGCACGGATACTTCGGTCACGTTCACGTAAAGTCCATGTGTTACCCCTTAGCCGAGCGAATGTCGGCGGGAGTACGTCATCTGCTTGGCACCGACTCGAGAGCATCCAATCCCGACTTGAATCTTTGGAGCGAAGCTCAAGCCGTGCGTGCTTATCATCCCGAAATCGCATCCCTTGCGATTCTTCGAATGGTCACAACGGACGCTGCAAATTTTCTGGCGATTGGCGATCGCTATGGAGACTTAAGAGTCGGGGGACCCGCAAATTTGACCGCAATCCAATATGCAAACGGTCCGAATAGGGACAGCTCCTCCGGCGAACTTTATGATGCAATTCTGTCGAAGAAAACAAGATCATGTCCGCTGGAAAGCCTTTTGGTGGCGTGAGCCAGTCAAAGTAGTAGGCACATTCCATGTGCCGTCCACCTAGAGTAGTAGGCACATTCCATGTGCCGTCCACCTAGAGTAGTAGGCACATTCCATGTGCCGTCCACCTAGAATCCTGGCAAAAGCTTGACTGCGAACGGCACGGTGGAGCGTGCCTGCTACTTTTGTCGGCTGTGACTATTTCCCTATGGCGGAGCGTGCCTGCACCTTTGGTCGGCTGTGACTTTTTCCCTAAACGGGCAATTTCGGTACTTGAATTGGCTATCATAAAGCGGGTGAAACGTAATCCCTCACTTGGACTTCACGATCTTTTTTGGAGACAAAGACAATGACGGACTTGAATCGCAGAGCATTTGGAAAGGGAGCAACGGCTCTCGGTGCCTCGTTATTAATTACCGGGACCCGCGCGAGTGGCAACATAGTGCGCGCAAATGATCGATTGAGAATTGCAGTTGCAGGATTGAATGGTCGTGGAAAAAGCCACATCAGCGGGTGGCTTGATCAAGAAAACGTGGAGATCGCTTATTTGATCGATCCCGACCAAAACGTGCTGGACCGATCTCTTAAAAACCTTGAGGAGAAATCGAAAGGACGATTCAAGACAGTGGGCGTTCGCGATGTGCGAATGGCCTTAGAAGATAAGACGCTAGACGCGATTTCCGTTGCGACTCCAAATCACTGGCATTCGTTGATCACCATCTGGGCGGCACAGGCTGGCAAGCACGTGTACGTCGAAAAACCTATGAGTCACGACGTCTACGAGGGAAGTATCGTACTTGCAGCCCAAAAGAAATATGGGGTGGTCATTCAGCACGGAACACAAAGTCGTAGCGATGCAAAGCGGGCTGGCCTCCACGAAGCAATCCAGGCAGGGAAATTTGGCAAACTGAAAATCTCTTATGGCTACTGCTGCAAAGAACGCGACAGTATCGGTCCCAACAAAGCGGGATCGTCTCCAGCAGAATTAGACTGGAGCCTCTGGAAGGGACCTGCCATGATCGATGCGTATCATTCGAACTACGTTCATTACAAATGGCACTGGTTTTGGAAAACAGGCAATGGAGACCTAAACAATCAAGGGACGCATCAACTCGATATCGCTCGTTGGGCGCTCGACAAAGACCAGACGCATCCGATTCGAGCCATGGCTATTGGAGGCCGGTTCCAGTGGGAGGATCAAGGTGAAACGCCCAACACCATGTTCGGAATCGCAGAGTATCCGAACGGTCAAACCGTGTTCTTCAACGTTCGAAACGTGAACTACTCTGGCTACAAGAAACAAGTCGAGAATCAGTATTACTTCGAAGATGGCGGCAAAATCATTGGCGACAAGTACTTTGCCAACGGAAGCAAAGAAGGGGAGCCATTATCGCTTCCAAAGGGAAAGGTCACTCCAGGCGGAAACTGGGCCAGCTTCATTGCGGCCTGCCGCAGTCGAGATCCAATGATGGCCAATGGAAACGCGTCCGAAGCGCATTACGGATGTGTGCTTGGACATCTGATCAACAACTCGTATCGATTGGGAAAGAACGTCCCATTCTCCTCAAAGGCTGGCCAATTCGGTGACAACAAAGATGCCTATGAACACTTTGCAAAGCTGCATGAAATCATGAGCAAGGGGGTGGGAGTACCGGAAGATAAAGCCGAGTACACCGTCGGTCCTTGGCTTACCTTTGACCCCAAAACCGAACGGCACACCGGCGATCATGCCGATGCAGCCAATGCCTTGCTCAGCGACCCCAGAAACGCTGGATTCCAATTGCCAAACATCGATCAAGTTTGAAGTCTTCCACTGATCCGACATTGCTCGGGAGGGTGAGGCTCCTGCATTGCTCGGGAGGGTGAGGCTCCTGCCGAACCATTATGTAAACAGCTCGGCAGGAGCCTCGCTCTCCCCTTGATTTCCAATGCATCCGACATTGCAAAGTCACTCTCGGCAGGAGTGACTTACGGAACGAAAAAACCCTTCCCAAATCCATGTGACGAACTTGGGGAAGGGTTTCGTTTGCGTTTTTGCACGAATCAAAATTCGTGCAATTCCGAACTAAGGCTTAATTGGCGGAGGCGAGTCCAGCTTAGCCGTACCGTCCGTGAGTGGTGGCGGAGTGGCTGGCTGCGAGCTGGAGGTGTACGACTTTGGAATCGTTGCCGAGTCATCGGGACCGCAGCCAACAAATCCTACACCAACAAACAAAATCAAAATCAACTTTTTCATCGTATTCATTCTTCCTAAACTGAAACTCGAATTACTCGTCTGACGCAACAACATTTCCATCCTGCATAGCAGAAGTGTGTTGATACGCCGTATTGTTAATGGATGAGGAAACAGTTCTTACGGAACCATCTCCCATAGCAAAATTTACGATCCCGCCCGCGTGACGGCTGTTAAACTTATAATATCGATAAGGATCAGCGCCACCGAGTCCCCATGCTGTTGGCATTGGGCCGATCGTCCACCCGTAAGACCAAGTTCGGCCGATTGCTTTTGTTGCATCTGTCCAGACACCGGTTGCTTCTCCGAAAAGATAAACGTTCGTCGTTCCGTCCGTCATTTCAGCTATTTTGGTCGTGGTTCTATTTCCAAATGGGCCAGTCCAGCGATTCCAGGCGGAAGACAGTGTTTTCCCCAAACGGCCGGCATTTCCAAGATAATTGGTTCGGCCCATCGTAGCCCCAAATGGTAATCCATATCCGCTCCCACCGACTGTTCCGCCAGTGCTACCAGCAGGTGACCAAGTGTGCAGAATCATCATGGTAGCAGCGGTATTCGAATAAGCATCATCGGTTGGGCAAAGCAGAGAGCCAACTCGATATTGCTGAAAATCCCAAAGGGTATTGATCGTCGCTGGATTGCCGTCGTAGCCGGTTGTTCCGCTGGTCCAAAACAAGAACTTTTCGCCATCGTTAGCCGTGATACCGGTCGGCTTTGCATTCGGATCCAAATTTCGCCAGTCCGCCCAAGGTTGATAGAGCTGCGCTTGTTCCATGTAGGGGAATAACATCACCAAATGACCTACCCATTGCACACCTGATGTTGCGGATGGGGTGGTGGTGTAGACCACGTCGCCTGGACTCCCGAGGTAACCCGTTGGAAGTTTTTTCATCGCACTCTCGAAATTGTGAACGGCCAATCCGAGTTGTTTTAGATTGTTCGTGCACTGCATCCTGCGAGCCGCTTCCCTGGCTGCTTGCACAGCGGGGAGGAGCAAGCCGACCAAAATGCCAATAATGGCAATAACCACAAGCAATTCCACCAGCGTAAATCCACGCGACCCATGGCGGAGCCTTGGCACACTACGAAAAAAAGACATCAAAAACCTCTTCCATCAAAGTAAAAAAAAAAGCAGTCACGGAACCAGAAAAACTTCATTTCTCTGATCCGTGGACAAAAAACACTTAGAGAAGACGATGTAAACAAACTCTTTCAACAGCTTGTTTGCAATAAGTCCAAGTTATTGAAGCATATAGGTGTGTGTGTGTGTGTTCCTTAACATTAAAACCGCCGAAGAGGTTATGTCAAGAGGCTATTTTCACTGTTGTTATCCGGGGTTACGCCAACTGCTAGCAAAAGGGTTGAAAAGTTTTGGTATTTTGGTGACAGAAGTCGTCTGTCGACGGAACTTGCCAGACAATTTCGACAAAAAATTTCTGGAAAATTCGCTCTGGTTGGGTGGTTTTGTAGCGGAACAGCGCAAGCTGTCCGGTGATAGTTCGCAAATCCCTTGGGAAATCACCGGGCGGCTCGCGCCGCAGGGTATTCGAAAGTGGCATGGGCGTCTCGCCCATGGATTCGCGAGCGAGCGAACTCCTGCCACGCGATGGTAACCCGACTCGTAACGGCTTGTTGCTTTAGTGAAGTCGTTATTGGGTAAGGGCGGTAAGACGGACTTCCGAGTCCGTCAATGGGGAATTCGACGGACTCGGAAGTCCGTCGTACCATTAAATCAACGAGCCGTTACGCGTCGGGTTGTCAACGCCAGTTGTGATTCACCTCGATGCTAACAATGCTCCGGAAAAACCCTGGGGCTATTGTTTCCTTTAGAATATCTCCCATCCTCCAATTCCAACGGAACTCACCGGTTTCCCGGATGAGCCAAACCATCGGTACCTACGATAAAGAAAATCTTGAAAATGCAATGGCCTAAATCCGTACACTTCCTGGCGATGCTACTGCTATTCGATTGTGTCTGCGATTCCGTCTTTTCCCAAGAAAAGACAGTTCAAGAACGAAATTCGAAAGCCACTTCTCTCGATTTGAATTCCATCTTTGGTGAACGTGTTTTTCGACCGAAAGCGTTTACCGGTCATTGGCAGAAGGATGGTCGTGGTCTCGAGGCATTGAGGCACGATGAATCGGGTAGCCGCATTGTTCGCTTAAATGTGGAACAGCCAACGGAGGAGAAGGTATTGGTGGCGTCCGAGTGGCTGAAGCCGCCCGGCGCTTCAAAACCGCTTCACATCGATGGATATGAATGGTCGCCCGACCAAACCAAGATATTGATCTTTTCCAACAGTCAAAAGGTATGGCGCTATGCAACTCGAGGCGACTATTGGGTGCTCGAATTGGCAAGCAAGCAACTCCGAAAAATTGCTCCGAAGTTGCCGGAAGCAAGTCTCATGTTTGCCAAATTCACCCCAGATGGCACCCAAGTAGGATTTGTCTCCGATCGAAACATTTACCTCCATTCGCTTGTTGACGATCAAGTGAAGGCGGTCACAGCGACAACCAACGAACTCACGATCAACGGGACGTTCGACTGGGTGTATGAGGAGGAATTTAGTTTGCGCGACGGCTTTCAATTCAATGCGGATGGGAGCCAAATTGCATATTGGCAAATCGATCCATCGGGAATCGGCGAGTTTCCACTGCTAAACCAAGTCACATCGCTCTATCCTCGTCCCAAGTATATCCCTTATCCGAAAGTCGGGACCACGAACCCATCCGCAAGGATCGGAATCGCTACGCTGTCGTCGAACGATACGTGGTGGGTAGAACTACCGGGTGAACCTCGCGAACACTACGTACACGCCATGGAGTGGGTTCCAGGACACTCGCAAGTACTGATTCAGCAACTTGACCGTCGTCAAAAGACAAATCGGTTTTGGCTTGCCGATACCCAATCCAAAAGCGTTCGAAAAATCTTCGAGGAGACGGATGAAGCGTGGCTCGATGCGGAGCCAAAAGTTCAATGGTGCGACAGCAACCAACGTTTTTTAACGTTCAGTGAAAAATCCGGCTGGAGGCGCATCGTCAGTATTGGAATCGACGGTTCGGGGTCTCAAGATGTGACTACGGGCGAATTCGACGTCATCGAGTTGCTTGGCTATGACCCCAAAAAGAGTCATGTCTACTTTATCGCAAGTCCAGAAAATGCCACCCAAAAATACCTGTATCGATGCCAAATCGACGGTACGAAATCGACTCGCCTGACACCCATCGATCAGCCTGGCATCCACACGTACAAATTATCGCCAAACTTCGAATTCGCCATCACAACGCATTCGCAATTCACTCAGCCACCTACGACGCGACTGATCAAGCTCGATTCGCATTCCACCACATTCGTGCTTGAAGAGAATCAAGCAATCAAAACACGATTGAAATCGCTACCATTGCCGAATACAGAGTTCTTTCGTTTACCAATCGACGAATCCAACTGGGTTGACGCTTGGTGCATGACACCCATCGACTTAGATCCCAGTAAAAAGTATCCCTTGATCGTCTATGTTTATGGCGAACCTGCCGCTCAATCGGTTCTTGACCAATGGAATGGCGAACGGGACATGTGGCACCGGATGCTTGCTCAAATGGGCTACATCGTCATGTCGATTGACAACCGAGGAACGCCTGCACCCAAAGGACGGGCGTGGCGCAAAAGTATTTATCGCCAAGTTGGCATTCTTGCATCTGCCGATCAAGCGACGGCGGTTCGCGAGTTTATCAAGCTAAGATCCTTTGTCGATTCGGAACGCGTCGGCGTGTGGGGCTGGAGCGGAGGCGGTTCGATGACACTCAATGCGCTGTTTCGATACCCTGAACTGTATCGTTCGGGGGTTTCCGTTGCTCCAGTGCCCAACCAGTTGTACTACGACACCATTTACCAGGAACGCTACATGGACCTACCGAGCGAAAATGCGGAAGGTTACAAACAAGGATCTCCTATTACCTTCGCGGGGCAGCTCAAGGGAGATTTGCTTTTGATTCACGGGACGGGTGATGACAATTGTCACTATCAAACCACCGAACTGTTAATCGATGAATTGATTCGATTCGACAAGAAATTCTCGATGTTTGCCTATCCCAATCGATCTCACAGTATTTCCGAGGGGACCAATACCACGAAGCATCTGTATGGCCTAATCACCGATCAATTCCTACGGACGATGCCACCCAACAACTCCAGGCGATGAAATGCGTCGTAGCACGAGCACTTCCCCTCGCCCATTGAAATTCAAGTCGCCAATTTGCCGTTGCACCCATCGCGTGCTAGCGATCTTAACGGGGTTGGGCACATGGCGAGATGCGGTAAGACCCCATCCCGCTGAATTGGCCATCACGAATCCAAGAACCTCCAAGGCATCTGACTGTAGCCGTGCGATATGCCTCCAAACTAGCGGCAAGAAACTCAATTCAAAATCGCGAGGTGCAGAAAGCGAAGCGGTTGGTTGGCTTGGTTGGATTCGAGCTGGATCCATACCGAGGATGATGCTGCCGCGACGCATTCCTCCGCCCCATTGACCGCCGAGATTGCCCATCACCACCAAACTGCCCGCGATCATCTGAGACGCGGCAAAGGCCCCCGCGTCGCCTGTGATAAATACAGTTCCGCGTCTCATGCGTTCGCATGCGCGAGTCCCAACATTTCCGGCAATGAAAATGTCTCCGCCCCGCATGCCCGTTTTCCGTCCCGGTCGCGGAGATGCTAGGGCGTTTTCGCAATTACCGGAAACGTAAATAAACCCGTCCTGCATGCCGGAGCCCAGATGGTCGCGGACGTTTCCTGCGATGATGATCTTGCCTCCCTGCATTTCTTGCCCCGCATGGTTCCCAACACTACCGAGCACGCACAGAACTCCGCTCTCCATGTGTTGCCCAAGTTTGTCGATGGCCTCGCAATCGCCCTCCATCAAAATGGACGAATCCAGAATCGATGGAGCAACCGAAATGTCGAAGACTTGGCGAAGTGTTACCGGCCCGAGTTCGGTCGTTATCAACGTCGCTTCGATTTCTGGAATCGACAATTTGCTCAGCAAATCCGGACGAAGGACCGAACCGTCGATGGTACCAAAGAAGCTTGTGGTTTTACGAAATACAAGCATGAGTCTCTACGCAATCGGTTGAATGAGTTTGCCGCGACACCATAGACTTGGATCTTCGAAAAAAGGACTTTGTCTGGTTCTAGCCATGCATTGACTACCGAGCAACACATCATTGATCACATAAAATATTCCAAGCTCTTGAAACTCCCTCGGTTCGAAACCGGTCAAGGCATCTGCATTCAGAAATGCCTTGATCTCGTACCCAAACTCACGTTTCAGCGTTCCAACGGCAATATTCTTGGGATGAATGGCCGCTGGAAAATCGCGGGCACGCTGAATGTTCGCCAATTCGCCATGACCGCGAACCAGTTGCGTGGAGGCAGGACGATTCAGGAAAAATTCGAATCGGTGACAATAGGTGGTAGCGCGATGAACACCTGGACTCCAGCGGGTATCCAAATAAAAAGTAAAAAACAGAGCCTGATTGAGGGCATTACTCACCTTTGCACTCTTGGTTTGAACCGTTGCATGAATGAATAGTCCCGCATCGCTCCATGCAAGTGAGACATCCGCAAAGCGGGGCTCACCGCTAAGCGAACTGAGCGGTGGGACGCGATATTGATCTTCGAGCGCCCATTCCAGTAGCTCGGGTTTCGTGACGCTGCGGGGCTCAACGATGGGTTGGATTGGAAAGCCCAAGTCAAAAAGCCACGATGGATCACCTAGCAACTCGCGGAGCTTCATGGGTTTTCGCTTTCTAAGTTAGCCTTCTTGCCTTGCTAAGCTGTGACTATCCGAGGTCAAAGCGGTATTTATAACTGAATTCCTACGAACGTATAGCTACGTAGGGGACGCTACCGACATTCACTAGGCGGCTGGCGTCCAATGGCCCTCACGATGGATTGTGTCTTTGTTGTAGCAGGGTGCGAGCCCTCCGGTTTCGCTGCATTGATTCCGGCACTCACCAGACGGCTTGCGCCGTTCCGCTAACAAAGCGAATGCGGTTAGGCTCGCGCCGCTGCGCTGTGAGGAAATAGAACGTGTGCCCAGTCGGGCGCAAAACTGGCTAAGATAACACCCCTGCATATCCGATCGATCCTCCCTGCTCTCCATGGAGAAGGCAATGACTTTTCGAAACTTCTTGGCGAAGAGAATGATTCCAAACCCAATCCAACGCCTTCGCCTGTGCTTCTTTGCGCTGGCCGGTTTGGTCGCAAGTCCGCTTGGTGCCCCGCTCTGTGCAGAGCCGCCGCGTCCAAACGTCGTTATCCTATTGGCGGATGACGCGGGTTGGGGAGATTATGGCCATTCCGGTAACGTTCAAGTGAACACGCCGAACATCGACTCCATCGCTACGGGAGGCGTTTCGCTAGACCGTTTTTTCGTTTGCCCTGTTTGTTCACCGACACGAGCCGAGTTTTTGACGGGTCGGTATCATCCTCGCGGCGGTGTCCGAGGAGTTTCAACAGGACAAGAGCGCCTCAATCTCGACGAAAACACGATTGCGGATGCGTTTAAGGCTGCCGGCTATACTACTGGCGCTTTCGGAAAATGGCACAACGGCTCTCAGTGGCCTTACCACCCGATGGCTCGCGGATTCGATGAATACTTTGGGCACTCGTCTGGTCACTGGGGCGAGTACTTCAACGCGCCCCTGGAAGAAAATGGTCGTATGATCCGAACCAAGGGTTACATCGTCGATGTCTGCACCGATCGCGCAATCAACTTCATCGATCGAAACAAAGACAAACCCTTCCTGTGCTATGTTCCATTCACGACTCCCCACTCACCCTGGGCTGCTCCCGCTAAGGATTGGGCGGCGTTCAAGGATAAGGCCATTCACCAAACCGCCACGAACCCCAAGGAAGAAGTGCTCGACCAGACACGCTGCGCCCTCGCTATGCTTGAGAATCAAGATGCGAACGTCGGGCGAGTACTGAAAAAACTCGCGGAACACAACCTAACCGACAACACCCTCGTACTCTATTTTTCCGATAACGGACCCAATACGGCTCGATGGACAGGCGGGATGAAAGGCAAAAAGGGGACTACCAATGAAGGCGGGGTGCGTTCGGTATGCTACATGCTCTGGCCAGGCAAATTACCAGCCGGTCATAGCGTTCCGCAAATCGCCGGCGCAATCGATTTGCTCCCAACCATCGCCAGCCTCGTAAACATCCCAAGAGTCGGTAACAAACCGCTCGACGGCAAAGATCTCTCGCCGCTATTGTTGCGGACACCGACCGCAAACGCCTGGCCGGACCGAATGATCTTTTCCAAGTGGGGGCTGAGTACGAGCGTTCGCACACAACGCTATCGACTCGATGACAAAGCAAAACTATTTGACATGCTCGAGGATCCTGGTCAAACCAAGCCTATCAATGAGCGCGAGCCGGCAATCGCAGCAAAACTCACCCAGGCGGTCGCGGATTGGCGAGCGGAGATGTTCCCAGCGGCCTCCAACGAAACTATATCGAAACGTTTGGGCCAAGAAGTCGACCCTCGTCCGATTCCAGCCGGATACCCAGTGTTTCCGATCACGATGTTGCCCGCTCGCGATGGAGAACCTCGCGGAGGCGTGAGGCGCAGTAGCTCAGCACCGAACTGTTCCTATTTCGTGAACTGGACAAGCTATGACGATAGTATGGTTTGGCTGCTCGATGTGAAGACAACCGGCCGCTACAATGTCAGCATAGACTACACCTGCCCAGCGTCCGATGTCGGCTCGTCGATCGAGCTTGCGTTTCGGCAATCAAAAATGAGCGGGAAAGTAACACCGGCTTGGGATCCTCCGCTCTACTCCAATCAGGACACGCTTCCTCGGCCTCCGGGCGAAAGTCAAATGAAAGATTTCCATTCGCTCAACCTTGGCAGCATGCGATTGGATGCCGGTCAAGGTGAACTCGTCCTGCGAGCGACAGATATCCCTGGCAAGTCGGTGATGGATCTGCGCCGCATCACCATTACGCTGTTAGAGTAAAGACATTCCGTAGCGAGTTGTCTGGGGAAGGTGTCTCTGTGGTAAAAATTATGCACAGCGAGTGGACGGTGATACTGGGTATTCAAAAGTGGCATGGGCGTCCCTCGCTTCCAGCCTGTGTTTCCCCCCTGACAGGCAAAGCCCATCCCACTACTTCATGGGAACAACCTGCAATTCCTGAAACGCGGTGTTTTCTGCGTGCTCGCTTGTCACAGGTGCAACCGCCCAGACGAGCCATCGAAAATCGCCCAGCGGCTTGCCGTCGCTGCGGCGAATACTGGTTGCCGCGAACGGACCCGCTAGTCCATCACGTGTGTCGACTGCGATGATCGGTGTGAAGAACTTGGGATCGTCAACGGACCAACCCGGGTCCGCATCGGCTTTGCTCCCGTAGAGTACGAAGTTCTGTCGAGCACGAGTTTCAAGGGCTGAGAACGTATTTATCTGGGCGATGTTTGTTATCGAAGCCAAGTCGAGTTTATACATGCCCGCTTCCACGCCGTTCGCAAAGACGGGACCATAGCTGTTGGCAACCTTAGTATCGGTGAGGCTTTCGATCGGATCGTTGTTGGTGGAGGCGCCACCAGCCGAAACACGCACCGGCAAGACGAACGATGCTGGAAGCACAGCGACCGTTTTGAAGTCCGCAGTCTCTGCCGACTCGGTGACGACGTAAAGATCGTCTCCCACGATTACCTTCATTTGCTTTTGACGCCGAGTGATTGTCAGTGTCAATTTTTTTCCGGCAGCAAGGTCGCGGAGTTTGTGCAAGTCCGTGACCGTTCGGACTGGCTGTTCGTTGCAACGGACGATGACATCGTCTTTTCGGAGGTCGGCTTTGGCAGCAGGACTGGTGTCTGGAACATTGAGGACAAGGACTCCCGATTCGTCTTGCAATCCAAAAGCGGAGCGATCGCCCAAGCCCGAGATGTTGCGAACCTTGGCTTGCCAGGCATAACTAAACTGCTTGGTAGGTGACGAATTTTTGGCTGCGCGTCGGGGAGAAGCAGCGTTCGAAATCGCCGGGGTGCGGGCAATTGCTTTTAATGTCGGCTTCTTTACGCCGAATTGATCCATCGGAAAATTCACAAAGCCGAGTTTGAATGCCGACGAACCTTCTTTGACTCGAAAGTCTCCCCGGTCTGCATCGACGAACTGTGCGTCGGCGACCATCGAGTGCTCGTCGCGTTGGGATTGTTCGGCAAGCTTGGTTGCTGGTTCCGGATCCGGTACGCCCGCCCGATGCGCCAGGTTGCGATCCATCTCCTTGCCCCAAGGCGTTTTCGGCATACCGCCTGCGGGCAAGTAACGATCTTCCCATAGGATGTTACGGCGAACCACGTCCTGGCTATGCTTGTACCAAACATGTGGGTGGAAGCCATTGATAAGGACATTGTTTTCCACGACTCGATAGAATCCCTCGCGATTCTTCAGACCACCGTGGAGGCAAAGATTGTTGTAGATGTGATAGTTGCTCGATCCGTCATCCAGGTCGATATCCCAGCCATGATCGCAGCGCCAGCGGCTGTTGCGAATGACGGTGGTCTTGAAGGCATCTAACGTCACCAATTCCTTGTTGGCTTCCCAAACTTGGTCGTCGTTCAAATCGAGGCCGTCGAGCGCCCAATAACGATCGCGGCCCCATGAGTTGAAGGAACCATGGTCGCCCGTTTCTTTGACGGTGTCGAAGACATCGCAAAACTCAATCAGATGGCCTCCCCAGCAACCATCGCCAATATTGATCCCGGCCCGCGGTGTGTCATAGATGGAACAATGGCCAATGGTGATCCCTTGTGCCATATTGAGCGTGACGCCAGCCGTTTGCTTCTCTACTTGTCCGATGCCATGAATCAAGCAATCGTAAACCATACAATCGGATGGATAGTTTGAGGTCTTGGGGCCCGGGGTCTTATCGATGTTGGCAAGGTTCTGTCGCTGACCATATTCGAAGAGAGGATTGCGGACGGCTTCTGGATCGCCGACGAAAGCCACGCCGCTACCGCCAGCCTCGGCGATGTGACAACCCCGCACTGCAAACCTACGATTGTAGTTGTTGACAAATACGGCATTGCCTCCCACTCGCTCAATCAAACAGTCCTCGATCGTGCAGTCCTCCGAGCCGGTCACGAACAGTGCGCCCCCTCGATAGATCGTCCAGTCACTGCGCAATAACGGTTCTTTGGTCTCCATGAAGGTCCGGGATGCATGTCGAAAGGTGAGCCCATTCAAACTCACGAACTTGACCGGCGCACCCTCCGTACCACGAAATTCCACGAGATGCTTAAGGCGGACAGCTTCCAAAGTCGCCTTGTCCAACTCTACGTCCGCAGGTGGAAAAAAATACAGGAGGTTGCTTTTTGAATCCAAAAACCATTCACCCGCCGCGTCGAGTTCCTCGAAGATGTTCTCCACGAATCGGCGGTCATTCATGCTACTCTGACGGTTGTTCTGCCAACCCCCTTCGTAGGTAATCTTGTTGTCCAGTCCCTTGCCGGTAATGAGGTAATGCATGCCGCCCCACTCGCCACGGTGCAACGCATGGATAAACCCACCGTCTGGAGACTTCCAGTTTGCTGCTCGTTCTGGACTGAATGCGTCCTTTGCCCATCCGTTGAACGCAACTGCATTGGGGTCAAAATTAGGGTACCGCGCCATCGGTTGGCGTTCGGCATTGAAGAAGAGCTGGTCGGTAAAAAATCCATTGGGCACCTGGCACTGCATGATCCCATTTTTGTAGGGCTTCCACGCGAGGCCCATCATTCGAAAACCGCCACTGATCACCGCCTGTTCATTCTCGTAAGCCTGATAGGAGACCGGGGCGGACTTCGTGCCCGAATCTTCAGCAGTCAAGACCAAGGTCTCTGGCAAATAGTAGATCCCCGACCTGACGAAGACTCTCACGGCTTCACGCCCAGCTAGGGAGCGAGCTGCCTTTTGCGCCCGCTGCAAGGTTGCAAAGGGTTTGTGCAAGTCCCCGGGATTGGCGTCGTTGCCGTCTGATGCCACATAAAAATCGCCAGCATTCACGCAGGAACACACGGTCATTACCGCCAGAATCAATACTTGGGTTTTCCACATCTTCATTCTTCTTCGTAGTGTTTATTGAATTAAATTCGACCGACATGGCCTTGCGCCCATTTCTCTCCCCCTCGCCCCGCTTCAACCGCTTCGGGGAGAGGGGAGAGGGTCCATGATTACTGTTTTGCTCCCCTCGCCCCGCTTCGGGGAGAGGGGCTGGGGGTGAGGGGTAGAGCCTGGCTTGTAGGCCTCCGGTTCAGTAATTTGTTTACGCTTCTGAAACGAGGATAGTGCTTCGTCCAAATCTAATTTTAGAATTAGCCGAATGGCGATAGCCACGGTTCTTGCGTCAACAACCGGGGCTATCGCCCAACGGCTAATTTTTTGAACCCTAGTTCTTTGCATTGACAAACCACTATGCATTGAATCCACTCATTTCACACGAATGGGCACTTCACAAAAAGTGAGCGCGGCAATTCCATTTTTCCCAACCAGCAGCGTTTTCTGGCTCCAGCTTTTTTCCTTGAGATAAGTGACCGACTTCGCACCCGAGGGCTCTTTCAACGCAAGAGTGAGCACATTCCCATTCAACGAACCCGATGCAACCTTGTCCTTTTCTCCGTCGAGATAAAACTGTCCAACCAGGGTATCCGCCCAAACGATAGGTTGGTCGAACTCGAGCGCGATCGCGTCCTTCGCTGTGCTGGTGAAATAGGCTTGCTGAAGATTGGGTGCTGTGATGGGTTCGATATTCTTTTTGTCGTAGTGATCGCGTTCGATCAATGGCTGAATGAGACTAGCAAATTCAGCCCATCCGACGAGTGGGAAATGGCAGCCTCCAGGCGGCTTGACGCCTAACGTGGACATGACGTCCATGTTGGAGTACAGGCGTGGTAACGTCCTCTGCATCTCGCGCAACATGTCGCCATTTCCATTTCCCATGCTGCAAGAGTTAGGCCAGATTTGAAACAGATAGTAGTGCTGAATGTTTGGGAAATCTTGCTTCCAAGCTGCCGACATTTCGACAAAGTATTTTTGGTAGGTTTCCGAACCAAAACCGCCATCGGGACCATCTGCCCCCTGATCGTTTTCACCTTGATGCCAAAGGATGCCTCGGATACCGTTGGTCAAACGGGCTTGTTGGACGCGCCAGAGCATCCGACCATAGATCGTCGTGAGGTCCGTTGGGTCGGCTTCCTTTCGTTGATGTTGGTCGATGCGAGTTCCACCTACGGCACCATTGATGATAAAGATGGGCATTTTTTGGCTTTCGACCAGTCGCTTGGCTAGCTCCATTCCCCACCAGCCCAGTTCTGCCTTTTCCCCTTGCTGGGCTTTCCAAACCGGATTGCACCAAAGGTTCTCTGTGCTGTCTTTTGACTTGTCAACGGGACGGCCATAACTGCGAATCCACTCATTGGTTTCCGGTGGAGACTTTTCGCCTGTGTCTGTCGCCAACGCGTTGGATTGGCCTTGAATGAGATAAGCGTCACCGCATACGAGGTTCTTGACGGTCCGAAGCACCGTTTCAACGTCGCCCGTCTTGGTCCCAAATTCGACCTTATACTTTATCAGTCCCGGCTTAAGTTTAACCGTGAATGCGTATTCTTTATCGGTCGTAAGCTTTCGGTTTTCGGACTTGAATGTCCAAGAGTCTGTTGCGAACAGTTTGTCGTCGGCGTACACCCTTAGGAACACGGTGTCAGCAGGTTTGTCCAACGTTCCGTTGTAATGAAGCGTTCCTTCGTTCTTGTCATCGCGGGCGTAAAACTGGTTATCGACAGGCTTTTCCTCTTTTCCGGGCGACCATTGGACCCAGGGATCGGTCTTGGGCTCTGTGACCAGAATCTCGCTCGCTGCAGTCGTCGGTGAGCCGCGATTATCGATCGCCAGGGTCACGGTAATCGGACCGGAGTACTGGGATCGTTTCAGGACCAGTCGGTCCGATTCAATTCGCTTGATTACAGCACCCCCGGAAATGGACCAGACATAATGAAGTTCACCTGCGCCTCGGGACTGCATCGCGCTGAGATTGCTGATGCGAGGTACGACTTCGATGGAGTCTCGTCCATTCCATTTCGTCGGCGCATCAAGCGTGAAACGAGGCTCTGGAATTTCTTCCTTGACGGTCACCGCAATATCTGCGGTTTTGATTTCATTGGCATAAACTGCTTTGCACTGAAGATCAAAGGATGCGTCGCCCACCACGCGGCCAGCGTCGAGAGTGTACGAATACTGGTCGACCGCCACGATCGAGTCCACACCGTCGCGTTTGAGAATCCAATACAGCTTTTGCGCCCCATCGGCTTGAACGGATACCGTCTTGCTTTGGCCTTCCGGCAATGTGATCTTCGAATCGGAAACGGAAAACGTGCTTCCTTCTCTCACAAGCAATCCAACGAGGGTTTGCATGGGCTTCTGGTTTTCGTATTGCAGCTTGATCCACTCGGCGGAACGCGTCACATTTGAGACTCGAACTTCGTCGATGTCGCCGATGAAGTCATAGTTGTTGTACCAACCGCCGATCCACAACCTTGCAGGATTTTGGATGTTCAAAGGAGACGAGGCCGTTTTTTTCTCGCCGTTCAGTTTACCGTTCACGTAAATTCGCGATTCGCCTTGGCGATACGTGTGAACGACATGGGCCCATTTCGACAGTGGAATGGTCTTGGTCGTTTCGATATCGGCTCCGGAGAAATAGCAGTCCATTCTCACATGAGAGGGACTGCGATAGTGCATGACCACTTTGCCTTGCGCCTGCTCGTTTCCCCATGCGATGACTCTGCCGTTAGGCTTTTCCGCGCGGAACCAAGCTTCGGTAGTATGGTCATTAGCTCCTGTTGGGTAGTTGGAGATGCTCTCCCCGCCGACCAAACCCTGCCGTCCAGCGAAATGGCGTGCTTGGCCAATGATTCCGCGTACTACTTCCGTGCCAACATCTTTCGATTGGAGCGATCCGACCTCGTCGTCGACCGTATCGCCGAGGTGCCACACGCTCAAGTAGCCGTTCGACTCATTGAAAACGGCTTTGCCCGATGACTCACTTTTGGCATTGGCATTTCCCCAATAGACTCGCAACTCTTGGCGTGCATTCCCGCGAATCTTAGGCATACGGACCCACACGGTGGCCTTTCCTACCGCCGGATCCCATTCCTCGATTTGGTAGGGAACCGGCATGCCATCGCTGGTGGCGAAGCGCAAGTCCTCACCATGCGATTGTGCTTTCGCGAAATCAAAAGACTGCTTGCTCCATCGGATGAGCAACGGGAATCCCTCAATCGATACGTCGGACGGCAGATCCGCTCCCTCGGATGTCGTTAAAAGGACTAGCGATCCCGATTGCTTCCAGTCGCTATATTGGGCGAATGCCGAACCGCTCGACGCATGGACCAACGCAGCGAAAAGAAGGAAGGCGAAGAAACGGTTAGGCTTGGTGGACATAGGGTTCCTGGTGGTCATTATTATTGACGTGGCTTTGGATGGGTCGAACCATTAGTGGGATAGGCTTCCAGCCTGTCAAGCTGAAACTGACAGGCTAAGCACATCCGCATATGTTTTTCAACCCAATTAGCCGTTGGGCGATAGCCCCGGTTTTCCAATTGCTCGACATTCGTCGAGAACCGGGGCTATCGCCCAATGGCTATCAGTTTGTTTCACTCGAAGAGTCATACCGATGTGCTTAGAATCGCTATAAGCCTATCCCACTTCAAAATACTAGCCCGAATCGAAAGCCGTGCTTCCACGAATCAGTCGCTACGCTTCACCTTGGGTTTGAAGGTTTTGCGTTGTTTGACAACACCGGACTTGTCGTATGTCGTCCACTCACCAACTCTCTTGCCGTCGTGGTATTCGCCTTCGTCCCAAAGTTGTCCATTTTCAAAGTATCGCTTCCAAGCCCCAACCTGTACACGATTTGCAAATGCGCCAGCCTGGAGCGGTTGCCCGTTCTCACGCCACCACTCCCAAAATCCGTCGAGCTCACCATCAGCATATTTGCCAACCGCTTTCGTTTGTCCATTGCGGTAATAGAACTTCCATTTGCCATGACGTTTGCCTGACTTCATTTTGCCTTCCCCAGAAACCGTGCCGTCCGAAAAAAGCTCTTGAGTCGGACCGTCGCTCGCTGGAAGGGATATCTTCTTCATGGCTCTATTGCTCGGTGGGGATGTGGTGTCGCACATTCTTTGGCTATATTGGCGGATTATAAGTATGCCGACGTCGATCGAAAGCCCAAGCGGTGCAGTCGACGAGATGTAGCTACCAGGAATGCAGAGCTCGATGAGCGATTGAGGACAATCGCTCTTCTCTTTTCATGGTAGGTTATTGACGCTCGTCTCGTAAATATACTGTGCTTCGCAATCGCTACTTCCCGATACTTGAGCTGGTCTGGGGGCTATTGCGTATCAAACGGAACGAACATCAGCGCGTTCAACCAATTGCAACATCAAAGCGTCCAAATCCAAATCGAGTCAGCTCACCGACCCCTATGTGTCTACCCCACGCGAGGAGCTTTGCGACCTCAGGATGGAAGTCCGTTACTTCCACAAACCCATAAATTCCACCAAAAAACTTTCGGGAACGAGCATCGCCGTAACTGGTTTCAATCCATTCAACTTTTTTGGAAGACACTTTACCGGGCAGTTCCATTACATCAGCAGTGTTACAGGGATCTAGTCCGAATCTTTTCAATCGTCTTTGAATTCCCTTCCACAGTTGCTCAAGGGAAAAATACTCTGCGTCCATAAAACGATGCCCACTCGTACATTTCGATAGTTCACGACATAAACGAAGTGGAGTAACAAACCGAATCTGAACTCTACCAGCTGCAAAAATGAAACGCGAGTTTTCTTCGACCGTGCAAGCTTGAATCTCATGCCAACGGTTTTGATGAGGAGCTGAATTTGAAATCAAAGAGGGGCGATCTACGACCTTGAAGTTTCCTCCTAAGACGGTTTTTGGTGCTCCGTGACTCCCTACTGCATCAAGCCCCTCGGATATCAAGCCAATTTCCCTCGCCGCGTCTATTGATGAGGCCCGCAACATCGTTACGCCGAACTGGAGAAATTCTCCTGGTTCAAGACGTCTCGGCGTGACTTCTGGTAACACAATCCAAAGGTCTTCCGGTAAAGCTGCGGGTGCCGATGTCGACCTACTCACCGCTTCTGCAAGTGTTGCATAAACGATCGGTCCAATGTATTTCGGAAACTCGATTGGAGAGCTTGCGACAAGGCAGAACTGGCAAGAGAAGAGTCGATGCCGAATTGGGTTTCTATGATAATCGCACAAAACTCACCCCCCCCTCGCAGGACTAGTGATGGGCTGCCGCTGGTCCGATTGGACAAGCGGCAGCCTATCAAACTTAGCGACCCAGAATTTTTCACATTCGATCGTTTCAATTGGCAAATTGCCTCACAAACATAGATCGAATTCCGGACTACTTCAAATCTACTCGAAAAAGCAGTAGACAGCAATGCCATAAATGAGTATAAAGTGAGTAGATAGGGGTTTTTCGTCACAATCAATCTGCAGAGGTCCGCATGAATACTTAAACCGCTTAGCGATCCAGCATTTGGTACAGTCATCGTTTCGCAACAGTGTATTTCTGGAGTGAAGCAAATGAGTGATTTACGTCGTTTTCAAATAGATTTAACCGTGGAAGAACTAGAGGCTATTGAGAGGCTTGGAGCGTTGGCTGGACTGCGAACAAAAAAGGATGTGATCTTGAATTCGATTACGTTGTTTCGTTGGGCGGCCAAAGAGGTCTTGCTTGGTAGGGAGATCTGTTCTCTGGATGAGAAGACACAATCCATCAAACAGTTAGAGCTCCCGGCTTTGTCTGCAGTCTTCGAAAAGCGAGTGGAACCGCTTAGCGACGCGCAGGTTCGAGAGCAGCTCGCAAGCGGCGGTCGGCCTTTCTCGGAGTTTCGTCCTTCCGCATCACCAGGAGGAAAGAGTGCCGCAAGTATATTGGACTCCCGCAGCGGAGAAGCAGTTAATCGAAGTGTGGCTAGCGGCTCCACTTCAAAGTAAGGAAATGTCCGAGTTCATTCAATTCAGACCGACCCAAGCCGACATTTCGGATGAGGTGGGTTGGCTCGATAGTCTTTCGATAGAGGGCTTTCAAGCTCTCGGCGAGGGGCGGAGTAATCCCTCGCATCGCATCTTCATTTCCGAACTCAATCTTTTCTACGATATTTCCATTTCGGTAGATGACTTGCGAGTGACGGTTACGAGATTTGTAAACCTGAATGGAAATCCTCGCCAGACGTAAGTAATTCGGTGGAACCCATGGACCATCTTCCGTCAACGCGATTGCTGTCTTGAAAGATCTTGATCAACGATTGACAGCAATGCAGATGTCGCCTACCACCTTGCGTGCATTCCGCAACCATTTGATTCGATCGAGGGTTCAAAATGTTTCTGTGTTACGATATCAAGGGTATTCAGCGTTTTATCTTTAGCGTCCCACGCTTGAAATGCATCGTAGGTGGAAGTGCGCTCATTGATGCTTTCGATTCAAAGGCCCACTTGTTGGGGGGACGCATATTCACAGGTGGCGGACGCGGCGCGTTCCAATGCGCAAATAGCCATCATGTAGAGAGTCTTGAAGACGAATTGCGTGCATGGGCTGGGGACGCAGGACTGGATATTCAGTTTGGCTGTGACGACGAGCTCGCAAAAGCAGCTAAAAATGCTGACCGTTTCTACCCTTATGCGCCATTGAATCTGGAGGGCGTCCCTTGCGAGATATCAGGTTATCTGCCCGCCAAATCCAAGGGAAAAGTAAACGAAAAGATCGCTCGACGAATGGACGAAGGAGAAAAGGACGCTTTCGGCAGCGGGATACTGAAGGAAAAGAAAATGGAAGACCGGCTGCCGGATCATTTGAAAGGAGTGCACATCGAGTTCTTCAAAAACGTCAGCCCGGAATCAGCATTGGATGAAGACGAATTCGATGGGCGATTCGATTGGCGAACGGATCAGTTGCGTGCAAATGCTGCCATAAACTCGATTGGTCGACGCAATCGTTGGGCCGTAATTGCAATGGATGGCAACGACATTGGTTCTCAGTTCGCTGCCTTTCAGGCTAAAGCAGGCAACAACCAAGAACAATTGGTGGAGTGGCTGACGAAGATGAGTGACTGCATGAAGCAGTGCACCAGGAACGCATTTATTGCGGCTACATTGCGAGTCTTAGACCAATGGGTCGAGGACGCGGATCTGAGTTTATGTTGGTACCCCAATCGAGATAACGAAAAGACAATTGTCTTGCCCATGCGGCCGCTGATTTTGGGAGGCGATGACGTAATCCTTCTTTGTCATTCGAGGTACGCATTTGAGTTCGTTCGAACCATGGCGGCTGAATTTGAACGCGAAAGCCTCACTGCTGCAAAAGACTCGAAACTGGATGAACTGTGGCCTGCGAGTGGCAATCGACTTACCATGAGCGCCGGCGTGCTCTTTACCAATCTGCATCTCCCTCTGCATTCTGCAATTCCCTACGCTGAGGCACTCCTGAAAAACGCAAAAGGAGTTTATCGCAAGAAAACCAGCGTAAGCTCGATCAGTACAGCCTCTTTGCCAAGTGCTCCCTCGCCAGCTGCTATCGATTTCGATGTCGTTACCGATTCGCTTCTCGACACTCCAGCGGAGCGTCGTCGACGAGAATTGGTCTTCATCGACAATGAACTTGATTGCAAAGAGATAAGGCTCACGAAAAGGCCGTATCGGCTCGATGCAGCAAGCACAGACTCGACAAACCGGATGAATGATACCTGGGGTGATCTGAATAGCCTTGCAAACGAACTTTTTGAATTGCCGAAAAGCATTCGGTCTCAGTTACTACCCATGATGCGGCGCTCATGGAGCGAACGTGTCACCTTTCTCGCATCGATCGCAAAGCGATATCCGGAAATCAAAAAATTGTTCATGGAAGAGCCCATGGAAAATGGAGAATGGGTAATCGGCGATGGGTGGTTTGATATTCCGGGCAAAAATAGACGAGAATCCAGCATTGCTGATGCTCTACTTTTGCTTGAGGAAGAAGATCGAACGCAGCAAGTTACCATCTAGTGCTTTCCTCTTTTCAGCAACGTATTGAAATACAACCTGAGTCATAAGGCAAAACGCGAATGCGAGCAATCTCTTTTTCAGTGAAGCTGGTAAGCGATGCGGAACCTGGAACCGGTTTTGGCGGAGAACTAGTCAACGACTTAATACCACGCGATGAAATCGGTCGTCCGGTCCTACCAGCTTCACACATCAAGGGGCTCATGCGGGCCGCGCTGGTAGAAATGTGTGAGGCCCGTGGATGGAGTCGCGAGCTTATCGTACGAGTATTCGGTAAACCCGAACACGTGGCGGTTGATGAGTACTCGGCATTTACCTTAACATCGGCTGCGGCGATGCAATACGATTGCCAACAGCAGTTCGTTGTTCGCACTGCGGTTGGAGAAGCGGGAATCGCATCGGTGAACTCCCTTAGAACCACTGAATGCGTATCGTCAGAAACAGAGTTTTCAGGATGCTTGTATATATCGTCCGAGGAAAATTCCGTGGAGGATCTGGCGTGCAGATTGTCTTTGTTGTCGATTCGAGCCGTAGGCGGTGGGCGGAACCGTGGTTCTGGTGCTTGTTTTGTTACTATCCAGAGTGAAACGCAAGGTCCAGGTACTTTGCTCCGTAAACTCGACCGGGAAATGCGAACATGGAAGCCGAGTCGCGATGCGGCCCCATCGAAGCCAATTTCCCGATTGGTTGGCAAGGCAACCGTATTGAAATTGGTGTTTCGCGCTTCGACTCCTATCTGCTGCCCCGAAATCCCGGATCGATCCAACGTCATTTCAACTGGCTTTACGATACCAGCAAGCGCAGTTCAGGGAGCGATGCTAACCTATATCAATCAACAGGACCCTGCACTGGCTACTGCGCTATTTGAACATTCGCAATTTCGTGCTTGGCCTTTACAGCCATGTGGGAAACCTAATCATACTGGCTCGGAACCGCAGCCGTGCTCCTCCATCCGCGTAAGCCTAACACATCAGGCATCCAAATACTCCATAGCGAAAGATTATGGACCTGACGATTTTCATGAGCGAGCGTTAGTGGCAGATACGACAGACGACCGTCCACGTGGTGCGCCTCTCAAAGCATCCGACGGCGTCTTGTTAAGATATCCCGATGGATCGGTAAAGTTATGGCGGGCCAGTGACATGCCACATGTGATCACTTCGCATGGAGTGCACGAAGAAGCTTTTACCGAACGAAAAAGGAACCTCTTTACCGTAGACGCGATGGCGCCGATGGTTTGGCAAGGTTTGGTCGTTGTACCCGAAGACGCGATTCGAGACATCCAACGCATCCTTGGATCGCTCCCGCAAATCGCGATCGGCAAAAGTCGCACAGTTCGAGGACTTGGGACAATTTCTATTGACTCTGTTTTAGGTGTTCCTGAGGAGTGGAAAACCCCCGAACATCTTCCGACGCTTTTCGTTGTACAGTCTCCGATTCCAATCCCAGACACATCGCAATCAGTCGAAGAACAGCTTCGGTCAATGGCGGATAGTTGGGGAATTGGCGTCGAAGTAGAAAAGGTTTGGGCAAGTTCTGGAATTCTGTTTGGTTGGAATCGACTTCGAAATGGATTGCAGCAAGCGCAACGGGTCATTCTTCCCGGTTCGGTAATCGCTTTCAAGAAGAGAATCGAGGACCAAGTCGTCTTTGATTTCCTAACGTCCGCCAAATTTATGCAGGAGAATCGGCAGCGCGGATATGGCGCGATAAGTGTGCATCCAGGGAAAGCGACCTCGCTCTTAGAGTTCAAATCCGAGCCGCTATCTATCCAAGCTGCACCGAACCAATACGCCGACGCGATCAAGCTCGTATTGCAAATCGCTCGAATGCAGGTGCTACCAAGCGTGAGCCAAATTCGTTCGATCAAAGATCGATTGGATCTCAGTGGCGTTAACGTAGCTTTGGACTATCTTCAAAACCAAACCACGGGACGGACGGCTCGTATTTGGGCCGACTGGGACCATTGCAAAACAAAGATACGCGATCTCATCTCAAAGTTTCCAGTCGAGAGCTCATCCAAAGCTTTGGATGTTCTTGCCGATTTGGTGCTCGCTGCCAGGGGACAAATGGATTCATGAACCAAACGATTCACTTACTTGTATTGCCCTTACTATTCCCAACGGGACTCGCTGCCGGGGCTGGCGGAGAATACAACCGACTTCGTTTAGCCCGCAATGGCCGGGGCCAGCCAGTACTTCGCGGAACTTCATTGGCAGGCATTCTTCGACATGCTTATTGTCGAGAAATGGGGCTAACCTCTAGCGACAAGTCTGTTGCGAAGTTTTTTGGCGAAGCGCTTGATGGCGAAGCACATGGGAAGCCTAGTGCCTTTCGAATTAACGATTGTATACTCGAAACGGGTGGCAGGTCCTCTGTCGAGCGGACGCATCATTTGAGAAACCGTCATTCGAAAACCGTCGCCGAGGGGGGGCTGTTTTCTATGGAAAGCTGCCCACCCGGAACGACTACGACGGCATACCTTTGGTTGACCGAAAATGCTGAGGGCGAAGCGAGCAAAGAATTCTTGTCGAGAATCGTTGCGATCATCAATAGTGGTATTTGCCTGGGTGGCCAATCAGCGCGTGGGATTGGAATCATGCAACTTAGCAGCGATGCGCAATTGAGGACGTTTAACTTAAGCGATATTGAGGAGCATGTCGCGATGCTCGATATCAATCATCAGCTTCGATCTTCGCCGAACTTTACCATCCATGGAGCTATCTCCTTAACGGGTTTAGTAGCAAATCGGCCTGTATTGCAAATCGAGTTGCAGCTTAGAGTCCCACGAGGACAAGATATCTTAGTTGGCGATGGCGCTGGCCTTGAACGGGACATTGAGCCGCAGCGTGTAACTGGAGCCAACGGGAAAAAATATTGGCGAATTCCTGGAAGCACTTTTCGCGGTCTATTCCGAGCCTGGATCACAAAACTCGCAGCGAAAGCGGGAAAGGTGGTGGCCGACTCCTATGATCGTCGGATGAAATTCTCGTCCAGCAGCAGCCCTCGAACAGACGAGCTAAATGGCGAAAACATGGGTCGTTGTTTCCTGCCGGAAGGTCAACGTAGTCTGGTAGCCCCAGTCATCGAGTGCCCCATCGCGAGTTTGTTCGGTAGTTTGTATCAGTCCAGTCGAATTCACTTTTCGGATGCATTGGTCGACGCGGACGCGAGTGGCTCTAAGTATTCGGAGCAAACTCGAATGCACGTCGCAGTCGATCGAATCACCGGAGGAGCAGCCGAGAGTTTGCTCTTTAACAACTCGGTTTTAACCTGCTCCGAGGTTGACTGCAGCGAACCATTCCTTGTCAAGATACGAGTCGATCGACCAACACTGGAAGAGATTGATTGGATCAAGAAGACCATCGTTGCACTCGATATTGGAATTCTGCGAGTCGGCTCTAGCAAGAGCAGTGGTCGTTTGGAGCTTCATCGATCCCCGACCGCCACAGGGAGCTTCGCTGACGTTATTTCTTCGATTCAGCCACATCCAAATTTTATGGCAAGTCACTCGAGAAGTGCTGGAGTCCCATCATGAAGTCCGAGAAAGGTAAACTCGTCAAGCAGGGCAAAATCTTTTTGGTCAATTTGCCCACCAAAAAGGGAACCACCAATTTCCAAATCTCTGAACATGCCAAACGCTTTAGGGATGCCGATGCATCGGATGGCTTGGAGGTTGACGTTGTAAAGGACGATGCAAATCGAATAACCAAGGTGACGATACCGGGCAAGGCGGAATCAACCCCGGTCGTGACCCGTCCCCCTGAAAAGAAGCACTCCACTCATCCAGCGAACCATCAAGGCGGTTCATCGCAATCGGTCCAACAACGGGCACGCCGAGAACTCGTCAAAGCGCCTGCAAAGTCCCTTGGAATGGAATTTCATAATCCATACACTTTTATTCCATTTCCAAAACATGGACCGGAGCGTCATAGCCCGACACTTCATAGCGTTGACGAAGCGTCAGGTAGCCAGCGGTATACTGGCGTGATGCGGCTTGCTGTGACAACCGAGAGTCCTCTGTTGACATCCGATCCCGAAGCAGTTGAGAATCCAAAAACCAAGCATAAAACGTATCGTGCTTTAACAATCGGGCGGGACGTAATCGTCCCGGCGACCGGGATTCGCGGAGCGTTACGTTCTCTTTTGACAATTTTGACTGGCGGTACGTTGGGTTATTTGAACACCAGCGAAATGCTGTGTCAGGGCCGCGACCTCAATCTGGGGCCAGAAGGAGCCAAAAGTCCTCCAGGTACTCCAAAAGACTGCTTCCTAGCCGAAGTACTAACGCCAGGTAATGCTAGGCGAGCCGGTTCGATTCAAATTGGCGTCAAACGGTTTGTGGCTTTAGATGACTTGGTACTCAAGTTTCGAAATCTCGACGAGTACCGCTCTCCAAGTTCACCAACGTTGTGGGTTGAAATGGATTCCATCGATCAAGTGAAACGCGTTTTTGAATCGCCCACTGAGCCAACAGGAAACGTATGGAGGTTGAGACTCTCGGGACGTCCCGTCAATCCCAAGGGGAAACGAGAAGCACTGTATCGCCCAACAGACTTGATTCTCGAATTGCCGCCATCCTTTTGGGGAAAATATTCCGAGAGAAACAAGCATGGTGATCGAACGGATCTTAGGAAGGGAGACCTCGTTTGGTTAATGCCCAAGAACCCAAATGCAACCGCGATTCGTGTTGTTGAGGATATCGATTCCTTGCAGTGGGCACGTTGGGGCAGACGCGGACAAAATCTCCAAGAGCTGATCCAAAAACATCATGCGCATGTGATGCCAGACAGCCTAAAGGACGACGGCAAAGTCGACACGGTCACCGACATGTTCGGCCAAGTTGCGGTCAAGCGAGAGTTGCACGCCCCATCCTTCGCTGGCAGAGTATTGCCAGAAAATTTAGTCTTTCCAGACGCAGCCAGTCGAGTCCATCGCCTAACTTTGGCACCGCTCGCTCCTCCGCATCCTGGCTGTGTCGCATTCTACCGAGACAATGCAAATGCGGATGGCATTTCTATGTCGGACGGCTTGCGTGGTTACAAGGTCTACCGTACGACCGAAGAGTCGGGGGACGATGCACCTTGGAAATTTTCTACGCAAGGCGTCTACGGTGATCGAGGGGAACTCAAGGATGCGAACGGCGCAGTTAACAAGACATGCGATCTCGTGCCTCAATCCGAACGTGGATGGCTAAACATTACCTTTACGGCGTTATCCGAATTGGAGTTAGCTTTGCTGATTCAAGCCTGTTCGGTCCCGTGGCGATTAGGAGGCGGAAAACCTTTAGGACTTGGCAAGTGTTCCGTCGAGATTTGCGATCTGCTAGACGAAACTGGCGAGTTGCTTCAGGTGGCGGGATGGGAGATTGAACGCGGAGCGGACGCAAAACTGCATTTACTTGGTTGGCAACGTTCTGTTCAACCCATTACGGGACGTGTAGCCATGTGGGTTTCTAGTCAGTCTCCGGTAAAGCGTTTGCGGTATCCGCGAGCCGTCGACGAGACACGCCACAAGAAATCGCGAGGTGGTCACGTTTGGTTTCAACGCCACGCCCAGCCGCGCGACGTTGTTGACAAAGAAGGAAATCGACAACCAGGTCTCAAACCTATGTACGTTGATGGTGAGTTGATGTCTCAGGTTCAAAGCCTGGGTGGGGTACTTGATCCGCAAGAGCCGATGATTGCAGGTCAACCTCTGCCTAATTTTAACGTATCGGATCCTCAGTCCGATCGTTTGTTCGGATACGATGGATTTGGTGTCGAAGTACAAACTCGTGAAAAACCAAAGCGACGCGTGTACATCAAATACGAACCGTTTGATCCAACGAAGCATGCAAGAGAAACTGATAAGAGCTCAGGCAATGATGGCAAAGACAAAGCGTTTCGAGAGAAAAACAAATGGCGAGAGTAGCCATTCAACCGGGAGGGTACAATGTGGAATGCCTTTTGGCTTTGGTCGGATCGACTCACGATTCTATTTGCTTGTGTCGGAGCGGGCTTTGCTATCTGGGGTTGGATTCGAACCACCGAGTTGATTCATACAAATCGCTTGAGCGCGGCTCGTCGCAAAGCCGAAATCACGATCCGATTCGCGTGCAAAAAGGCGAACGGGGAAGCCGGAATCGTTGATTTGCCTTACCGTCCACGGCGAGATCAGCTAAGCCGAGCAGAACTCATGGGAATCATAGGGTTGTACACGGGAGCACCACGTTTCGAAACCGACTTTCTCCACAGCGTGCTTGAGGATGGATCACTTGCCAGGGTGATCGCGGGCGAAAATGATGATGGAGCGTCGGACGAGTTGTTGGTTATTCCATGCAGCGAAGCAGAATTTTCGCTGATCGATGCACGGATAAAAGCGCAACGCAAAAAGGGTGAGTTGACTCATCCAAAGGAAGTGCAGTCTACATGAGATCGTTTAAGGTGGAGTTGAAAGAACATTCGTTGGAACGAGCCGTACTCGAAATCGGTTTTATCGGCGAAGCGCATAATGATCTACGAATTGTCGACGCGGTTGCAGCCATCAAGGAATTGAATCTTGAGGGGGGAAAGCTTGTGACGTTTGATGGTCCGTGCTCTTTGCCGGTAGCTATGGCACTTGCACATGCCGTCGCTCATTTGTACGGGGCGGTGGCGGTCAAGGATCCGAAACTTGGCAAGTTCGTTGTCTCGATCAGCCACCGACCGGATTTGACCGTCGGGATGTTGATCGATTAGTTTTGTTGGCTATCGGAACAAGGGGGATGCCATGAAAATCATTCTTGCGGGACCGCCCAGATCAGGAAAGTCCTGCCTGCGTCATGCATTGCCGAAAGCGGTGGCGAGGGTTAGTCAAGATCGCCATTATTTGTATGTCATCAAGGGCGCACCGGATGGCGAGGGGGCTTGGTTTCACGAGACTTGCGAACGCGACGATAGTGAAGCGTTCACGTTACGAAACGAGTACAAATACCCAATCACCGAAGAGTTCACGACGCGATTGGAACGCGAGGTTGCTTGCTGTGATGCTCCGCTGACTGCCATTGACATAGGTGGTCGAGTCTCGGACGAAAACCGTCGCATCTGCCGGGCCGCTAGTCACGCCGTTTTGCTTGCAGGCAATCATCCAGAACGAGGAAATTGGCAAGAACGCTTAATCGAATGGCATCGCTTTTGCGGGGAGCTTGGGATCGAAGTGATTGCAGAGTTGCAATCTGATTACGATGCAAGCCAGGATGAAATTACTGGGCTGGGTCCGGACGGGATTTTTCGTGCTTCGATTCATCATTTAGAAAGAGGTGAGCCGATTTCCGATCGTCCGGCGATCTTGGAATTGGCTAGGCATATATTGCGATTAGTACAGGAACAAACCCGCATCCAAGGAGAGCCCTTACAAGGCTGAAAGCTTGTTGGTCGATCGGATCCGCATTTTTCGTATCGTTCTCTTTTTGCGATTCATCGTGCAATCAAAACGCCTTGGTGAGTTTCGGATGCGGCCTAGATAACTGTCGCGAGTCAGCAGCCCTACGAATGAGGGCGCGTTGCGATCTGTTCGAGGCTAGGGTTGGAAACACGGCAGTCCCGTCATTGCGGGGCGGTGCGAAAGTCCTGGCCGTTTGCCGCGTGAAAAGTAAGGCTGGGGGCTTTCGTAAAAATGGACCATGTCAGTGGAAACAGAAAATTCGGTCGCAACTGGTTGTGGCACTGCACTTTATGTCATATCATCAGGAAAGCCATCCCCCGAAAGGCGGATGGACCAATGAGGACCAGCTGGTCATACCAATTAGCCGTTGGGCGATAGCCCCGGTTTTCCAATTGCTCGACATTCGTCGAGAACCGGGGCTATCGCCCTTCGGCTATCAGTTTGTGTCACTCGAAGACTCATACCGATGTCCTTAGTCGCAAAGATAGACCAATGAGGACCAGCTGCTCCGATTTGAAATGCGATTTCAAATCTCAGATCGCAGATCGGTCATTTTGGATTTGCCGCCCCTGGGCTTGAACCGCTTGAACCCACACGATCTACATCTAGAGTGTGTCGTCTCTTTGTTGTTCAACCACCCTTTGCTAACCTTTAAGCCCTTAGTTTCAATCGAGCTTGTTCCTCTGCGACCTCCACGTCTCGGCGTTTCCATTCTCGGTCGTGCAGCTATCTCGACTCGGAGAGCCGTACCACACTCACACAGAGATCTCGTATGGCAGAGCCACGCTACAATTAGTGTGGCTTGGCGGAGGCTAGCCCAATTGCCAAATGGATCGCGATCGCCAGCAGGATCCAGACCAGTGCCCATCGTCGCTTGCCACCGACAAGCTGCTTGCCGATCGAATCGCACTTTGCGATCGCCTTCGAAAGGAGCCAATTGAACCCACCGGACTCAGTTTGCTTCTTGGGCCAAAGCCCCAAGGCGCTCATCATCACGACCAAAGTTGTCAGGGCGACGAGAATCAGCGTTGTTCCCGGATACAGCAGTGGCCAAGCGCTTCGTTCATGCGTCACAAACCCATCGCCAATGACATGCGCCATCTCAACCGAATAGACGCTCACGATGAAGACCTCGATCCATTCCACTTTTTCATGCAACCGAACTTGCTCCTCAAAACTTTCCGACTGGCTTTCGTTTTGGGCAATCAACTCCTGTGTGCTTAATTGCCGGTCGATGTCCGTTAGGATCGCGTCCATGCCTGCCGCCGCTTCGTCGATTTCAAAAGCTTGTCGGCATTCACGAAACCAACGCGATGTATTGTCCTCGTCCGAAATCTGACGGATCTGACCCCGCAATGCAAAGTGCACCATGGCCTTTCTAAGTGGTGCCAAACGATGGTAATATCCCAAAGGATCGACAACGGCATTTCCATCCGAACCGCTCGGTTCTTGGCTGAGCTCGATCGACTCAAGTTTTAACGCTTGAATCGCAAGTCGCTGTTGCATTGCGATCAAATACGGCAAGAACCACTTGTCAATCGCTTGGTCTAGACGTTGCAAATCGAAGCGATGTGATTGGTTGGATCCGGGCGTCGCTTGGTCAGCGACAAGCGCTGCGGCACCCAGGCTGCCTACCCCCATCCACATCTTGCGATTGATGAGAATCGATTGGTTGGCCGTAATCGCGTCTTGGACAGTCCCGCAATGGTCAGTCGGCCAAATCATTTGCAACCCAATCAAGTTTGTGAGGATCGCGTCTCGAGTGGACGAAACACCAAAATCGACGCTCCCATCAAGTCGAACGGCAGTGTAGAGGCTCATCGATCTTTGGGTAGCGGTAATTCCGAATTCCGATTCCCGATGCCCACCTGGCGTTGCGCCCTCCAATAGACCTTCACAGAGTGTCGGCAAGTTCTGAACGGTTGGACTGAAGTCAATGATGTTCGAAGCGAGTGGGAAGACCCGTTCTGGATTTCTTGACAGCCACTCTTTGCCGTAATGCAATCGACTGTTAAAGGCGCGAACTTGTTCGATGGTTGTGAGCGATGTCTTCGAATGAAGAGCAATCGAGAGCACGCCGATCCCGTAGGCGCTCAAGAAAAGTTCGCAACCCCTCCTGGCTGCGAACGGCCTCAACGTGTCCTCTGATTCCGGAGTTGTGGCGATGAGATGCCGATCCAACTGTGGGTTGAGCTTCAAGTAAGCACCGTTCTCGAACGAACCGAGCGATGGTTCGTAAAGCGGCAGATAGGAGAATACATTGTCGAGATACTCCGAGCGCAACGAAGTTAGATGCCACGCCTCGGATTGCATGAGGCGCACACCCTTTAGGTGTTCGACGAACGATCGAATTTTCGTGTAGTCAAACAAGAATGGGAGCAAGAATCGTGTTTCGAATTGTTTGACTGGGAACTGCATGGGAATGGGTTGAGTGTGGGTGTGAGTCACGGCACAGAGTGCTGTGTTACAATGGGGCTTCCTAATTTATCCATCGTAGAAGAAATCGCCATCGTGTTGAATGAAAACTCCGCTTCTGGGCCCACCTTGGTAGCTTGGTCACAGGACATAACGAGGGCGTTTGAATTGGGTGTTGAGCTGCATCGGGAGCAGGTGCGCAAGGGGACGAACATACCGTACGTCTCGCACTTGATGGCGGTGTGTGCGATTGTAATGGAATATGGCGGTGACCGGGACGCTGTGATTGCTGCCCTTTTGCATGACGCGGCCGAGGACCAAGGGGGGATGAGACCAGTTCCGAGATAAAATGGTCTTACTATGAATGAAGCCCCTTTTGTTATCTATCGATTACGTCTCGCCCTCAAACCAAAACAAGCGATTCGGATTCCTCCCAATCAATATGGGATGTTCTATGCCATGCTCTGCGAGGCCCATGCACGAGTCACGCACGGCGAAGCGGCGTTGCCCGATGGTGTGCTCATTACGCCGCCCGACCAAGCGGTGCGTTGGGTCAACCCCAGCGGGTCGCTCGGTCTTGGAATGACCCTCTTGGCTCCCAACGAACACATCGGTATCAAACGGGCTATCGAAGTGGTGGATGGACTTCGCGCGTTGGGAAAGGAACAAGGGAAATCGCAATGGCTTCGCCAGTTCCAAGTCGACACAATCTACGATTGCGTGACTCAATCGAAAGTGCAAACGGCGGGGATGCTCAAACCCATCTTGTCAGACCACTTTCGAGACGAATGGAGCCGAATTGCATCGCTCGACGCACTGACCCTCGAGTTCAAGACGCCGTTGCGGTGCGCACTCCCCAAGAACAAGAGAACCGATGGTCACGGATTCTTCGACGACACTTATTTCTCAGCAACTTTCTTTTTGAACCGGCTTGCAAAGCGATTGGAACAATTGGGATGGAACATGGGTCAGGCGGAAATCGGAACAAGTCGAACACTTGCCACGGATAACCAATTGGTCTGGCTCGATATTGGCTACGGCAGTTCGAAAGATCGGAAAACGCTCGGTGGCTGCATGGGTCGGATCACGTTTCAGCATCTCACCGATTTTCAAAAGGCTTGTTTGGTGATGGGACAGTATTCGCGAGCGGGTGAAAATACACGGTTTGGATTCGGCGAATATCGCATTGTCGAACTAGGGGACGATCCATTCGCAATCCATCGTACTCATTCGCTCATCGAACATGCAATCCGCAGTACAGATGCGGATCGCGTGGCGGAAGAAATGGCGCTTGAAAGTGGCGTGCTCTCGCAAGCTCTGTCTCGTGTTCAAGAGGGGAGCTATCAATGTGGGCGACACTTCCGAGTGGCGATTACCAAGCCGTCCGGCGGCGAGCGCATTTTGGCAATCCCAACCCCGCTGGATCGTGCTGTGCAACGGGTCATGCTGCCAGTGCTGACAGAGGGCATTGATGGGTTCCTTGAATCCTCATCGATGGCCTTCCGACGTGGTTTGGGGCGAACGCAAGCGGCCCAGCAAATCAAGCGTGCCTATCGAGACGGCTATGTCTGGGCGGTCAAGGCGGATTTTGTTGCGTTCTTTGACAATGTGTCGCATTCGCTTCTTCGCAAGCGATTGTCGGCCTATCTCGCTGATACAACAACAGTGGATTGGATCATGAAGTGCGTTGAATCCGGTAGTCCAGATCAAGGGCGAGGAATCCCGACAGGATCGCCACTGTCGCCCGTACTTGCTAATCTCTTTTTGGATCACTTCGACGAACAACTGCGGTCCACCGGAGGCCGACTTATTCGTTATGCCGACGATTTCTTAATTCTGTGCAAGTCCCAAGAGGAAGCGAACCAACTTTTTCAGGCGGCACGCAAAGAAGCGAATCAGCTGCAATTGGAACTGAATGCTGACAAATCCAAGACGGTCGAATTTCGTAGTGGTTTTGTGTTCTTGGGATTCCACTTTCAATGGAAAGGGGAATGGATATCGACCACCGGCGGCGAGCCCCAATTGATTGACGATGTCGCTTGGACTCCCACGAAAAAGCCAAATGCAGTTCGCGAGGACGAAATCGTCCTACCGGGTGAAAGCGATTGGAATACTCCCTTTCGCCAGTCGACGGTGATTGTGGGAGACGACTACTCCCACCTGCGCAGCGAAGCCAATGCGATTGTGTTTGAGTCTGAGTCAGACAAACCATCGGTTCGGATCTCGCACGACAAGATTCAGGAACTTTGGATCGGGAGCAAGACATCGGTCCACTGGTCGGCGATAAGAAGTGTTACCAAAAGCGGCGGTGCGATTTTTGTCGTGGAGGACTCAGGACGCGTGGAAACCGTCATCAGCAACGACGAAACCACCCCGAATGCGGCTCTCGTGCAACGACAGTGTCAGTTGTTGGAATCGCCAGAACGGAGATTGACGATCGCGACGAAACTGATTCATGCCAAGATTCAAAACTACGGAATATTGAGCGATTTCGTTTTGGAACATGGAAACGGAATTGGCCAGAGACTTCGAGAGTTATCGGCAAGGGCACTTGAATGTGAGACGGCAGCATCGTTGCTCGGTGTAGAGGGATCGGCGGCTGCGATGTGGTATGGCCGGTTTTCGGAGACGTTAGGCAAAGACTATTCGTTTCAACGCAGGACGGCACCCGACGCCCATGACCCAATCAATGTTATGCTTAATCTTGGGCAGACGATACTTCATCGTTGGTGCATACATTGGATACAGCGGGCGGGCTTGGTCGAAACGATTGGGGTAATGCACGAACCTCGAGCTGGACACGCGGCTTTGGCAAGCGATCTACAGGAGCCCTTTCGTCATCTCGTGGACCGCACGGTGATTGAGGCCAGTCGATCGATTCGTGTTTCCGAGTTCTCTGCTGATCCAGAGGGACCATTTCCGCTGCGAATGAGCCACCATGCAAGAACAGCATTCATCGGTTCACTCCACCGCAATATGGACCGAAGCGTCGCAGGCTTATCTCAGTCAGAACCGCGATCTTACCGAGAACAAATGCGACTTTTGGTGTTTAGATACGCGGAATGGCTATCGTCGCCTGAAGCTGATTTGAAAGTGTTTTTACATCCCAGAGGGTACAGTCGAGCAAACCGAATTCAGGTCGGAAAACGGATTTAGGCCAAACCCCGATTGCATTGGCTTGTAACTCGGTCGGATGACCGCTTGCGTTGAAGGAAGGAGGTGGTTGATGCTGCAAACGCTTGCTCACTGCGATTCAATCAACGCCCCTGTCGCTTCAAACTCAGCAATGCCCCGAGCGCGACCACGGAAAAAGCGAGTGAACTGGCCAAGCCGATCTTCAGCCCCGCAAAATCGCTCACGAATCCTACTATCCATGGTCCAAACGCCTCGCCCAGTCCCCCAAACGCAAAGAGGATTCCCAGGATAGCGCCGGTCTTTGCCACATGCAGTTTTATCACTGCGGCCGTAACCGTTGGAAATACAACGCATTGGAGACTCGAACTTCGTCGATGTCGCCGATGAAGTCATAGTTGTTGTACCAACCGCCGATCCACAACCTTGCAGGATTTTGGATGTTCAAAGGAGACGAGGCCGTTTTTTTCTCGCCATTCAGTTTACCGTTCACGAAAATTCGCGATTCGCCTTGGCGATACGTATGAACGACATGAGCAATGGAAATCCCTCAATCGACACGTCAGCCGGTAGATCCGCTCCCTCGGATGTCGTTAAAAGGACTAGCGATCCCGATTGCTTCCAGGCTGGCAATCGCTAAGTGACAGGCTGGAAGCCTATCCCACTGCAATAAAACGTTAAGATTAAGATGCCACAGGACGTTCCGACAGAAACATTGAAACGAGACCCACGATGATCGGAAGACCACGCAGACTGCATCCTAACCTACTCTCTTGGCCCCGCCAAACTTGTGGCCGCATGAAAATGGGTCGATGTTGTTGGATGTTGAGTTGGATCAGTATTGCCATCGGGTTTGTCATGAATCTCGCTCATGCCGACGACGCAGACGGAGGGCGTGTGGTTGCACGTCGACTCAATCGACTTGAGTATCAGAACAGCGTGCGGGACTTGTTGGGAGTGAACGTTGATTTCCAGGAGATGCTGCCACCCGACAGTTTGGCGGACGGATTCGACAATGTGGGCGAAGCTCTCCATATTTCCTCGTTTCTATTGGAGCGATATCTAGAAACCGCCAGTATCGCTCTCGATCGTGCCATCGCAAATCAACCTCAACCGCCGATCATCAAAAAACGCTATAGCCTCAAGGAAACGCACCAGGTTAAATCAACTACCGAAAACGTGTTTCGTAAATCGGACGACGAGGATCGTGTCGTCATGTTCAGTTCCTCGCGTTGGCAAGCGGCGACGCTATCACCGTTTTATCCGCCCGATCCCGGCACCTATCGATTCCGGATATCGGCCTCGGCAATTCAGAATTCAGGCAAACCGTTGACATATCAAGTGGACGCGGGCTTGATGTTGATGACCGGCAAACAGCATCTGGTCAGCTACTTTGACGCCCCAGAGGGCAAGTACGAAGTTGCGGAATTCGTCGATTATCTTGATTCGCGAAATACGATCCGCATTCTGCCGTCTGGACTTGCCTCGGCTCAGGAAGTGAACAAGATAGGAGCAGACAAATACGAAGGGCCGGGTTTGGCGATCGATTGGATTGAGGTTGAGGGACCGTTGAACGAAACTTGGCCCCCAGCGAGTCATCGCGGGATATTCGGCGAATTGCCGCAAAGATCTGCCCCCAATGAGAATCAGTCTAATCGTGTCGAAGTCGTATCCGACGTTCCACTCGTCGACGCGGATCGCATCCTTCGGCAGTTTTGCCGTCGATCGTTTCGACGAAGTGTGAATGAGGAAGATGTCGCTCCCTTCCTTAAACTTGTACATACCAAACTGGAGGAAGGACGCTCGTTCGAACAATCGATGCGAGTCGCTTTGACAGCCGTGATGGTGTCACCTCAGTTCCTGTTCCTTCACGAAGCACCTGGCACACTCAACGACTTCGCGCTGGCCAACCGGTTGGCGTATTTTCTATGGCGCACGATGCCCGACGAAAAATTATTGACACTCGCGGAACAGGGTCTCTTGCACGATTCGCCGACGCTGCGTGCAGAAACGGAACGAATGCTCGAAGATCCAAAGGCTCAAGCGTTTGCCAAAGACTTCGTAGGACAATGGCTTAACCTGCGCGACATCGATTTCACGATGCCCGCGCAACTGCTCTATCCTGAATTCGATGACATGCTCAAGGAGTCGATGGTACGTGAAGCAGAATTGTTCTTTTCGGAACTCCTATCTCATGATCTGAGCTTAACCAATTTCGTTGCGTCGGATTTTTCGATATTGAACGGACGGCTAGCTCGGCACTATGGAATTCAAGGGGTTGATGGGTGGGAATTTCATCGTACCGTCTTGCCCCCAGAAAGCCATCGCGGTGGAGTCTTGACCATGGCAAGCGTGCTCAAGATCACGGCCAACGGAACCTATACTTCGCCCGTTAGTCGAGGAGTATTTGTTCTGGATCGGATTCTCGGGACTCCCCCTTCGCCACCTCCCGAAAGTGTGGCGGGCCTCGTCCCCGACATACGCGGAGCGACCACCATTCGCCAACAACTCGTCAAGCATCGCGAAGACGATGCGTGCGCAAGCTGCCATGCAGAAATCGATCCACCCGGTTTTGCTCTCGAAAATTTCGATGTGATTGGCGGCTGGCGGGACCGCTATCGGCTTTCAGGCTGGACGCGCGAGGCCACGGAAGTTGTCGTGAATGGCCTAAAAATGCGATACTACCATGGCGCCAAAGTGGATCCCGCCGACATCTTGCAGGATGGGCGTGGATTTCAAAATAGCGATGAACTTAAGACGCTTCTGTTAGCGGATAAAGACCAAATCGCCCGCGCTCTAACGCACAAACTGGTAACCTACAGCACAGGTGCAGCACCGCGTCCCGACGATCAGGCACAAATCGATGCCATCGTCGACCGGGTACGCGAACAGAACTACGGCTTTCGAACGCTCATTCACGAAATCGTGACAAGCGACTTGTTTCGCAGTAAGTAAACGCATGAACAGGGACCTACCTTTGAATCACAAATCCGAGATCGCGACATCCACTCGGACATCGCGAAGACAATTGTTGCGGGCTGCCGGAGTCGGACTCGCCTTGCCAATACTGGATTGTTTTCAGCCGCGAGTCCGGGCCTCGCAAGATGTCCCACCACCGAGACGGATGGTTTGCATCTGCACACCCCTGGGTCTTCATCCAGCAGATTTTTTTCCTACACAGGCGGGTAAGGATTACGAGAGGACTCCCTATTTAGATGTGCTCGGCGAATCTCGCAATGACTTCACCGTCATCTCTGGACTGTCGCATCCGGAGGTGGGTTCCAGTCACGATTCCATTTTCAGTTTCTTGACAGGCGCTCCGCATCCCGAGATCCGATCCGGTTTTCGCAACAGCATTTCGCTAGACCAGTTTGCAGCCGAGAAGATCGGTGGTTTGACGCGGCTGCCAAGCTTGTCGTTGTCGGCCGAAGGATTCGGACTCTCGTGGACTCGCAGCGGCGCTTTTGTGCCTTCGGACCTATTTCCGTCCAATGTCTTCGCTCGCATGTTCTTGGAAGGTCGACCTGATGAGGTGCTCCAACAAAAGCAACGATTGAGTGACGGGCAAAGCATCTTGGATACAGTCCGTGAACAAGTCCAGCAAATGCAGCCATCCCTGGGCCGCCGCGACCGAGAGAAGATCGACGAATATTTTACAAGCGTTCGAGAACTGGAACAGCGAATGACCATCGCGGAACAGTGGTCAAAACGACCGAAACCAAAAGTCGAAGCCAAGCAACCTCAGAACAACATGAATTCAGCCGATTTGATCGGCAAGACGCGATTGATGTTTGACCTGATCTATCTGGCGATCCAGACCGACTCGACCCGCTTGATCACCATGTTACTCCTTGGGACGAGCCAAGTGCCTCCTATTCCCGGCGTTTTACTTGGCCATCATGACCTGTCCCATCACGGCCAAGATCCTCAGAAGATCGCTCAACTGCGAACCCTTGAAATCGAGAAATTAAAGACCGTGAATGAACTCTTACAGAAGCTGAAAAATACCCAAGAGCAGGGGGAAAGCCTTTTGGATCGCACCATGGTATTCTTTAGCAGCAATCTAGGTGATGCCAGCACGCATTCCACCAAGAACCTGCCAGTTCTCTTGGCTGGAGGCGGATTTCGACATGGTCAACATCTCGCCTTTCAACCGGACAACCCGCCACCACTGTCTAACCTTTACCTGTCCATGCTGCACCGCCTCGGTATCAACGTGGACAAGTTCGCATCAAGTACCGGAACTCTTTTTGGATTGGAAACATGATGTCGTCACGAAACCTCTGGAGCGCAATCATGACACGAACGCTATTCGTCTCGGCGCTTTGCATGATTATGCCATCCGCATTCGCTGAGAACCCGCATGCAAGTGCACTTCAATTCAGCGTGCAGTCGGTCAAGAATGGGCTCTGGTCGGATCCACAAACTTGGGAACCGCAACGCGTACCCAAACAAGGTGACCGCGTCCTTATCCGTTCAGGAACGACAGTGCAATACGATGTTCGAGTGACAGAGGTTGTTCGATTGGTACAAGTGGTTGGAACGCTGAGTTTTTCGGTAGACCGCGACACAGAATTGAATGTTGGGCTGCTGACCATTCAGCATGATGACGAGTGTTCCGAACACGGCTTCGCTTGCGAATTCGAGGGCGCTCAAGCCGGGCCAACCACGGCTCCTGAAAATTGGCCGTCACTCCTTGTCGGTACCAAGGAGAGCCCAGTTCAGGCGGGCCATTCGGCTCGTATTCGCTTGCATCATTTGAACGGCATGGACCCAAACGACGCACCGGCGATTGCCTGCTGTTCAGGTCGTTTGGAGTTCCATGGAAGTCCCATGGCGCGAACGTGGGTCAAACTGGGCGAGGATGTTGCTGCTGGAAGCGTTCAGGTCACCCTTTCGGAACCTATGCTGGATTGGCATGTCGGTGACGAAATCTTAATGACAGCCACAAAACGTGCAGATGGGTCCGGTTCATTTCGCCAAAGTGCGAAGCGAGCAAAGAAACCACAATCCGAAACTCGAACCATTGCGGCGATCGACGGGCGCAAGGTCACTCTGGACAAACCGCTCGATTTTGCTCATTCCGGGAGTGGTGAGTTTCGCGGCGAGGTAGCCAACCTTTCCCGCAACGTCATCGTGGAAAGTGCGGATCCCAAAGGAGTCCGCGGTCACACTGTCTTTCACCGTTTCAGCAAAGGGGGGATTAGCTACGCCCGCTTTGCACATCTTGGAAAAGAGGGAGTGTTAGGTCGCTATCCGATCCACTTCCATCTCGTCGGCGACACGATGCGCGGCAGTATGGTCCAAGGTGCTGCCGTCATCGATTCACACAATCGTTGGGTCACGATCCACGGCACACAATATCTCGTTGTGCAGGATTGCGTGGGATACCAGAGTGTTGGGCACGGGTTTTTCCTTGAGGATGGCACGGAGGTTTACAATCTGTTAGACAGGAATTTGGCCGTGCAAGCTCACTCTGGTCGACGCCTTCCAAAACAAGCATTGCCCTTTGATGACAACGAGGGTGCAGGATTCTGGTGGGCGAACGGACTCAACACGATCACTCGAAATGTGACTACGGAAAACGATGAGTACGGCTACCGCTATGACATGCAAAAACGAAGTAACTTTGCTGCCGTGCTCTCGATCCGTCAGCCAGATGGCGGCGAGAAAGATGTCGATGTCCGCACCATACCCATCTGGCGATTCGAAGACAACGAAGCGCATTCCGAAGGTTTTTACGGAATGGTGGTTGCAGCCAACGGCAATGATCAACCAGACTCGCCCATCCAGGACGAAAAAATGTTACGCCAAATTGAGAGCATCGACTGGACGGGGCCGGATACTCGCCATCCGCATGTGATTCGCAACCTAGCCCTGTGGGGGACACACTATGCATTTCGACCACAGAGTCCGTCAATGTCGATGGAAAATATTCGCATTCATGACGCCGCATACGGCATCTATCGACCGGCTTTCGAAAATCAAGTCTACAAGAATCTGAGTATTTCGAACGTCGCTGCTGAACCATTCAACCGAGGCATGGACGATGCAAGTGCGCAAGCAGGCCGTATCACTGTCGACGGACTAACGTTTACCACAGGCAATGGAAACACGACAACACCGTTGATTCAGATCACCGATGTCAACTTAGGCGGTACCGCTGAAACGCATCTAAAAAATGTATTGGTAAATCGCCCGGATGCGTTTCGAGACCGTTGGCCATTGCTGAACCGAGGCGTGGGCACACGCGTTCCGCCGTTGACGCGAGGTGTACCCGTCTTTATTCACGATTACTATGGACAGGGACGGCATGCAAAAGTTGTCAGCGCGGCGGCCAAGGATCAGTTGGAGGATGGCAATGCCTATCGCAAAGATCCACCGATGACGAGCGATGAATCGCGAGTCACCGAAGTTGCCAACGTGGAATGGCCTAAACTACTGGATGAAGTGGATGACCTTCCGCCAGCTACCATCATTACTTCCGTACGACGTCTCGGTGACAAGGTGCAAGTTCACGGGATGTCGCACGACAACGGCGAAATCGTGTCGGTTCGGGTCAATGGGATCCAAGCCGACACTCATACTCGGAGCGCGGGTGTTGTTTCTTGGGGACTTGAATTGATGTCGCCCATCGCCACCGTGGTTGCGATTGCAATCGATGATTCGGGCAACCAAGAACAAACGGGTCATAAAATTATATTTGGGCAAGCTCCCGCAAACGCCGTTTCCAAGGCGAAACCGATTCACGCGAAGCATGCGCACCCATAGGCACGTGATTGTCCAATTTCTTTTAACCAACCGCACTGTCGAAGCGCAGGTCATCGCGTGGAATGAGTTCAAGCTTGCTGGGATTTGAGTCGGGCGGTGGAAAATAATTGTGGCACGAGCGTCCCGCTCGTGATTCCATGGGCGAGACGCCCATGCCACTTTTGATGGAGTGAATCGTGGCCGATTGACCCAGATGAGTACTTGGCGACTAGGCCAGCGACAGTTTCTGCGATGTTGAGTCACCGAATCCCTCTGTTGGCAGCCCATAGTGACCTAGCATCGAAACGAAAAGATTGGCCATCAGTTGCGCTTCGACTTGCATGTACCTGCCCGTGGCGATCCGACCGCCTGCGTGTGGCATGGTGCCAGCTCGGATATTGCTGAAGACTTTCCACCATTGAAGCCGAGTTAGGATTCAGAACTTGAGAGAACCCAAAATAACGAAAGCAGTTAGCTGTCTATTCTGCCAGATGGCATGCATCCAATGCCCCTGGGTTTATCTTGGGGGATGGCTAGCAAACAATGGAACCATATGCTGCGGCAACCAGTCATATGCATTTACCCGGGCATACAGCCTTGACATCGATATGCCTTCTTTCCTAGAAGCAGTCAAAGTCCAGGATCGCGCTCGCTCGTGGAATGCAACGGTGCACGCAAGTGATGTTAGGTGGCTGGGGCTCCTGGCGTCCCGCTCCTGGGGCCGTCGCGACCGACAAAAGTCGCTGGTTGCCGCAGGCAAAAAATCGTGGCGACCGACAAAAGTCGCTGGTTGCCGCAGGCAAAAAATCGTGGCGACCAAAATTTTTTCTTTCTATGTGCTTCGAAGTCATCAATATTTCGCAACACGTTTGTCTGAAGCGTCAAACCGCTCCAAGAATGTGTTGATGATGCCGCAAA
>CAMCMB010000051.1 GCA_945875845.1 Pirellula staleyi DSM 6068
GTGCGATTTGGTCTGGAACTTCAAGAAGTACTTTTGCAACGGCAGCTCCGCCGGATCACCCGAAAGCATGAAGCAACGTGCTTCGCAACGGAATCGCAAGTTTGCAAGAGGTCAGCATGCTGCCGCTGCATGCTTCGCAGGTCGCTGAACGCACTTTTCTACATGCCAAGGGACAAGTGTTTTGCAGTCTGCGATTCCATTGGATAGGAACCGTAACGACGGCTGACCGTCAGGACGTAAGACAGTCAGGACTTTGGGGGAGGCGAGCTTCAGTCCTCACTTTCTCCGAGAAGTGTGAATCAAAAACGCGTCGATGACCTGTCCTTGGGAGAAACGGGTGAGGATTCATGGGAGAAGAGAGCCTAAGTTTTTTTGGTACAATATGTCCGACCACAGGGCCCGATCGACACCCGTACCGAACAACGCCATGAAAACACCTGCCGTTAGAACCACGATCCAATGTCTGCTCATCCTTTTTTTCGCCTCACGGGCTTGGAGCCAAGATCCCCTTCCTTCGTGGAATGAAACAGGGGCAAAAAAAAGGATCGTGGCTTTCGTCGAGCGAGTTGTCCAAGTTGGTTCGCCGGAGTTTGTACCCGAACCTGAACGCATCGCCGTTTTCGACAATGACGGATCTTTGTGGTGTGAGAATCCAATCCCTTTTCAAGCCGCCTTTGCATTGGACGAGATCAAGCGGCGGAAGACATTGGAACCTCAATGGAACGACGATCCCATGGTTCAAGCGGCATTAGCAGGCGACATCGGCAAGCTTCTCGAAGGAAAACACCACGATGGTCTCATGCGTATTCTCGCATTAACTCACACAGGAATGACAACGGATGCGTTTCGCGTTCAAGTCAAGAATTGGATTGCTACCACAAAACATCCTCGCTTTGGTAAACCCTACACCGACTTAACCTACCAGCCGATGTTAGAGTTACTCCGCTACTTGCGATCCAATGGATTCAAGACATTCATCGTCTCCGGTGGTGGTGCGGACTTCATGCGGGTTTGGTCCGAGGAGGTCTACGGTATTCCGCCTGAGAACGTGGTTGGCTCGACGGGAATGGTCAAATTGGAATGGCGCGACGGTAAGCCAACCCTGGTGAAGACATTGGACCATCTTTTCGTTGATGACAAAGAAGGCAAGCCGATCGGCATTCACCAATTCATCGGCCGCCGACCGATCGCATGCTTCGGTAACAGCGATGGCGATCAGGCAATGCTGGAGTATACGACAATCGGTAATCCGAGGCCTAGCTTTGGACTGATCGTGCATCACACGGATGCGGATCGCGAGTACGCCTACGACGCAAATCCCAAGAGCAGCGGCAAGCTAACCACTGCGCTAGAAGCCGCCCCAAAAAATGGATGGACTGTTGTCGATATGAAGGCGGATTGGAAGCAGGTTTGGAGCACGTCGAAGAGCGATTCAGCGGATGGGACCTCACCTTCGTTGTTCGGTAAATGGCTTGCCGAAGATATTGCTGGACGAGGTGTGGTCGACCGAGCGCAATCGACACTTGAGTTAACCGATGATGGTTCCGTTTCGGGGAACACATGCGTGAACAACTTCGGTGGTAAAGCGACCATCCATGGTCAGAAGATCGTTTTCGGACCGCTTGTCATGACCCGACGCGCAGGGCCACCAGCATTGATGGATCAGGAATCCCGATACACGAGCGCACTTGAAAGGGTGGTTGGCTTTCGCCTGGATGAAAACGGTTTGTTATTCTTGGTAGACGCAGAACAAAAGGCTATTCTCCGCTTCTCTAAAATGAAGTAATAACGCATTTTAGGCAATTGCGTTGAAAAAATGTTCCGACGGACAACCTTGTCCTTTGAAGACTCAACGGACTTCGGAGTCCGTCGTAGGGCACTTCCATTTCGAGCGGTCGCAATGACCTACTTGGACTCGTTCTCACTAGGTTGGGCCGCTCGCAGTTGTTCCTGTCGTTGTTGGATCTTATTCCTCAGTTGGACCAACTGGTCACGCTGCTGCTGGGCTTGTTCAAGATTGCCAAGTTCATCAAGAAGTGCGATGAGTTTCACACGAGTCTTTTCTCTTTCTGGGTCGCGTTTCAGTGCGTCCTCGAAGCTAGCGATGGCGTCGCTCTTTCGACCGGATGCGATAAGAACTTCCGCACGTGTATCATGTAATTCAGCAAAGTCTGGAGAAATTTCAATGGCTCGATCAATGATTTTAAGGGCTTCGTCATTTCGCGGTACTTCCAGGAACGTATAAATCATTGCCAGGTTGTTAATGGCCAACGTCATGTTTGGAAGTTCAGCCAACAAGACTTCGTATTGATTCACCGCGGACGGGAAATCTCGACTACGTAGAGACGACTCCGCCAGTATAATCCTTGAAATATAAGAGGTTCCGTTAATAGCAATTTGATCCCTCAAGGCCTTTAACGTCGAATCATTTTGGCCAATCCCCATCTGAGAAAGCATGTCTAGTTCTTCCCGAATTGCAACATTGGTAGGATCTAAAGCGATTGCAAAATTAAGATATTCTAGATTCACTCGAACCTGGGAATCCTTTGTTACCAGCGTTGTCCGAAACTTGATTCGCATCGCATCGGATAGCGCTCGTCGCAGTACGGGCGATTGAGGGCGCAATTTGAGACCCGATTGCATCAATTCGATTCCCATGTCGAGCCGATTGGTCAACACATAGCCTTGAGCAGCCAATAACAAATTTTCGTCGGCTTCCTCTCCTGTCCATTTGTCTTTCACGCTATCGACAAGCATGTCCGCTGCGGATTTGGCCTGACCCACCATTCCATTTCGCACATAAATAGCGATCGAACTTAGCAAAAGCCTTGGCTCGAACTTAGCTGCTTTACGTAGGACTTGTTCAGCTTCGGTGATTTGGTCGTCGCGTTGAAGGAGTTGAGCATAGACCACCAACAAGACAGGATTCACGTCGGGTCGCATGGTCCCGTACTTGAGATGATGCTTTAGCGTCTCGGAGTCGATCGATTCGCCACTCTGTGCTCGTTGGATCATATCGCCTGCCACCCATGCGTGGGCCGAATCGTAGCCGCCAAATTGGGTGGGAGCCAAGCCATCCATGATGTGTCTTGCAGCGGAAACCTTGCCATAGCGAGACATTTGAAGCGCGACGTGAAACAACGCGCGTCTGTTATTATTCTCGAGCTGCAGTACACGTCGAAACAACATATCGACAAACTCTGCGATGTCCTTGGGATCTGCGATTTGCTTGGCCGCTTTCGGAGTGGTGGAGGAGTCTTTTGACGGCAATTCCGTGTTCGGCAGCTTTTGTGTTGCGAGCGTTATCCTTTCATCTGCGAGGTCCACGTACCACTTGACTTTGGATCTATTCGTCGAAAGCTTCCCAACAGCCACAACCGAACCCACAGCCAACAACATAAGTACAATTGGCAGCATGAGCAGTGTCGCTTTCCACCTTCGTGTCGCGAACCAGAGCGAAGAAAGATCCAGCAACTCGCCCGCCAAGTCGACGAACGAGAAAGACGTCCAACTCGCCCAACGCGAAAAAGCACCCGGTGCTTGTGGGTCCTCCATCTCATTTTCGGATGGCTTGTTACGGCTTAGGAATTTCAAGGTATCACCTTTGATTCGCTCTTCGAAGCAAGGATTTGTTTTCGAACTCGATTCAACATGTCCACAAACAATGCTTGGTATTGTTCGATCTGAGTTTGACTCAAATCTCTGCCAGTTTCGAAAAACAATCGGAATTGAATGCGAGAACTGGTGACGATTTCAGGGGAGATAGGGCCACGAAGCAAAGAAACGAGTGTCGTTTCTGGACGCGGGCTTTCATCCTGCAATGGTTCACCCAATTCGTTGAACAAAACACTCCAAACATTCGCTGTCACTCCAAATCGATTCGTCATTCTCGTGGTGTCAATGATCCAAGGAACATCGGTATTCATTTCGATGTCGCGTGACTCCTCGATTTTCCAACCCGTGAATTGATAGTAAACCAGCAGTGAATTCCAGGGGTTAAGTGGGAATTCCAGAGACGCCACCACGCGTATGTCTCCCCCATCGAATTGCCAAGAATGGGAATATTGGCTGAGTACACCGCCCTCAGGGCGAGTCTCAAATGCATAGTTTATTCTCTTAAGATTGCCAAGTTGTTCCGGAAACACATCTTCCGTAACAAGCCCCTCCGCCTGTCCTCGACTCATCGAAAACAGTTCGATGTTCGGTTGCGGCCTAATAAACAAAACCCACATGCAGGCTAAACCAACCGCGGCGCAAAAAAGGCTGCAAATGGCGACAAGTCGGAAGGGCATCGATGTCTTCCCATTTCCAACTGTCACCGGAATAGGAGAGCTCGACGGCCATTGAACACACCAAAGGTATGCTCTAGTTGCTCTGCTTGAAACGTGCTCGCCTTCGATTGGGGCGAAAAGTGCGGCGATCGCAGAATCGAACGCCATCACACAAGCAATGTTCAACCCGAATACGACGCAACTCAAAATCAATGCCGCGTAGCCACTGCTAAGATCTATCCAGTTCTCCTGGACAGCAATCGATATCAATAACAGTCGAACAAAATCGCCAATCATGGACCAAAAAAAGACCGAAAGTGAGACAAGCAGAGCTACCAAAAAAGGTCGACGCCAATAGATCAACCATGCAAATGCGAACGCAAGCAGCGCAAAACAACTTCCTGCATCTCGACATACCTCGTGTACCAATAGTTGATTGCCTTCCACTCGCAAGACACTGTATTCAAGTACATTGGGGATGCTAACCGATTCTAAAAATCCACTGCACAGCCATGCCGCCGAAGCTTGCAACGAATGACTGATCCATGTACTCAACCCTTTCGGCAAAGGGAGCGTGACCGCAAACAACGAGCAAATGGCAAACACTCTAGTCCACGCAGTCCCGCCGAATGCCCCCAAAGCCCACCCGAAAACCACCACGATCAAAGCTAAGTGAACTCGGGATGTTGACAGGATATACATGCCCCAAACCGCGATTGCCATCCCGCAAAACAGCAACACGCTTGAAAGAATGGATCGGAAGCGACTCGCTCGACGAAACTCACAAGTGAACACAAGGTACGCAACTCCAACCGCGATGGACAACGGAAAGAATCGGAATGGCAGTTGCTTCCAAAGTTGCTGCGCCGTGAGGAATAAAACAGGCGCCATCGCGATGATGGGAAGCAACAAACCAAAGAAAAACAACAGCATCTGTCGTTCCGCAGGTATCGGCGTGTTATTCGTCACTATGGAATCTAACCTCGTTTCATTCGACTCCACTCCAGCAAAGCTCATCAAACTCACCCATTAACGATTGACACTCACTACCGAACCAAGTTAAGTCTAGCTTGAGGACCGGGATATCAGACCGAGCACTTCAGGAGTTTCATCTAAAATTCCCAACCCAATTTCGCTTCCTCCGAGAAGCTTGCAATTCCAAGGATTTTATGGACTGATCGACATTGGCCTGTTCCTGTTCGCTCAGTTTTGCGAGCCCCCCAAATCGTCTAGCGTAAAACATCCTCGACAACATGGCTCCATCCCATTGGAAAGATTCGTCGCAGAGCTGAGCCGCCGTATTCCCCAAAAATTCTTCAGGTGTTTCGTGTCGCTTGCGTTCGAAGCCGAGTCGTTTCAATGCTCTGGCTGCTCGATCGTAAAAATCAATTTTCGACAAGGTCGCTTTGGAGGCGCGCCACGGAACCTTGAATCGCATCATCCATGTTGGGAAAAACCAGAGCAATAAACGATAGCACAAGGCAAACGCAGATCCCGCAAGGATGATCGCGGTTGCAACACGCCATGAAAACCAACGATCAGGAGTAATAAAAACGCCGGCGACAGGGTTGTTTTGCAATCGCTCCATTCCAGACTTAAATACTTGCCAAATCCCTGTATACGAAACGCTTGATGACTCGCCAAACAACGACAAAAGGGTGCTCTGTTTGGATTTGTCCATGTTCAAAACCATCTCATCCCAAAGATCTTGTATTGCCCCAAGCGTCTGACCAGATGACGCTCTAAGCGTTCCACCCGCGTTGGAGCCTTCGCCAGGGGGCGTAGGATCCAATCTCAACCAGGCTCCGCGTTTTACCCAAGCTGGAAGAGAGGGGAATCGCGATTTCAATTCATCAACGGTGAAATAGGCTTCTACCCAAGCGTGCGCATGATTCTGTTGGACCAAAAAATACTCGCCAACTTCGTTGTACTCGCCTGGTCTAAAACCGATCACGATGCGTGTCGGAATATCGAGCGAACGAAGCCAAAGCGCCAACGCAGACGCAAAATACTGGCAGTGCCCTTTGCGTTTATTGAGTAAAAAATCGACGATCGGATCCACCGTCCGATCGATCTGTCGCGTCAGCGAAAGACTATACGAGAAGTCTGGCCCATTGGCCAAATACTCTTCAAGCAAAATCGCTTGGGTGAGCTTGTCACTTTCTATGGCTTGACCTGCCGAGAGAAGCGTGTCTCGCAGAGGTAAGATCGGCTCGAGCGATAACGGGAAATCCTTATGATCATCCAATGGAAAGACGCCGTTATCGGTCTCAAACCCATTGGCGTTCGAGCTCGTCAAGCAGTCTTGCAACTCCGGCAAGATTACCGACTCCAAACCATCGGTAAACGCGTAGGTTGAAAACGAATACCTTCTCTTTTTATCATCGTCGTGCGACGCACGGCTTACATCGACAACGCACCAGCTTCGTCGCACCGTGCGAAACTCGTTCATCGGCGTCACGCGGGAAAGCGGTGCAATGGTCGGCACAAATGTTCCAAAACTGCTCTTCTCAATGACGTTAACCGTCACGGAATCCGCCGTCGCAGCCAACAACGCGTCGATGTCGGTGGACGATGGCACCTTTTGCATTATCCGCGGGCTATTCGGAGAAAAAGTTTGACCAGAGTGCCAAGTCCCTTTTGCTGGACCATCGTCGTACCGATGGGAAACGGTAACACGAATATAGGGCGGTTGACTGGGCCGGTAATTCGTCTGTTTGCGATTATCGACCATGGACATACGAAACGCCAATGCATCGGTCTGCAACATATCGCCAATGTGCCGCAATGAAATCTGGCTACTAAAACCAATTCGATTTTGTCCCCCACCGAAACCCTCGTAGGAACTAGAATTCAGCCTCGGCAGAAAATAGAAGTACACGAGCGAGAACAAAAACACCGAAAAAGCAATCGGTAGTACACCTGTGAGCCATCGCGATGGTGCGAAAGAGGGTGGATTGGCGTTCAAGTTGTCCGGTGGTGGTGCATAAAGGGCAACTCCGGAACTTCGTTTCGAGACAAGTTTCTCTTTGCCAATCCAGTGCAGTATTCTCGCCCACATACTTGTCGATTCGGAGATCGACTCATGGTGTCGGAGCTGCGACGTGTATTCGGCTAAGGCCATCATTGACGCGCAACCAAGGGCAAGAACCGGTAGCATTAACAGGCCATACAGCACCTTGTCGTTGACCAACGCTGCTACCACCAACTCCAAAAGCAAAAAGACTCCCCATTGCTCATAAACTCGTATCGATTTCTTTTGAAACATTAAAGGCAACTGAACGTAGACTAGCAGGTTCCCTACCGCCAGAATTTCTTTCGAAGGGGAGTCGCTCAGGAAGCCAAGGATAGCCACCCCCGCCCCGAAGATCATGGCGATGAAGACAAGCCATTTCGGAAACGCAATCCAACACAGGCGGTCGGTGTAGATAATCGAAACGATGCTGCAAAAGCCCACCAAAAGCGGTAAATTCCAAGACCCTTGCCCCAGTCCGATCATGCCTGCAGCAATGGTCGCAAACACCGCAAAGTGGATCGTAACGCGTATAGGACTATGCTGCTGACTCATGATTTCCTGCCGTTCAACTCCAATCCTAATAGCGTACTCTTAATCGTTACCATCAGCCAAAGCATCACGCCTAGAGCCAGCAGCAGGCAAGCAAGTATCGGCAGGATCAAGAGCGGCGGAAGAAACAGTGCCGAAGCCCATTGCCACAAATTGCCCCAATCCAGCATCGCATACAAAGTGGCTGCACACAAGTAAGGCCCAAAAGGCGTCGCACTGTCTCGCGTAATCGCCCAAACAATTAACACAAAAATCAATCCAAAAAACGGCGCCAAAAAAAACGCGATCCAGACGATCTGCCAGCCAAAGAACGAGCCGATCATCGCCATCAACGTCACGTCGCCGAACCCCAACGCCTCTTGTCCCATCGCCCACCGCGCCACCAAACGGAAGCCCCAGACAAGTAATCCACCCAATCCAATTCCAAAAAGTGACGAAAGCAATGCTTCCCACCGCGACGCACCGATCGTCCAATACGCTCCCACCAAACAAACAAGTCCTACGCACCAAATCGTTAGCAGGAACCTTGAGCTTGGGCTTCGTTTGAGCACTTCCCCAAAATAAATAAACGCCTTTTTTAAACCTCGACGCATAATCCAGCGACGATCGGCCATCCCAAAACACCAGCCGCTCCAAAACAAGACCCCAAGCCAAAGTCCAAAATTGCCAGGTGCTCCGACACTCCATGCTCCATTCCACATATTTGGCGAATTGGCTTGGACCGATGCAGGCGTCCCGACCAATGCCGGAAAAATAGGTACGCTCATTTCCAACAATCGCCAATCTGGAAACACGACCGCCCCAACCAAACCCAGTATCGTACCCGGTACGGTAATCCAATCTGGAATCGTTCGCTCATCGAAGTCGATAAACGTCGCCACCGTCATCAACGCGATCAGCAATCCGTACGCCATAAAGATATGCACCAGCGTTTGCGAAGGAATCCATGCAGGCGAAACATTTCCTGCCATAACGTAGCGATAAAGCCATAACAAAAAAAACGGCGTCGCTAACTCAATCAAGAACGGGCGGAACCAAAAGAACCGACCGAAGAATACAGCCTCCTGCTTTCGAAGCAACCATCCAACGATAGGCAATTTGGCTATCCACGTTCTTTCGACCATTCCTAGCGGACGTGCATGCCATGGACTGAAAGGTCTTGGGAAATAAGCGAGCGAATAGATGAAGTAGTTGATCGATGGGCCCAAGATCAACCCAAAAAGGAATAGCCCAATTTCAAAAGTGCCCATCTCTCATCCCGTCGCATTCATGTGCTTGTGCGATACCAGTGTGCGATCTTCATCGCCAAGCTTTCCATCGAAAGCTCGTCTGTTGACACACACATGTCAGCCACTTCTTCATACAACGCCCATCGCTCGGCAAGAATCGAACGAATCTCCTCCAGATCCCCAAGTTTACTAAGTTTTGGACGACGCGTTTGCGTGTTCACATCTTTCGAGATTCGATCAAAGATCTTTTCTGGGGATACCTGCAACCAAACGGTTCGCCCGAGCTGCTTGATGCACGCACGGTTCTCTTCGCGAAGGATCGAACCGCCACCCAAAGACACAACCGTGGGCTCGGTCAGCGAACGCAGTAGAGAAATCTGCTGGCTTTCGAGATCGCGAAAAGCAGCTTCTCCCGATCGAGCAAAAATTTCCGAGATCGTGTTGCCGCTCTGAAGCTCAATCTCGTCATCGGTGTCGATAAACGCGAGAGAGAGTTGGCTCGCAACCAATTTTCCAATCGTGGATTTGCCGGAACCACGATAACCGGTCAGAAAAAGGTGCTTTTGAAACATCCAAACCCTGACCTTCAACCGCGAAAGAGCTCGCTAGCTTCGAATCGTTTCGATCTTGATGCGGGTGTATTTTTGGCGGTGCCCCGTTCGCACTTCGTAGTTCTTGCGTCGGCGAAACTTTTGGATGTAAATCTTGTCGCCCTGCTCCAAACCGATCACGGATGCGCTTACTTTGGCTCCAGAAACAGTTGGCTGGCCAAGCTGTAGACCTGCATCGCCACCGATTGCGAGAATGCGATCGAATTCGACCTTGTCGCCAGTCTCAGCCGTTTCTCGGTAGTCAATATCGAGCAATTGCCCCTCAACTACTTTAAACTGACGGCCACCATCACAAATAATCGCGTACATAATGGATTCTGAAACCAACAAATTGCATCACCGAAAAACGACAGCCCCGGACATTTCCGAAGGAACAAGTTTCCCAGAATATCAAGAAGTTCCGCTTTCGTCGAGTCCAAAGAATCAGATTTCCAGCCTTCGAAAAAGGGCTTTTCCTGACCCGGTTGTCCACTACATTGGTTGGAATGCCAGAACTGAATCCACCCCAGCAAAACGCAGTCGATACTCTTTCCGGCCCGCTGTTGGTTCTGGCTGGCGCTGGAACCGGCAAAACTCGGGTTGTGACGTTCCGCATTGCAAATCTTATTCGCAACGGAATACGGCCGGACCGAATCTTAGCCGTCACCTTCACCAATAAAGCATCCCAAGAGATGCAAGAGCGAATCAGCCATCAGCTCAAAATCCCAAAAAGGGTTCGACGCGGTCAACCCACCCCGCTCTGTCCCGCCGTTGGCACGTTTCATTCCCATTGCGTTCAAATTCTCAAGCGGCATGCCAATGTCCTCGGATACCCGGCGAAATTCACGATCTACGATCGCAGTGACGCCGAAAGCGTCGCCCGAACCGTCCTGCGCGAAATTCGCGTCCACGACGAAATGCTCAAGCCAAGTGACTTCCTCAGTATCGTCAGTCGCTGGAAGAATCTCGGCGTCCGGCCCGAACAAGCCGATGGCGTGGCGACCTCGGACAAAGAACACTTAGCCGCCAGCGCCTTCAAACGCTATCAACGCTCGCTCAAGAACCAAGCGGCGTTTGATTTTGATGACCTCCTGGTTTGTGCGGAACAGCTTCTTAACGAAAACGAAAAAGTCCGCCTCGAGGAATCTTCTCGCTACGATCACGTTCTGGTGGATGAATATCAAGACACAAATGGTTCCCAATATCGAATCATCCAAGCCCTGGCTATCGACCACCGCAATCTTTGCGTCGTAGGGGATGACGATCAATCCATCTACGGCTGGCGCGGTGCAGAGGTCCGCCACATCTTGAACTTCAAGAACGACTGGTCGGAAGCCAAAGTCGTTCGCCTCGAAGACAACTATCGTTCCACGGACGCAATTCTTCAAATGGCAAACCGTTTGATCATTTTCAACACCGAGCGGCATGACAAAGTCCTTCGAGCTGCACGCCCCAACGGACTCCAGCCTCGAATTCTCCAGTTTGCAGGCGAAGCCGAAGAGGCCAAAGGCGTCGTCGAAGAAATCGCAGCCCGACTCGCGCAAGATCCCTCCACGAAAGCCGGCGACTTTGCCATTCTGTTTCGAACCAACGAGCAGCCTCGCCCTTTCGAAATGGAGTTGCGACGTTGCAAGTTGCCGTACGTCATTACGGGAAGCCAGTCCTTCTTCGATCGAAAAGAAGTGCGCGACATACTCGCCTACTTGAAATGGATCGAGACGCCCGAGGATGAGCTATCTCTGCTCCGAGTGATCAATGTACCCCCACGCGGCATGGGAGCCACAAGCATCGACAAACTTCTTAAGAAGGCCGTCTCAACGGGCACAAGTGTTTGGAAAATCATGCAGGATGAAAGCTTCACCAGAACACTGCCGACGGCCGCCCAACAAGGCATTCAAAAACTAAAATCAATTTTTCATGAATTCTCGAATAAGTTTCAAGGCAAGTCAACCGCCACAGCGAATGCGAATTCAAGCGCAGCACCCGCGCAACCCCATTCTTCATCACAGGAAATCGCGGACCGCGACGATGACAGCGACGAATCGGACATGCTCGAAGGCACTGGTAATCTCACCCAATCGGTTCGCGAATTGATCCATGGATTGCAGTATCGGGCCGAGATCAATCGCTTGTACCCCGATGCAGAGGAAGCCACCAACCGTATCGGGACGCTCGACGAAGTCATCAATGCCATTGCCGAGTACGAGCACGAGGCCAATGAACCTGACTTGGGCGATTTCCTTTCTAAGGTCATGTTGTCAGGCCGTGAATTTGGTTCTCCCAAAGAAAAACAAATGCAACGCCATTCGATCTCGCTCATGACATACCACAGCGCCAAAGGGCTGGAGTTTCCCTTTGTCTATATGGTCGGAATGGAAGAGGGGGTGTTGCCGCACCGCAGATCGCTCACCGATGGCGAAAACGGCGTCGATGAGGAGCGACGACTGTGCTATGTGGGTGTGACCCGTGCGCAGGATGAGCTCTCAATGTCCTTGCCCATGTCGCGATTCAAATGGGGCAAGCCTCGGCCAACCTACCCCAGCCGATTTCTGTACGAGGTCACCGGTCAAGCGGACAATCCGAATTGCAAGAATGCCATCCGCGAAGCAACCAAAGAAGCTAGGAAGTCGATGCGTTAGCCGGCCCCTTCATGGCACGCAAAGCTCAAATCGCAAATCTGAAATCTGAAATCTCAACGCTCAAATCCCTATTCCCTAATCCCTAATCGTTGTTCCTGCCACACTCATCCCTACGCTTCACAGAATCCCGTCAGAATGTTAAATATTGGTGAAAAATCGAACGATTGAGGGGCGCGTGAGCATGAAATGGGTCTTACTGTGCCATCCGAAGATTCTTTCTAAAGTAATCCCCCCATTTGAAACGAAACTAGGTGCAGGACGGCTTGATCTGCGCTGGACAACTCAAAAGAGTCAAGTTCAGTTTTTTGAAAAGTCGGCCGAGTTTGATTAGGGGGGAAATTGCTTGCTATCATTGCCTCACGGCTCTGATGCAGCTACCGATGTGCACTGGCTCTTGAGCTTGCTAAACATCGGTAGTCAACGCTGATTCTCCGCCCCCAGCCATTCTCGGCTGGTTCACCGAATTCGAATGCTTGGAGTGAGTAAATGCGTTCCGTCGTAGGGGTGCGGTTGCTCGCCAAAGACTCAAGCTGAGGGTTCGAGTCGGTTCAAATGCAGGAAAAGTACACAGCGAAAGATGCAGAAATGGAGTTTTGCAATTCGCAACGTGAACTAGCTGTTTCAATGATGTTTATGCCCAGACCCAGTTGTCACCTGGCAGTGGTTCGATGGAAGATGGCCCGCAAAGGCTAACGAATTTCGATCGCGGCTAGGTACAGCAAGGGCAAATACCGTCATGGATTGATTACGCATTGTAGTCGATCCGGACTCATTCACTATTGGAAGGTAACGGAGACCAAAAATATGAAGGTGTTCACCACAGGCCAGGTCGCGAAGATCTGCAAGGTGGCCCCGAGAACCGTAAGCAAATGGTTCGACTCCGGCCGACTCAAAGGTTACCGCATCCCCGGTTCACAAGACCGCCGCATTCCCCGCGAGTATCTGATCAAATTCCTCAAAGAACATGGTATGCCTTTGGGAGATTTGGAAGATGAGGCCATGGCCAAAGTCCTGATCGTTGCGCAAGATCAGGTCTTGATCGAAAACTTGAAGCGAGAGCTCCCGCAAGAACGAAGCTTCAAGGTGTCGGTTGCTGCAAGCGGTTTCGAGGCAGGAATTCAAGCGGAAAGTTTTCACCCAGATTGCATGATTGTCGACTTCTCAGTCGGCAAGTTAGAAGCATTGCAAATCTGCCAAAACCTACGCAAGAATGCTGACTTTTCCGAGATCATCTTGATCGCATTGCTACCAGACGACGGCAACGTAATGAGCTTCGATCGCTCGAGTATCAACGAGACGTTTAAGAAACCATTTGACGCCCGTCTTTTGGCTGAACGACTCCGCACGCTCATCGGAGCCAAGAAGGAATTGGTCTAACCACCAATCTCCCCTTCTCCAAAACGAATCAACCTTTGCTGACAAAATCAGCAAAGGTTTTTTCGTTTCCATCCCGGCAAATTCCCCTGCGTTGACGCAACAAGATCGAAACGCGATATTGAGCCGCTTTCGTCGAGCAGACTAAGTTGCACGACGCTCCGCACTAAGTTGCACGACGCTCCGCGTCGTGATTCCTGCGTGATTCCTGCGTGATTCCTGCGTGATTGCTGCGTGATTGCTGCGTGATTGCTGCGTGATTCCTGCGTGATTCCTGCGTGATTCCTGCGTGATTGCTGCGTGATTGCTGCGTGATTGCTGCGTGATTGCTGCGTGATTGCTGCGTGATTGCTGCGTGATTGCTGCGTGATTGCTGCGTGATTGCTGCGTGATTGCTGCGACGCGGAGCGTCGCACAACTAAGATCCACTCGCTCGTTTACTCGCTCGCTGCAACGATGCAACGCTATGAAGCGATGAAATCGTCGACCAAGCCTCTTTGAGCGATATCTTCGATTTGCCCTCGCGACGCTCGCTATAGGTAATCCCTACTTCGCTCAGACGAGCCCCTTGATCGAGGAGATGCCATAGCACTTCTTCCAAAAATCCGTAGCCAACTCCCGTCAAAGTGTCCAACTGCAGAGTCTTTAACTTTGCCACTCGGTAGAGACGAAATGCACTGCTGCAATCTCGAACTGTCCAGCCAATTAACCACGTGGCATATCGGTTCGCACATCTGCTTACGAAAACACGACGCCATGAACAACCTACCATGCCTCCGCCAGGCACATATCTCGATCCAATAACCACATCGGACTGCCGTTTCTTGGCCAATAGATCCGGGATCGATTTAGGATCGTGACTCAAATCACCATCGAGGTTAAGCAACCACTCATAGCCATTCTCAATCGCGTAGTGCATACCCGCCCGAATGGCCGTCCCCAATCCCATTTTTCCACTTCGGTGTATGAGAAATACGGATGGATGCGATCGTTGATACTCCTCGACCCAATCGCTCGTGCCGTCGGGCGAATTGTCATCCACGACTAGAATGTGCGCATTCGGTACGGCCGCATTGATCCGCTCAAACAAAGAAGGCAGATTGGCGCGTTCATTGTAGGTGCAGACCAACACAAGCAACGAATTTGACAGCTCTTGGGTCAAGACTGGGCTCTCAATCGTTTTCTCAATCAGTCCTCGCTATCCGAGTCTACCTCGGAATCGGACTCATCGGAACGTGTCTCTCCAGAACTCGACTCCTCCGAGATGGCTTCCGATGGTTCGATGCTTGGTGGGGAGATAATTGCATTGGCGATTGCTGCCTCATCGATTTCATCTGGAGGAACGCGAACGATCGCCGTGAGTGTATCCCCCTCATCGAGACTCATAATCCGCACCCCCTGGGTGTTGCGTCCGATGACACTGATATCCTTGGCAGCCACACGTTGGATCTTGCCACGAACGGTCATCATCATCAATTCGTCGCTATCGTCGACGGGTACGATACCCACGACCCGCCCGTTGCGCTTGGTCGTCTTGATGTCGATAACACCTTTGCCGCCGCGTCGCTGGGTTCGATATCGATTTGCGGAATTGAGATCTTCAACTTCGTCCTCTGCTTCTTCGACAACCTCTTCTTCGACCAGTATTTCCTCGCCGTTCTCATCGAGAAGCGGAGCCGCAACCTCACGGCCAGCCATCTCGTCACCTGGGCCGAATGTGGTTCGCTTGCCGTAGCCCAATTCGCATACTGTTAGCAGCGTTGCGGACGGTTCCGCTACAACCATCCCGACGAGCTCATCGCCCTTTCTGAGCGTGATGCCTTTGACGCCAGACGTATTGCGGCCTGTGGAACGCGCGTTGCTTTCGGTGAATCGGATGGCCATTCCATTGGCAGTCGCCAAAACAATTTGATCGTTGGGTTTCAACACGACAACATCCACGAGTTCATCGTCTTCACGCAACTTGATCGCGATAATGCCACCCTTCTTTGGACGACTGTATGCCTCAAGCTCGGTTTTCTTAACGACACCTTTCTTGGTGGCCATCATGAGGAAGTGACCGGGCAAATTGAAATCGCGAACGACGACGCAGTCACGGATTTTCTCATCAGGAGTCAAATTCAGTAAATTCACGACAGCCCGCCCACGGCTTTCCCGACTCATTTGAGGGATTTCCCAAACCTTCTGCCAGTAGACTTTTCCTTGATTGGTGAAGAACAGCAGATACGCATGCGTACTGGCTACAAACAAATGCTCGACGGGATCTTCCTCTTCCGATCTTAGGCCCGCGATACCTTTACCGCCGCGTTTCTGGGCTCGATAGGTCGTTGCCGGAATGCGCTTGATGTAACCTTGATGCGAGATGGTGACGACCATCGTTTCTTCGGTGATCAAGTCCTCCATGTTATAGTTGCCAAGCTCTTCGCCATCGATCACCGTTCGGCGGTCGTTGCCAAACCGCTTGGCGATGTCCTCTAGATCGGCTTTGATGATGGCAAAAATGTTGGCAGGATCGCCTAAGATGACTCGGTACTTTTCAATCTCGGTCAAGATGGTTGCGTGCTCGTCGGTGAGCCTCTCTTGTTCGAGGCCCGCCAACTGGCCCAACGTCATCCGGAGGATCGAATCGGTCTGCACGCTCGTCAACGTGTAAACATCGCTCGAACCGCGTTCCAATTGAAAGTCGGCAAATCCTCGTTCGCCTAACGCTCGCTGCATCATCGAGGCAGGGCATTCAACGCCCATCAATTTGACTTTTGCCTCAGCCTGGGTGCGGCTTTGCCGAATGAGCATGATGATCTTGTCGATGTCTGCCAAGGCCAACAGCAGACCTTCGACAACGTGCTTGCGCTTTCGTGCCGAAGCCAGCAGGAATTGGGTTCGGCGTCGAATCACGGTCACGCGATGCCGGATAAACTCCTGAATGAGTTCTTTGATGCTCAATTCGCGTGGCTTGCCATCCACCAACGCAAGCATGTTGATGGAAAACGACTCTTGCAAGGACGAAAACTGATAGAGCTGATTGAGAACAATGTGCGGATCTGAATTCTGCTTGATCTCAATGACGATTCGAACGGGTTCCTTCAAATCGCTTTCATCGCGAATCGCCGAGATACCTTTGATCTTTTCACTTCGAACCAGATCCGCAATCCTTTCGATGACTCGATCGCGAAATTGCTGATAGGGAATCTCGCGAATAATCAGCCGAGCTTTTTTGCCTTCTTCGACATCGACGCGAGCCCGCATAACAATGGTCGAACGGCCCGTGTTGTAACCCTGGCGAATCGCGTAGCGACCGCAGATGATTCCGCCGGTTGGGAAGTCGGGTCCCGGAATGATTTCATTGATTTCCGCGATGGAAACATCCGGGTCGTCAATGACTCGGATGATCGCCGCGCATACTTCGCGTAGATTGTGAGGCGGTATGCTTGTGGCCATACCGACCGCAATGCCAGTCGCACCGTTTACGAGCAAGTTCGGAAATTTCGACGGCAATACAACAGGCTCGGTGCGTCGCTCGTCGTAGGTTGGGATAAAGTCGACGGTGTCGAGCCGGATGTCGTCGAGCATCATCGCCGCAGGAGCCGCCAGACGAGCTTCGGTATATCGCATGGCAGCCGCAGGTAGTCCGGCGATCGAGCCAAAGTTCCCTTGCTTGTCGATGAGCATATGCCGCATGTTCCACTCTTGAGCCATGCGGACGAGGGTCGGGTAAATGATGGCTTCGCCGTGAGGGTGGTAGTTACCCGACGTGTCGCCCGCGATCTTCGCGCACTTGACGCGAGCCGCACCCGGCGTGAGACTCAAATCGTTCATGGCGACCAGGATCCGTCGCTGGCTGGGCTTCAACCCATCGCGAACGTCCGGAAGAGCCCGACTGACAATAACGCTCATGGCGTATGTGAGATAACTATCTCGCAATTCGTCTTCGATCGACTGATCGATCAGTCGCTCGCCGCCACCCCCAGACCCGCCACCCCCAGCAGATGGTAATGAGGCTGGATCATTGGATTCAGAATCATCATTGGGTGGGACGTTTGACACAGGAGCGGCCATTTCGACAAGGGGAACGGAACAGCGTTAAAACACCAATCCTGACGAATGCATTTCGTCAGTGTTTTTCCAGGGTTTTCCCGCGTTTTTCGATACGTAAAAATATACCAGAAACCAGCGTTTTCACAACATGCTCAGAAATTGATTCGAGATCGCAAAACAATTGAAATCGAGTGGTCTCGTGTGCCGAGCTGTCACCAAGGCGATGGTATTTGACCTTCACGCTAGGGCGAAGGCAACGATCCCCTGGGGTGAACCTCCCCGAGCCGGCCTAAAGCGCGCGACTCAAACGTGCCGTTTTGGCTTGTAGATTTCGGTTGCTGTACCGAAGTGAACTTCGCCGGCGTTCATGAGCGTTTCACTCAATGTTGGATGCGGGTGGATCGATTCGGTTAGGTCGCGAACTTCGCAGCCCATCTCGATCGCCAAAACAGCCTCTGCGATCAATTCGCCCGCGCCCGAGCCTACGATTCCACAGCCAAGAACACGATGGGTTTCTGGGTCAACCAACCATTTCGTAAAGCCATCCGTTCGGCCAATCGCTTGCGCCCTCCCACTTGCGGCCCAAGGGTAAACCTCAATATCGACTTTGCGCCCTTCGCGTTTGGCTTGGTCGTCCGTTAACCCAGCCCAAGCAATTTCCGGATCGGTGAAGACCACAGCAGGGATTGCAACCTTGTCAAAGACAGCAGGTTTGCCCAAGATCACTTCAATCGCGACCTTGGCTTCGTGGCTGGCTTTATGGGCCAACATCGGATCTCCGGCCACATCGCCGATTGCAAAGATGTGCGGGTCGGCCGTTCGCTGTTGTTTGTCACAAACGATAAAGCCCTTTGGGTTGATTTGGGCTTTTGTGTTTTCAAGGCCGAGGCCTTGGCTCACAGGGCGTCTTCCAACGCTGACCAACACACGATCGAAGCGTTCGTGCCCAAACTTGCCCGGGCCTTCGAAAGTTACCTCGATCTGGTCGTCGATCTCGGCGATCGAACCCACTTTGGTATTCAAGAAAATGCGATTGTCAAAAAGTGCCTTAAGCCGATTGTGCAGTGGCTTAACCAAGTCCCGGTCAGCGCCTGGCAAGAGCCCATCGGTCCATTCGACAACGGATACCTTGGAGCCCAGGTTCGCGTACACGGTCCCCATTTCCAACCCGATGTATCCGCCGCCAATCACTAAGAGTTTCCCGGGGATATCGACCAAAGCTAACGCTCCAGTCGAGTCCATGACTCGCGATGAACCGATGTTGAACGACGGGGGCATCGCGGGGACGCTGCCCGTTGCAACAACGCAATAGTCGAACGTTACACGCCCACCTTCGGGAATCGACGCATCGTCCCCTTCGAGCAGCAAGGTTGTGGAATTCTCAAACTTGCCGCGAGCTTTGATGACTTTAACGTTTCGGCGCTTGGAAAGTTGAGCCAATCCGCCGGTTAAAGTATCGATCACTTTCTCTTTGCGAGCCCTGATTTTGTCGATGTCGATCTTGGGTGCTCCAAAATCGACGCCCCAATCGTGGCTCATCTCATGCACTTCACCAAGCACTTTTGCAACGTGCAGCAACGCCTTGGAAGGGATGCAGCCTCTCAGCAGGCAGGTTCCGCCGAGCCGGGAATCGGCTTCGACAATGATGACCTCTAAGCCTTCGTCGGCAGCCAAAAAGGCTGCCGCATAGCCGCCAGGTCCACCACCTAATACGACAACAGGAGCGTGCATGAGATGTAGATCAAGGTTGAGAAACTATCGAGACAAGAATTCGACCACGATGTTGGCATTCACTGGAAGCGAAATATCGCTGGGCCCAGGTGCGCCTTGGACGATGGCTTTGAGTCCTTCGCTATCGAACGAAACCCAATCCAAAGGCACTGGCGAATTGTTTGCAATCACTCCGCGATAGAGATTTCGGATGGCCTCGTTGCTGCGAATTTCGATCACATCACCTGGTCGCAACACGTACGATGGGCTAGTGACTTTGACTCCGTTGACCTTGAAGTGACCGTGCACGATCCCTTGTCGAGCTTGCGGACGGGTTTTCGACAGACCGATGCGGCGAATGATATTGTCGAGGCGTCGCTCGCACATCAAAAGCAATGTTTCACCAGTATTCCCCTTCTTGCGAACCGCGTCATCGAAGTAACGTCGAAGCTGGCGTTCGCCAAGCCCATAGTAGTACTTGATCTTTTGCTTTTCGGACAAAGCGGTGCCGTAGTTGCTAGTCCGGCGTCCCTTTGGGTGCATGCCGGGTGGTTGCTCGCTGCGCTTTTCGTAAGCTCGCATTGCGCCGGCGCTTTCGTACAAGACAGCGCCGAATCGTCGGTTTACTCTGGCCTTAGGGCCCGTGTATCGTCCCATTTCTCAATTCTCATTTCCGAGCAACCGCTCGATTGCAAAAAGGTGTGTACGATGAATCATTTCCCATCAGGAAACGTATCGCTATGGCTGAGTCCGATCGATTGATACGTTTCTAATCGCACCAAAAAACAAACGACCCCCGGTTCTCCGGCGGCCGTCTCACCCCGCTACGCTCGCGAGCTGTGGCTCAACCCAATATCGTGAAATTCTGGATTAATAGTATCCTAAACCTCGCTGCGGATCACAACCCCAAACCGGAGGACTAGTTCAACCACTCACGACGAAAAACCTTGCCCCCCTCGCTAAGTACTCGAGACCGCTGACTTAATCCTCATTAATCCCAACCCGACTCGTCACAGCTTGTTGCTTTTATGGGCTGGGAGACGGGGGGGCTTTGTGGCATGGGCGTCTCGCCCATGGATACACGAGCGAGACGCTCGTGCCACGGATAGATCCCTAAAACCGGGGCTAACGCCCAATGGCTGATCTAGTCTGCTAAAACCCGACTACTTCAACAAGCCGGTAAGCGAGGGACGGTCTGCCCCTCGCTCACGCTTCGGGTTGTGATCGAGCCTTTGCTTGCAGCAAATCCACTAAATCAGCAGTCTCTCCCCTGGATAACCGAGGGAGAGCGAGTCAAGATTCTTTCGAACTCCTGCCCCAATGGGTAAAATTCACCCATCAGTTGGTTCCAATGCGGGTCGCTTTGGCTTTACTTAGTCGTGTGTTGCTTGCCTCGCACCCTGCCATTATACTGGACCGCCCAATTTGCTTTTATTTATTAACCTCCAGATGGGAAGAACCAATGACGAAACCAAATCGCCGTAAGTTTATTCAAAATGCTTCGGTCATTAGCGGCGGATACTTTGTTGCCGCAGGCAACCGGACGGCACTCAGTCAGGCTGCGAATGAGAAGCTCAACGTCGCCTGCATTGGTGTCGGAGGCAAGGGAGGTAGTGACTCAAGCAACGCTGCGAAGTTCGGTAATGTCGTCGCGATTTGCGACGTCGATCGAAATACCATGGATGGCAAAGGCGATTCACCCGCGTTCAAGAATGCGGAGAAATTCACGGATTTTCGAGAACTATTCGCCAAGTTCGGCAAAAAAATCGATATCGTCACCGTCAGCACACCCGATCACATGCACGGACCAGTCACACTGGCCGCGATGCGATTGGGAATTAGCTGCTACACGCAAAAGCCTTTGACACGCACCATCTACGAAGCTCGACTCTTGGCAAAAGTAGCCGCTGAAACCGGCGTATGCACCCAGATGGGCAACCAAGGAACCGCCCTCGATTCTTCGCGTGAGGCAATCGCACAATTGAAGTCAGGCGTGCTTGGAGCTTTGAAGGAAGTCTACGCATGGTCGAATCGACCTGTGTGGGCCCAAGGCCCGGGTCGACGCATGGACATTGCTAAGTTTGCTGCCGAAGCAAAGAAAGAAGATGCGGCGGAAGCACCCAAAATCATCGAAGCCAAACAGAGAGAAATCGCACGCACTCTCGAACGTTTGGATTGGAAGAGTTGGATTGGTGTCGCACCCGATCGCGAATACTGGCCAGGACTTTATCATAGCTTCCAGTTCCGAGGATGGTGGGACTTCGGTACAGGCGCACTAGGCGATATGGCATGCCATCAACTGACCGTTCCTTTTGCATCCTGCGGCCTCCGAGATCCCATCTCCGTGGTTGCCAAAACCAGCGGCCACGATTTCGACAGCTTCCCTGCGAGCTCGGTCATTAAGTTCGAGTTCCCAGAAACCAAAGAACGTCCAGCGATTCCGTTCTGGTGGTACGACCGCAAGGGTAACAAGCCACCTGCGGCCGTATTTGAGAAGTGGGGTATCAACAAGGTAGCCGACAGCGGCGTGCTCATTGTCGGTGAAAAGGGCGCTTTCTACAGCTCCGATGACTATTGCGGCAAGTATGAACTCAAGGGTGTCGACAAAGTCACCGTCGACTTTGAAAAGGCAGAGAACAAGGGGGATAACGATACAAACAATATGTACGAGTTGTTCCGCGCCAAGATGTCAAACGATCCGAAGATCTGCAAATCGAACTTCATCGATCGAGCCGGACCGCTCACCGAAACCATCTTGTTGGGTAACCTAGCCGTATGGGCCGCTTCCAAAGGCGGAGCCAACGGTGAGATGGGTGAGTGGGGCGAAAAAGTCGAATGGGACGCCAAGAACCTCGTGGTCACGAACTTGGCTTCTCTGAAGACACCGCGCGTGGCGGATTTGATTAAGCCAAAGTATCGTGAAGGCTATCGATTGGACTAGTTTGACCGATCTTTGGCAATGAAATAGAGTACTGCAACATCCGGCAGTAGTGTAGTTCGCTACACTACTGCTGTTTTTTTATCTAGAGAAAAGGGTTTTTGCGATGAGTCGTCGTCAAGAGTGGCTTTATACGAATGGTCTTCGTTTGGCTTTGATGGTTAGCTGTTTCGAATTCGCGTCGACAAACGTCGGCTGGTTGATTGCCGAGGTCGAAGTTACCTCAAGTGGCGATGAAATCAACGCTGCAAAAAAACGCTTGGTAGAGTTGGGCCCGACGGCAAAGGTCACGATGGATGGGACGCGTTTAACCGAGATCGTGATTCAAGATGGATCACTCTTAACATCCGATGACCTAACTTTGTTTGGTCACTTGACCGATTTGAAAAAACTGCAAATTTTTAATTGCCGAACGCTCAACACCGAGATGGCAGCTAAGCTCAACGGCCTCAAAGATCTGACAACTCTTGCGTTGACCAATACCGTCATCGACGATGCTGCTGTCGAGGCAATCGCAAAGTCCTTTCCCAAGCTGACCGAGCTTGACTTGTCGTCCAATGCGAACATGTCCAGCCAAGTGCTAAAGTCGATTTCCGAGCTGAAAAATCTGCAACGATTGTCCCTGGTGCAGAACCGATTCAATGAACTCAGTACGCGCAGACTTTCTAAATTACAAGATCTCCAAGTGCTTGATCTGCGCGGTAACATGGAAGCCGGCGACATGACCCTGGAGGTGCTCGCCGCCCTGCCAAAGCTAAAGGCCTTGAAGCATCGTAGCACGGCGGTTTCCGATTACGGGATGGAATTGCTTTCGCGCAATGGAACCATAGAAAACCTTCTGATACAAGACTTCGCAATTACGAACCAATCTGGAGCGCATTTAGCCAAACTCAAGAAGCTATCTCAGCTCGAAATTTTTCGTTGCCAAGGCTTCGGAAACGAGGGCGTTTTGGCCTTGAAAGGCCTCAATCTTCAACGCTTGACGCTTCGCGACTTGCCCGTCGTGGATGACCAAGCGCTTGAAGTGTTCACCGAACTGCCCAAGCTGCGCCGACTGTACTTGCATGAAATCAGTGGCATTAGCGATGTCGGCCTAAAGAATCTGGGATCCCTCCAATCACTCGAGCTGCTCGATATTTGGAGCGTTCCGCAAATGACGGACGCCTCGGTGGACGTGATTGCAGCGCTGCCGAATCTCAAGGAGCTTACGATACGATCGACTAACGTTACGGATGCATCTGTCAGCAAACTACTCGCGATGCCAAAGCTGCAGTCGTTGACGTTCAAGGAAAACGGCAATGTAACCGAACCAGCCTTGAAAAAGCTGTCGACCAAGAAGTGGGCCAAGCTGGACGTCGGTTCGGCTGACTCAGGCAGTACCGGAATCGAATAGTCCTCAACAAAGTCGGTTACTTTTAAGACAGAGAAAACTCAGGACAACCGAAATCGTGCCGAGAACACACCACTGAGTGACGGTCATATGTTCGACGCAGAAGCAAACGCCTCGAACGATCGCATCGAACTGTTTTTCCAGGGTATGCATGGTCAAGCCTTTCAAAACAAATGTTGGCCGATTTATTCCTGGCGTGCAGGATGCAGACGGTCTGCCCAAAAACGGCAGGTCTGATTCAAACACAATGCATTGGGCCGCGACAAACTGACTTAGAAATCCTCGGAGAAATCCGTGGAACATTGATCGATGGAATCGAAACGAACGGTTTTTCGGTTAAGTCCGCTTGTAATTGCGGTGTAACCCATTGAATCCACTGAAAAACGGAATGTGGCAAGCAACAGTCCTTGCGGGGGGCAAATGGAGGTATATAATCCTCTCAAGCGAAGGGGTTGTAGCTCAATTGGTTAGAGCACCGGACTGTCGATCCGGAGGTTGCGGGTTCGACCCCCGTCGACCTCGCTTACAAAAACCCTGGTTTTCTCAATGAATTCCAGGGTTTTTTTGTTTTCTGACCCGGTTTTAAACCGCTTTAGCAATGAGTTGCTGAAGTATAGCAAACAAGAGGGGGAAAGCAGAAAGTCATGCAACTCCTTTGGGGGCGGCTATCGCCCAACGGCTAATTGGTATGAAAAACAGTTGCTGATGTGCTTAGCTTGACTGCGCTGCGATTACTCCCCAGTGCGGTTCGGCTTGCCGAGACACTTCACTACGGCAAGGGTGACAGACCGAGCTCTTTCAGAAATTGGTTGTGCTTGGCGGTGGCTGCCTGGATGGTTTTCTCGATTCCCAACAGATCGCTGTGCGTTGCGCCTAATTCGATTTCGTCCTCGCCCACTGCCGTGCTGATGTAGCGGGAGATATTCAGGTTGAAGTCGTTCTTCTCGATTTCGGCCATATCCACCCGGCGAGAGTAGCGGAGCTCTTGCTTGCGGAATTGGTAGGTGGCGTGCGGACCCATGCGTTTGCGTACGTTGAGGAGCAACGAACCGGAGCCGCAAGCGAAGTCAAGCACGCTGGCGAGGCGGTCTTTCTTGCCGGAGGCGGGTTCCTGGCTGTCGAGCGTAACGATGGTAGAGAGGATGTCGGAAATCTGCTGCGGGGTGTAGAACTCGCCCGCCTTCTTGCCGGACCCGGCTGCGAACTGGCCGATCAGATATTCGTAGGCATCGCCAAGCGCATCGATGTCCGATGAGAATTCCGCCAGTCCTTTCGCGATCTCCGCGATTATGGAGCAGAGCTTGGTGTTCCGGTCTTCATACTTCCGGCCGAGTTTGTCCGAGCCGAGATTGATCTCTGAGAATAGGCCATTGAAGGTACTCTCGAACGATTCGTTTTCGATGTATTTGAAACCGGCCTGTAGCGTGTTGAGCAGTTTGCCATTTTGGGTGCGAGCCATTTCGGCAATGCTGTTCCAAAGGTGAGACGGCTGGATAACATAATGCACCTTGCGGCGCATTTGTTTTTCGAAATCCGATACGTCCTTTTTGTTCTCCTTGTACCAGATTTTTAGAGGCACGCCGCTCTCGTCCGGCTTAAGCTTGGCATAGTCCTTTCCAAGTTCCTTCTTTGCTGCCGTCTCGTAGTTGTCCGAGAGGTAGCGGAGGAAGAGGAACGACAGCATATAGTCGCGGAAATCGTCCGCATTCATAGCCCCGCGCAGTTGATCGGCGATGTTCCAGAGGGTCTTGCCGAGTTGCTTTTGGTTGGTGTCGTTCATGCAGTCGATTCGATCAGTGTGCGTTTTGCTCAACTTCGTTGGCAAATGCGTCGGCATTGAAAGGACGTATCAATCGCACATCGTATGCCTTAAACAACGGTTCTATATGCTCGTCAATTTCTCTTGCCTGTTCCGGTGTTTCTTGCGTTGAAACAATAATCAGTTTGTGATGCTCACCGTTGATCGTGTCCCTTTGAATCAGGTCTCCATTGACTGCTAACTTTGCCGCCTGAGTTTCCGCTTGCTTCGTTGCCGAAAAGACTTGAGGCTTGATGAGATTGACGACCCCGTTCTGATAAGCGTAGGGAATTTCCAGTTTGGTCTTAAACACTGGGATGGTGAATTGCCCTGGCCTCCAAATCTTCTTCTCTTGCTGCAACTTGTAAAACACTTCGCTTAACCGTGGAGGTAAAACCTCAGCGGGAGAATCAACTGCTAGTGATGCGGTTGTTCGTTCGTCCACGAGTTCAGAAAACAATCTCTCGAAGTCGGCATTGATGTCCGCAATCTTGGCAAGTCGCGGCTCGGTCAAACGCAAATCGTTCGCCCGTGAGCTGGCGAAGGCAGCAAACTCATCTGGAGTTCGCCAGCCATCCGTCGCACTTTCTATCCGCGATTTCATCGCTTCGGTCGCAATCTTGAGACTATTCAAATCGGGCTTAGAGATTCCAAACAGCTTGCGCACACGGCCGAACTTCTCAGTCATTTGCACGCGCGATGCGTGCGGCTCCAAGCACAACAAAACCAAGCCCACATTCACCCCCTCCGCTCGAAAGCGATCAGGGCAATACTGAATCACGCTGTAAAAGCCTTTAGCCATTGTTCTTTCTCCCAGTTTCGCCAAACCAAGGCGCTGCTTTTTCGATCGAATTGCAGATGTTATCGGCTACAAATGGTGCTCGCCGACAGATCAACTCACTCCAAGCGTTCCGGGTCTCCGTGGATACATCCCATTCACCAGGAACCGACTCAATAACCGCATCGGCCGTACTTTTGTCCATCTCGCGTAAGCGTGAAGCACAATCATCGATTGTACTCTGGCGAAGTCTCTCGCGGAATTCGGGGAAAAGTCCATAGATATTATCGTCTTGGACCTTCCCGATGTTTGCTAGCTTCGGAGTCAGGTCATCGCCTGAGCGTATGAAGCACAATCCATGATCCATCGCGATCAACCGTCGTTTCCCCGCTTCAACACCCTCACTCGACAAATAAACGTTGTCTGGGTTTGGTTTGCGTGCAGTCAGTTCGTGATGGTGCCGGTCACAATTGAGCGTCCATGTATCGAACACCACGAGCCTGCTGATGTCCTCGGGATTGACGAGCACATTCAATTGCAGACCGGACTGACCCCACGGTTCGCCAGGCAATGCCCGAGCGGCGAACGCTGGTCCCGGCTGTGCTGTGTAGCCTCGCGGTAAGGGGAACGCATCGTCCGCGTCAAGCGTGAGAATAGCAATTTCGAACGTGTTCAGTCCGAACCATTTGGCGAGGTGCGTGCCGACCCAATCCGTTGCCAACACATGCGGTCCCTGACGGTTCCCCATCGGTTTAATATAAGCTCGACCTGCGTCCGTGCTTACTTCGGTCGTACCGGTACTTGTGTCGACAGACCCGGCCACTTGTAGCAACCGCGTCGGTTGCCACGTTGATTCCATCGCCCACGTCATGATCAACTCTCCTCCAGGGACGGGAAAAGCTGCTGCATCAGCCCTTTTTTGTGGGTCTTGAGGGCTTCGAGCTTTTGGGTTTGCGCGGCGATGAGGTCGTCGAGGCTGGTCAGGCACAAGGCAATGCGTTGTTGTTCTGGCGTACTTGGGAGGGCCACTTCGAGATTCTCAAACTCGTACTGGCTCAATGTGCGGTTGCGACCGGCACCGCCGGGCGAGGCGATCTTTAGCAACTCCTTTCCGACAGGTGTCAAGAATTGCCGCTGGATGAAGTTGACTTCACACCGATTATCCCTCGGAACGAACATGGGAAACCGATGAGACGCGATGAAGCCCATTTCATCATGCGTGGTGACGGCAAGCGCCAGTTCCCAAGCGAACACAATGTTAATTACGAGGGCATTCGGCACGACATGGAAGACACGCTTCGTTCCGATCGACTTCCCGGTGACAGGTACTTTGTGGAACAAACCTTTCCCATGCGAGCGGATGCCGATCTCCTGATACAAATCGTTAATGTCAAGAGTCGCTGGTTCAGCCTTCTTCACAAGTACATCACTAATCTTCCGCTTCTCCCACTCCCCTGCGTTTTGGAATTCGGGGAAGCGGAGGCGGGGTTGGGTTTCGCCTTCGCGGGGGAACAGCTGCTGCATCAGCCCTTTTTTGTGGGTCTTGAGCGCGTCCACTTTCCGCGCTTGCGCGGCCATCAGCTCGTCCACCGAACTCAGGCACTCAGCGATTTTTTGTTGCTCGGGAAATGTTGGTGGAATTGGCAACTGTATCTCCGCCAAGTCCGATGAATTGATTGCGGGATAATTGGAACCCGTGCACTTGGCAATGATTCTTCCGACGAAGGAATCGGTGTGGATGCACTGATACAAGAACCGATTGCTGCCTTTAGCCCGGAGTAGGGCATAGCCCGTAGATGCGACGTAGTGCTCATAGTCATCAAACTCGCACAGCAGATTGTTGCGTTGGTACGGGCGGACGACTTGGTAAATAATGTCACCGCGTTCCACGAGTCTTTGAGCGCGGCTTGGCGCATCGATTCGGGAAATACGTTCCTTTGCGTTTAACACTCCCGCATCAACCGACTCAAGGTCAATATAGACGAATGATTCCGGTAGTCCGCCGTTTGCTGGATTGATGTGTGCTGCTGCTTTGAGCGGCTTTTCTGCCCAGCCCTCCGCATCCCGAAACTCCGGAAACCGCAGCTTCGGCACCAGTGTGGGTTTGCTGTCTTGCTTTTCTGGCTGACGCATAGACGCAGAGGCGCCAAGTGCTTTTGTTCGCTTACTCATTGGCTCTTCTTCGTTGCTTTGCGTCTTGGCGTCTTGGCGTGAACCTTGCCCGGCGATTCGCTCTCGCTGTCGAGTTTGGAGGACACCAGATCGCCAGCCAATTCCGCTTCGATCTCCTCGATGCTGGGCAGGCTGCTGCGGAGGTCTTCGGGTAGTGAGTCGGTGAGCTGGGTCTGCCAAGCGGCGACGGCGATCGATTGATCCAGGCCACGCAACGCGTATTCGGCAACGACTCGATTCTTCGTCCGGCACAACAGCAGGCCAATCGTCGGCTGATCGTCCGGATGCTTTAACAAATCGTCGACCGCAGAGAGATACAGATTGAGCTGACCAACATCGCCGGGAGTAAAGTCTCGTGCCTTGAGTTCAAGGACTACGAAGCGGCGAAGCTTCAGGTGGTAGAAGAGCAGATCGATCGGGTAATCGGATCCGCCGACTTCCAACCTTACCTGACGCCCGACAAACGCGAAACCAGTCCCCAGTTCCAAAAGGAACTTTTGGATGTGATCCACCAGAGCTTGCTCGACCTCCGCTTCACGGCGCGGATCGGCGGTGCCCAGGAAGTCGAAGAGGTACGGATCTTTAAAAAGTTGTGCCGCCATGTCGGACTCGGCTGGCGGCATGGTCATGGCGAAATTGTTCTGTGCTTTGCCGAGGCGAAGGTGCAGTTGGTTCTGGATCTGGATTTCCAAAATGCTGCGGCTCCAGCCTTGGGCGAGCGTTTCGCGGATGTAGAAGTCGCGGACGGCGGGGTCTTTGACCATCTGGATAAGGCGGATGATCTGGCCCCACGGCAATTGTGAAACAAGTCGTTTCACAATTGGGCCGTCCGGAAAAGCCTCGGCAAATGCTCTCATGGAGAACAAATTGCGACGCGTGAGACCACTCATGTCGGGAAACTCTTCCTGAAGATCGGCAGCGAGGCGGTCGATGACTTTGGCTCCCCAACCGGCCTCTTGCTGGCGGGTGAGAATGATTTTTCCGGTCTGCCAGTAGGCTTCGATCACGATGGGATTAGCCGCCAGGATGGCGCGGACGCGGGCGCTGCGGAGGTGGGACTTTATCTCCTGAAGCGTGGCAGCGTAGCTCTCCGGCAGCGACGCAGCAGACGGCGCGACTGGGAAAATCGCCTCAGGGCGGGTGCGGCCGCGGGACAGGCGGGTGTCGTCCAGTTTTTCCGAGGTGGGTTCACTAGGTTTCTTTTTGCTCATTCGCGCTGTCTCTTTCATTCGCCTTCCCGTTTACCAGGGTTCTTCAGGGCTTTCGTTTCATCGGAACTCAAGCGTCGTCCCACTGTTCTGACATCCTCGGTCGAAGGCAAAATGGCACCCGTGGCCTCGATCCATTTGCGCGGGGTGAGCGAGAAGCTGTTGAGACCAGCCTGATTTCTAAAGGTCTCGAATTCGAGACTTTTAAAATCCGGGTTGTGTATCTTTTCCCAAATACCGATGAATTCGAGTGTATTGCGGTTCCGCATCCAACTGTAGATCAGCACGTCATCCCCGAATTTTTGAGCCATGTCGGTGAGGGAGATGAAGTCTTGGCTGTTCTGCGAGACGATGGTGATGGCGGTCCCCTGAACTTCGATCTTGGTACGTTTGGCTTTGCTCATGGTTGTAGGCTGTCTCGTGAAGGGCAATTTCAATTCCGTCGAATCCGAGTGGTTTGAGTGTGGCGATTCCGCCCTATTCAGAACGGTGCTTTCATTGCTCATACGCGCTGAGTCCTGAGATGTCGCGACCAGCGGCGCGTTTGATGAGAAGTGGATGAAGGTCCTTCATCAACGCGAGTTCGGCCTGGGTGCGTTCTTTCCAGCCGAGGTCGAGCGGGGCCATGAGGTCGCTGAGCTGCTCGCCATCGAAGATCAAACGTTCTAGGATGCCGTCCACGAAGGTTTGCAGAGTTGGGGTCGCGATACTGTGCTTCGCGGCGATGGCGGCGAGTTCCTTGGCGTTCTTCTCTGCCTTGAAGCGGGTGTAGCCGTCGCGGATGGCGATTTCGCTAAGCCCCTCGCCCGCCTTGAGTGTGCTAATGTATTCGGCGATGTCGTCCCGCTCGTTCATGAGCTTGGCATCGGAACTGATGAGGCCAATGAGTTCCTCGCGGGTCATCTTCGACTTGCCCGGCCCCTTGGCCGAGAATTTAGTGATAAGGCCCATGATGTAGTCGTAATCGATCACGGCGGAGGCGAAGAGAGCGAGTTCCAGCTCAAGTTGGTCCAGTGATTCTGTGGCGTCCGTTTTTTCGCTGCCCTTGCCTCGCTTCTCTCTTAGCCTTTTTGCGGTTTCCAGGTACTCGCCCCGAAAACCACGATGACTGTCGGTCGGTAACGCTTGCTCGATGGTCTGTTTGTTTTCCTCGGTGAGGTCGGTGTATTGGTCGAGTTGCGTCTTGAGCCGCTGGACTTCCTTGAAGTGATTGATGAAGGCGGCCTTGGCTATGTCCCCTTTGAGATTTGCCACGGCAGACGGCGTGCAATCCAGGCCTTGCGATTTCATAAAGCTGCCGAGCTTCTGGACGGCATCCTCCAGCTTCTTGATGACCACTGGGGCTTTTTCCACAAGCCAAATTTCCCGCGTTTGATCGCCAGTCTTTTCGCCCGAGAAGAGGGTTATGGCGGCATCCACTGCTTCCTGCTGCTGACGGAAGTCGAGGATGTTTCCGAAAGGCTTGGTGCCGTTAAGCACCCGATTGGTGCGTGAGAACGCCTGGATCAAGCCGTGGTGCTTGAGGTTCTTGTCCACATAGAGCGTATTGAGATATTTGGAATCGAACCCGGTGAGCAACATATCGACCACGATGGTGATATCGATCTTGTGATGTGGAACGTTCGTGTTGGCTTTGCGTAAATCCTCGTCCGGCCACTGCTGGTCTTTAATCCGCTTTTGCACATCCTGATAGTAGAGATCGAACTCGGAGATACGATGATTGCTACCGTAGCGGGCGTTGTAGTCGATGAGGATGGCCTCAAGGGCCTTCTTTTTCTTTTCGGGCTCTACCTTGTTGTCCTCCTGCTCCTGCGGCAGGTCTTGGGCGAGCTGCACAATGTCCTTTTTGGCGTCCGGGTTCTCTGCGAGTTGGGCAGGCGGGGAGAACACGCAGGCGATGTTCAGCGGCTTGAAGTCAGGATCGGTTTCCTTCTTTTTCTTCTGCATCTCGCTGAATAATTCGAAGTATTCGATGGCGTCGTTGATGGACGCGGTCGCGAGGATCGCATTGAAACGGCGTCCCCCCGTCGCGGCATCGTGCTTGGACAAAATGCACTCAATGATAGATTTCTTTGGAAGTGGCTCGCCGGACTTCGGTGGGTTCTTGCCCTCCGGTTTGAAGTAGTCGATGTGGAACCGCAATACGTTGCCGTCCTCGATGGCATGCGTGATGGTGTAGGCGTGAAGCCGCTGCTGGAACAGGTCGTTCGTCGTGCGCAACGAGGCTTGCGTATCCTCGATCTTCTGCAACGAAGCGTTTTCCTCAAAGATGGGCGTTCCCGTGAAACCGAAGAGCTGAGCAAGCGGGAAGAACTCTTTGATGGCTTTGTGGTTTTCGCCAAACTGCGATCGGTGGCATTCGTCGAAGATGAAAACAATGCGTTTGTCTTGCAACGGTTCAAGGAGCTCTTTGAAGGTGGGTTGGCCATTTTTCGCCCGTTGCTTGTTGCGTTTGCTCCCTTCATCCAAAGCGAGGCCGAGTTTCTGGATGGTGGTTACGATGACCTTGTCGGTGTAGTCGTCCGAACGCAGACGGCGTACGAGGGCGGCGGTATTGGTGTTTTCTTCCACGCAGCCTTCCTGGAAGCGGTTGAACTCTTCGCGAGTCTGGCGGTCGAGGTCTTTTCGGTCCACGACGAAAACGCATTTGTGGATACGATCGTTCTCTTTGAGTAGCGTAGAAGCCTTGAAGGAGGTGAGCGTCTTGCCGCTGCCGGTCGTATGCCAAATGTATCCATTGCTGCTGTTGTCCTCGATGCACTTCACAATCTGCTGCACGGCATAGACCTGATAGGGCCTCATGATCATGAGCTTCTGTTCGCTGACAACGAGCACCATGTAGCGACTGATGGTCCTGCCGAGGTCGCATTTTCTGAGGAATAGCTCCGCAAAGGAGTCGAGGTGGGCAATTTTCTTGTTTTCTTCGTCTGCGAACTCATAGACCGGCAGGAAACGCTCTTCGGCATTGAATGCAAAGTGGCGGGCGTTGTTGTTGGCGAAGTAGTACGTGCGGTTCCGATTGCTGACGATGAAGAGCTGCATAAAGCACAGCAGCGTTTTGGCGTAACCGTTGCCGGGATCGTTCTTGTATTCGACGATCTGCTCCATTGCCCGTTTAGGGCTGGTGCCGAGCGTTTTCAGCTCGATCTGCACGACGGGCACGCCGTTTATGAGAAGGAGCACATCGTAACGGTGGTGGCTGTTTTCCGTGTTGATGCGGAGCTGGTTGATGACTTCGAAGGTGTTCTTGCACCAGTCCTTGATGTTGACGAGCGTAAAGTTCAGCGGTGTGCCATCGTCGCGGGTGAACGCATTGATGCTGCGTAGGGTCTTTGCAGCCGTAAAAACATCGGGCGTGATGATTTCGTCGAGCAGGCGGGCGAACTCGGAATCGGTAAGACGGACTCGGTTGAGGGCCTCGAACTTCTCACGGAAGTTCTTCTCAAGTGTCGCTCGGTCGGTGATGTCGCGGCGGTATTCGTATTTGAGGCTTTGGAGTTTGCCGATGAAACCGGCCTCGATGCGGTTTTCTCGAACGACGGATCGAGTGGTGTCCGAGGACTGCCCGTAGTTAAAGTTGGAATCGGGCATGATTTGCGATGGGGCGATGTTGTTGGATTTGAGCTAGAACCAATCGACGGCCATTGCGAGTCCAACTCCCAGTATCGCGGTGCGCAAACATAGGCGTGAAGGTCGAATGGACTTGAATTTTTGAGCATTCTACACCAATTGTGGGACGTGAGCGTGCGATCATTTAGATCGATACACTGGTCAATCATTCATCATTCCCCCAATAGGACAAGCACAACAACTAGGGGGAGCACAAGTAATTTCCACGGCGAATTTTTTGGCTGATCACGGATCCACGGAGGAGCTAAAAAATTCATTAAGTTTTGGGGATTCGGACGGGATATTACTTGCAGCATCAGACCAAAGTCGCTTACGATCGAGCGCCTTATCTAGCAGATTGACACTCTCGGTTGAAATATCTACCAGTTTTCGGTGTGGACAGTCGCTAGCATCAGCACAATTTTCCAGCGCAAGAGTTTTTCAATGATCTCAGCTTTTTATCGTTGGCTGCGAAACCTCCTCTACTTATTGCGGACGCGTCGATCTCGGCGGGTAAAACTTCAGGCAAACCAGCGGACCACGGCCTGGACCAGCGTCAGGTACTTCGCTGGAGTCGCACGTAAGCATCCATTTCGACGACAGCTCGCTATCACGGATTCGACCATGGGCGTTGAGGCACTGGAACCTCGTATACTCCTCAGTGCCGACGCCCGCGTGTTTGCCACCTTCGACGGACAGCTCGTCGGCTCCGGTGGAAGCGATCGGATCGAATTAGGGATCAGCAATTCGGAATTCACGTTGAGCGGCGGAAAGATGAACTTGGGCTTTAAGCTCGTGGCAGGCGACGGCAGCAACCTTGATCCCGCGACAGTGACGATTCGCAATTCCAGCACGAATGCGGTCGTGGCCCCGGCCCTCAGTCAGCCGGATCTAGCGGCCAAACGTCAGAGTCTCGCCATCGCCGAGCTTTCTGCGGGAAATTACTACCTCACGGTGTCGTCCGAACGCAGCACGTCAGGTTCTTATCGGTTGAACACCTATCTAGTGGGTGACGTCAATGGCGACCGCAAGGTCGATACGGCTGACGGAACGGCGATCAACGCGTTGATCAGAAACAGTCAGTATCAAGTCGAAGCGGACGCGAACCTCGACGGGCTCGTGACGGCATACGATTATTCGCAATGGCGCACGAATCTCGGTGACAGCACGACTCTCAATCCCCTTTCGATGACCCTCTCGGCCCTACCCGGCTCCATCGTGTTAGCGGATGGCACTCGGGTCACGAATCAATCGACAATTCTCGTGACGGGGACGACAAGTGCCGCCGCGTCATTCACGGCGGAAACGGGCGCCGACAACGGATTCGATAATGGGTCCGGTCTCGCCAGCAGCGCAGGTACGTTCACGGTTTCGGGAGTTACCTTGGCCGAGGGGGACAATGTCGTTCAAGTGCGATCACGGGCGGCATCGTCGTTCACTCAGCAACGGCTCGAATCGTTCTCCATCACACGCGATACGCAGGCTCCCGTCGTCGTCATTGATGCCCCCGTCTCGGGTCTCGTCAGCAACCGCAATGTCACGGTGAGTGGTCGAGCAACAGACAGTCGTGCAGGGATGGGAATTTTAAAGGCAAAGGTCGATTCCGGGCCGTTGTTCGACGTCGCATTCGATGCCGCAGGGAATTTTCAACTGGAAACAACACTGCCGCTGGATGGATCGGCCGATGGTCCGCACGTCGTCTACCTGCGCGGGACCGACCTAGTCGGCAATGTCTCTAGTTTCTTTGACGTCACTTTTACGCTCGATTCCCTTGCTCCCAGCGCCGCGTTTGACCTGTCGATTGCATCGGACACCGGGACCGTCGGCGACCTCTCTACAAGTGCCGGAAGCGTTACCTTGGTTGGACGAACCGATCCTGGATCGACCGTCACGCTGTCGAAGAGCGGCGCGACGATCGCAACAGCGCTTGCCTCGGGCTCAGGGAGCTTCCAGTTCGCCAGCGTTTCGCTCGCCCTCGGAGGTAACGGGTTCACCGCCCAAGCCGTGGACCCCGCAGGAAACGTAGGTGATTTTAGCATGGTGTTGACGCGAGTCAGTCCTGACGCGAACCAGCAGGATGTCGTCTTGCGATGGAATCAGGCTGCCCTCAACGCGATCCGCCTTGATGCCTCGGCCCCACCGGTAGCGACGCGCGCCCTGGCGATGGTTGGAACGGCGATTTTCGACGCTGTCAGTGCGATCGAAGGCACGCCCGGGTACCTCGCCAAACTGACGCCGCCGGTGGGCGCGTCCGCCGAGGCGGCGGCAACAACTGCGGCTCATAGGATCCTCTCCTATCTGTACCCAGGTCAGCAGGCCGCCTTCGATGCGACGCAAACCGCCGCCTTGGCGCAGGTGGCAGCCGGTGCCTCCAAGACCGACGGCGAGGCGTTCGGACGCGAGGTCGGAAACGCCGTCATCGCTTTGCGTGCGAACGACGGATCTCGACAGTTCACGGACTACATGCCCCCGAACACCAATGAGGGAACCTGGCAGCCAACGACGCCAATGTTCGCCGAGGCGCTTCTGCCGCAATGGGCCACCGTCACGCCCTTCGCCCTCAACTCGCCTAACCAGTTCCGACCAGCCGCGCCCCCGGCTCTGGGAAGTGTGGAATACGCGACCGCTTTGAACGAGGTCCAGACAAAGGGCCGGGCCGCGGGGTCCACGCGCACAGCTGACGAAACGAATTCCGCCCTGTACTGGGCCGACGGGCTGGGCACGGTGACCCCGGCAGGTCACTGGAATCAGATCGCCGCGCAGTTGGCTCAGTCTCAGGGCTACGGCCTGTCGGCCAACGCCCGACTGTTTGCCGAATTGAACGTCGCCTTGGCCGACGCCGCCATCGCCGCTTGGGACGCCAAGTACTTCTACGGGTTGTGGAGGCCCGTGACAGCGATTGTGGGGGCGAGCTCCGACGGCAACAGTCTGACAACGGTTGAGGCGGCCTGGACGCCACTCCTAGTGACGCCTAACCACCCCACCTACTCGTCCGGGCACAGCACGTTTAGCGGTGCTGCTCAGATCGTCCTGGAGTCGTTCTTCGGTACCAGCACCAGCTTCACGGCGGCCACCGAGGCTCCCGGTGTGGCACCGCGCACCTTCACGAGCTTCCGCCAGGCTGCCGAAGAAGCGGGCCAGAGCCGTATTCTCGGCGGGATTCACTTCCAGTTCGACAACCAGGCAGGGCTGACCGCCGGGCGGAACGTGGCGAGCTACGTGCTCCAGGCATTCTCCCTGGCCGCTGATACGCGCGCTCCCGGCGTGAGCATTCAGAGCCCGGTGGACGATCTGGTCACGGCCACCAACGTGACTATCCACGGCCAAGCCCTCGACAACCTTTCCGGGCTCAAATTGCTCGAGGTTCAACTCGATGGCGGCAGCTACGGCCCGGTCGCTTTTGACGCCGACGGCAACTTCACAGTACCCACCGCATTGCCGTTAAACGGGTCGGCCGATGGTGCCCACATGCTGCGATTCCGGGCCACCGATTTCGCCGGAAACGTCTCCACAGCCCGGACATATTCGTTCACGCTCGACACATTGGCTCCAACGATTTCGCTCACGGCCCCCGAGGTGAACGCGGCCTTGACGGCAGCGTCCCGGTTGTCCGGCGTCGCGTCCGGTACCGGGTCCGCAGTGACCGCGCTCGCGTACGCCTTTGACGGCGGGCCATCGCTCTCGGTGGTGTTCGACCCCGCCACCGGCGCGTTCGATCAGGACCTGGACATGTCCGCGCTTGCGGCTGGCGTGCACACGATTGTCGTGACCGCCCAGGATGCGGCCGGCCACACCACGACAACTTCCGTCGCCGTCACCCTCGCGTCTGCGATCCCGCTGACAGTCACTGAGGTCTCGCCCGTAGCCGGTGCCAGCGAAGCGGGATCCACGGAGAAGCCCAGGGTCTTGTTCTCGCGGCCAATCGACAAGAACACGCTCAACGGCGACAACTTCTACGCGACGGACACCACCGGGAACAAGCTCCCGGCCCACATCGTCATCGCGGACGACGGCGCCGGGGCCTGGCTGTTCTTCGCCAGCTCGATGCCTGGCGCTTCGACCATCACGGTCACAGTCGATGGTGCGACCATCGTGGCGGACGACGGTTCATTGCTCGATGCCGCCGGAAGCGGAATGCCCGGCAGCAAGCTTACGTACAGCTTCACCACGGTTAGCCTCGCGAGCCTGCCCGGTACATCGCTGACCGGCATCCTGGCTGACCCCGGTCCGGACCTTAGGCCCAACACGATCGACGACGTGCGCCGCGGCCCCGACGGCGTTTTGATGACCGGCGACGACATCTACCTCAACCCGATTTCGAATGTCCGCGTGTACATCCTCGGCCAGGAATCGCAGGCGGTTTTCACCGATGCGCAGGGTCGGTTCACGCTCCCCTCGGTGCCGTCCGGCAACGTCAAGTTTGTGCTCGACGGCATGACGGCGACCAACACGCCGGTCGGCTGCTACTTCCCCGAAATGGTCATGGAACTGACCATCGAGCCGGGGAAGGTCAACACCGTGATGGGGAGCATGGGCAGCCGCGAACAGGCGACCGCGTCGGAACTGATTCAGGGCGTCTACCTGCCGCGTCTGAAGTCGGCGATCTTGCAAGATGTCAGCGATGTTGTACCGACACTCATCGAAGTACCCGCGGAAGCCGCCCCGGACCTGACGGCGGAGCAGCGCGAACTCCTGACCGCCGTAGTCCAGCCTGGTACGGCCATCGACGCTAACGGCCAAGTGATGACGAACGTGCAACTCGGCATCAGCACAGTGCCTACGGAACTGATCCGCGAAATGTTGCCGCCGGGCGTGTCCGAGCCGCCGTTCGCGATTACTGTGCAGGCGCCCGGCGTGGTCACGTTTACAACGCCAGTCGCGGTCAGCTACCCGAACGTGGACAACGCCGCGCCCGGATCGAAGATGCTGTTCATCAGCTTCAACCACGCGACGGGCCGGTTGGAGATCGACGGCACGGCCACGGTTTCGGCGGACGGCACGACAGTCGTGACGGATCCGGACAGCGGTATTACGCATCCGGGATGGCATTTCGTCATCAACGGAAGCCCAGCCCAGATTCAAGTTGGCAGGAGCCTGTCGAATGGATGCGCCTCGGGCGACGACTTCAAGTCAGCTGACTTCCCCACCTTCACACCGACGCGTCTTGAGGGGTTGTTATTGGGCTTCCACCGGCCTCTGTCGGACGCCGCACTCGAGTCCTTGTTTCGGACCTCCATGACGCTGCTGACAACTGGATCCCTGGGCCAGGACATGGTTACCCAGTTTCTTGGAGGCAGTGGTGCGAAGTACACGCATGGCGTCGGGGGCGAGCTCTCGCAAATCGCAAAGAGTACCAATGTCGTGAAGCGGATCGTGGACGACATCAAGATGCGAATCCAGCGCGACATCCAGTCCCAGGCGAACGGCGGCACGATTAGCGGTCCGAACCTCTCGAGTTACGTGGTTCCTCGCCCGGACTTCACGTTGTTGGACGCCGGCCTCAAGATGAAATCGATCATCGGGGGCACGCAGGGAGCGGACGCTTTCGTCGATAACTTCCAGGCAACCGGGACGATCATCGACCCCAGTGTCGGTGGCTTCGGGTCGTATACCGGAAGTGTCCGCCTCGTCATCTGCGACGACTTCGGAGTCGATCGGTCCGACATTTACGCCCCGCCACTGACGGCGTTCTGGATTCTCCAGCACGAAAGGCGCGGGAACGCTCCTTTCGTGAACGAGATCATCGTGGAATTCGACCTATCCGGCAACTTCACGATCCCACCCGGCTACAAGGACGTGGTTATCAATTCTCACGCGTTTTTGGGCCATTCTGCGCCGTTTGGCGCGACGCTCGTCTCGGCGACTCCGGCGGGCTTCGGTGACGACCCGACAATCTATTTCCGCTATCTGCTGGACGGCGGCCCAGATATCGTGGGCACGCTGCAACCCGACGGTGGTCTGCCCTCGATCGTGCTTCCCCCCGGGCGGTTCTATACAGCCTCGTTTTATCAGCCGTCCACGAACCGCGGGAACGTGATCGCGTCGGTTTCAGGTGCAAGCGGCGAGGTGACACTCATCGGTTCGTCGCCGCTCTCAGACGGAAACCGCGGGTCGCGGCTTGACCTGCCGATCTTCGGCGGGGACGACAGCGACGGCGATGGAATCCCGGACTTCGGCGAATCGACGATAGGCACCGACCCCAAGAAAACCGACTCCGACAACGACGGCATCAGCGACTCCGCCGAACTCGAACAGGGCCTCGACCCGCTCAGCGGTCGCTCCTTTCCTACCGGCGTCATCGCCACGTTGCCCCTCCAGGGCAATCCACAACGCGTCGCGGTCGAAGGCGACCGCGTATATGCAGCAACCGGGAGCTTTGGTCTCGCCGTCATCGACGGGACACGGTTCGACGGCCCGATCGTTCTCGGGCAGCTTGACCTTGCCGGCACCGCGACCGACGTTGCGGTCGACGGCAATCTCGGCATCGCTGCGGTCGCCACCGGTTCGGCGTTGACGCTCGTCGATGTTTCGGAACGGACGCAGCCGCGTTTATTCCGCACGGTCAACGTGGCGGCCACGCGGGTGATTGTCGCCAACGGGCTCGCCTACGCCGCTTCGGGGAACCAGCTCCGCGTGGTCGACCTGGCCAGCGGCAACCTCATTCAGTCGCTCTCCCTGCCGGGTTCTGGCACGCTCACCGGGTTCGTCCGCGAAGGTTCGTTTCTCTATGCGTATCTGAGCGGCAGTGACACCTTCTCGGTGATCGACATCACCAACGAAGGGGCTGCGGTCGTGCGCGGGCAAGTCTTTGTCAGCGTGGCCTCGTCCGACGTGGGGCTGTTCGTCGGTAACGGCGTGGCATGGCTGTCCGGCAGTGGTCTGCGGACCATCAACGTCAGCAACCCGGCCAACCCGCAGATCATTCAGACTCCGAGCGGCAGCCAATTCTTCACAGCTCGCCGGATGGCGCTCAACGGCAGCGGCCTCGGCCTGCTCCTGCCGGATGGCGGGAACTTCCTCCAAGTTTACGACACCAGTAACCCGAGCAACGTCGCGAACCTGCTGCTCCAGCTCAACCTAACCGGCAACGCCCGCGATGTCGTCGTCAGTCGCGGCGTGGCGTACGTCGCGACGACCAGCGGACTCGAAGTTGTCAACTACCTGCCGTTCGACAACGCTGGCACCGCCCCAACCGTGACGGCGACCACATCCGCGGTCGATCAGAACCCGACCGCCCCTGGCCTCCAGGTGTTCGAGGGCAGGACGATCCCAGTTCGAGTGAATGTTACCGACGACGTCCAGGTCCGGAATGTCGAACTGTTGGTGAACGGCCAGGTTGTCCGGAACGACGTGTCGTTCCCATTTGACTTCTTCGTCGCCGCACCGGATATCGCGACTGTCGGCAGTTCGGCCACGATCCAAGTGCGAGCCACCGACACTGGCGGAAACGTCGCGCTGTCCAACGCATTGACCGTCGAACTGGTCGCGGACACGTTTGCCCCGACCATCACCGGTTTCGTGCCCCCCACAAACGCGTCGGTGGTCGAGCCCATCCAGATCGTGCAGGTCCGATTCAGCGAGCCGATGGCGGGCGCCTCGATCACGTCAGCCAAAGTGCGAGTTCTCGATGCGAGCGACAACGTCCTGACGCCCACGACATTCCAGCTTCGCGACGACGACCGCCTAGTGCAACTGACGTTCCCGGCCCTGCTGGTTGGCACCTACCGGATCGAGGTGAGCGGGTCCGTGACCGACCGCGCGGGCAACGCCCTCGGCAGCAATGTGACAAGTTCATTTACCCTGACACCGCGGGCGTCGCTTGCCACCAGCGTGGTCGATGCGGATCCAGGAACCGCCGGCCTCCAGGTGTTTGAAGGGATAACAGTTCCATTTACAGTCAGTGTCGTTGCAGGTGTGAGTGTGCAGAAGGTCGAGCTGGTTGTGGATGGCGTCACGGTTTCGACCGACATTTCTGCGCCCTACCAATTTTCATTCGTTGTTCCAAATATCGCGCCAGGAGTGAGCGGTTTTAGGACTCTGGCCAAGGTGACCGACACGGCTGGGCTGGTGACGTTCACAACCCCGCCGCTCGATATTGGCCTCCTCGAAGACGTCACCGCGCCCGCGATTGTTGGCACCAATCCAGGTCCAGACAGTTCAGGCTTCGAAGGTCTCACGAAGGTGGTTGTCACGTTCTCCGAGGCAGTCGCAGCGACGAACATTTCGCCAGCCAACTTCCACCTCTTCAAGGCGTCTGCCAGCGGCGTTTTCGACGGTACGGAGTCTGAGATTTCGATTAGCGGTATTCAACTGCTCAACGACGACACCCAGGCGCAGGTCAACACGCCAGTGCTTTCGAAGGGCGTCTATCAGCTGCGTATTCTGAAGGATGGCATCACCGACCGAGCGTTGAACCCGCTTGGCGTCGGCACCTTTACGAGCCAGTTCACGCTGCAAGAGCAGCTGATCCTGAACGCCAGCTTCGAGACAGGGGACTTCACCGGCTGGACGATCGCTCCGTCGCCGGGCGGCGGCGCCCAGATTGTCACAGCGTGGACCGAGCGACCGTCCAACAGTTTGACCTATCAACCCAAGCAGGGCACGCATTTCGCCCTTCTTGATTCGGGCCAGGCGGGAGTGTTTGAGCGGATTTCACAGCAGTTCACCGCGCAACCTGGCGATGTAATCTCCGGTTGGGCATTCTTCGACACTTCGGACTACCTGCCGTACAGCGACAGTGGCTACGTCCGCGTCTACGACAGTAGCAGCGTCGTCGTCGCAACGCCCTTCTCCGCCAGCATCTCCTCGGTGGGCAGCTACGGCCAGACGCCGTGGACGCAGTGGCAGTATACATTCACCACGGCGGGCATCTTCAGGATCGAGGCCGGAGTGGCTAACGGTGGCGACAGTGGCGTCGACAGCTACCTCGGTCTAGATGCCGTACAACTCGTCCACGGCGCATCACTGTTATCTAGGACGAACAATGTGGCGGCAGCATCTACCGAAAACATACGCATACTTACTGCCTCTGAGGTTCAGCCACTGGTAGATGCTGCATCACTAGTCTGGGCGAATGCACTTGGTTTTACGCCGCCGCAAGTTTTTCATGTCGGCTTTGCCAACCTGGCAAATAACTCCCTCGCAGTGACTGCTCCGACCGGACTTGTTATCCTCGACAATGACGCTGCCGGCACTGGATGGTTCATCGATTCATCGCCGCTGGACAACTCCGAGTTCTCAACAGCAGCACGAGGTTCCGACATGGAGGCCACAGCAGGCTCGCCCGCGATTGGTCGTTATGATCTGTTCACGGTTCTGCTGCACGAGTTTGGACATGTTATGGGTTACGGACATTCCTCTGATCCCGCAGATTTAATGGCGAGTACACTTGATCCGGGTGTGCGCATTCTTCCCAATATGGAATTAGTTGATCGTGCGCTGCAAAGTGTCTTGGTTCCCGCGTTTCCCGACCTGGATGATGCGGAGGTCGGCCCAAATGCAGGAACCTTAGTGAAGACCTCGCAATTTCGGCAACCCTCATGGGACCAACTCGATGTCAACCAAGACGGAACGGTCTCGAGACTCGATGCTTCACTGATTATCGACTTGCTCAATTCTTCCGGCCTGGGTCGAATCGCTTCGATGGATAATGCGCTGAAGACAAACTGCGATGCAAACGGCGATGGGGTGGTCTCGCCCTTGGATGCGCTACTTGTGATCAATCGACTAAATTCCTATCGTAGCGAAAAATTGGATACCGCATGGCCCACCATCCTCAAGCTTGACGATGACACTTCGCAACGAAAAGAATACTATCAAGGACTTGTCAAAGTCTCCGATGACCGCGATCCTCCAGACGAACTCCTTTCCCTGTTGGCGTTGGATGTTGCCGAGGAACTTGCCCGCCGCTCTGACTAAATCCGAAATCACTTCATTGGATCACAGTTCAGACTGAGACTTTTTGCAGTGGCGGGGCGATGCAAGGCACCGACTGGCAGTCACTTGAATGGTCAGTACAATGCCGTCGTTTATTAAAATTACGTGAACGTTTGATGACACACCGAAGGCTTCAAGGAAAAACTGATATGCGAAGTGCAATTCTCTGTATGGCGACTGTCCTATTTTTGCTTTCAAAAACGTGCGAGGCGGGGATGATATTCACTCTTTCTTCGAATGCTTCGGATCTCAACAACCTGACGGTCGGACAGAACGTGCAGTTTAACGTGTACCTCAGTGGCCTGGGCGATTTCGGAAATCCGATCGAATTGTCTAACCTCAACGTCGACGTCCTGTTTTCAGAACTCTTGTTCGGTACCCCAACACTCGTCTCTGAAGGTCCCATCGTTCCAGATCCCATTAACACGTTCACTGGTGTCAGTAATGCTGGCGTTGCCGGTGCGATCTTCGACAATGTCTTTTTGACGCCGCCCGCTGTGACACTCAGTTCCAATGGTCTTTTCTTCTCGTTCCAAGTCGTCGCACTCGCGACAGGTTCGGGAACGATCATCATGGATCCGCCCGCTTCTGGGTTCGACTCCAACAATGATCCCATCACGATCGATAGTACATCGTCGCTGTCGTACCAGATTGTGGTGAATACCGTCCCGGAACCTTCAACGCTGGGGCCGATCTGCCTGACTCTGGTCATGACTCTCGGTTACCGTAGATTCGCCGTTCGTTAAAGCATAGCCAGCAACGATTCGGTTCGAAGCACGATCGCGACAGTCGCATCATTGGGATGAATTGTCATTGACCGATCAGGTTGATAGCTTGCGAATCACAGAGCGAAGGGGCGTTTGTCGCCGACGCGATCCGGGGGTTGCGGGTTCGCCGCCCGTCGACCTCGCTTACAAAAGCCATGGTTTTCTCAATGGATTCCAGGGCTTTTTCGTTTTCTAGCTTGAGAACCTCAGATGGCCAAACGGAGGACTCCTCCTAGCTTATTTCGTCAAAATCAGCTTTCCTTGCTTGGTTCTGCGCAATCGATAGATCTGGCCGTCATTCTCAATCCAAACTTCTTCGCCGCAGCGGCATAGGTCACGGAAAGGGACAATTTTGGGAAGCTTCGTCGCGGGAACCGCCGGCGCCCCAGGCGTTTCGAGCTTCCGTACCTCAACCGGCGTTTCCTCGTTTTGAGCGCTCATTGCACTGTCTGTATTTCTTGAAACATGTGGGTTTTCGGGTTCATCACAAATTTTCGCATCCACGACTGAGAAAAGTCGCGTGCATTATTGACACAACCAGCGATATCCGCAATACTTGTTGATACTGATTCTCATTTGCGTCAGTGTTTGGACGAAGCAAGCGATTGGATTTTGCGGTGAACCATCACACTCCTCCTCAGCCAGCCACGTTCGGTTCTGCTCAAAAGGCTCACGGTCGAGCCTACCGAGCCCGTCCGTTCCTATGGTTTCCGAGGAGTTTGAGTATGCGTTATCCAAGTGGCACCCCATTTCATTGGACTCTCATCCGACGGCGCAGAGGCTTCACATTGGTTGAGCTGTTGGTCGTCATCGCCATCATTGGCATTCTCGTTTCGCTATTGCTGCCGGCCGTCCAGGCAGCCCGTGAAACCGCCCGCCGTATCGAATGCACGAACAATTTGAAGCAACTAGGGCTGGCTCTGCACAATTACGAATCGGCACACCGAACCTTCCCCCCTGGATTTATATCTCGCACAACTGGCCCTTGGCCGGGCGGAGGGAATTCCCCGGTGCCGGAGGTTGGGCCGGGCTGGAGTTTCTTTGCAATGATCCTGCCCCAGTTGGAACAAGCTGGCTTGCACAGCCAGATTGATTTCCGACTGCCCATTTCCTCGCCGGCCAACCGATCGGCACGCAGCACCAAGGTCAAGGCTTTTCAATGTCCTTCCGATACGTGGACCGATCCGGTGACCCCTTGGCCTACCTCGCTGGGTATCAGCGACTTGGCCCCTACGAGTTACATTGCCTGCCTCGGCGGCGGCGATCCAGCGAATGCCCCCGGTTACACAGCCATGTATGAAGAACAGCTTTTTAACGGCATGTTCCATCGCAATGTCGGCATCCGTCACGCCGATATCCGCGATGGGCTCTCCAACACGATTGGACTAGGGGAGCGAGCAAGTATGTTTGCTCCGAACGGTTGGGCGGGTGTCATACCAACAGCGCAAACCGTATTTTCACCATCGCTGGCGAAGAGCCGCGGTCAATCCGTGGGCCAGACAGCACGGCCTGCGATCACCATGGCCACCGTACATGTCCGAGCCGGTGGTCCGAACGCTGCCACAGGTAGCCCTGGAGGATTTTGGAGCCCTCATGCAGGCGGTTGTCTCTTCATGCTGATGGACGGATCGACGCATACGATTGCCACGACGGTTGACTTGCCTATTTTTCGCGCGATGGCTGGTAGGAATGATGGCGTTCCTGTATCTATGCCTTAGTCTAAGAAGTTACGATACATGCGCGTGTGCCCCCGAAGATAAGCGTACTCTTCCTTAAGGCTAGCGGCAGATTGCAGTATCCCAACCCGAAGCGTAACGGCTTGTTGCTTTAATGGTACGACGGACTTCCTAGTCCGTCGAATTCTCCATTGACGGACTTGGAAGTCCGTCTTACCGCCCTTACCCAATAACGACTTCATTAAATCAACAAGCCGGTAAGCGAGGGATTGCAGTTGGCTCCTCGCTTACGGGCACGGGTTACCAACGCGTGGCACGAGCGCACTGGCTCGTGAATCCATGGGCGAGACGCCCATGCCACTTTCGAATACCCCGCCTCACAATCCATGAAAGCAACGAGCCGGTAAGCGAGGGACAATTTCGCAGTCCCTCACTTACGTATCGGGTTATGATTGCGTGCTTCCGAAACGCGTCGTGCTTCTACGCGAAGCGTCCTAGGACTCGGTCTGTGATCCTTGGGAAAAGCCGACCAGCCCAGACAAGGGCTTTGCCCCCAAGACTGATGATCATTTCACGTTTAGATCGCACCAACGTTGAAATTGCAAGTTGAGCAACTCGTTCGGAAGACATGCTTCCAAGCGATTGACTCTTTTCATCGACATTCGTTTCGACCAGCGACTCTAGAAACTCACTGCGAGTCGTGCTTGGGCTGAGCATGAGCACTTCAATCTTTTTTCGGGCCAACTCCACTCGCAATGATTCTGCCCAACCGCGCATGGCGAATTTGGCCGCGCAGTATTCGCTCTTGTTCGGAACGGCGCGATGCGAGAGCACCGAACCGATGTTCAGAATGGCCGGACGAATACCGCGTTCGAGAAGTGGCAAGCAAAGCCGCGTTAGTTCCACCGGCGCAAAGAAATCGATTTCCATGACTTTGCGCAAGCGATCGCTGGTTGCATCATCGAATCGGCCGATCGCACCGGCACCCGCGTTGTTGATTAAGCCGTCTAATCCATTCCAGCGTGACGCTGCCTCGTCCACAAGGGCTTGACGATGTCGTTCGCAAGTAAGATCGCCAGCCAAAATATGGACATGTCCCGGCAGGTCATGGCATATGTTTTCCAGTTCTTGAAGCCGTTCTAGTCGCCGAGCGGTTGCCAAAACAAACGCTCCGCGCTGACAAAGCTGAATCGTTAGCTCACGTCCGATACCGCTCGAGGCACCCGTCAGAAGGATGCGTGCCTTCGTGAGATCTCGTCGAGCCATAACCTAGGCAACTTCGCCAATCGCCCCTGTCGCAGGGTTACCTGTGCTTTGGTCCGTTGAACCAGCAGGTTTTTCGATGGGCAGGGGTGGCAAGAATGTGGCGGAATCCGGACTTTGTTTCTCATGCGCAATTGGAATCTTGCCCTTGATCACGCGAATGTCCGCACCCTGAGCTGCTAGCTTTCCAGCAACCCGGCTAGGCATTCGGCAATGCACCAATGCGTGGTCATCGTTGTACTGTTTGGACAGGATTTCGGCCGCGCTTGCCAGCCAAGCGATTGTTTTGCCATCGTCGAGCGCAAGTCGCACTTCTAACTCGACGAAGTTCTTCGTAAGTGCATCGCTGACTGCCATTGCAAGCTGCGAGATTCCGATTCCGCTGCGAGCTGAAATCGGAACTGCGTTTGGATAACGCTCTCGAAGTGCAACAACGCGTTCGCTTGCTCCCTCGCAATCGACTTTGTTTAGGACCAGAAGAGTGTCTTTCTCTTCGATCCCGATTTCGTGAAGGACTTTGTATACGGACGAAATTTGATTCATGACGGATGGGTTGCTTGCGTCGGCAACATGAATCAGCAGGTCCGCCTGCCGCGTTTCTTCGAGAGTGGCTCGAAAGCTGGCGATGAGTCGGTGAGGCAGGTCGCGAATGAACCCGACGGTATCGCTGAGCAAGATGGGGCCCCAGCCGGGCAACATCCACTTTCGCGTGCGTGTATCGAGGGTTGCAAAAAGCTTATCGACCGCCAGGACATCTGCATCGGTCAACACATTCATGAGCGTGCTCTTGCCCGCGTTGGTATAGCCAGCCAGTGAAACACTAAACGTATCGCCCCGCGATGCAACTTCGCGAGCTTTGCGGTGCTCGACTTTCTCGAGTTCTGCTTTGAGATCGTGAACTCGTTTTTCAGCAAGGCGACGGTCAACTTCCAATTGTTTTTCACCCGGCCCACGCATTCCAACACCCATGCCCTGGCGAGACAAGTGCGTCCACATGCGCTTTAGTCGCGGCAAGGAATACTCGAGTTGAGCCAATTCCACAGAGAGTCTTGCTTCATGCGTCTGCGCGTTGGAGGCAAAGATATCGAGAATGAGCTCCGATCGATCGATCACCTTGACATTGAGAGCTTTTTCCAAGTTGCGTGTTTGAGCCGGGTTGAGATCGTTATCAAACAAAACGACGTCTGCCGAATGCATTTCGACCAATTCTCGCAGTTCTGCTACTTTCCCCTTGCCCAAATAAGTGGTTTGGTCGGGATGCTCGCGTTTCTGGATAACGCTCGCAACCACAGTGGTTCCGGCGGTGGTGGCTAAGCCGGTTAACTCATCGAATGGGTCTTCGGCCAAAAAGTCGTTAGGCAATATTAAACGAGCCAGAACACTTCGTTCGCTAGCCAAACTTTCCGATCGATCATGTGTTTGCAAGAGGGTGAGTTTCCTTGAACGGTAAATGGCGGTGGAATAGGGGGATTCGAAATCCCAACGGAACGGATTAAGTATAGCGTGCGCCGGTCGCACGGGGCAAAGAAAACTTTTCGCTCGGATATCCAGGAGAAGGCAAGGACGGACTCAACGGAAAAAGGGTTCGCCGGGAGCTAAATTTTCGTTATTATTCTAGCAGTGCCACTTGCCGGTGGGCTTCGAACAGACCGACCCCAACGGCGACGGACAAATTCAAGCTGCGTACAGGCCCCACCATCGGCAGGGACAAGCATCGATCTGCATATTCGGCCCGGATGGAGTCTGGTAGACCGCTCGTTTCGCTTCCAAAGACTAGCCAGTCGCCATTTTGAAAAGTGGCGCCGGTATAGCTCTTTGACCCGAATTTGGTGAAAAGCCAAGTGCGTTCCCATTGCATCAAACCGGTCATCTTCGACCAAGAATCGACGGCCTCCCAGTTGAGGTGCTGCCAGTAGTCAAGGCCAGCTCTCTGCAGTTGCTTGTCGTCTAGCCGAAATCCAGTGGGCCGCACAATCCAAAGCTTGGCGCCCAACGCCACACACGTGCGTCCGATGTTGCCCGTATTTTGCGGGATTTCAGGTTGGAACAGCACCACGTTAAAACTAATTCTAAATCTCCGCTTTTCACTTGGACGCTTTGGCACGCTCAAGGTGTTAGCGATGGGCGTGGGAAGTTGGCAAATGATTTTAGCAAATCACACGCCCTTCGCACCTCGATACAGCCGACAAAAGTAGCAGGCACACTCCGCCGTTCCGACAAAAGTAGCAGGCACGCTCCGCCGTGCCGACAAAAGTAGCAGGCACGCTCCGCCGTGCCGTTCGCAGTCAAGCTTTTACCAGGATTCCAGGTGGACGGAACATGGAATGCGCCTACTACTTTGACTTTTGTCCGCTGTGTCATTTACCAAGCATAAAATGGCCGACATCCTGCAGTTTGCTCATTCAAGGGTATTTCGACGAATCCATCCGACTGGATCAGGGAAGCAATATCGCCTGACCCTTGACTCGGAACCAGCGACAATCGACCATCGGGCTTCAAACAAACCAAACGAAACCAAATCAGGTCGAGCGTCTTGGTATCATCGCAGTCCAATTGCAAGACAGGCGGATGCTCACATTGCGCAAATCCGGCCACGTTTCTAATCATTTCCAGTCCGAATCGGCGAAAGGTAACGGCAACGCTTAGCGGATTGCCGGGGAGTCCTAACACCAGTTGGCCGGCTGGACCAACCGCTCCCAACATCGGTCTACCTGGACGAATGGGTATCCGATGAAACACGACCTGACACCCTGCACTCTTGATCGCTTCGGGCACGTAGTCGGTATCTCCCATCGAGACGCCGCCCGTCATGAGCAATACATCGCAACGCTCTAAGCCATATCGAATCGCCTGTGCGGTCGCATCTTGATCGTCCATGACCTTGGTGCGTGTGGCTTCCACCCAAGGAAGGCGAGCGAGCATCGATTCCAAAAAAGGACCATTCGAATCTCGGATTTGCCATGGTTCGATGGGCTGCCCAAACTCGATCAATTCGTCGCCAGTATTGATGATCCCGACTCGAACTTTTCGAAAGAGGGTTAGCGAGGCCTGATCAGAAAAGGTCACGGCCCCAGCAAAACGGCATGGTGTTAAGAGTGAGCCGGCTGCGATCACCGTTTCACCTGCTCTCGCGTTTTCGCCACGGCGTCGGATGTTTTGCCCAGGAACAAGCGATTCCTTAGGAACGCAAATGCTAACGTAGGTTTCCGATTCATTGCAGTCTTCACGTCGAACAACACACTGCGCCTGAGTCGGTACGGGGCCGCCGGTGAAGACCCGGACCGCACTTCGAGGAGCCAGGTGCATAGGCGCGGAGCCAGCCGTTGCGGTCCCGCAAACGGGAAACGCCCTACCGTCATAGTCATCAAGTCGAATCGCGTAACCATCCATGGCGGAAACGTCGATTGCCGGGCTGTCGCGAAAGACATGAATGTCTTGTGCGAGTACGCGACCGATGCTTCCTAACATCGGAACAGACTCTGTCGAAACGACTTTAAGCCTGGATTGAAGGTCAGCCAATTTGGCTGCGATCATGTCTTGAGGTGCAGACAACGGGTTAATGAGCATCCATTTCTATGCAATTTAGGCAAGCAATTCAGGGGAGCAATTCAGGGGAGAGCGAGGCTCCTGCCGAGCTTACGACGCCATGGTTCGGCAGGAGCCTCACCCTCCCAAGCAAGGAATGGATTGGGCAAAGTCGAGGAAAACATGTTTAGAGGGGTGGCCTCACCCTTCCAGTATAACCTACACTGCAGAATCCATGGAAGTCCTAGGTTTGGGGCGGGAGTCTTTGCTAAAACTGGCGACTCTGTCCCGTGATCACGAAAGCGATCGTGTCACACTGACCAACCCCAAACCCACGGACAAACGACAATGAAGATTCTCGCACTCGATTTCGGT
>CAMCMB010000052.1 GCA_945875845.1 Pirellula staleyi DSM 6068
CAATCCGCTTTACACGCGAACGAGTTTACTGATCTACGGGCTAACCCTCGTAAGATCGAATAGCAGCTTGCGGCGTACGACGGAAAATTTACCAACAATTGTCCCGACCACCCTTGACACAAAACAATACATAGCAGCGAAAGGCGACACTATATTGACCAAGTGGTTCTAGCCACTTTACCTCACACCTTATACGTAGCCCCCCGCCTCCAACCAACCCTCTCCAAATGTTCTATCTACTTCGAAACTTTTGTGCTCTCGGCTTCCTATCCGCTTGCTATATGACAGCAACCTCTACCGCTCACGGACAAGTCCCAAAAGCAAACCAAGACGAAGCTCTCGTAACGATGAGTCCGCTGCCGGATCCTCTTGTTGGGGCGGATGGCAAAAAAATTACCGATGCCAAGCAATGGCCCGCGCAACGTGAACGATTGCTCAAGCTCATCGGAGAAAACGAGTATGGTTTCCAACCCGATGGAAAAGCCGTTGTGAGTTGGGATGTCGTTGAGCAAGGATCGATGTTCGGCGGAACGACCCATCGGACTCAGTTTGTTGTCCACTTGAAAACCGACGCCGCCAGCATGGATATCGACTTCGTGCTTTTCGCTCCGAATAAACCCGGCAAATCCAAGGGCTGTTTTCTTGGGCTCAATTTTCAGGGGAACCACACAGTCGATGCGGATACAGCCATCAGACTCCCAAAGGGCTGGATGGCAAACGATACCAAAACAGGTGTGACCAATAATGTTGCGACCGAGAAAAATCGTGGTGGTCAAGATCGGAGGTGGCCCATTCGGGAAATCAACGAACGAGGCTATGCAGTTGCAACCGCCTACTATGGAGACCTCGATCCCGACTTTGACGACGGGTTCAAGAACGGGGTACATGCATTGTTTCCTTCGTATCGCGCATCCTCGGAGCACCCGGATCGATGGGGCACCATCTCTGGTTGGGCGTGGGGTTTGTCGCGATTGATGGATGTTCTCGTCCAACAGCCGACCATTGATCCGGATCGCGTTGCCGTCATTGGGCATTCGCGATTGGGAAAAACAAGTTTGTGGGCCGGAGCGACCGACCCTCGATTCTCGATGGTCATTTCGAACAATTCGGGATGCGGCGGGGCTGCTTTGGAACGTCGTAACTTTGGGGAAACAGTCGCAAGGATTAATACATCCTTTCCTCATTGGTTCTGCCCCAATTTCAAAAGGTACAACCAAAACGAAGTCGCTTTGCCCTTCGACCAACATACGCTAGTGGCTTGTATCGCTCCGCGACCCGTCTACATCGCAAGCGCCACAGAAGACCTTTGGGCGGACCCAAAGGGGGAGTATTTGAGCGGCTGGTTTGCGACGCCCGTTTATCAACTGCTCGGCCACAAAGGGCTTCCTTCGGAAATGCCTCCGGCTGCGGACATCAATGTGGGCGATCGTATCGGATACCATAACCGAACCGGGGCGCACGACATCCTTTCGTATGATTGGCAGCAGTACATGAACTTCGCAGATCGACATTGGCGTTAGTTCCGAGGCGGGTAACGACTTTTGCGTTTAGCGGCGCTCCCTTAAACAAATAACGGAAGGGTATTAGGGTGACACATGATTCCAACACTTTCCATCCGTTCGCACATCGACGGTCTCATCAAACCACAAGGCTCGCTCGGCCAGTGGGAAAATTTGGCGGAACGCATTTGCCTGACGCAACGAACATTGACGCCGGTGGTGAGTCCTGCGGAGCTCATTGTTTTTGTGGCGGACCATGGGGTCGTGCAGTCTGGCGTGTCGCTTTGGCCTTCCACTGTGACGACAATCATGGCGGAGCAGATTGCAGTGGGTTTTTCGGCGTCTGCGGTTCTTGCCAAGCAATACGGAGTGGACTATCGCGTCGTCGATGTTGGCACGATCCATCCGCCAAAAATCGAGCATCCCAAGTTCTCCGATCGTCGAGTCGCTGCCGGCACGCGGAATCTGCGAAATGAGTCCGCCATGACTTTGCATGAGTTCCGGCAAGCACTTTCCATCGGAGTGGATGAGGCTCGCATGACCTTCGTACGTGGTGCAAAAGTAGTCATCGGTGGAGACATGGGGATCGGTAACACAACATCCGCAAGCTGCCTCGCACGCCTGCTGGCAGACGTGCCGCTGGAAGATGTTATCGGTAATGGAGCGGGCACCACGGAGCAAACGCTCCAAGCGAAACGAGATGCCGTTCAGATCGCAACCGATCATGTGTTGGAGCGTTGTGGTCGATCGATCGACGAAGCTGCGTTAGCGGCTGTGAGCGGTTTTGAGATCGTAGCGTTGGCGGGGTTTTATGTGCAAGCTGCCAAGCAAAAGCAAACGATACTGCTGGATGGGATGATCGCAACCGCCGCGGCTTTGATCGCGCAAAAGATCTCGAGAGACGTCGTCGATCATATGATTGCAGCCCATCAATCGGAGGAACCAGCCCATGCTGGCATGCTTGCCCAATTAGGGCTCCAGCCGATGCTGAAGTGGAACATGCGGCTCGGCGAGGGTACCGGTGCCTTGGCGCTGTACCCGTTGGTAACGGGCGCTGTCGCATGGTTGACGCAGATGGCAAAATTAAGTGATCTGAATTTAAGTTCGTCGCACCAGGAGTGATTCATGATTCGAGTTGGTTTGGTTGGCATAGGGTTCATGGGTTGGATTCATCAGCTTGCATATCGCCGAAGCCCTCGCGCGAAATTGGTTGCTTTTTGTTCCAGCGATGCAAAGAAGCGAGCTGGCGATTGGCGAGGCATTCAAGGAAATTTCGGTCCCCCTGGAACCCAAATTTCGCTCGAGGGGATCGAGGTCTTCGAATCGCTCGAAGCCATGGTGCGATCGCCGGACATCGATGTGATCGACATTTGTTTACCTCCGCACTTGCATACGGCCGCAGCGATTTTGGCAATGGAACATGGCAAAGATGTCCTTTGCGAAAAGCCACTCGCGCTGAACCCAATCGACTGTCAAAGCATCCTGAGCACAGCCGATCGCACGCGGCGACTTGCCCTGGTCGCACATGTGCTGCCCTACATGGGTGCATTTGCATACGCCAACCAAATCGTTGCAAAGGGGACCTACGGAGCGCCCATTGGAGGTTATTTCAAGCGCATTATTTCCGACCCAACCTGGATTCCTGATTTCTATTCCAAGGACAAAGTCGGAGGCCCTTTGGTCGACTTGCATGTCCACGATTTGCATTGGATACAATTGCTTTTTGGCAAACCGCTGGGTGTACACGCGGTTGGACGGATGCAAGGTGACGTGGCTAAGTTTGTGCACGTGATCTACGACTATGGCAAAAAGAACTTGGCTGTGTCGAGTTCTTCAGGAGTGATCGATGGACCAGGCAGGCCATTCACACATGGATTTGAATTGCACCTCGAGGATGCAACCTTGCAACACGAGTTTGCAGCCTTTAGCGACACGGCAGAAACCATGCCCTTGAAAATCGTAACACGCGATGGGCAGGTTATCCGACCCGAATTGCCCGCGGGCGACGATGTCGATGCGTTCGTATTGGAAATTGAGGACATGGCCGAAAGTGTGACAACACGCAACGCGGCACCGCGACTCAATGGGGTTCTTGCGTCTCAAGCCATTGAACTTGCGATCGCCATTCAAGACCAGCTTGCAAGCAAATACCTCGGCTAGCGGCTTGTTGATTTAGTGAAATCGTTATTGGGTAAGGGTGGTGCGACGGACTTCCAAGTCCGTCAATGGGGAATTCGACGGACTAGGAAGTCCGTCGTACCATGAAATCAACAGCCCGCTAGTCCCGTAGGGCTTGCGCAGTCGTCACCAACCGCAATCGCAGCTTTTCAATGAAAGTATCGAGTTCACCTGTCGAAAGAACAAGACGAAGTTTTTTCTCGATCACTGAAGAGATCTATCGCCATGGACATTGACCGCAACCGATACTTTATGCTCGGCATCATACTCTTCCTACTTGGGTTGCAGTTTCGTATCGTCGACTCGTTTGTTCTCAACGAGAGCAGCACCAGAGCGCTCCATCGTTTTGTCCAAAAATCCAACATCGCGGACAGCAACGTGGCCACCAACGTCTACATGAAAGTCGGTGCGCCCAAGAAGAACTTGCGTCCACCCAATTGGTTAGGTTTCGTATTGCTGTCCGTCGGTGGAGTCATGTCGTTGCACGCTTTGGTTTTGCCAAAGAGTAAGTAAATCCCGACGTCCGCCGAGAACCAAATGGAGGCCCCCTTTTCACCGATCCGGTTTTTGCCAGCAAACCCCATCGGAAAAATCTAATTAATCGTCAAAGTTTGCCAGGCTTGCTGCCGATACTCTTTTCGTACCCTTCGTGTGCGATCGCTTTTCGAGGCGCGTCGCATTTAAAGAGTGCGTTAGGGGGGCACCTAACACAAGTATCGAAAAGCGAATGCTGTCATTTCTGATCGCTAGGTGGCGATTGGATTTGACGCATTGGACCTGATACGCAGCAAATGTTGCGAGGGGTCAGCGCGGCTCGAAACACGTCGATAGACGGGACCTCCTGGCACATGAAACGCTACCTAACACGATTGATTGCTGGTTTGCAAATCGGATGCATTACGCTGACCGGTTGCCACCCCACTCAGCCGTTCTTCTTGAGCGAACGCGGGGATCTAGCGCACTACATCGATCGCGCTCAGCATATCGACTACGCCGATCTGAATACCGAGCCGCTACCGGAAGCGAGCCAGTCTCGCGTCCCACACTCACTCGATAACCAGAACTTCGAGTACTTGGATCTCACGCTCGAAGAATGCATCGCGTATGCATTGGTGAACACACAGGTCGTACGTGCTTTGCCGGGTTCGCAGCGACAGAACTTCGACATGGCAGCTACCATCCTGTCGAGTCCTTCCCAGCAGCTCGCCACCGCACACGACCCAGCTATTACCGCCACCACGACCAATTCCCAGCCGCTAACGGTCGATCAAAACGGAAGTCGAATTCTTCCACGCGGTTCTGCACGAGCGAACCAAGTGGGTGGGGTCGAAGACGCCCTCAGCGAATTTGATGCACAGTGTAGTTCTTTCATGTCTTTCAACACGACAGACCGAGCCCGAAACGTCGGTGCAGGAAATGTGTTCAACCCACAGTTCTTCATGGCGCGCGATACCACTGCACAAATGTCCCTTTCGAAACGGATCGCGACAGGCGGCGTGGTTACCGCTCGCTCTCAATCGATCTACTCGAACAACAACATACCAACACAGGCCTCTGGTGCGGGAAACTTTGGCCGGGCAGTTCCGAGCGATTACACGCAGGTCTTGGAATTTCAAGTACTGCATCCCTTGATGCGGGGACGCGGGACAATGGTCAACCGAATTCCTGTTGTCTTGGCGCGCATCAATGAAGATATTTCGATCGGACAATATGAGGAGCGTATTCGCAACTTAGTACGGGACGTTGAATTCGCGTACTGGGATCTCTTTGCTGCTTACTGGAATGTCGATACCGCTCGCATGGCTCGCGATAGTGCCGCCGCCGCGCATAAGGTCGCGTTTGCTATCCGCGAAGGGGGAGCCGCTTTCACTGCGGAAGCACAAGCGAAATATACGGTCCATCAGTTTCAAGCGCAGCTCGATGCAGCGGTCTCTGGCGGAGGGCAAAGCAACGACCCAGGACTATTCGGACGCGAGCAACACCTGCGATTCCTGATGCAGTGGGCACCTACGGATGGACGACTGATCCGACCGACCGATAAACCCGCCATCGGCTTGGCTGAATTCGATTGGGATACCATTCGAGCAGAGACGCTGACTCGCAACATTGATGTGCGGCAACATAAGTGGATTGTCAAGCAAAAGGAACTTGAACTTATCTCGGCCAAAAACCAAGCTCTTCCTGACTTGAATCTCTCGACAACCTACCGTTGGCTCGGTGTCGGTGGTTCGCTTCTCAACAACAACGGCGGCAATCCACCATTCCCAACAGGGGGTGGCAGCGCGAGTGCATTTGAGGAGCTCTTGGGTGGCAATTTCCAAGAAGGTGCCGTCCGCTTGGAATTCACACCCAATGCGATTGGTTCGCGTCGGGCACTCAACGACGTCGCTAACAAACAACTTGACCTCGCTCGCTCTCACCGCATCCTTGAAACCAAAGAGGAAGCAGCGGTAAGCAAGCTGAGCGGACTTTGGCAACAAGTCGATAGTTGGCACAAGCAAATGACGCAACAGTTCCACGCTTTCGCTGCGGCTCAAGAAAGCGTTGCAGTGACGGCAGACACAATCGCACTCGGAGGCGGCGGCAGTTTCAACCAATTGATGGATCAACTACTGCGATTTCAACAAAACCGAGCATCGGCGGGCCAGGGCTACATTCGTGCACTGTCGGAATACAACAAGTCACTTGTGGAAATCCATGCGATCAAAGGTTCATTGCTTGAGTACAACAACATCTTGCTCGAAGAAGGCCTGTGGCCAGAAAAGGCTTATTGGGACGCTCACGAGCGAGCAAGGGAACGCGATGCGGCTCGATTCATCGACTACGGTGCGAGTCGACCCAAGGTAATTACTCGGGGGGAATTCAATCAGTTCACCGGACAAGCTAACGCCCAAGCCCGGCCAGGGAACCCAAATCGAAGCGAGTCAGCACCGGCCAAGAGCGATGCGAAACCTGACGCTATGCCTGAGATCGTTCCAAGTCCGCCAAAGAACTACGGCGATGTCCCTGAGAAACGAGCGAGCCAACCAGTAGAACCCAAGTTCAATTGGGCCAATGATTCAACGAAGTTATAAATGCGAACAGCGAAAGCTGTGAACGAGTGGTAGGGGGAAAAACTCATAGGATGGTTGGCCGAATAGGCCAACCATCCTATGAGTCATTTAACGCCTAGGTGTTTTCGTTCTCGTTACCACGCTGCCCATGCGTTTTCTCCACCTCGCCCCGCTTTATTGCTCGGGAGGGTGAGGCCACCCCTCTAAACATGTTTTCCTCGACTTTGCCCAATCCATCCATTGCTTGGGCCCAATCCATCCATTGCTTGGGAGGGTGAGGCTCCTGCCGAACCATGGCGTATTAAGCTCGGCAGGAGCCTCGCCCTCCCATTGGTTTCCAATGCATTCGACATTGCAAAGATGTTTAGAGCAGGAGCCTCGCCCTCCCAGCGCTACAACACGACGGCTCGGGAACTGTTCACGACAAGCTCTTGTCCGGTTTTGAAGTGACTTCGTTTTACATAAGCCAACGCAAGGCACCGACCATTCGCGACATCCAAGGCGGAGGAGCAAATGGTTCCGACATCCTTGCCATCGCTTTGGACCACGGACTGTGGCTGCGGAGCAAGGTCGCTTTCGATCGCGATTCGCACCAATTTTTTTTGTACTTGCCCAAGTGCATCCAATCTCGCGATCGTCTCCTGTCCCAAGTAACACCCTTTATTAAAAGAGATTGCCAAGTCGTTGCGATCCAATTCTTGCGGCAAGTTTCGCTCGTCTAGGTCGATTCCGTACCAAGGCCAAGCGGCTTGAATACGAAGCAATTCCCATTCGCGTCGCTCGTTCATATCGCTCTCGACGCACCCGTCGCCCAAACGATCCCGTATCGGCTGATCGCTTGCCCCATTTGCAATGAGCCCCAGCACGGACTCAGGCCCAATCCAAGCGGCATGAATAAGCACGATCGATTCTTTGTCCTTTTCCAATCGACTCGCGTTGCGTGCTTCGGGTACGCTTTCGAGTGGGACCGAACAAGCATTTGCAGCCGTCAACCGGTCCCGAAAAATCCATAGCCGAAAGTCATTGCTCAGATCGCTTAAGATCGCATCCTCTCGGATGATGTATCGATCGAAATGGGGTATCAATTTGCTCGCTTGGTTCGGAACCGTAACCAAATACGCTTCCTCATCGAGTGCAAACGCGATCCCGTGTCCAAACGTTCTCCCTTTGATATCGGTCACAAACGTCTCGACGGCCTGTCCAGCGCTCAGTTTGCGTAAATCTTGTGTGCAAAGATTATTATAGACGCGACAACGGTCCTTGCCTCGAAAGCAAAGGACAGTACCTTGACCTACCTGAAAAGCACTGGGCATATCGGCACTAATCTTTCACGTCGAGCGCTTCGTCAATCACTTCCAAAAACACTTGGGACACGCTCTTGTTATACGGCTCTTTGGAAATAACCAACTTGTCGCATATAGTAGCCACCCTGCGTTGGAACTCTCGCAAACGTTCGTCGTTTACGTCATCGCGAATGGAGAGACGGCCTGAACGCTTCTCCTTGATTGCAACATTTTGAACCCCGAGTTCCATATCTTGTACGGATAGTTTCCCGTCTGCAGCAGCATACAGCCACCGATCGCAACTGACCGAAAATTCGGCTTTTTCCTGAGCCGTGAATCCGGCAGATGCGTTTGCTTTTGCAATGAGTTGCTCAACAACACCCCACTGCAATACTGGACTGTCGGTCAATCGGATGGCCAATCTCGAGAGCTGCCGCGAACTGAGTGCCTCGCGTTCCATTTCCGACGCTAGGCTGTTCAATCGCTCGACGATGTTTTGTCGGTCCATGGGGCTCAACGAGGACTGCTCGACCCAGGGAATAATTTGCTCACGCACGGAATAAGCCGCTCGTTTGCCTTGATTGGTGTTCAACAACGCAGCTAAGGCGATCATGCCGACACTTAGGATCACCGCGCCCACAATGACCACGATCAGGCAGGCGGGTCCCCAGGAAACATCTTTTTGCTCACCAACGGCACCGTGTTCAGGGGTAGTACCGTGTTCTGTGAGTGCTTTTTTTGAATCCGGCATTGTTATTCTTTAAACTCGATCGAGATCACTTCGTATTTGAGTATGCCGCGTGGGGCCTGTATCTCAGCTTTGTCGCCTACTTTTTTCCCCATGAGAGCTTCTCCAAATGGACTGCTCGACAGGATGCGACCCACTTCATAGTCCTCATCACCGGCTCCAACGAGAGTGTATTCCTCCTCGTCGCCCCATGGGTCTTTGACTTTGACCGTTGCCCCGAATACGACTTGATCTTTGGGCAACGTCGACATGTCAATGATATGCGCGTTTTTCAGCTTGGCTTTGAGCGCGTTGATCTTGGACTGTGTCATTCCTTGATTCTCGCGTTGGGCATGGTACTCCGCGTTTTCCTTAAGATCACCCTCGGCTCGCGCTTCGGCAATTTTTTCGGAAATACGAGGCATCTCTTCATTCTCCAGTCGGTCAATCTCCGCTTTGATGCGGTTGTAACCGTCGCGGGTCATGGGCACGTATTCGCTCATCATCCACTCCTCTGCACTAAAAAAAGATGCGACTCAACTCCTCGTTCGAAGTCAAGCCGCATCGCGTATCACGTGTGTTTCTGCAATTCGAAGCCGCCGCAGCCGGTTAGCCGCAGAAAACTCGACTTACTATCTTTCCGCAGCGTTCGAGATTGTCAAGTTCAATCGACCGTCGCTTCGTAAATCAGCCGTCGACAATAGTATACTCCCTGGGAAAGCAAATTGAGCGTAGGGACGTGAGTCAGCACCCAAAAATGCTTCGTCGCGACGTGGCTAAAAATTTTTTATCGTCGCCTTTCGCTTCGCGAAAGATGCGTTCTCCGTCCGATAGGCTATGGTAACCCGACGCGTAACGGCTTGTTGCTTTAATGGTACGACGGACTTCCTAGTCCGTCGAATTCCCCATTGACGGACTTGGAAGTCCGTCGTACTGCCCTTATTCAATAACGACTTCACTAAATCAACAAGCCGGTAAGCGAGGGATTGCAGTCGGCACTCGCTTACATAATCGCCAAGTTGTCTCGGTGGATCACTTCCTCATACGGACACTGCCCAAGTATTTGCTCAATACGATCCGAGCGACAGCCTCGGATCTGCGCGACTTGCTTTGAATTATAGTTGATGAGCCCTCTTGCAATTTCAACCGAGTGCGGATTCAAAATCGATACGACATCGCCCTTTCCGAACTCTCCTACAACTCCCTTGATTCCGATGGCGAGCAAGCTGCGACCCTCGGCGCACATCGCTTTTGCGGCCCCTGGGTCGACTTGTAGTTGGCCCGCAGGTTGAGCGGAGAAACCAATCCAACGCTTTCTAGGAGTCAGCGTTTTCGACTGAGGCAAAAATAATGTCCCAACCATTTCGCCCTTCGCCAAGCGAACCAATATTTCTGGTTCCCTTCCCCAACCGATGATCACAGATTGACCGCTCGTCGTTACGAATTTTGTCGTAGCAAGTTTGCTAGCCATCCCACCTTTGCTAACGCCCGTTTTCCGATCTCTCACCATGTCTTCGATCCGTTCATCGATGCGTTCAACGGAGGAAACGACCTGTGCGTCTCGATCTCTCGGGTCTCGATCGTACAAACCTTGCACATCGCTTAGGATTACGAGGACACTCGCTTCCATGATGCCTGCCACCATACCAGCCAAGCGATCGTTGTCGCCGAAGGTGGTTTTGAGTTCGTCGACCGCCACCGTATCATTTTCGTTGATGATGGGGATAGCCCCCATCTCCAACAGCCGTCGCAATGTGTTCCGTACATTGAGGTACGCGACTCGGTCATCCAACTCCGAAGCAGTAAGCAATATCTGAGCCGCATGTCGACCATGCTCCGCAAAGGTTTGCTCGTAGACCTGCATGAGATGCGTTTGGCCTATCGCTGCAACCGCTTGCAACGTCGCCAAGTCGGTAGGGCGACTCGGTAACCCTAGCTTTCCAACGCCACTCGCGACGGCACCGCTGGAGACCAAAACAACACGCTTGCCCATATCGACAAGCGTCAGAAGTTGTCTGGCCAAATTTGCCACCTGCACGCGGTCTAACCTACCATCGTCACCTGTCAACGACTTCGAGCCCACTTTGACAATCCAAGTCGACGCGTCCGCAACAAGTTTTCTGTTTACATCCATATTGGGTACATCTCGCTCCTACTGTTGCTTCACCCTTTTCAGGGACGCGGTTACTCAACCAACGCTTTCCTTTGCACGATCAATCGATCCAGTTCCTCGCGAAGCTTAGGAAGAATCTCGTCGTACTTATAGGCTCCGATCGCTTCGCCACCCCGTTTCAGATTCACTTTCGCAGGTCCACACCACAAGCCCAAATCCGCATCATCTGTTTCACCCGGCCCATTCACGCGACAGCCCATGACTGCGATGGTGATGGCGTAGTCTTTCGCATACGTAGTCATCTCTTTCACGTCCTGCGCCAACTCGACAAATGCTTCGTTCTCGACACGTGAACAGCTTGGGCACGAAATGATGTTCAACTTTGATGGATCCAGCGCGACCACCGATCGCAATCGACCGTTTCGAATGTCGTCAATAATTTGACGCCCCGCTTCGATCTCCATCGCTTTTTTGGAATTGGGAACGGTCAAGCTAACGCGAATGGTATCTCCCACTCCACGGCCTATCAATTGTTCGAACGCAATACGGGTTTTGATGATTCCGTCTGGCGGCAGCCCCGCTTCCGTGACACCCAAGTGCAATGGAACATCGGGCCGCAATTCAGCAAACCGCCTGTTCACGGTGACGACATTGGTTGGGTCGCTGTCCTTGAGAGACACGACGTAACGAGTGAAACCGAGCGAATCGAGGAGCGCGCAATGTTCCGTTGCGGATGCGAGCATAGGCCCGATAGAATCTTTGACATCGAAGAGCTCCTTTTGACTTGGGTCGACGCTTCCGCAGTTGACCCCGACTCGCAAGGCGCAGTCATTGGCTCCTGCCACATCGGAGAGAAACTTTACCTTGTCCTGCCAAGGCCGAGACTTCTCATGATGGTAAAGATGTCCGGGGTTATATCGAACCTTGTCAACGTGCGGAGCAACTTTGTCCACCAAGCGATAGTTCTCTTGGAGATCGACAGAAAGATTCGCAGTTGTTTGCTTCCGAATCTCCGCAAGCGCCTCGGCATCTTTGTCGCTGTCCACGGCGATCCGCACAACATCCGCACCTGCACGTTGTAAGTCGTTGACCAACGCAACCGTGGCGTCGATATTGGTCGTGTGTGTTGCGGTCATGCTTTGGACTGCAATCGGATGGTTCGCGCCGATGCTGATGGAACCTATCTTGACGCTGCGTGTTGGATTTCGATGGATTTGCATAGCTATTGTGATGAGATCTAAAAAGATTCGACGGCCGACTACGCCTTCGGCTGACGGTGAAACGAATAGTGGAGAACGATACTACGTCTAAAGTTTAGCCAATCGGCAGGATTTCGTTAGCCAAGCTTTGATTTCCCAGCCAATTCTTCTGCGGCGCTACTGCGATAGTATTGTGGAAGGATGTGAAAGGAGTCCAAAATATCTCCCGCAAGAAACTTTTCAAAGCCCATTTTTGCCACGCTTTCCGCTAGTGGAAACATTGCAGGACCCTCGTTCCATCGGATTCTATGCACCACTTCGACAAGCCGTTCGAAACAGGCGTTTTCCGGGTCACCCACGAATTTTCGAATCCGATCGCAACCCGGTCCGCAAAGTTCAATCGCCTCTTCACCGCCTGCCGCGAGCATTTCTACAAGCAAATGCTCGATATTCACAATTTGTGTTGGAGAAATTTTTTCGAAACGTTGAATGGAGCATTTCTCCAATTGCGATGGGGAAATTCGATAACCCGCATAGAACACTTGGCCTCGATACGCATCGAGCACAACATGAATGGCCGGATGATTCGGAGTCATCTGCGACGCAATCACGTCGAGCGTATCCAATTCAATGGCGGGTATTTTCAACGCGTATGCCATCGCTTTGGCAGTCGCGACACCCACTCGCAGCCCCGTAAACGAACCCGGGCCGGTTAGCAATGCGATCGCCGAAAGATCTGTGACATCGATCGCGAGTCGCCTCAACAAGCGATCGATGGCAGGTGCAAGCGTCTTGGCAGATCCCACATCCGCCTCAAGAACTTCGGTTTCGCAAACAATCCCAGCGTGCGTTGTGCGAAGAATCGCGACAGACCCACTTTTACCGGTCGTCTCCAACGCTAAAAGAATGGATGCTTCATTCATGTCGGGTTATGTAAGGAAGTGTCAATGGAAAAAATTAGGGGCCGAAATCACGCGGAGCGTGATTGGTGTGTACTCATCACGCTCCGCGTGATGCTGCCGAGCATCGACCAATAAATGTCCGAGTGTCGCCGTTTGCTCCGCAAAAGGTGCGATATCCACGCAACTTTCGTGGCTAGGCTGTGAATTTATCGTAGCAGGCACATTCCATGTGCCGTCCGCAATGCAAAAACCTTTGGTTTTAGGGGCTACGGCACACGGAGTGTGCCTGCTACTTTCTCAGAAATTCGGCACACGGAGTGTGCCTGCTACTTTCTCAGTGATTCAATAAATTTCACAGCCTAGCAGCGAAAGGGCAGCGAAAGGGGAAACTAGTGGATCGAACGATCCTTGCCAATCTCGGCAAGCAACTCGCTCATTTCTGCGGCAGCATGATGATTGTTCTGCAGTCGTGCGGCGTCGATGCCATCGCGCAAAAAAGTTCGTGCCTCGTCGATGCGATCGAGTTCGACAAGTTGCTGAGCGGCCATAAAAAACGCAGCCACATATTTCGGCTCTTCCTTGGCAGCCAATTCTGTCAGCAACTCCAAGCTTTTTTCGTTTTCTTCCTGTTTGCGATACTCCATCGCTAATGTGTATCGCAAAAACGGATCGCTAGGATCGTCGACCAACATGGCTTTTATTTTTTCAAGGCGTGACGACATGATTTGGATGGGTAGAAGTTTGTTTCAAATGAAGGACTTTCACGAAAACGAGACGAGCGGGTTGGTGGCTCAATCCAGAACCGATTCCAACACTCGATACTCGCTTGTGTCCGAGTCGAAAACCAACCGATACGCAATCGGAACGGATTTGCTGCCGCTTTTGTGCGCGTCGAGCGCCCCCTGCACGGTAATCGCGAAGACGACATCCGAGTCGGACTGAACTGCGTCGAGAACGACGAGCTTAAGCCTTTCGTCCTCTTCGTCAACTTGACTTTGCAAGTAAAATCTAACGAGCGGATAGGGAGTCAGCGCAAGAGAACTATGGCTGCAAAACGCCTCATACGGTTGCTTATCGGAGAAACCATAAATGGCTGAACACACGACACCGTCCTGGAGTAACGCGACCTTGGGACCAATGCGTTCCTTTCCCTCCATAAGAACATATTGCGGGGTCCTGGCATCGACAATTGGAGTCGACATCCTCGTACCTTCGATCAAAAGAGTTGCTCAAACCTTGACAGGCTAGAAACCGATCCTACCTGGCATGTTGGAAACTCAGCTTACGCTATCATGCCAACGAAACCAAGGGGCGGAATTCGGTCTAAACGCAATTACGGCCTCTTTAGCTAGTCATTTCCTACAGGACGAGCCTGAGCTTGCGGTCCGTGATTTGGATCGTGACAGGCATTTCGCAGCCCCAATCACCGTCCGTTTGACAGGATGATTGCGTTGGCTTTTCTGCCACGAAATCAATCTCAATCGATTTGCACCGAAACCGTCGCCATTGCTTCATCTGGTGATGCGTGCCCCGTGCAACCGCCCAATAGCAGCTCAAACCGTGCAGCAAACCTCCTCGATCGAAGATGCCGATGTCCAAGAATTCATCGTCCTCCTTGGCGTCCGGGATGATGTTCAGACCTGCCGCATAGCGGGGTATATTGAACACAAAGACCCAACTCCCATAGGTCTCTTCGATCTTTTGTTCGTTTTCGCCTCGAATCACAATCTTGAGATCCGGCCAACGGTAGCGGACCAGCGTGTTGAGGATAGCGCACCAATAGGTCCACCGCGAAACATGGGACTTTCGTGACAAGTGGACTCGGCGGACTACCTCTGCATCAAAACCGACACTTGCCATCAACAAGGACAATTTGCCATTCACCAACATCACGTCGATGTTCTTGGTCTGAAGTTTCTGGATCGACTTGACGCACTTTTTTACGTCGGCGGCGATGGAGTAGTAGTTGGCCAAAAGATTCTCCGAGCCCGTCGGAAACAAGGTCAGTGGAATTTCCGTTGGTATCAAGCTTGCAACCATCGATGCAGTCCCGTCACCCCCTGCGGAAACGACCGTCCTCAACAATCCCTCCTCTGCTAAAGCGCGCGCTCTGCCGGCCATCTGTTGCAAATCGGTATAGATTTCGCAAACGTACCCCACGGCCTCAATGGACTGCTTGAGTTCCACCACGAGACTCGTCCGACTGCGAGATCCCGACCTTGGATTCGCGGAGATGAGGACGACCTCATGGTTGGACATTTGCAACTCCAAACCTAGGTTTATTCATCCTTCACCGACTGCAATAGACTGACTAATATCGCCTTGAATACCATCTCAAGCTTTTCAAAGTCTCGATCCTCCGCTTGGATCTGGACCAGAAACGTTCGGTGATCCAACGCAAACGCTATCATCCGAGAAATGACCATGAGGTCCAAGTAATAGAACTGAGCGTCGGCAGCTTTGCAGTAGGGCAATGGCTCACCGTTCCAGGTGAGGTCCGATTCCACCTCATCGAATTCCACTTCATCGTATTCCGATTTCATCACCTCGCAGGCCTGCTCTAACGCTTCGGCCGGCGGAACCGTCCATGGATACTCGGTTACCGTCATGAACGCGGATGTGGGGCTTTCGAGAGTGAATCCCAAGAGTTTGCCATCCTCCGTATCCTCGGTGACGTTCCAGTTTTCGGGATACATACAGGACAGGCCAAGGCCTCGATATATTTTGGTCATAACTACGCTGCACGGCTTGATCGTTTTTGGGTTGGCTGACCTCTCCAGCGTCGATGAACCCACCAATACTGTTCCGGGAAAGATCGAATCATCTTTTCAAGGCATTGATTGTACCAGCGGGTCAACGATTGCACGCTAGCCAAATGCTCGCCAGGTACCTCGGGATCCGCCACGCCCAGCACCGAAATCTCAAACTGCATCGGTCTGCCTTGACGCGTGTTGCCGATCACGACCATCGGAGCGCCACTCGAGAGCGTGAACAACGCGAGCCCCTTGTGGCACGAGGCAGGTTGCCCCATAAAGTCGACCCAACAGCCCTTTGCTCCCGCGTATTGATCTGCGAGCAAGGCCAGATTTCCCCCTTGGCTGAGCAACGCTTGAACTTGGGGCGAACTCCCAACCTTGGGCAAAAAATGCTGGCCACCCAGGGAACGAAACTTCGTGACATAATTATGGACAAAGCCATTATCAAGTGGACGTGCGATCGTGGTGGAAGGGGTTCCAAACAAGCCAGTTAGAAAACCTGCCAACTCAAAGTTTCCGTAATGGCCCGAGACGAGAACGTTGGGACGGACGTCGATGACCACTTGGAGCATGCATTGTCGCTCCGGTATGGAAAAATGCTCGTGCCAGTTCTCGCGATGGACTTTACGAGGTGCTTGGGCTACTTCACAACTCATGAGCAACAGATGATGCCACATCTTCTCTTGAACGTCCGCCGCGCGATGGATATCCCAGTCTGGGAAAATCAACTTCAAGTTTTCTCGAATCAGCTTATGTCGTACAGGCACCACCGTCGAAAAAAGTCGAGCAAGAATGCGACACAGTCGATCGCAACGCTCCAGCGAAAGAATCTGGAGGAAGCAAATGAGGCTTCGAAATAGATAGTAGAACACTCGTTCTTGCACGCGAAATTTTTGGTTCTCTGGCTCGTCGGCGGTAGCTCGATCTGACATTTGGGAACCTTCCATGGTTGGTGTGTTGGCGAAACATTAATAGGCCTAAGTTAAACGACGCTCCGCCGTCGTGATGCCTGCGACGCGGAGCGTCGCACAACGAAGAACGTACCCAAAAACGATGGCTTGGCGATGTACCCATGTGCTAAGGCGAGCTGCAGAGAGAAAACTACCAATCATAACCCGATACGTAAGTGAGGGACCTGCGAAATTGTCCCTCACTTACGCTTCGGGTTGGGATACTGCAATCCGCCACTCGTCTGAAAGCAAGATTGTTGCTTTCTTGCGTCTTGCAGCCAATATCAACCACAGAATTCTTGTACCTGAGAATGCTAGCGAATGGACTCGAAGCCGTGCATTCGGCGCAGCAAACCGATCTGACCTGAATGGATCGACTCGTGCAACGGGCAAAATAGTAATGCCCCCAGCTTGATCGGGTGAACGGCATACGGCATCTCGGTAGGCTCCGACAATTGCTGAGCCGTGAAATCGGGAATGGCTTTCATGGCGGCGATGTGGATTCTCTCAAGCGTCGCCAACAATTCGCTTTTCGACGGAATCTCGCCTGGGTCAACGGGCGGCATGCTACCTCGACCAAAACGTTTGCGAAGCCAGCCTGGCATGAGGTCCAAATCTCCCTCCGCCCGCCCACGTTGGCGAAAAAGCATCAAGCCATACTGGGAAACAGCGAGGTGCCCAACTTGCCACGCGATATGCGAAGTGGCACCAGGTGGAATCACTGGCCAAAGTGAATCCGGTACGTTCTCCAATAAGCTTAGAGTGTAACGTCTCGCAAAATCGACTTGTCCGATCACGGCATCGCGCATCGCCAGAATGGAATCGTCGTTAGGTAACTCCAACGACGAAGTGCTTTTGGAAGGGTTTTGGGTTTCCTCGCCCATGATCAGGATTTCCTTTGCGTCGCTTGCATCAACTCAGTGATCTAAAACTAGAACTGAGTCATAACTATAACGCAAAGGACAAGACTCGTCTTGGGACCCCTTATTTCCTATCGATCAATCCTTGAAGCATCTTTTTGATTTCCGAAATCTCGGATTTAATTTCGTCGATCTCCTTTTTCAATTGGGATGAGTCGCCAGGTGTTGGCATCGCGAACCGGAACCCCGGAGCGTACGGAGGAGCTGCCCAGTCGCCAGGTGTCGGCATCACAAATCCACCTGAGGGGAGGGCTAACTGGATGTTGTCCATCTCGACGTCCGACGAGGACATTTTGATTGGCATCACTTCGATCTTGAGGGGCTTTTCGTCGCGCAGCAGCTCGAGCGTAACGGCCTTTTCGTTCTTTCCCGATTCTTGGATCACCTCCATCAAATCGGCAACTGTTTTTATCTCCTTTGCGTTGGCGGTAAGTAGAATATCTCCCTTTTTGATTCCGGCTTTTTCAGCGGGTGAATCTTCCAGAATGGTTTCGATCCGGAGACCGAGCTTTGGTTTGACGTTGTTACCTTCGGATCCAGCGGAGTCGTCGTCGGCTTGTTGGCAAGCGATCCCGATACGGTAATTTTCGCCATCTTTGCCTGTAGGGCGGATCAGAATTGTTCGGAACTGCTGGCCTGCGGACGGAACGCCTTGAACACCTTTGGCCCCTGGAACCATTTTGGGCAACGGTACACCTTGGACAATTGTGTGCGCACCTTGAGCGTTGAGGATTCTTTCTTTGATCTCGTCGGAAACCTTAGCCTTGTCCAGCTCCTGGGAAACCGTCTCAAGTATCTCAGCGATACCTCCGGTGTCTTTTGAGCCCTGCACGACGATGACTTCTGTTTTTTGGATCGTCTGGAGCGCATCCTCCTTGGACTGAGCCATCACTCCGCTCGTTCCTAAAGCAAGAGCCAACCCCACCGACGTTTTGAACCAATTCAATTTTGTTTTCATGTTACATTTCCTTATCTAATCGCTCAAAAAACTACAAACCAAAGGGTTTCAAGCCCACATGTTTCACCGGCAAAATCAATTTGCGGCCGTCATTCAAAGTACCTGTGTAGTACTCGGGCCTGACGTCCAGCTCGTATCCCCGTTTGCGCAACTTTTCGTTCATACGGGCAATCTCGTAATTTTCCTTTGCCCAAATCACGGTTGGATCAACCTCTTCCATGTCGTAGATAGGAATTTCCGAACGTTCCGAATTCGGACCCGTTACGACCATCTTCATGCCGGGGTATTCGATCTCTCGCGGTGGTTCATTGTCGACCAACACGCTTGGCGCACTGACGGGCGCGACGGCCGGTCCAGCGAACTCGGGACTTGGATCTTGCCTCGCTGACCCACCGGCGAGAAAGGAACCACCATAGAATCCAATTGCCATCAACAAGCCTGCCGCCAATGCCGAGAACCAAGCCTTCGACGAAACAAAAGGTTGAGCCGACTTCAGGCGTGGTTTTTCCGCGTTGATCCAGGGCGAGTCTGCGGAGACGCAGTTCGATGCGATCGCCGGAAGGGGATCCAATGAGAGGGCTCTCATTTGACTGGACCATTGTTGCTCCTCAAGCAATGCCAAGGCGAGTGTTCGCCAGCCTTGAGGTTCTGACTCTAGTTCGCGAAGAAAGTCTGACCGCACTTCGTGCGAGCACTCTCCATCGACGATCCTTTGTAGTTTGTTTGGATTGATCATTTTTTTGAAATGTTAGACGGACTCGCCAATTCGTGCCCTCAAGGCCTTACGAGCCTTGAGCAAACGGTACTCAACGGTTTTGATCGTGATACCTAGATGATCTGATAGGTCTTGGTAACCCCAACCCTCCGTGTATTTCAGCATGAGTATCTGTCGATCTTGCGGATCGAGCGACTTCATCGCTTCGGCCACACTCGTCAAGCTCTCCGAACGCAGGAGCCAGTCTCCTGGGGCAATTTCCGTGGAATGCTCTTTGCTTCGCCCCGCCGCGATCACTCCGTCGATCAATTTTTTTCTACGTCCATTCGATCGATGGTGATTGATAACCTTTCGCAACGCGACCCGATACAGCCAGGGCGCCACTTTGGTAGGATCGGTAGGGCGGCTGGGTTGGGCAATCGCGGCCAACGCCACTTCTTGCAATACATCCTCAGCTGCTTGCCGGTCCGACAACCGCGCACGGACGACGGTAGAAAGCCAACCCCGGTTGCTTTCGAGGGCTTCGACCCAGTCAATACTTGACTTTGGCTGGCTTTCCATCTGAAATCTCAGTGCGGCAGTCATGATGCGCAACAGTCACCAGTCGACAACTCCCCCCCTGATTTTTCTCCAAAAATCGGGCCCTTTTTAGAACAACCCTTTTGGAGGGTGCGATCCAAAGCTCGCACGTTTGAAAATCCATGGGAGGGCGAGGCTCCTGCCGAGCTTAATACGCCATGGTTCGGCAGGAGCCTCACCCTCCCAAGCAAGGAATGGATTGAGCAAAGAATAAAAACTACTCGTCCAACGTCAATGTAGGAATTCCATTTCGCAAGGCCCAGACTGCGGCTTCGGTTCGATCGCTCGATTTGAGTTTCCGCAGGATATTCTGAACGTGTTCTTTTACGGTTTCGAGACTGATATCCAATATGCTGCTTATCTCACGATTGCTCAGCCCCAGCGACAAATGACTGAGGATTTGAAGCTCCCGTTTGGTGAGTGAATCGGCGGATGAGACTCCTGATTTCGGCGATTGCTTGAGAAACTTGGATGCCTTGAGCAGCAGCGATTCTTGAGGTGCAGCCCCGTTGTGGGCCGAAGCGACAGATCGAACCAAACGATCGACTTCAGAGCTTTTTAATACGAAATCGTAAAGCTTGTGAGCCGCAGCACGTGCGACATAGGTCGGGTTGACATGAAACGTGTAGATCAAAATCTTCATTGCCGGTCGTGCCGTTCGAACTTCGTCCACGACATCCAGAAATTCTGCATCCGCAAATCGAAGTTCCGAAATTAGCAAATCGTGTTCCGTTTGTTCCAGCTCTTTCCTTAAGCTGGCATAGTTTTCAACTTCTTTATCAACCGCAAAACCGCTCTGAGTGAGAACTTTGGAAATACCGATCCGAGAGACCTCGCTGTTGTCGGCACATAGAATTCGCATGAAAGGACAGCCTCGACGACTTTGGACACTTACCACGGGCAGCTGACGAAGCTTTCCTCGCTGTCGCAATTGTAGCAAAAAAATCTACCCGCCCCGAAATGAGTCAGGCAAGCCAAAATTCGGGCGAACGCAAAGGGCACAAATTTACGTGCCAATTCTTCCCGAATGGCCCAGTTTTAGGTAAGCCAAATCTTCGCGATTGCGGTTACGATTGTTCCCACTACGGTTTCCCATTCATTCCATAGCCATCAAGATAGTATGACATTCGCAAATCTAGAGAAAATCCAAACGCTCATTCCGCATCGCAAGCCAATGCTTTTGATCGACGAAGTCGTCGAGCAATCCGACAATCGCATCGTTTGCAAAAAAACCTTCTCCGCAGACGACTTTTTTTTGCAAGGACACTTCCCTAATTTTCCGCTGGTCCCCGGCGTCATCCTTTGCGAATGTTGCCTGCAAAGCGGCGCAATCTTACTTAGCCAGTACACGCCGCAAGATGGTAGTGTACCAGTCGCTACACGAATCGACGGAGCGAAGTTCAAGCGCATGGTTCGTCCAGGCGAAACCATTGAAATCAACGTGTCGCTCAACGACGTCGTGTCCTCGGCCTACTTCATGACAGGCAAAGTTACCGTCGAAGGGAAACTGGCGGCCCGCCTCGATTTCGCCTGCAGTATTGCCAAGCCTGATTAGGGGTGATTTGCCAAGCCTGATTAGGGGCAGCAGTCGGTGCCACGCCCATGAGGCCCGCTAGAGGCTTGCTGATTTAATGGTACGACGGACTTCCTAGTCCGTCGAATTCCCCATGGACGGACTTGGAAGTCCGTCGTACCGCCCTTACCCAATCACGACTTCACTAAAGCAACGGCCCGCTAGCGTCCGGTTTACGTTGCCTGAAACGTGGGTAAAGATTAGGCATCGTCAGAGCGTGCCACACATGTCGTCGACAAACTCGCGGATCTCGTTGCGGATCAATTCAATGGGTTGCGTTGCGTTGACGACAAGCGAGTGACGGCCCGCTCGGCGGACTTGTTCGAGGAAACCTTGTCGTACTTTTCGGAAATATTCGATGCCTCGCTTTTCCAATCGGTCTGGGCCTCTTTGCAACCGTGTTACTGCAATCTCTGGGTCGATATCGAGAACGATCGTAATATCGGGGGACAAGCCGCCAGTGGCACATTTGCCAACACCCCATAGCTCTTCGATGTCCAACCCACCGGCCACCCCCTGATAAACCACATTGGCCAACAAAAAGCGATCACAAATCACAGTCGCGCCTGCCTCCAATGCGGGTCGAATTTGGTCTTCTACGAGCTGAGCGCGGGCCGCCATGTAGAGCAACATTTCCGACGTATTGGTAAGCGGTATATCCTCGCGGTGCAACAGGATATCTCGAATCGCTTCACCGAGCTTTGTCGATCCGGGATCTCGAAAACACGCAACCACTTTGCCTTGCGATTCAAGGTGCGTTCGGAGCAAGTCGATTTGTGTGGACTTGCCCGCACCATCAATTCCGTCCAACGAGATAAACATTATAGCGCAAATGCTTCCGCATCTTCCTTGGGCGCCGTTTGATAACCCTGTGGCTCCATCGAACAACCGGCTCGGCCCTGGCTGAGCGATCGAATCGCGCTGGAATAACCAAACAATTCCTTGAGCGGTGCCAAGGCGGTTACGCTCGTGATGGCCCCGCGTGCTTCCGTGCGTTCGATCATGCCGCGACGCTGTTGCAAATCTCCTACGATTTCACCCAGATAGTCCGCAGGTGTGGTTATCTCCATTTTCATCACAGGCTCAAGGAGCGAAGGACCACCTAATTTAAGCCCTTCGTCGAAGGCATCGTTGGCTGCAATCCGAAATGCTACTTCATCCGAACCCACTTCGGCAGTCTCGGCACCTAGGATGCTGATTCGAATCCCTGTCAAAGGAAACGAACCGATCATTCCACCACCCTCCGAACGATTTTTCAGCTCTTCCAAAGCAGCTTGGCGAAGATTGTCTGGTAGCATTTTCTCAATCGGCGTGCGATCGACCACAACAACCTTTCCTGACAAATCCTCAAGCGGTTCGAACCGTACTTGAAGCCTTGCAAACATTTGCTGCGAACCCACCTGGCGATTGCATTGCCCAAGCACTTCCACGCTCTTGGCCACGGTTTCGCGGTAGCTAACGCGTGGCTTGTAAAACTTGACGTTGAGATGATGGTCTCGAACCAAGCGATTCTTAATGACCTCAAGATGTAACTCTCCCATGCCGCTGATCAGCGTTTGCCCCGATTCTGAGTTCTCGGACGCATGGAACGTTGGGTCTTGACGCTTGAGCATCTCCAGTACCTCGGACAGTTTCTTGCGCTCGACAGTATTCTCAGGCTCAATGGCCATGGAAATAACGGACTGCGCAAACTGGATCGAGGGCAATTCGATCATGTCTCGTGTATCGCAAAGCGTGTCACCCGTAATCGAATCACGAGGGCCAATGCAGCAGGCGATATCACCGCATTCCAGCGTTTCGATCTGGCCTTGCCGTTCCCGTTTGGTTGCATGGATCTGCCAGAGCTGGGCCACGTTTTCCTTCTTATCGCGGTTCGGGTTGTACACTCGCGAATTCGAGTCCAACTTGCCTGAGTAGACGCGAATCCAAAACATGTCCCCCGTCTTGGCCGGCAAAATCTTGAACACCAAAGCGCAGAATGGTTCCTTGGGGTCTGGTTTTCGTTCAAGACTCTTTTCCCGCTTCTTGGGATCGACTCCCGTCACGGGTGGGCGATCCAGTGGGCATGGCAAATAGGATGCAACACCATCGAGCAACGGCTGGACACCTGCGCCGTGAAGTGCAGATCCACAGAGCACCGGTTGCAACTTAAGGCTGACACATGCTTCCCGCAAGGCTGCGCGAACCAACTCGTTCGGAATGGGCTTTTCTTCCATCGCCAACTCCATCATCTCGCTGTTGTGTAGATAGAGCTTTTCGAGCATTACGTTTCGCCAATCCATGGCGTCGTCCAAAAGCTCGGTCGGGATTTCCTCAACCAAAACCGTTTTGCCTTGATCTTCGGGATTAAACCGTAGCATCTTGAGATCGATTAAGTCGATGATGCCTTGAAAAGGCTCTCGTGAGTGGCTTGGTCCTTGTCCCACCGGTATTTGAATGGCGACCGGCTCGGCGTTGAGCCGAGGTCCGATCTCTTCCAACACGCGATAGAAATCGGCCCCTTCTCGATCGAGCTTATTGATGAAAACGATGCGAGGAACACTGTACTTGTTGGCTTGTCGCCAGACGGTTTCGCTTTGAGCTTCAACACCTTCTCGGGCACTAAAGACGACGACCGCGCCGTCCAAGACTCGCAAGCACCTTTCCACCTCGGCGGTGAAGTCGACGTGTCCAGGCGTATCGAGCAAATTGACGGTGCAATCCTTCCAACGAAAGGTCACGCACGCGGCGAAGATCGTGATGCCTCGCTGCTGCTCCTCGGGGTCGTCGTCCGTTTCGGTCGTTCCCGAATCGACGGCACCAGCCCGGTGTTTGGTGCCGCTCATATACAGCATCTGCTCCGTAACCGTCGTCTTACCAGCGTCGATGTGAGCGATGATGCCGATGTTTCGTATGGTAGAAAGTTCGCGAGCCATGATTCTAAAAATTCGTGGGAGTGCCGCTTTCGCAGCTTATTTGCAATTCATTGAGTCGAAGGAATGTAACTTCGAATTTCAATCCAGCCTAGTGAGGCATTGAGAAATCCTGCAAACCTCTTGAATTTGGTACCCGCAACATGACCTACCCGTTTCGCTTGGGTGGCCAAAGAAAAAAAAGCACCACGAAACCGATCATGGGGGCGAGACCGACCATTAACAACCCTAACTCGTAACTCTTGCTAGCCTCGATTTGTCGTCCAATATAGATGCTGGAAGTCGCTGAGACAATCCAACCGCCAGCCGCGAGGAAGCCTGAAAAAGTCCCCATGTACTTGTGAGAGATTTCTTGCGTAAGAGCGTAGTAATAGGGGTGGAGTCCAAGGATACCAGCTCCTGCGGTAAAGAGCAGGAGGATCATCATCCAACCATTACCAGCGTAAGGGACCAGTGCGCCGCAAGCGGTCAGCAGTGAGAATATAAAATACCCAAGGACGCGGGACCGGTGGACCGGCCAACCGGTCGAAACGAGGCGTGTCACCAGCACGCCTGAGAGAATACAACCAACATCTGCGGCGATGAAGTAGCCCGCCATCAATCCTCGCGTGGCCTCCTTGGAATAATGGTGGTGATCCTGCAAAAAAAGAGCAAGCCAAGCCCGTAGAAATTGCCAACTTACGTTGAGCGTCGCTATCATGATCGCAAGCACGATCAAACGTTGAATCAAATCGCTCGATCGCTGTGAGGCAGAACCTCTCATTGGATTTAATTCGGGAATATCGCCCGAATCCACTTTGGGAGTCGAGAGGTCGCGCCCCGTAACCAGTGCGAACCAAGCTGGAATCCACAGGAGACCGACGATTCCGATGGACCAGAATGGAAACTCCCAGGACTGCCCTGCCCATTCCGCGGCTTCCACATAAAAAGGGACAATCACGGCACCGATCGAGGCCCCACTCTGCAGAATTCCATTACCGAGCGTCCGATCCCTTTCGTTGAGTATGGCCCGTACGGTCAGCAAAGCGCAGGGCCAATGCCCGGCTTCGAAAAAGCCGAGCGCAACCCGACAGATCAAGAGCCAGTGATACACGCCTGTACCCACAGGATCCTCTGGGCTTGCCAAATTCGATGTTAGCCAACTCTGTCCGGCCAAGGCGGTCGCAATGCCCGCCAGGGACCACCCCCCCAGAACAATCGGGTATAAAAATCTCGGACCTGTTTTGTCCGCAATGAGACCGAAGAAAATGGCACCGACAGCGAACGCATACCCGAAGCAGCCTTCGACCATTCCAACCCGTCCTTCGGCAAGGTTGAATTGGACTTTCAACGCGGGAAGGGTGACTGCAAGCGCCTGCCGATCCATGTAATTGAGGAGCGTGGCTACGAGCAGGATTCCACAAATGGCCCACGGCCACCAAAGGGTGATCGCTTTAGAAGCTTGCATGTGGCGCCCGAGATCCGATCGAGGGCTTCGACAAAACCTTGGAAAATGGCAAGCCTCTCAAGCCAGCACTAAATGATTTCATGGACCGGCTCGACATGTTCGACCCCTACAAGTTTTTGATCAAGGCCACTATAGAAATACGAAAGCCGATTGGGATCCAGCCCCATTTGATTCAGCACCGTTGCGTGCAGGTTCTTGACGTGCAAAGGTCGCTCAACTGCAGCCGCACCGAGTTCGTCCGTCGTACCAACACTCACTCCGCCCTTGATTCCGCCGCCCGCCATCCACATCGTAAAGCCATAGGAATTGTGATCGCGGCCTGTACTTGCTTGATATTCCGCAACCGGCTGCCGTCCAAATTCACCTCCCCAGACCACGAGCGTGCTCTCAAGTAATCCGCGTTGCTTGAGATCCTTAAGCAGCGCAGCGATCGGTTTATCGGTATTGCCCGCGTGCTTGTTATGATTCTTTTCGAGGTCACCGTGAGCATCCCAATTGTCATCGTTGTGTGCTCCTCCCGAATACAATTGGATGAACCTCACGCCACGTTCCACCATTCTTCGCGCTAGCAAACAACGCCGACCAAAGTCATCGGTCCGAGGTTGGCCAATGCCATACATATCGAGCGTTGCTTGGTCTTCTTGAGTCATGTCGACCACTTCTGGAGCGGATTTCTGCATTTGATAGGCAAGTTCATAACTTGCGATGCGAGCGCCGAGTTCCGAATTGGCGGCCCGCGATGCTTGATGCGCTTTGTTGTTCTCCTCGATTGCATCGATCAAATCGCGTTGCAATTCGCGAGAAACGCCTGGTGGCGGTTGCAGATCGAGCAAAGGTGCACCCTTGGCACGCAATATGGTCCCCTGGTAATTGGCAGGCATAAATCCGCTGGACCAATTCTTGGCACCGCTGATCGGACCTCCCGCCGGGTCGAGCATCACAACGTATCCAGGCAAGTTCTCGTTGAGCGAACCGAGGCCATAGTTGACCCAAGAACCCATCGACGGTGAACCGCTTAGGATCTTGCCCGAGTTCATCATCAACATGGCCGAACCGTGAATAGGAGAATCCGCAGTCATCGAATGCAAAAAGGCGATGTCATCCACACACTCGCCCAAATTGGGAAACAAGTCACTGACCCATTTCCCTGCTTGACCGTATTGTTTGAATTTCCAACGCGGCTCAACAATGCGGCCTTCATTGCGATGGCCACCCCGTCCAAACGTCTTAACGGCGATGGTTTTGTTGTCCATGCCAATCATGTTCGGCTTGTAATCGAAGGTATCGATTTGGCTTGGGCCGCCGTACATGAACAGAAAGATCACCGACTTGGCTTTGGCCTCGTGGTGTGGTTTGTGTGACGGCACCTTCGGCGAATCTTCGTGTGCGACCGCTTTGTTGTTAAAGAAACCATCCGCGCTCAAAAACGAAGTGAGGGCCACGCTGCCAAACCCGCAACCGGCTTCCCACATGAACTCTCGGCGAGTGCGTCCACAAAAATTTTGCTTTGCCATAATTAATCCAAGTAAAGAAATTCATTGCTGTTGAGCAGCACGAGGCAGTACTCCCGAAAGGCTTGCTGCTCATTCAAGCCAAATTTTGTCTGAAGACGAGCAATCCGTTGCAAAGCCCGTTCAATGTCCGAAGATTCCGCTGGACGCGAATAGGCGGACTCGATCGCATTTTGCAAATGTTTAGACAGACGCAGCGGGTCAGGCAATCCGTCGCTACCTTGCATGGCCTGCTTGGCCAAAAGACTCGACTGTTGTTGCATGAAGGCACCGTTGAGCATGTTCAATGCTTGGGCGGCTTGGGTCGTCAAAAAGCGGGCTTCGCAACTCGTGTCCGTTTCGGGGAAATCGAATACCGATAACTCGGGCGGGATCAAGGAACGTTTGATGTGAATGTAAACACTCCGCCGAGATTTGTCTGCATCGGAAGACTTGCCCCAGCCTTTGCCTGGTACGCTCTGGCCAGCTTTCACATCGTCCGAAACATCTGGAAAAATGCTTGGGCCCGACTGCTGCCAATTGATTCGCTGATTGACGGTTAGGACAGAATCTCGGAGTTCCTCGGCGCTGAGTCGACGCACATTGAATCGGGCAAAGTAATCATTGCTTGGGTCTCGCAGTTGACTTTCCGCATTTCCTGTCGAGCTCTGCCGATAAGTTTCGGAAAGGAGCAACATTCGGTGAAGCGGTTTCAGGTGCCAATCGAAACGGACAAGTTGTTGCGCTAAAAAGTCGAGAAGCTCCGGGTGGGTTGGCGGATCGCCAAGCTGACCAAAGTTGTTCGCCGAACGAACGATACCGCGCCCAAAATGGTGCTGCCAAATGCGGTTCGCAATCACTCGACCGCTCAAGCGGTTCGTGGGTGACGTCATCCACTGAGCGAGCTGCGTGCGCCTACCCGTCGAACTCGAACGCTTTTCTGGAGTTGCAGGTTTCTCGTCATGAAACAACGCAGGAAATGCCGGATCCACCGGTTCGCCATGGGCCCCTGGATTACCTCGCATGAGAACAAAGGTCTGCTCTGGATTCGGATTGCATTTTGCTAGTCCCAGCCTAAAGTCGAGCGGCAACGCCTCGATTTCCTTTCGAGTGACTTCGATCTGGGCCTTCAAGGATTCGCATTCGTCCCACTGTGCTTGGGTTAGATAGGCCTTGAGCCTTTCGCGAACGACTTTGTCGCGGTCTGGACTCTTGGCTGCAAGCTTGTCCTCGGCCTTCATCTTGGCGATGCCCGCATCCTCGATGCTCTTTTGCGATTCACGCATCTGCTTCATGCGGGCCTTGAGTTCCGTACTCGTTCGCGAGAGTGCTTCGTCGGAAACCTCCACCTGGTTGTTCGATTTCTCATCGCCTCGCGTTCCATAGGGATTCACGTCTCGCAAAAAAGCCACCATTTGATAGTAGTCTTTTTGTGGAATCGGATCGATCTTGTGATCGTGGCAACGAGCGCAGTTTAGCGTCAACCCAAGGACTCCTTGGCCGATCGTTGTCACGAGGTCGTCGAAGCCGTCGTATTTGGCTTTCTCGGGATCTGCGGGTTCGTCATCCCAAATCCCAAGCCGGTAAAAACCTGTGGCCGTGAGAGTCTCCGCGGTGGGTGACTCGATCTCATCGCCCGCCAATTGTTCCAACAAAAAACGATCGTAGGGTTTATCGCTGTTTAGCGATTGAATGACGTAGTCGCGGTACTTCCAAGCATTGGGCTTCGGGCCATCTCGCTCGTAACTGTTTGTTTCCGCATAGCGCACAACGTCGAGCCAATCGCGGGCCATCCGTTCGCCAAAGCGAGGATCGGCCAACAGTTGGTCGACCAGTTCTGCGTAAGCGATTTCGGTTGGATTCGCGGCGAATCGCTCGACGGTTTCCAAATCGGGGGGAACTCCGATTGTGTCAAAGAACAATCGTCGAATCAGGCTCCGCGGTTGGGCCGGAGGCGCTCCCTTCAAGTCAAGTTTGTTCCATCGATCCTGGATAAATGCATCGACTGGATTGCTGGACAGAGTTGCAGCCTTCCGCAGCGGAGGTTTGGGATTGCTCAATGGCAAAAAGGCCCAATGCTCACGGTACTCCGCGCCCGACTCAATCCATTTTCTAAGCAATTCAATTTGCTTGTCGGATAACCCATTACCCTCTGGAGGCATTCGCACGGCCGGGTCTTGAGATGTTACGCGTCGGCTAATCTCGCTAGCACTCCAATTGCCAGGGACGATTGGTTTATGGCCGTCATTGCTGTCCGCAATGGCTCGTGCATGCTCATGCAACGCGACGCCCGATTCTTGCGTCTCCGGACCGTGACATGCAAAGCACTGTTTCGCGAGAATTGGCCGGATCTGGCGACTGAAATCGACTTCCGCCTCTGCCACACCGGGTGAGTCTGCCACACCGGGTGAGTCTGCCTGGACCGTCTGCCCGGACGTCACCAGCACGAAAAAAAACAGACTTGGATAAACCAAAATACGGTCGCTCCACGAATGACACGACTTCGACATACGATAAGTACTCAATGACATAAGTGAACGAAACAGCGAGTTGCTTGAGGCGAGAGGAAGATTCTACGAATTTCCCTGTCCAAAAATTACGGGACACCAAAGTATAGCAAAAAAAAACGCAGGAGCCACAAATGCGAAAGCGAATCGGGATAATCCCTTTCCGGGGAATCTTGGTCTGTTGATTGAAAACCGGGGGCTTGTGCCCGATGGCGCTCACTTTCCGTTCAAACCAATGTTTTCGTAGCGGAGCGGCGCGAGCTGCCCGGTGAATATCCAAGTGATTTGCCTACGGTCACCGGACAGCTTGTGCTGTTCCGCTACAAAGTGAGTGCCATTGGGCTACTAGCGCCCTGCGGCTGATACTGTCGTAATCAGCCGGCCTACTTGGCTTTTTTCGTTGCAGGTTTTGCGGGTGGGGCTTGGCGCGGTGTTTGCATTGCAGAAAGCCGACTTTCCTCGATCGAGCAAGGTGCTCCCGATTCGGGGATGCTTGCTCGGGCTGACCACAAGACGCCATTGACAACCAACTGTCTCATGCCTGAGAGCGACCAAGCGGAATGCGCATCCAAGCCTGAGAATGAGAATGAGCGGCCTCCATCCGGACGGTCGTAGGCAAATGCAACAATGTCCGCATCCAAGCCAGCCCGGCTGCCAGCATAGGTCTTTCCCGACCAAACCAACGGTGTGATCCCTTTCATGTCCTTGACGAACTGCAAACCATTCAGCCAACCATCGTTGATCTCCCAAGGGACCACGCCATTGGCGATGGGATGATTTGGAAAATCGACGTGCTTGCTATCCCAATGTCCACGCCCCGACGGACCTTGGAGGTAGATGCCTCCGGACCAACTCTTGGCTTGTTCGGCAAACTTTTCCGGAAAGTCCAAAGCTTGATGGATCAATACGATTCCCGTCCCGCCCTGAACCAGCTTTTGAACACGCGCGATACGTTCCGGATTTTCTAGGAACGCTTGTTTACCGCCACCGTCGGTGTAGAAGACGACGGAACTTGCTTTAGCGAAAATACTTTCGTCTTTGGGCCACCCCTCTTCCACGATTACGGTTTCCACATTTTGGGTTTGATGGAGCAGTTCTGCCAAGCACTTGCAACCCCCAACGTAGTCATGGTGCCCGAGCTTGTCTTGTTTCGCTGTTTCGCCCGCCACCAAGACAATTCGAATCGGTTCGTTGGCGATCAAGCGAGCAGGCGCCCAAGAAAGGAAAAGGAAAACGAATGGAGCAGCAGTGCGAAATGGAGAGAGCATGTCGTGACCTGATTGTTTAGGACAAGTTGTTTCGAAACCCTATTCTACCTGGTTTTTTCGTTGGCATCGTTCCACAAAAAAAGTGGCGTAAGCTTCCAGCTTGCGAGGTTAAAAACGCAAGCTGGAAGCTTGGCCCACATTTTAGTGTTCGTGCTCAGCCTTCAGCGGTGCTCCCTAACAATCCCTACGGTCACGACATACCGACATCTTCTGCGGCCACGCAAGAATTCCGTTTGCAAAACCGATACCCGCATGGCTGGGCGAATCGAAATCCTATTCGCAAACAACTTCCTCGTTTCAATCCTTCGGTGAGCTAACGAATGCGAGAATCTCTCAGTATTATTTTTCCCGTTCGCGATAGGCAAGCCGACGTCGAGTCGCGTGTCGTGGGGCTTCTGGAATTGCTCTGCGAATTGACTCAAGATGCTCAATTGATCGTAGTCGACGATCAGTCGGAGGACGCGACGCCGGAAATTCTAGACAATTTGAGACGACGATACCCGCAAGTGAATGTAGTACGAAATAACAAAGCGGTCGGTCCGGCTCAGTCCGCCGAATCGGTTCTTGCTTTGGCGAAAGGGGATTTTATCTTCTTGCATCAATCGTACGAATCGATCGACTTCGAGGAGATCCTACAGTTGTGGCAACTTCGCAAGGACGAGCAACTTGTGTTAGCGCGTGCAGCAACGCGAGTTCGTCGAATCGACCAGCAGTTGCTACAGAGGCTACATGACTGGGGACGAAAACTGGAAGAGCATTGGCCCGTCCCTAAAGCGGTAGTGGATGGACTACAAATGATGCGCAAGGAAGGAGTAAAGTCTCTTTCCAAGATCAAAGATAGTACCGAGGATCTCGAAGTGACCCACCAATCGCATCGGCAGATCACGGCCCCGAAGTTTATTCAAGGCGCACCTACCGCGGACTATCAGCCTGTCGAAAAGCGGTAGTTCACCTGAAATCAAAGGGAGAGCGAGGCTCCTGCTCTAAACATCTTTGCAACGGCGAATGCATTGGAAACCATCGGGAGGGCGAGGCTCCTGCCGAGCTTAATACGCAAAGGTTCGGCAGGAGCCTCACCCTCCCAAGCAAGGAATGAATTGGGCAAAGTCGAGGAAAACATGTTTACAGGGTTGGCCTCTCCCTCCCGATGAAATGGCAAGCAATTCGAGAAGGAAAGCTAGCCGGCCACCCATCCCTATGCCGGCTTACTTGTTCTTGATTCCGTCCAGCATTTTGACAAAGCCTTCCCGCATGCCTGTCACAATATCGGCCGGGCCAGTGGCTTTGATAAAGACTTTCGACCCATCTTTGAGTTCAAGGATCGCGCCGAGCATTTTGTAGTTTTCCATCTTCTTCATCGGAGCGGCCGGTCCACCCATCGATTCCTTAAATGTTCCAGACAACTCGACGATGCTAATCTTGGTCTGATCGATCTCTTTCTTTTCAATTTTGGCATCCTCTTTTTTGCCGCCGTCGAACTGACCGATCCAACGTTCGATATTGCTTTCGGTGCTACCACCGGCCGACATGATCGTGACGCGTGCGGATTTTTCGCCTTCCGCTGGGGCGCGGAATTCGTACTGGATCATGTCCGATTTTTTGGGCATCGTCTTCCAAGCTTCCGGCTTGGCTGCGACTATTTTTCCGCCAGCCATTTCCAGCATTTCTGGTTTGGCGGCTCCCTCTTTTTTATCCGACTTTTCTTGAGCGAACGCGGTTGAGAGAGTAAGGCAAAGAACAGCAAGAGACAAGAAAGTTTTCAATTTCATACTAGAATCTCCGAGTTTTGGTGTGAAATAGGGTCGATGAAGGACTGCGGGGAAAGGGTCTTGCGTCGGGCAATTTTTGTGCCAACGCCTTGGGAATCGCGGTAGAAAACGGGTTGGCTTTCGACTTGCGAATCGCGCAATCCAGTTACACTATACGATTGGCCGAATCCTGACCAGTATCGCACCTTTATTTCCAGTCTGTTTCAAAACACCCGCATGCTCAACGATTATCGTTCTCAAACCATCGACGCGGCCTTGCTCGACGACCTTTCCCAATTGGTCCGCTTGGCGATTCGCGAAGACTTAGACCGGACAGCCGATTTGACGACGATGGCCCTCGTGCCTCAAGGAATTCAAGGTTCCGCCGACATATTGCCACGCGCATACGGGGTAGCCGCCGGTATCGATTTGATCGAGGCGATACTGCAAGAGTTAGATGCTCGCATCACTTGGACACAACATCTTGGTGATGGGGAATGGTTTCAACCCAAACGACCGCTCGCAACGCTCTCTGGCGAAACCCGGGATCTTCTCACTTGCGAACGGACCATTCTGAATTTTTTGGGCAGGCTGTGCGGTATCGCGACATTGACGAGCAAGTATGTGGCCAAGACCCAAGGGACGAAGTCCCGCGTTTATGACACTCGCAAGACCACGCCCGGATGGCGAAGGCTTGAGAAGTATGCCGTTCGATGTGGTGGTGGTCGCAACCACAGGCTGGGCTTGTTCGATGGGATCTTGATCAAGGATAACCACTTGGCATGCCGGGCAGCCAAAGATGGGAAATTGCTTGATCCAGAAACTGCGGTCCAAACCGCTAAGGCCTTTGTCGCCAGCGGAGCCTATCGCTTTGAAAACCCGCCAATGATCGAAATCGAAATCGATAGCGTCAGCCAACTGGAATCTGCACTGCGGGCACTGCCAGATATCGTGCTGCTCGACAACATGAATTGCGAACTATTGCGGGAATGCGTCGCGATTCGCGATCGAATAGCGCCTTGCGTCGAATTGGAAGCCTCCGGGGGCGTTACCTTGGAGACGATTGAAAACATTGCAAAAACGGGAGTCGAACGAATCAGCGTAGGAGCCCTTACGCATTCGGCAACCAATCTCGATCTAGGGCTCGATTGGATTTTGAATCGATGAGCAACCATCGTTTTGACGAAAGAAAATTCCGGATCAAAGAGGGCGAGTCCATCAAACTCCGCAATATCTCGACCAGCGCGGGTGATGAGCTTGCCAAGAAGCAAGGCGTTGACGCATTGACCGTGGACAATGCCGCCCTTCAAGAATCGCAGAACCGATTATTCGCCGCAGGACAACAATCCCTGTTGATTGTCTTGCAGGGGATGGATGCGTCCGGGAAAGACGGGACGGTTCGGCATGTGATCAGTGGAGTCAACCCGCAGGGCTGTCGCATCTATGGCTTTCGTGCACCCAACTCGGAAGAGTTGCAACATCATTTTTTATGGCGTCCGATGCGTTTCTTGCCGGCACGCGGAATGATCTCCATTTTCAATCGCTCGTACTACGAAGAAGTCATAGTCGTTCGCGTTCATCCGGAGTTTCTCAGCCCGCAAAACCTACCACCTTACAAAAAGCTCAGCGACCTGTGGCTTCGCCGTTACGAAGAAATCCGAGTCTTTGAACAAGTGCTTTTGAACAGCGGAACGAGTGTGCTGAAATTCTTCCTGCATGTTTCTAAAGACGAACAGAAAGCCAGGATGTTGGAACGCTTGACTCAGCCATCCAAGAGATGGAAATTCAATGAGAATGATCTGGAGGAACGGAAGCTCTGGGATAAGTATGAACAAGCCATTGAGGATGCGTTGCCAGCAACAAGCACAAAATCGGCCCCTTGGTACGTTATTCCCGCAGACGACAAATGGTACGCTCGAGCGGCCATTGCAGACATCATCGCAGCTCACCTAGAATCGTTAGGTCTAGAATATCCCAAGGTTTCCGAAGAGGACGAAGCGAAATTTGCATTGCTGGCCGAACAGCTCAAGAATGAGTGATCGACTCGCCTTAGGCGAGCGGCAGTTCAAAAACTACCAGTCATAACCCGAAACGTGAGTGAGGGACCAGCGAAATTATCCCTCGCTAACGCGCTAACGCGTCGGGTTGGGATAACGCAAGCCGCCGCTCGCCTTAACGCGTTAGTAGACTGCGTTTTTCTTGAATGGTTTGAATCAATTGCTTTTGGGGTGCGACGAATTTAGCGACCCCCTGCTCCATAAGTGTCTTTTCTAAATGCGGCACATCGACTGCTGCATCCAGTTCCTTGGAAAGAGACTCGCTGGGCATCGCATCCACTTGCCGGGTAAACATTTGACCGCTTGTCGAAACCAAGGCGTTGGTGTCAGGTGGGTTGGTTTGGATATCCGAACCTGCCAATGCGGCCACATATTTCCAAGGTGAATCGGCGGCACTCTTGGTTCCCGTGCTCGCGAAAATGATTTCTTGCTTGAGGGGCGTTGGATTTGCTTTCCAGAATTCTTGATTTGCGCTCCAAATTCGCTTGGCATTGAGAATGCCATAAAGACCTTGCGACGCAGGTGAAAGCTGCTTGCAGTTGTCGGCCGTGTATTGATCGATGCGTGAAACGAAGATGCTGTAGACACTTTTGAATTGGCTCAACGACTTGCGACGTTTCGCACCTCGCCAAACAGCATCCCTCGCAAGGTTATATTGTCGCATGGTAAAAATGAGGGTGACGTTGAGTGTCACGCCCGCCGCTGCCAGTTCTTCTAAGGCATCCAGTCCAGCTGGCGTCGCCGGTACCTTGATCATTCGATTATCCTGTCCAGCCGCCCATTGCTTGCCCAGCGATATGTATTTTTCAACCCGTTGCGTGTGCGGCATATCCACCTCGGGGTCTTCCAGCAACGGATCCAATTCGAAACTAACCCAGCCAGCGTTTCCTTGGGTGCGTTGCCAAATGGGATAGAAAGATTTTTGAGCTTCGCGTACGAGTTCGTCTGTGAGATTCCAGGCAATCGTTAAGTCATCTTGCCCAAGAGCAATGTAGTTTGCGATGGACGAGTCGAATCGCCCACTGCGAATCAAACTTGACACAATGATCGGGTTGCTGGTCGCCCCCACGGCTCCCCACGCCAGGTTTTGGGCGACAAGTGTGGGGTCAACCGAGTCCAAGTAGAGGTTCGTGCCGCTGTCAATTAGCGATTGAATCGATGAATTACTCATGCAGTTTCCCTGTGCTTTGAACGATAGGTGCTGTTGAAAGGAAATCGATATAGTAAGCTTTTGCCGATTCCTAAAATATCCCGCATGTCGAGCGGGCTGTTGATTTCGTGTTTTCGGAGCCGTATTTGGTCTAACCGTTGGCCGTAGGCGAATAGTAATGATACCAAGAACGCAATGGTACCAAGTACGCCTGCGGCTGACTAGGAAACAATGACATCAACAAGCCCCCAGGTTTCGGGCGCCCCCTAACGAAATGTTTGAAACGAAAATGCAATTGATCGATTTACGCAGCGATACCGTAACGAAACCGTCGGAAGGCATGAGGGCAGCAATGCTGGCTGCACCAGTCGGAGATGACGTCATCGACATCGACCCAACGGTCGTAGCCCTTCAAGAACGCATTGCCGGTTTGCTTGGTAAAGAAGCGGCCATTTTCATGCCTAGCGGAACCATGACCAACCAAATTGCGTTGCGGGTCCATTGCAGCCCTGGCGATGAATTCCTTTGCGAATCGGGTTGCCATATCTACAACTACGAACAGGGTGGGTTCGCCCAACTGAGTGGACTTGTCGCAAAGACCATTACAGGGCAACACGGATTGTTGGATGTTGAACAATTGGAAGGTACCGTGCGGCCAGACAATGAACACCTGGTTCACACACGCCTTCTTTGCATTGAAAACACCCATAATCGAGGGGCGGGTAAAGTCTATTCGCTGTCGCGAATCCAGTCGCTCTGCGAATGGGCTCATTCGGCTGGCCTTCGAACGCACATGGACGGTGCTAGGTTGTTCAACGCAAGTGTGGCCACCGGAGTTTCGTTGGAAGCCTACTCCGAACCGTTCGATTCGATAAGCGTTTGTTTCAGCAAGGGACTGGGGGCGCCTATCGGTTCTTGTTTGGTTGGCTCGCGAGAATTCATCAGCAAAGCCCGTCGAGCTCGTAAGTTATTTGGGGGCGGCATGCGGCAAGTCGGTTTTATCGCAGCAGGTGCGCTATTCGCGCTTGAGCATCAAATGGTTCGCCTAACCGAAGATCACAAACATGCACGTCTGCTCGCAGCCGCCGTCGACGAATGCAAATCGTTTCAATTGGCCGATAAAGTTCCCGACACGAACATCGTGATTTTTCATGTCGACAAAAAATTGGGGACAGCCATTCAATTGACCGAATCGCTTAAGCAAGACGGAATACTTGCCTTGCCTTTTGGGCCGCAAAGCGTTCGGCTTGTAACGCATCATGATGTTTCGCTTCACCAAATCGAGCAAGCATGCGACGTGCTGCGCGGCCATGCTCGATCCGCAGGTGGATGACAACGCTACAAGACAGTCTCTACCTCAATCGATTGCGACCTCAATCGATGGCGACTCCTCGTCTCTCCAACACCGCACCTCTGCGTTCCATGTCAAACGGGAACGCAGCTTCAAACGGGAACGCAGCCCTTTTTCGCACCTTCGATGGACGCTTGCACGAATTCGTCCATGGTTTTTCTTGCTCGAAAAGTTTTTGAGTTTTTTTTGGCGTGACCAACCGTGTCACGGGCCTCGTTAACATTTTCTTAACCCTAGCCGCAATCGTAAGTTAGCGACAGCTTGACATTGAAAAATGCCAAGGTGGTCTTTTCTGCCGTTGGTTCCAAAGCACGAACTGACAAGCATTTGCGCGCACCGAAACGGAAAATTTGACAGAGGATTTAGAATCGATACACTGTTCGTGAATGACGCAACATGTTGTGCAAGCAAACCCGAGGTATACTACCTATAGTGGTTTGTAGGCTCCATGCTACGTGGACGAACTTGCCTTCCGACCGGGGTGAGCGATGCCACGGCAATGCGTCGGAGTCTTCAAATTTGGGTACGAAACCCGGTCGCAATGGATTTTTTCTTTTCAACGTAGCAAGGCAGCTCAATTGGTCGCGGGACCCCATCGCTGCTTTCAAACTCATCACCACCCTATCGGAATTTATTCGAGGAGTCTTACGAGCGTATGGCAACAGTAGAAATGGGACGCGAGCGTCGCAACAAGTCTCGCACAACGCATGAAGCACGCGGCAATCGCAGCGGACTGAAAATTGAGAGCCGGTTCTGCCCCGCCGATGTGGCAAGCCCTTTCGATACTGTTCAATGGGAAACTCGCAGCGCTGCCATTAAAGACGAGAGCGGCAAAGTCCTCTTCGAGCAAACCAATTGTGAAATCCCTTCCGATTGGAGTCAGTTGGCGACCAACGTGGTTGTTAGCAAGTACTTCTACGGCGATCCATCCAATGTCGACGAGCGCGAGCGTTCGGTTCGACAATTGATCCATCGTGTTACTCGCACGATTGCAGATTGGGGTATCGCAGACGGTTACTTTGATACCGCCGAAGATGGCGAAAGATTCTATCGTGATTTGAGCTGGTTGTGCCTGCACCAACACGGCGCTTTCAATTCGCCCGTTTGGTTTAATGTAGGACTGTATCAGCAATACAACGTGACTGGGACGAAGTGCAATTGGCACTACAACGTAGAATCGGGCCAAGTCGAGCAACCCGAGAACCCCTACGAGTATCCACAAGGTTCCGCATGTTTTATCCAGAGTGTCGATGACAACATGGAGGACATCATGCGCCTCGCAACGAGCGAAGCCATGTTGTTTAAGTTCGGTTCGGGCACCGGGACCGATCTTTCTACGATCCGCAGCAGCCGTGAAAAACTTTCCGGCGGAGGTAAGCCAAGTGGACCTCTCTCGTTTATGCGAGTTTACGATCAAATCGCGGCAGTGGTAAAGTCCGGTGGCAAGACCCGGCGGGCTGCCAAGATGCAATCGCTCAAGGTTTGGCATCCGGACATCATGGAATTCGTCGAATGCAAGTGGAAGGAAGAACAGAAAGCCCATGCGCTCATTCGCGAAGGCTACGAATCCAACTTCAACGGCGAAGCCTATTCGTCGGTGATGTTCCAAAACGCAAACTTGTCGGTGCGAGTCACCGATGAATTCATGCAAGCCGTTGCAGAAAACAAAGTTTGGAAGACTCGCTGGGTGAGCGACAAGTGCGATATCGAATCGCCAACCTACCAAGCCAAAGACATTCTGACGCGAATGTCGCAATGCGCTTGGCACTGCGGTGATCCAGGTGTTCAATACGATACGACCATCAACAAATGGCATACTTGTCCCAACAGCGGTCGCATCAACGCCAGCAACCCTTGCTCGGAATACATGTTCCTCGACAACACCGCATGCAATTTGTCCTCGATCAATTTGATGAAGTATCGTCGCGACGATGGATCGTTTGATGCGGAAGGCTTTTCGGCGACCTGCCGGCTGTTCTTTATCGCGCAAGAAATCCTGATCGACCATGCGAGTTATCCAACGGATCGAATCGCCCACAACAGCCATTTGTTCCGACCTCTTGGATTGGGTTACTCCAACATCGGCTCGCTGATCATGACGAGCGGTGCACCTTACGATTCGCCAGCCGGGCATTCGATGTGCGGTGCGATCACCGCGTTGCTTCATGGTGCTGCCAACCTCGCAAGCGCCGAAATCGCTGGAGTTGTCGGTCCCTTTGCAGAGTATCCGGACAATGCCGAACCCATGCTTCGTGTCATGCAAATGCACCGCAATGCAGTGGAACAAATCGATCCAAGCGGACCATCGTATCTCAAGGATGCCGCTCGCAACGTCTGGGACAAAGTCCTGGAACTTGGAACCCGCAACGGTTTCCGAAATGCACAAGCGACCGTACTTGCCCCCACTGGAACCATCAGTTTCATGATGGATTGCGATACGACTGGGGTGGAACCAGATATCGCCTTGGTCAAGTACAAGCAGTTGGCCGGTGGTGGCATGCTCAAGATTTTGAATCGCTCGGTTTCGCTGGGTTTAAGGAATCTTGGCTACAGTCCCGGACAAATCGTCGAGATCGAGAAGTTCATTGCAGAAAAAGACACGATCGAGGGAGCGCCTCACGTCAAGAATGAGCACTTACCGGTATTCGACTGCGCTTTTACGCCAGCCAATGGCACGCGAAGTATTCGGTGGCAAGCGCACGTGGAAATGATGGCTGCAGCACAACCTTTCTTGTCTGGCGCAATCAGCAAAACAGTGAACATGCCGACGAATAGCACCGTGGACGATATCGCCCAAGCTTACTTCTGGGGCTGGGAATTGGGACTGAAAGCGATCGCTATTTATCGCGACGGATCCAAGCAGAGCCAACCACTTTCCACCAAGAGCGAAGGCCAAAAAGCGGAGGACGCCGCAGCCGCTTCCGTCGTTGAGAAGATTGTGTACAAGCCGCGTCGCGAACGTCTGCCAGACACCCGCAATTCAGTTACACACAAATTCAGCATCAGCGGTCACGAGGGTTACTTCAACGTGGGCCTCTATCCAGACGGTCGCCCCGGCGAAGTTTTCATCACCATGGCCAAAGAAGGGAGCACGATCGGTGGTTTGATGGATAGCTTTGGTACGGCCATTTCCATCTCATTGCAGTACGGCGTGCCGTTGGAGGTCCTCGTCAACAAGTTTAGCCATACTCGATTCGAGCCAATGGGGCATACAACTAACCCCGATATTCGGATCGCAAAGAGTTTGGTCGACTACATCTTCCGTTGGCTAGGATTGACCTTCCTCGAAGGATATCGTGAAGAGCACAAGGCAAAAGCGGATTTAATGGCCACGCCAAAATCGGATGCAGGTTCAACTCCGGTGGTCAAAGTCAAAAGCAGTTTGACATCCACGCCCGTCAACGGAAATGGTGCTGAGCTCGCAACACAAAGCAGCGGGTACACCAAAGCACGATTTATCGGACTTGGTGATACCGTTGAAATGCCATCCAGTGGCAGCAGCCCATCCGGTTCGAAAGCCGAATCTCGCGGTGGCCAGTTTGCGGGCTTCCAAAGTGATGCCCCGAGCTGCGACAATTGCGGGTCGATCACCGTCCGAAGCGGTAACTGCTATCTGTGTTACAACTGCGGTAATAGCCTCGGCTGCAGCTAGACCATCTGCAACGGCCGCGACAACGTCGTCATTCTCGTTCCCAAGAATCGCTTGGGAACGAGCTCTTCGTTGTGCGACGCTCCGCGTCGCACGAATTCACGACAACCCAGACGGCGGAGCGTCGTGCAACGCACAAATGCACGACGGCGGAGCGTCGTGCAACGAACGCTACTTTTCAGCGACGGCCATTCGGGCTGGGCGGTAGAGGCGAATGTCCCAGTCGATCCCTTCAGGCAAAAGGTCCAAAGGCGTGGCTTCCTCAAGTTCTACGGCGAACAAGGAACCCACTGGAGCTGCATTCCACCAGAGTTCCAACATCGACTTCAATTTTTGGCCGTCCGACTCCCAAAGAGCATACGGGGGACTACAGAAAAGAACCCAAATTTGTTCGGGACGGAGTTTAAATCGTTCGCAATTGGCTGGCAAGCCGCTCGACCATTCGATCACATCCGTTTGCACGACCTCAATTTTGTCTGAGATTCCAAGCGATTTTGCATTGTTTTGAATTTCGCGTGTGGCAGACTTGAGAATCTCAAACACGATTCCTTTGGCGGCTCCTCGCGAAACCGTTTCGAAAGCCAAAACTGCAGTTCCTGCAAATAAATCGAATGCAATCGCGTCCGGAAACTTACCCCCGAGTAAACTCATGACGGCTTCTCGCGTACGATCTTTCATTGGGCGAGTTCTCGGGTCGACTGCAAATTTAATTTTGCGGGTTCGCAGGTTCCCGGAAATGATCCTAAGTGTGGTCGTTTCCAAGTTAAGCACTGTCCTTTAGAGTTTTAGCGTCGCCAAATTGTATTTTTTTCCCATCCGGATCATACAGAGTATGCCAACCGCCACATTCCATCCAGTCCTTCGTTCCTTGAATCAGCCATGCGGTCCAACCGCATTTCCAACAAGGTTGATTGATTTGCTCACCGCTCGATTCGCCGCAGTGGTGGGCTTCGCCCTGGCCGTCAACGTCTGCTCGTTCGCTTCGGTGAGTCTTGCTCAAGAGCCTTCCGCAAAGCCAAAAGCCACTTTGACTCCCGAACAACGTGCGGCCGCCAAACTGAAACAGGAGGAACGTAAAATGGAGGCCGCTGACAAGCGTCGGCAATCCTTTGGCTTATTGCCTCCCAATGACGATTCCCCATTGGGAAAAGAATACGAATCCGCCTACGCTCGCTTTAGGGATGCTGCGAGCGACCTAGATCAAGTTCAATATCGTCAACAACTCGCAACGGATCGCTCACTTGCCAAACGGGATGAGATTTTAAATGATTGGATGCGAGCGATCGCGCAAGGGAACGCGGCCTTAAAGGTTTGGCTTGCCAAAGCGGGCGAAGTTTACGCAAGCGATCCAGACAAGTACCACCAGATCGGCGAATCGTTGGTGGAAATGCTGCTGGCGGATGTTCAGTTAGATCGGTTTGACCCCTGGCTTGCACCCGCCAAGGCATTGATTCGTGCGAAACGGTACGAAAGCGACGTGCTTTCGTTATCCGCAGGACTAGTCGGATTGGCCAATATGGATTTCGATTTCGCAGAGGAATGTTGGGCACCATTAAAACAAGTCAATAAACTAGACGGAATTCAACTCGCCTATTTCGAACAACTGGGCTCTTTGAAAGAAAAATGGAAGCGTGAGCAAGAAATTCGACAAAAGGAATCCGAAAAGAATGACAACCCGATCGTCGAATTGACCACCTCCAAAGGGAGGATTACCATCGAACTTTACGAAGATTCGGCTCCCGAAGCGGTGGCAAGTTTTATCTTCTTGGTGGAAAAGGGATATTACAACTACAAAGCATTCTTTCGAGTCGAGCAACATATTTGTGCCCAAACGGGTTGCGAAAAAGGGGATGGAACAGGCAACGCTGGATACAGTTTCCCAGGAGAGGCCCATCTTCCAGAGCATCGGGATCATTTTCGGGGTAGCGTTTCCGTCGCCCTGGGTTCCGACCCGGATTCGCGACAACTCAATGTGGATTCGGGCGGTGCACAGATCTTTTTTTCCTTCGTACCGTTGCCTTTTCTAGACGGTAAGTACACGGTCTTTGGACGAATCGTCGAAGGTCAACCGACGATCAACCTCTTTCAAGTTCTCAACCTTGCAAACGAAGAGGAACGCAAAGACACGTCGAAACGGCCCGACACCATTTTTTCCTCGAAGGTTGTACGGAAACGAGACCATGAATACAAACCGAAAATCTCCGCCGGAAAACTTCCACGCTAGGAAATCACGTTTCCATTTTGCAGGTCGTTCGATGCTTTATCACAACACCATGCCAAGACTCATTTCCGTAATCTTGTGCATTACGCCAATTCTTTTCCCCACGCGTTTTGTTGCGGCCGACATCCCTTTCGAACCGACGCCAGCAAAAGTCATCTCGGTCCCCAGGGTTACATTCGATTTTGGTGGCAGGGGGAACTCAATTGGGAGGGTGCGACTGTCGACAAAACAATCGAGACACTCGTCGAAAATTTGCTCAAAGAGTAGGCCTGCGGCTCGCTTCCATTTGACCTTAAGGCTGTCCCATGTTACCGACCTTGTGCCTAGCTACCACCTAGGCAAGCTAGGTGGTGAGCTTCATTCCACGCCGTTCGGATTGCGTTAGGCCACTTGCTTCAGAAACCCTTCAAGCATTTTTGCTCGGACTGGGTTCTGAAGTTTCGCAACTGCCTTGGCTTCGATTTGGCGAACGCGTTCGCGTGTTACCTTGAAGATTCGCCCCACCTCTTCCAATGTGTAGGAGTAGCCATCCGTCAGACCATAGCGAAGCCGGATAATTTCTCGTTCGCGATACGTCAATGTTTTCAGCAAGGAATCGATTCGGTCGCGGAGAACGCCGTTGCTCGCGTTGCGAACTGGGTTGTCGCTGGATGGATCCTCGATGAATTCGCCAAACGCATTGTCTTCGCCTTCGCCAACGGGACGGTCCAAGCTGATAGGGCTGCGGCCGATGTCGAGAACGCGTTGTACTTCTTCGATCGTCAGCTCAGCCACTTCCGCGATTTCGTACATGCTCGGTTCTCGCTTGAGCTCCTGCGTCAGTACCTTTTGAATGTTGCGTAACCGACTGAGCACGTCGATCATGTGAACGGGGATGCGGATCGTTCTCGCCTGGTCTGCGATGGCTCGTGTGATCGCTTGGCGAATCCACCAAGTAGCATAGGTCGAAAACTTGAAACCTCGGCGATACTCGTACTTGTCGACCGCTCGCATGAGACCCGTGTTGCCTTCTTGGATGAGGTCCAAGAAGCTTAGGCCTCGATTGCGATACTTCTTGGCGATGGAGACGACCAAACGCAGATTGCCGCTGGAAAGTTGTCGCTTGACGGCTTCGTATTCCTTGAAATTTTTCTTGAAGTCATCGACACGCGTTCTCAACGAGCGAGGACTTTCCTGCGTGGTCATGATCAGATGACGAAGTTCTGCAACGCAGCGATTGAGCTCCGAGGGCGAGCCCGTCGTGGATTTCAGATAGGCTATTCGGGTTTGCAGATAATCCATTCGTTGCGAGAATTGCTCCAATTGCTTCATCAATGGAATCACGCGGCGCGAGCGCAGCGACAACTCTTCGACCAACACCAGCGACTTGAGTCGTCTGCGTTGATAATTCATGCGAGCCTGTTCTTTTCGACTGTTGGTCGTGCTCTTGCGAACAATGCTCTGAAAATCGCGACGATTGTCGTCCATCAGCGTGTCGAGCGTTTTCAAGTTATGCGGCATTCGTGCACCGACTTGCTCTTTGGTCAATCGCTCTGTCAACGAGACCTTGATCGTGCGATCGAAAGGCAAAATCCCCGCAGCGACCTTACGCAAGACTTCCACCGTTTGACGCAAAGCAAAATCATTGCCAAGGACAGCTCGACGGAACTTGCGACGCGTGATTTCGATCTTCTTCGCCAGCGCTATCTCTTGATCGCGGTTGAGCAAAGGGATTTCGCACATCTGACTGAGATACAAACGGATCGGATCGTTGGTCAGCTTTGGCATTTCCGCGGGCGCGGCCGGCATCGACTCTTCGCCGTTGAATATCTTCAAATGAGACGGCAGGTCTGTATCCGCTTCGTCCACGATTCCAACGCCAGCACGTTCGAGCGCGACCAAGAGCTGATCGAGTTTTTCCGCAGTGTTGGCTTCGTCGGGCAGATAGTGGTTTACTTGCTCGTACGTCAGGAAGCCTTGTTGGCGACCGATCAAAACCAATTGTTCCAGATCAATAGATTGCATTTCCACGAGATCAACTCCTTTTGACAGTGGTACTCTGTTGTTGCCGACTACTCATCCAATGAGCAATCGCCTTGGGTCAACAACTTGAATATGGGGTTTTTGTAGTCGAGCGGGACTCGACGTTTTTCTTACTCTCCTTGCGGAGGAAATAGTCCGTGACGCACACGTGCTTGCTGCACAAAATCGTGCAAAAAGCTAAGCTCCGTCGCTTCATCGAACTGTTTTTTCTCGAGCGATTGGATTTGGATACGGCGTTGAGTCTTGTCGTCTTGACCACTCAATCGTTCGCACAAAGAATGCAATCGCTCATCTGCTGTCATCATGGACAGAGGTGCTTTGCGGGCCGAGTGTTCTTCGATGCTCACCAGAACACTCTTTAGGCTTGGCTCCTCCATGGCCGACATTAGACTACTGAAGTCTAACGCGTGTCCCTCAAGTTCCAAGTCCAAATATGCCTGAAATAATCCTTTGGCAGTTCCTGTGCCTAAATTGGCAACGGGGAATCGCTCGATAGCGACCGGAGCCAAATCCGGATGCATGACCATGATTTCGAATAGCTCGCATTCGGTCGGCGTCAAATCCGAATATTTATAGACGTTTGACTCAGGCGCAACCTTTTGTTCAAAGCGGTTTCGACTTTCCGAGATGGATTGCGGTTGATTGGCGGACGAATCCAAAACGAGATTTGCTTGGGAGCGACGCAGTTCTTGGCGTTGACGGTCGCGAATCGTACTTTGACGACGTATCGATTCGAGTCGAAGGCGAATTTCGGCCTGCTCAATTCCAAATTGTCGACCGAGTCTCGCGATCAATTGATCCTGTCGCAATCGCATGGCTTCATTGGAAAGCAGGGAACTATGCGAAACGCGAGACATCGTTTCAAGCACATCTTCGATGGCTGTGTTTGCGCGATGCGTGTCGAGCAGTGGGTCGAAGCCACGGCAGACTTGTCGCAGTTTGTGCTCTAATGCGTCGAGCGAACCGGCAATCTGTTCTTTAAGTTGCTCGCCGCTGTATTGGATGAGATAGTCACACGGATCCAGTCCATCGGGTAAGGTCAGAATCCGAAGATCCATTTGTGCGGTAACAAACAGTTCCAGAATCTCTGCAGTGCGTTTCTGGCCCGCTTCATCGCCGTCGAGCAGTAGAACGACCGAATCGCACGAGTGCTTGAGCAACTTGATATGGCTTTCGCCAAGGGCGGTGCCACAGCAAGCGACCGCATTGTGGATGCCGTGTTGAACCGCCATGATCACGTCGGTATAACCCTCCATGACAACCGCTTGACGCGTTTTGCTGATAGCTTCGCGAGCCAAATCCAATCCGTACAGTTGGTGGCTCTTGTGGTAGAGGCGTGTCTCGTTGCAGTTAATATATTTCGCCGAATCCGCGGTGGCACCGGGGAGCACGCGCCCTCCGACCGCAATGGGTCTTCCCTGTGCATCGCTTATTGGAAAAATGGCCCTACCACGAAAGCGGTCATAGCGAGATCCTCGCTCGCTTTTAGCAACTAGGCCGACCGACTCCAGCACCTCCGGCTTCCAGTTTTTCTCAATGCCGCGATCGAGCAACCAGGACCAGGATTCGGGGGCAAAACCCAATTGAAATTTTCCGACACTCGCGTCGGAAATGCCGCGATCCGATAAATACTTCCGGGCTTGTGCTCCTTCGGGTGCGGTGAGTAGACATTGGTGGTACTCGTTCACGGACCATTTCATCGCTTCGAGAAGCAATTTTTTGTCGTCACCCGAACCGCCGCGTCCCGATCGGGACCTGGGTTCTTCGATTGGAATACCGGCGCGCTCGGCGAGCATTCGGAGAGCTTCTGGAAAAGAAACGCCCTCTTTCTTCATGACAAAACTAAAAACGTCGCCTCCAATGTCGCAAACCCAGCATTTCCAACTTTGCTTATCTGGATTGACTTGCAGGCTCGGTTTGCGGTCATCATGAAACGGGCAGACGCCGACGAAAGCTCGACCTTGACGTCGCAGTTCCATATAGCTAGTTACCAGATCGACGATGTTAACCGCCAATCGGACTCGATCTTTGACTTCGTTGTCAATCGCGAAGGACACAGTGACTCCTAGCGGGGACTCCTAGCGGGGACTCCTAGCGGGTTCTAGGCGAACTCTTGGGAGCAAGTTGGTGTCGCGACCGCAAGAGCAATTGAGCCATCCGTGACTCGGGGAAAAAGTATGCGTTGTTCGGGTATGCCGCGTCAACAGCAGTTTTCCGGATTACATGGATTTGCCCCTCCTCACATCGGACAAACCATAGTACCCTTTTGCTTCCAGCAAAACAGCCTTAAGCTGGTTTTTATCACCGATTCGTTCCATCTCTCAAAAATCAACCTGGCCATGTTCGAGTATCTACCCGTCGCACCCCCCGATGCCATTTTTGGTCTCAACGATGCCTTCCTTCGAGACGCTCGCCCCGAAAAAATCAACTTAACGGTAGGCGTTTACAAGGACGAACAAGGCAGGACCCCGATTTTAGCGACGGTTAAAAAAGCAGAAGAAAGCCTGTTGAAGTCGGAAACAAGCAAAACATACATGCCGGTTGAAGGGCATCCCGAGTATCTCAAAGCGGTCGTGGACTTGATATTTGGTAAGACGATCGACACTGCCCGTATTGCGGCAGCTCAAACCCCGGGTGGCACGGGTGCCTTGCGCGTGGGTGCAGACACCATCATCCGCCATTTTCCGGGAGCACGGATTTGGTTGAGCAATCCAACCTGGGCCAATCATGGCTCGATCTTTCAAGCAGTCGGCATGGAAACACCCATCTATCCCTACCTCACTCCGGACAAAACGTCGCTCGACTTTTCCGCCATGATGAAGGAATGGACGTCGCAAGGCCGACGTGGTGATCTGGTTTGCCTGCATGCGTGCTGCCACAATCCAACCGGCATCGACCCAACTCTCGAGCAGTGGCACGAGATCAGCGAGTTGCTTGCCAGCAAACAGATGATCCCGTTTGTTGACTTTGCCTATCAAGGCTTTGGCGACGGAATCGAAGCCGATGTTTTGCCCTTGAACGCACTGCTGGAAAAGAATCATGAAGTCATCGTCTGCAATTCTTTTTCGAAGAATTTTGGTTTGTATTCCGAACGTGTTGGTTCGGTATCTTTGATTAGCAAAGACGCTTCGATGACTGAGGCCGCTTTAAGCCAGCTTCGCCTCGCGGTCCGATGCAACTATAGCAATCCACCTCGGCACGGGGCAGCAACCGTCTCGGCGATACTCAATGACACATCGCTTCGCAAGGAGTGGGTAGGGGAAGTCGATGCAATGCGATCGCGGATTTCGAAGATGCGAAGCATGTTTATCGATGGGATGAAAGCAACCGACACCGATCGCGATTTCAGTTTTCTGAATCGCCAAAAGGGAATGTTTTCTTATAGCGGTCTCAATAGCATGCAAGCGGACTGGCTCAAGAACGAACACGGAATCTACATCGTCGGGACGGGCCGCATCAACGTTGCTGGCATGTCCAGCTCAACAATGCCCACGCTCTGCTCGGCGATCGCCGAATGCATTCGAGCCACAACCTAGTCGGGAGAGGGGGCGAAGGGGGATAACATACGCAAGTGGGGTGCTACACTCCAACGCCGTTTGCTTTCTTCAGAGCCGCTAATGCGTTCAACAACGCCTCGTTCGTCGGCCAATCCGAAGAATCGCGACCGTGGTAGACAAATCGAACCTTACCAGTGGTGTCGACGATGACCGTGCCTGGTAGCTGGTACTTGTCGCCAATAATGGCTCCAGCGCCATGCTTCCAAATAGACTGAAAGCCGGCTAGCCAAACACTGGGTCCAGCTATCTGCGACATGTTCCCGCGAGGAATACCGTAGGCCTTGTAAGCCAACTGCTTCTCGTCCGCTAAGCACTCAAAGGGCAAATGATTGACCTCTCGAAATTGGGATACCTGAGCTGGATTTCCCATCGCAACCAGCACGACATTCCCTCCGGCGGCTTCAAATTGCTCTCGTTCATCTCGCAATTCTGCCGAATGCGCTCGGCAAAGAGGGCAGCCTGCGTGTCTCACAAAGACAAGGACGAGCGGACGCTCTCGCCATAAAGATGACAGCTCAACGCTCGCCCCTGTGTGATTGGGGAGCGTGAGGGTCGGAGCGGCATCGCCTAA
>CAMCMB010000053.1 GCA_945875845.1 Pirellula staleyi DSM 6068
TTGACCGTTGGTCCCAATGTGACGATCCGTGGCAAGAGTGGCTATATCTACAATGGTTACACGAATGGCTCGATCCTCAATCAAGGCACAATCAACGCCGATGTGGCGGGCGGAACGATCCATATAGGCAATGGTTTGGGAACGTTTACAAGCACGGGATTCCTCAATGTTCTCAATGGCGCCCATCTTTCCGCGAGTACATCCTTGCTACTGAATAGTACCGCGATCCTGAACGAATCCTCGGCCAGCGCGATCAGCATTGCGGGTAGCTTGACATCGGCGGCGACCAATCCGACGGTATTTCGGACGCAGGGAACGGTCATCTTCTCGGGTGGGACTGCAGGTTCGCCCCGATTATTGGAAGTAATGGGGCAAAATGTCGGGACGAGCGCGAGCGGTTTCAGTGCAACGAACTTCGCCTTTGGTGCATTGAACTTAGCCAGCAGCACTTATCTGAAATTGGTCGACCAGTTTGATAATGCGTCCGGGGCCAGTGCCGAATCTCTCTATGTGAGTTCCATTATCATTCCGACGGGGTCGACGATCGACCTGAGCGGCTTGCAGGTTTTTACCCGAGCCCTCCAACTATCAGGCACAGTCGTCAATGGCACGATTACGCAGATTCCAGATAGTGGTCCGTTAGTACTTGCTACGCCAACCCCAGGAGCAATCTCGGTGGCCGGGCAATTGGATGAATGGTCTTTTTTCAGTCAAGCCGACAGATCCGTAACCGTTGTCGTCAACCCAGGCACAAGTGGTACACCCGCGCCGGTATCGCCTCAAGTCAACTGGGTTCGCGTCCAAGTCGTTGATGCACTCGATAACATATTGGGTTCGGTAAGCAACGCAACTGCGGGAGCGATCGTTACGCTCAATAACGTATTGCTTCCCACTGCAGGCACTTACCGAGTCAAGATCACTGCCGCTCCGGGACATGTGAGCAGTACTGGAAACTACATCATAACGGCCTGGGATTCGACGCCAAACGTGCGAACCCTTGAACTGAATCGCAACTTTACGGGTTCGATCTCAACCCAATTCGCGCGAGATCAATGGAACTTCACTGCATCAGCGGGAACCCAGGTTCAATTTGATCTTTTAAACACATCGTCTACCGGATTAACGTTTTCGCTAAGCGGCCCAAGCAGCTATGTTGGCTTCACAGGCATCGCAGCGGATTCGAGCCTTATCTCACTCCCATACGACGGACAGTACACGTTAGTCGTCAACGGTCTTTCAGGAGCACAAGGTAGTTATGCGTTTGTAATGCGTCAAACAACAGTAATCGATGTAACCTTAGGGACAACCTATTCCGGCGATTTAGTTGGAACCGGCGACGCTCGACTGTTTCGAGTCGAAGTGCCCACCAGTCAAGTACTCACGGTTAAGCTGAATGATGCCACCACGACCGATCAAGTAGATATGTACGCAATGTTCAACACACCACCCAGCCGGGAAGTGTTCGAGTATCGCAACGAAAAACCTGGGAATTCGCAGCAAATCTTGATTCCCAGCGCGACGCCCGGTACATGGTACGTGCTTGTTTATGGGCAAAATATCCCAATCACCACCACGATTACGTTCCTGATTCAGGGAGCCAATGCCCGAATCACTTCCTCATTGCCTGAGCGTGCTGGTAACTCGCAGCCTGTCTACATGACGATCAAGGGAGCAGGCTTTGTACAGGGAACAACTGTTTCGTTAGTTGCGAATGATGGAGTTACAACGTTCGCTCCAACGAGTTTTACTGTGGACAGCTATACGCAAATCAGTGCCTTTTTTCCCACCGGAATGCCCACTGGCGCGTATTCCGTCAAAGTCACCAGTGGCATCAATTCCGATACGCTTCCAACTGCACTCCAAATAACTGCGGGCGGGCAACCGCAATTGGAAACGAAACTAATTCTACCGACTGCCGTTGGTCGACGTACCGTGGGAACTTTCTATGTTGAATACGCCAACATTGGGGATGTAGCAACGTCCGCACCACTACTGTTGCTGCAGAGCGCCGATCCAGATGACAGCGACAAACCAATCCTTTCACTCGATGAATCGCGATTGGTTGAGAACTTTTGGTCAGCCGGTCTCCCGCCCGGAACTAGTCATAGTGTGATGATCCTTGGTTCAGGTAGTCAACCGGGAATCCTCAATCCAGGTGAACGCATTCGGGTACCCGTGTATTACCTCGGGCAGTCGCAACCATGGACTTTGTCTGACCTAGTCACCGAAATGCAAATTCGGTACTGGACCGAAGACGACAGACTGTTTTATAGCTGTTTGCGCGCAGTTGGCATCACTGGCACCTGTCCGCCACCAACCCACGGCATTGCGATCCCGATGGACTGGGCGAGTCTGCAAGAAGAGCTTCGACCCGCCACACTAACTACCGCCCAATGGGAGCCCATCTACCAGAACTTGACAGCAGGGCTTCCGACGACAAACGAGTACGTTCAGATGTTGAACGAGAACGCCAAGTATCTGGCTCGTCTCGGCCAGAATATCAGAAATGTGGACGATCTATGGAATTTTGAAGTTCAACAAGCGTATGGTTTCACTGTGGTTCCGACACTGGACTCTGTTGTGGATGCGGCCATGCCGAGCCATGGAGTATCGCTAGAGTTCTCACGAAGCTATTCCAACTCGATCTATTCACACTATCAAACTGGGCCGTTCGGATACGGATGGTCGGTCCCATGGCTGGCCAAGTTGGTCAATCAAGATGGAGGAAATCTCATTCATATCGTAGGCCCCGATGGATCTGCTAGGCCGTTCACACGCGATACTCGCTCTAGCATTTATTTCTCCTCTGCTGGAGACAGTTCGCAATTGATAGCGATCGGTGGCGGTGTGTTTGAGCTGCGAACGACAAGCGGCATGACAACGCGTTTTCGAGCTGACGGCAAGCTGGACTATGTCAGCGATGCCAATAGCAATCGCATCACGGTTGCCTATGATACCAGCGGTCGAATATCCACGTTGACACACACCAGTGGCGCATCAATCACAGTAGCCTACAACGCTGCGGCACGCATCCATTTGCTCACCGACTCAGCCGGTCGTGCAACGACTTTCGAGTACGACACCACTAACAACTATTTGACCAAAACGACAACATCGGATGGCAAGATCACTCGCTATAGCTACCAGACTTCCGGTGCGGTCCAGTCTAAACATGCGTTGTTGTCGATCGAACGTAGCGGTACGACGCAGTACTTCACGTACGACTCGCGGGGGAGATTGGATACTAGCTTTTTATCCGGAAATACACAGTTCGTGGACTACGGGTATGACAGCACCGGCTTGGTTACTGTGGACGAGGACGTCAGCACGGCTGGACTAACAAGCCTGTACTTCGATGCCTATGGTCAACTCAGCAAAACGGTCGACCCGTTGGGATATATTTCGACCAGTCAGTTTGACGACCAAATGCGGCTAGTCAAGTCGGTTGGTCCCACGGGGGAAACGCAGAGTTTTACTTGGTGCAACTGTGGTAGTCTGACCAGCGTAACCAATGAACTGGGGCAGATAACCAGTTTCACCTACGATTCAATACAAGGCAGTTTCTTCAAACGCATCACCAGTTTTACGGACGCCAAAGGGAACGTGACTCGTAATAAATACGATGCAAAGGGAAACCTGCTTGAGACAATTTATCCGGATGGTTCGATCGAGCGATTGGCAACTTACACCACCGCAGGTCTACCGAGCGTGTCAACGAATCGTAGAGGACAATCGTTGAGCTACACCTACAACAGCAAAGGGCAAGTGACACGACAAACCTTCGTGGATAATACCTTCATCCGTTTTGCCTATGACTCGCGAGGCAATCTTACTACGATCACGGATGGAGCAGATGTGACGACGTACACATACAATCTCGCTGTCGATGGCGATCGGTTGAAACGCATTACCTATCCAAATGGTAGGTACCTCAACTATAGCTACGATAGTTTCGGACGACGCAGTGCGATGGTCGATCAGGACGGCTTTGCCACCAAGTACGAATACGATCAGGCAGGACGACTCTACCGACTCCGCGATGCCACAGATGCGATTCTAGTAACGTACGCCTATGATTCGTCTGGGCGTTTGAGTCGCATCGATAAAGGAAACAGCACTTTCACTACCTATGAATACGATGCCGCCGGTCAAATTCTCAGCCTGAGGAACTGGCGCAATGCGACAACGCTTAATAGCAAATTCGACTATACCTATGACAGTCGTGGTCTCCGCGTGAGCATGTTCACCTTGGATGGCGCATGGACGTACCGCTATGACGGAACGGGCCAATTGATACGCGCTATCTTCTCCTCTCACAATATCGCCAACATCCCCAACCAAGACTTACAGTACTTTTACGACCCGGCTGGAAATCGCACCAAGACGATCCTCAACGGTGTAACCACGCTCTACACGACCAACAACCTCAATCAGTACACCACGGTCGGAGGTACTATTCAGCAATACGATGTGGACGGGAATTTAACGTTTGATGGCGCAAAGCGTTACAAATATGATGAGCAAAATCGACTGATTCAAGTTTCTGGCCCACAAGGAGTCACGGAGTACGACTATGATGCCTTTGGAAGTCGCATGAGTCTTATCTCAAATAGTCTCAGAAAGGATTACCTGATTGATCCAGTTGCTTTTCCGACAATCACAAGTGAATACGAAGTGCCCAGTGGCAGCACAACTCATTTCAGCAATGGACTACAAGTAATTGTACAAAAGTCTACAAACACTTCCCCATTGTTCTACGACTTCGATGCATTGCTATCCACGGTGTCGCTCACCGTAGCAGACGGCTCAAGCACGGCTATGGCTATCTACACTCCCTTTGGAGAAAAACTAGGAGGTGATATGCAATCCCTATTTCAGTTTCACGGGGGATATGGAGTCACGTCGGACAATAGCGGGAATAGCTACATGCGAACGCGGAACTACACTCCAGCGCTGGGTAGATTTAACTCGATAGATGCTATTCGAATCAGTGGAGGAACCGCAAATTTATATGAATTTGTATCCAATACCCCACTAAACTTTGTTGATCCGTCTGGCACCACTGCGATGTCGAGCGTTCCAAAGATGTTCAAAGTGAACCTAAACCCACCTTCGATACTGAAGTTTTTTACGAATGAATTCAACGCAAGTTTATTTGGTGGAATGGGAGGCGCAGTATATGGAACTCTAAGGCATGGCTGGGGTGTTTATGGAGGAAGCATCCCGATGATAGAAACTTCAATAGTGGTTGGGGCGTATGCAGGGGGACTGGCTTACGGAACATGGGAAACACTTGGGAAGGTTGAGGAATGGTCGCGTTGGCTCGGCACAAACCATCCTGATGAGATTGCAAACATCGTTTTGGACACACGTGATTTCTTTCGCGATCTACTCTCGCCTCGTCCCGAGAACGGTGAGGATGCTGACAAAAAGGACACCGACACCACGAACCCTCGCGACCCTAATGAACTACGCGTTGGGACTGGCTTTGGACCTCTTGCGTATGTGGCTGCTAATGAGAATGTGCCGTATACAGTACTGTTCGAAAATTACGGTCCGGGAAGCGTTGACAGTAACGGAGCACCCGTTGATTCCTGGCGCTGGGCAACCGCTCCCGCGCAGCAGGTTACGGTCAGTAATTTCCTCCCTGCTAACTTGGACTGGAGCACGTTACGGCTCAATGCGGTTTCCTTTGGATCGACAGTCATAACGGTTCCTGCTGGACTTCAGTACTACCAAACGACGAGGCAAATGACTTACAACGGCAAGAGCTTTAACGTCCTGATCGAATTTGGAATTCGATTGGCCACAGGCGAGCTTTACGCAATCCTCCAAAGTATCGATGCCAATTCAGAATTGCCACCTGATGTACTTACTGGTTTCTTGCCACCTGAAGACGGAAGTGGGCGAGGCAAGGGCTACATCAGTTACACCGTTAGGCCAAAAACCAACTTGCCAACCGGTACCGAAATTCGAAATGTTGCACTGATTTCTTTTGATGAGCAACTTGCGATCGCCACTGATCAGATCGACCCACTCGATCCGTCACTCGGTGTGGATCCTAACAAACAAGCTCGCATCACGATCGACGCCGTAGCGGCCACGAGTTCTATGGCCTCAATTCCTGCGCTCTCGGCCACCACGTTTGCTGTCAACTGGACAGCTACCGATGACGCGGGCGGTTCGGGCGTCGGAACATGCGATATCTTTGTCTCCGATAATGGAGGATCATTTCGTTTGTGGCTTTCCGCTACCACGCAGACGTCTGCTAACTTCACAGGCCTCGGCGGACGGCAGTATCGGTTCCGGGCAGTCGCTCGCGACAATGCCGGGAATGTGCAAAGCGTTCCTTCGGATTTTGTAACCACAGTTACCGTGAATCAAACGCCAGTTGTTGCCAATCAAAGTATGACGGTCACAGAAAACTCGCCAATCAACACAGTCATAGGAACCGTTATCGCGACCGATCCGGACGCTTGGCAGTCGCTGACGTATGCGATCGTAAGTGGCAATGTGGGTGGGGCGTTTGTGATCAACGTTTCGACGGGCGTTATCACCGTGTCCACTCCTGCGGCGCTCGATTTTGAAACGACGCCCATTTTCAACTTGACAGTCCGCGCGACGGACAATGCATTTACGCCCGCGTCAGCCACCGGCCAAGTGACGATCCATCTCTTCAACTTGCTGGAAGGCTCACCCTCCGCAGTTCAGTTGATGATCCCACTCTACCAGTATCCATTGTCCGCTCCGAATGTGCTTAGCCCATGGTGGCAACAGGTTCTGGACGGAGCAACGGCAACTACGCCCATGACGATCATCGCCAATCCGGCGAACGGACCGATCGCTTCGACGCATCCCGATTACGCCAATTGGATTACGGGGCTAAGTCGCCTCCGCGAAAATCCGTTCGTACGCATTCTTGGCTATGTCAAGTCTCTGACCGCTCCTGGTTCGACCGTAGTACGAAGCACTGCCGAGATTCTCACGGATGTGAACGCTTATGGGTTGGCTTACAAACATCCCGTCACCGGTGCGTCGCTGATTGACGGGATCTTTGTCGATGAGATGAGCAACAGCTCGGCCAACGTGGCAACCTATGCGGCGGTCGCCAACGGTATTCGCAGCAGTACGACTCTGGCGGGTCGCTTTGTCGCGGCCAACCCAGGGACAACGCTGCCAATCGAATATTTGGATCAACGCACCGCCGATCTGTTCGTCATCCGGGAAGGGACACCGAGCGATCTCATCAACAGCGCCGTACCGGCGTATGTCACTTCGCCGACTTACGCAAGTCTCAGCTTCGGTGCCATCGTGCACAGTGCGTTTGGGAACGCCACGCTCGCACAAGCTCTGCGCGAGATCAAATTGCGCAGCTATGACTTTGCATTTGTGACCGATGACTCGGGGAGCAATCCCTACGATCAATCGCCCAGCTATTTCCCAGCCCTTTTGCGAGATATCCACGCCCCGTATATCGCAAGTCCCTCTTATACGTTGCCAGAGAATTCCGCCAACGGAACAGTCCTTGGCACGCCCACCTTCGGAGACCCCGATGCGGGGCAAACGTTGGCTCTCAGCATCGTCAGTGGCAATACCGGTAACGCCTTCTCAATCGACGGGAGTACAGGCCGGTTGCGCGTCAACAATACCGCAGCGCTGGACTTTGAAACGACGCCGACGTTCAGTTTAGTGGTTAGAGTCACGGACAATGGAAACCCTTCGCTCTTCGACGAAATACCGATTGCCATCAACCTGAGTGATGTTAACGAGTTGATTCCGCTCGTCGACAGCGTAAGCCTCAACGACGGATCCGCCAGTCGTTCGCAAATCAGTTCCCTTAAAGTGACTTTTAGCAACGAACTGAATCTAGGACTGTTGGCCAGCGCGTTTGCGGTGGCGAACATGGATACGGGAATCTCCGTTGGAACGGTGAACGTGTCGTCCAGCTATTTCGGCGGCAAGACGATCGCTATTTTGACGTTTGCCGGCGCCTCGACTGTCACGCGTCAAGGCTCAGGCGATCTTGGAAACTCGCTTGCCGATGGAAATTATCGCTTAGACATACGATCGCAATTTGTTCGCGAAGCCATCACCAATACGACAATGGCAGGTGATTATCTATTCGGTGGACAGAACGCGAGCGCAGCCAACAACGATCATTTCTTTCGGTTGTTGGGGGACACAAATGGAGATGGCGCGCGCAACGGTATCGATCTCAATGCGATCATACCGTCGTTGTTCAACCCCGAGGGCTACCGATCCGATTTGGATACGAATGGCGACGGAGTTATCAACGGCATCGACTTAAATGCCTTGATCCCAACGCTGTTTGGAACGGGGAGACAATAACAATGGATCGCTAGATCATGAGTGTCGCCTTTCGCACCGCGAAAGATGCGTTCTGCGTCGGATAGCCATCGTAACCCGTGCCCGTGAGCGAGGGGCCAACCGCGATCCCTCGCTTACGCGTCGGGTTGTGAAACTGCGCGAAAAATCAAGTGCTCGCCTGCTCCGTCGGCTAAAATGGAGAGGAGAGAAACGTTTTCCTCGATTCATGAGCTTCCCTCTTATGTCGATACTTCCTAAGCCAGTTACCAAGTACTCCTATCGCGAGTACGAGTGCTTTCCAGATGATGGTTTTCGTCACGAAATTATCGATGGAGAACATTACATGAGTCCAGCGCCAGCGACCAACCATCAAAAAGTTTCCCGCCGCATTCAGTTCCAACTCTATTCTCAAATCGAATCGACGGGACGAGGCGAAGTGTATAACGCGCCAACCGATGTCGAATTGGATACCTACGATATTGTTCAGCCGGATATTCTCGTCGTCATGAACGACCGAAAGCACATTATCACTCGCAAAAAAATCAAAGGGGTCCCGAACCTCATCGTTGAAATTCTTTCCGAATCGAATCCAAAGCATGATCGGATTTTGAAAATGGAAATGTATCAACGCAATGGAGTGCAAGAGTATTGGATCGTTGACCCGGATGAACACTGGGTCGATCAATTTGTTCTTGAAAACGGTCGCTATGGCGCAGCGATACGGGAATTAGTGAGCATCAGTGCTTCCACGATCCCTGACGTGATCGTTGACCTGAACGCGGTCTGGGCCTAGTTCGATATGGGTGGCACGCCCTGAGCCACGCAGGGCGTGTGATTTGCTAGAAACATTTGCCAAGCTTCCCATGCCATCGTTCACGCTCTGGGAGGCTGCGATTTTTTTGAATGTGAAGAAAGTACGCATCACACTCTGTGTGATGTTGCCTGAAAAACCAAAGGTTTTTGAACCACGGACGTCACGACGGAGCGTGACGGGTACTATAAAATCACAGCCTCTGAGCGTGCCACCCTGCACCCAGGCTTGGGAAAGCCTGAGTAGATTAGGACGCAAGCAATTTGCATTGGAAGATTCGAATCTCGCGTTCGTTGTCTCCCAGGTCCATGTAAGTCGGAGTGCAAACCCAACCAGCCGCCTTGATCCACGTTTCGAAGCGATCTCCCGTGTGTCGCTGTGGCTCGCTGAGATACACAACTCCGCTTGGGGCGAGGTGGCGTCGCAAACAGGGCTCCAGAATAGGAAATAACTTGGGGTCGTACACGATGTCGGAACCGAGGATGATGGGGTACCGTTGTAAACGGGAGTTGCGATCGCGCCAGTCGAGCAGTCGAACCCGAACGTTATCGGCGACTTGCCTCGCATTGAATTTGCAGACCAGCAGGGCCGTTGGGACGGCATCGGTGATCAAGACGTCAGCCCCTCGCAAACCGGCCGATATCCCGGCCCTGCCGCTACCGCCCCCAAGTTCAAGAACCTGCGTGCCTTGCAATTTCGGGAGCGTTCCTAAGAATTGATCAAGTCCCTCGGCGGCTCGCCAAGAGGCGGCCCAAAAAGGATCCAGCTCAACGGTTCCCTGGTCGCTTTTCGAGAGGGCTTCCAGCAACAACGAATCCGGATCGATCACCCTCGTCCAAGGATAATCAGTGCCGGCAATGGTAGTCACCGTATGCTCAATCGGGACCCGTCGCTGAATGCGTGCGAGCAGGTTCAACTCAACGGCCGTCAATGTTGCTAGTGTCACCTGCCCATATCCCAACGCCCTACCTGGGTTCTTCCATTTCACGGATATAGGCACGCAATCGTTCATTTTCGTCGACCGTACCCTTGAACTTCAGCATGTTGGTGACTCGCTTTTGCAACTCGAGCGAATTGACCGGCTTGGATAAGAAGTCATCTGTGCCCGCAGCTACGGCCCTCTCGATGTCTCCCAGTTCGCTCAAGGCGGTGACCATCAGAATCATGATTCGCGAGGTTATCGGATTCCCTTTGAGTTTTCGGCAAACTTCGAATCCGTTCAGTTTAGGCATCATAACATCGAGCAAAATCAAGTCCGGTTTGAAGGACTCGACTTTGTTCAATGTGTCCTGGCCATCGACAGCAAAGTCTGTATCGCAATCAATTTTTACGAGCAAGGCCTCTAACAGTTCGCGGTTTTGCGGATTGTCGTCGGCAATCAAGATTCGAGAGGTGGTCATGGTGTGGTTGACATGCAAGAGTTAAACAGCGATTGCCAAACCTGCTGCCGGGACAGGAAACTGGGCGGTCATTTGTTTGACTTCCGAGCGAATTTGCTCGAGTATCGCTTCGTCATCGTGCGACTTGAGGGCCAGAGCAATCCAAACACCAATGGTCTTGAACTCATCGACCCCCATCCCGCGAGTGGTCAGTGCGGGAGCACCGATTCGGATGCCGCTTGGATCCATCGGTTTGCGAGTGTCGAACGGAATCATATTCATGTTGACGGTGATGCCACAGTGATCGAGAGCTTTCTCAGCGACTTTGCCACCGATGCCAAAGCTTGTGACGTCTACCAGGACTAAGTGGTTGTCGGTGCCACCGCTGATCAATCGCAAGCCTTGTCCGATGAGGGACTCCGCCAGCGCTTGGGAGTTTTCGATGATCTGCTTTCCATATTCTTGGAAACTGGGCAACAAGGCTTCGGCAAAGCAGACCGCCTTGCCCGCAACGACGTGCATCAACGGCCCACCTTGAGTTCCAGGAAACACGGCACTGTTGATGGCTTTCGCGTATTGGCTGCGGCACAGAATCAAACCGCTGCGGGGCCCACGGAGTGTTTTGTGAGTTGTTGTTGTGACGTAGTCCGCATAGGGGACGGGAGAGTTATGGACGCCTGCCGCAACCAATCCCGCGTAGTGAGCCATGTCGACCATGAGCTTGGCTCCCACATCGTTTGCAATTTCGGCAAAACGATCATGAAAGATCTCTCGGGGGTAGGCGCTCGCGCCCGCGACAATCAACTTCGGCTTATGCTCTTTGGCTAACCGAGCAACCTGATCGAAATCGATCCGATGATGGACAGGATCGACGCCATAGGAATGAAATTGGTACAGTTTGCCGCTGATGTTGAGTGGCATACCGTGTGTCAAGTGACCCCCTTGTGCTAGGTCCAATCCGAGAACCGAATCGCCCGGTAGCAAGGCGGACAAATAGACGGCCATGTTGGCTTGGGATCCTGAATGCGGCTGCACATTGGCGTGTTCGGCACCGAACAATTGCTTCGCACGCTCGATCGCCAATTCCTCGACCACATCGACAAATTCGCAGCCTCCGTAGTATCGCTTTCCCGGATAACCTTCGGCGTATTTGTTGGTCAGAACGCTACCGACCGCTTGCATCACGGCTGGGCTGGTGTAATTTTCGCTGGCGATCATCTCAAGCCCTTCTTGTTGTCGAAGTGCTTCCGATTCGATCGCGGCCCAAACCGCTGGATCCTGCAACTGAAGAATGCTCATAGGAAAACGCTTGTTACGGCGATAGGTGAAAAAGGATTCGAATCAATGGAACTGCTAAATTCTCGGCTAGGTTAACAGCTCCGTCAATGAGCATTGTGCGTGCGAGACGATTACTCAATTTTCCCTGAAAACTTGTGACCTGCTATCGGCATTTCGACGCCATAGAGGCCGGTTCTGCAGGTTGCGAACAAGGTCTTCCTATCGCGGCCCCCAAACGAACAATTGGCTGGCTGCTCGGGAAACGCGATAATTCCCAGCAGTTTTCCGTCCTTCGATACCACTTGGACACCCAGATCGGTCGTGATGTACAAGTTGCCTTGCACGTCGACGGATAAGCCGTCGCCCCCCGAGTTTTCCTTGTCGGTCGGCTGCTTAATTTCGAAAAGAACGCGTTTGTCGGTCAAAATCCCGGGCGACTTGACTGCATAGGCATGAACTTGCTTTTGCATGGATGCGACAACGTAGAGGGTGGATTCATCTGGCGATAAAATGATGCCATTGGGTGCCGCAATGTCGTCACCCAGTTTGGTCACCTCGCCCTTGCTGGAGCGATAGTAAAAAGCTTCCTTGACTTGCGGCCAAGGTTCGGGTGCACCGTAGCGAGGGTCCGTAAAGTAGATGCCGCCGGACTTGTCGATCACCAGATCGTTGCATGCGTTATATCGCTTGCCATCGTATTTGGACGAGAGCGATTTGACTTGTTTTGTCGCTACATCGATCGCAATCAACTCAGCCTCTGCGACCGGACTCTCGAGGCGGCCCATCCTGCAGGCTATCAGGCTATTTTTGCCATCGAACATGAGGCCATTGCAGTTTCCCGAATTCTCCAAGAACGTCTCGAGTGTTCCTTTCAGATCCGTTCGCATGATGCGGTTGTTGGGGATGTCCGTGAAGTACAAGTGCGTATCATTAAAGGCGGGTCCCTCCGTAAACTGGAACCCGCCGTGAAGTTTGGAGACTTTCCCAGCACCCGGGAAGTCCTGGGCCGAAGCTTGGCGGGAGGTTGCCAAAGCCGGCAGGAAAATCAATGAGAAGGTGAGTAAGAGAGGACGCATAGTTTTGAAGCTCCGAGAGGGTTGGAAAAGCGAGGGTGGCACGACTAGAGGCTTTGAATTTATCCCGTTTACTCACCGGACGACTCGCGCCGTTCTGCTACCAAATGTTAGCGGGAGGGCGCGAGCCCTCCGGTGATGACCCAAGCGTAGGTGATGGGCGTGGGAAGCTTAACAAGATCCACTTCCCACTATTCCCACACTACTTGATCTTACTGGCGTTGCCGGCTTGTCCAAAGGAGATCATGCGGTCCATGCAGACCTGCTTCATGGCAGCGCGAGCAGGCTTCAGGTAATCGCGAGGATCGAATTTGTCGGGATGTTCCGCTAGTACTTTGCGAATTGCACCTGTGATCGCCATTCGGCAATCCGTGTCGACGTTGATCTTGCGGACACCGCTCTTGATTCCACGTTGAATCTCTTCGACAGGAACGCCCCAAGTCTGCTTCATCTTGCCACCAAATTTGTTGATGATGTCTTGCAGTTCTTGCGGAACGCTGCTGCTACCGTGCATGACCAGGTGGGTGTTCGGCAAGAGTTTGTGAATGGCTTCGATGCGGGACATGGCCAAAACCTCTCCATCTGGCTTCCGCGTGAATTTGTAGGCGCCATGACTGGTTCCGATGGCAACCGCCAACGCATCGACGTTGGTTTCGGATACGAATCGTGCGGCTTCTTCGGGATCGGTTAGCAATTGATCGTGGCTCAAGACGCCTTCGGCACCGTGTCCATCCTCGGCTTCGCCACTGCCGGATTCAAGCGAGCCCAAGCAGCCAAGCTCACCCTCCACCGAGACATTGCGTGCATGAGCAAGTTTGACAACTTCCTTGGTCACAGCCACGTTGTAATCATAGGAGGCAGGGGTTTTGCCATCCTCTTGCAATGAGCCATCCATCATGACAGAGGTGAAGCCGTTTTCGATGGCGGACAGGCAGGTTTTGGGAGAGTTACCGTGATCTTGGTGCATCACGATTGGGATTTTGGGATAGAGTTCGACAGCAGCCAACATCAAGTGTCGCAAAAACGCGTCTTGGGAATAGGAGCGAGCGCCTCGGGATGCTTGAATAATGGCCGGAGAGTCGGTTTCTTGTGCCGCTTCCATAATCGACTGGATTTGCTCCATGTTGTTGACATTGAAGGCGGCCACGCCGTAGCCGTTTTCTGCGGCGTGATCGAGGACTTTGCGAAGCGGAACCAAGGCCATGTGAAAACTCTCTGGAAAGGAACAATTCGGGTCGATTGTGACGACAAAAAACAATGAGCTCTGTCTTATCAACCGAGAATACGTAGGATTATGGGTCTATTCGACACCCGCGACAATCCGTAATTCCCACAGCAACCGCTTTGCGTGACCATGGACTCAGACTTTTCGAAACCCATTCGCAGCGTTGGAAAACTGCAGCCCTTGGACAACTATCTAAGTGGCAGTTGGGACGCGCTCGGAGCGGGCGCCCCTGTTTTGGTTGCCTTAGCACAACTAAGTAGCGATGCTATGGTTAATTTAGACGCCACAGGGGCGTCGTCTACTGATCATCTTCTGCCCGAATCGAAAGCGATCCTGGTCGCCGCACGCAATCGAGGTGTCATCGAAATCAAGGCGGTGAATGCGGCTTTCGAGGCTCCGTCGCGAATGCTAGCGGTGTATGTTGAGCTCGACGAAGTCCAAACCGTAGCTTTTCGCGATCCCAATGATCCGGAAGTGACGGTTCGATTTCTGGAAGGATTTCGGCTTTTGTGCACGCATGGACTCGTGATGCACCATATTCATCGCGATTTTTCACTGACAAGTCGCGGATTCGAACTTGCTAGAACTATTTCACAACAAGAGGTGCAACCGTGGCTCGACAAGGGTACCGAGTTCGGCTTACACGATTGACTCTGTGGGGTTGTCTCTTGGTGGGTGTGTTCGGGTTGGGCGGGCGGATTATCTGGAATCGGTGGGCCGATGAAACGTTGCGACCGGCCACATCCAATAACTTAGAGTCCAACGAAGCAGAAGTCGAATCCGCGAGCGCCAATCCACATGCGATCGATCCGTTACTGGAGTTTGCTCGCAGAGCCCTCGCCCATCATTGTCTCGAACATCAAGACTTTACCGCGAAACTGATTAAACGCGAACGCATTGCTGGCAAGCTTTTGCCGGCATCCAAAATGGAAATGAAGCTTCGGTATGGTTCTCGGTATGGTTCTGAGGATGCTACCGCAGAACGCACTGTTTCAGAACGCACTGTATCCGTTTACTTGAAAGGCATCGAACCTAGATCACAAGCAGGACGGGAGATTATTTGGATTCAAGATAAAAACAATAACAAGCTCACCGCGCACGAGGGGGGCTTGCTGGGATTGGTCACGGTCGAGTTGTCGCCGCAAAGTAGTTTGGCCATGCTTGGCAACCGCTACCCCATCACGGAAATCGGAATCGAGAAACTGCTTCGCAAGTTGATTGAAAAAGGGGAACGCGATCGGTTGCTCGGCCCAGTTACGGTTCGTCGTACAGACAACGTCACCCTGGGCAATTTGCAATGCGCGCTGTGGGAAGTGGTTCACGAGGAACCGACCGTCGAGATCGAAGGGAAGCAAGTTGAGTTCGAGTTTCACTTGGCTCAGATCTACATTGATGAAGAACGCTTGGTGCCACTCAAGTACGCGAGTTACACCTGGCCCAAGAACAAGGGTGGTGAGCCTGAACTGGAGGAGGAGTACACGTACGAAGACCTAGTGATGAACGTAGGCCTGACAGATGCCGACTTCGATACCAAAAATCCGAACTATCGTTTCTGACGAAATGCTCATCGGATTCAATCATTCGCAACTAGCTGGTGTCTGTGCTCTGCTGCTTCAAAAGGACCCAAGCCTGACGCCGTCGGACATCAAGCAAATGATCCGCCGGACAAGTCGCGAAGTCATCAACGGCCAAGGCAACCTTTCCAGCAGCGAGGGTGTCGCAGTCAAAGCAAGTGCATGCGGCGACGGAGCCACAGGAACGGGCCTAGTCGACGCCTTCGCGGCGTTCCAGCAGTTGTTGGGCGTTGATGTTTGCTGCCGTTTTCAAACATGTCCAGAAATGAATAGTTTTCCTGCTCTGGGACCATCAAGCATTTCATGCAAACCGACGGTATCGAGTTGGCTGCACCGACCAGTGTAGCCTCCAAATCAAAGTGGCTACGAGCACATCCATCAGATTGTCCATTGCTGCCCTTTCCCTAGGAAAGCGATTCCTGATTTGACTCGGCACATGCGGACCCAGTAAAAACCCACTTGCCGTGAGTTTGCGACGGAAATCCGGAAAAAGTAAAAAAACAATTCTCCCCTTCTTGTTGTGTTTCGCTTGGCAGACGGGTTGATTTGCGATTGGGCAAGGCATATTCTCATTTATCCTGCCTACCGAAAAATCAGCATTCCAAGGGCTTATCGCTCCTTCCCCCCACAGAGCTGTTATTGCGATGACAACTAGTTCAACAACGGAAACTCGTGCGATGATTGGTGGAATCGAATCTCTATTACTCGACATCGATCCCGAGCCAACCGAACTTCGAATACACCAAGCTTTCAATGATCCCGATGGGAGTATTGTTTTTCGAGATTATTGCGAGAAGGTCTTTGGTGCTTATCTTCGGACTTTTCCAAAGATAAAGGGAGGCTGGATTTCGATCGCTGGGGTCAAGCCGGAAGTTTTCACTCCTTTTGCTAGCTTCGGCGATTGTCGTGCTATTGCTAGGCGAGATATCGCACGGCTCGATGCATACCGTTTCGCACCCGAAGGGATTGAAGTCGTTGATGTAACCAACCAATCCGACGTCTACAGGGGAATGGTCCTTGGAACTACAATCCTTCTGAGACTCATTGGACGACGCGAATATTATGGACTCTTGGGTTTGGTTGCTGGGGAAGGCAATGATCTTGATTCAGACACCGTCAACAATATCCTTTCCAGCCAAAGCCTGCTGTCTCGGCTTCTGGCAGAAGCCGTGTTTTCGAAGAGATTGAAGTCTCTCGTTTCGAAGTTCGAATCGGATGGGAAACCGGAGACATTATACGATGAAATCGCCCGACGAGCGTGCTTAGGTCTTGGTGCAGATGGCGCTGTTCTTCGCATACGCGAAGATCAAGCCGGTTCGATTAACAGAGAGTATCAACTTACACCGAAGGGTGCAGCAGGGCTGCTCGCAGGTACGATGCACCTTGAACCGGGTAGTGTTTTTGAACGAATATGTCGACGCGTCTATGAGTCACAAAGTGATCATGCAACCGTTCAGATCTTAGGCAAGCAAGGGACAAATTATTCGCTTGGAGTGAGTATCCCCGACTCTGATAATCGAGAGGTCATGTCTCATGGAATCGAATCGTACATGATAATGAGACTCGAATCGGACTTCAAACTTGAACGGAATCAGTCGCCCGTTGGTACACTGTCGATATTTCATCGTATGCCCCAGCCATTCTCGGGCCGTGACATCAGTTTGTTTCAAGGCTTCTGCGAGCGCGTTGGAGACAACCTCACGCTGATGCACCAGCTTCAGGAACATGCGGAAGCATCACGTATACTTGAAATCCACCATGGACAAATCAACAGAGCTGAAATGGCAGTTCTCCTTGCACACGATTTTGGTCATAAGATTGAGTTTACAAAACATCACCTAAAGGAGTTTGTTCAGTATTGCAAGAATCATTGGACAAATCGACAGTTGCCAAAGCAGATCCAACTAGCGGCGAATGACTTGCAAAAGTCATGCGACGGACTCGAGCTGATACTCGCTCAAATTCGCAGGCTCGGAGATGGAGTTTCGATGGATGAAGGTACGTTCAACGTTAAGTCCGTTTTCAAAAGCATCGCAGACCAACTAGGTCAGGTTCTGCAACGCCATAACATGGCACTAGAAATGAGGTGTCCTGAAAACCTGGAAATCTACGGTGCCCAAAGTGTACTTTTGCAATCGCTGTTCAATTTGGTAATCAATTCTATTGATGCTCAGAAAACTACTGGTAGAAAAAAGAAAAATACGGTGCATTTGTCGTGCCGTGAAATAGATGGAAGTCGACTGGAGTTTACGGTCTGGGATGAAGGCCCAGGTGTTAGTCCAATCTATTTCCCTGATCCTGAAAAGATCTTTGATATTGGGACCTCTTCGAAGCCCAATTCTATCGGCACCGGCACTGGACTACCAAACTCACGGAGTCTCCTTGGGCGGGCATTCGGAGCCAAACTACAACTGATTAATCGAACAAATGCGACTTTTAGGTTCGTAGTAAATAAAAGAAACAAAACGAATCGAGAATCAAGATGATGAAAACTCCGAAGCTTCCAACCAAAATGCTCTTCGTGGACGACGAAATTACGATGTGCAAGCGGATACTGAAAGAGTCTTCCGACTATACCCATTTGGGTGTCCTGATTGCATCAGACCTGGATTCCGCGTGCGAGTGCATAGATACAGTGTCAGATATTGATGCCATCTTGGTCGACATGAACTTCCGAGAAGACGCCAAATCTAGCAAGCACAATCTTTCTGACGGAATTGATTTCATCTCTTATGCGCAATCAAAACGTTCCGACTTGCCAGCATTCGTAATCACTATGGAAGGACCTCAGAGTGCCGCACGACACGGCGAAGCAACGGGGAAAAATGTGTTGATCCGAGAGTGGTATGACAAATTGTCTGCCAATCAGCCGGGAAAGCTCACAGTATGTGAGCAAATAGAGCGGCGACTAATCCTTGACGCGCTAAAGACCAACCCTGGGCTTCGTCAAGAGGTGGGTATGGTTGATTCGAGCGGGTGGCTTGAAAGTGATTTCGCGGACTCCTTGTGTAGGATGTTAAAGTATCCTCGGATCAGCTATCTTCAAGATATGCCGCTTGGATCGAATCTCCAGATTTTAAAGCCGATTGAAGTATTGTGCCAGGAAGTAAGTGAGGGCCAGTTTGTAGCAAAAGCCACCAAGATCGGTCTTCTAATTGAGTTAGAGCCTCGCGATACTCCGTCTGAAGCAATTCAGTCGCTGGCTGAAATTATTGAAGAGGAATGGCATAGCCTGAAGTCATTGCCTTCCGAGGCAAAACTCGTGGGCTATGCAAAACTGCTGAGAGAGCGACTAGAAGATCATTTCAAGGAGTCCAATGCACCATGAACCTGAAGGAGGTCAAGAAATCGCTCTCGTCGAAGCTAAAGCTTCGCGAATCCGAACATTCGGCTCATACGGACTATTGCGTCGTCTTGGACAATGCGATCATTCCATTGCCGCGTCTTATCCGTGTTTCACATGGCAGCGGAGAGACACCAAACAAGCAAATCGGAGGAATTGCTCGTGGACTCGGAATGTCGGAGTCCAATTTTAAGACCATGGTCAAGTGCCACATTAGGAAATCGTTTGTGGACATTTCGATCGCTGTCAAGTTGCTGTTGACGATTTGCGAGGACTGGAGAAACCAGGGTGACCCGATGCGGCCAGGTATGGAGGCTATGGCTGAGTCAATTGGTTTAGTGCTAAGAACAATTGATCCAAGGGAAATTAGCTCGTCCGACAAGACCTCGGGTGAAGAGAAAGTAATCGTTCATATCCGAAAGCTCCTTCGCGCAGTCGGTAACGATTCGCTATTTTCTGACTTGGTTCGGCAGATAAATGAGTTGCTTGGTGAAGAAGGCGAATGACCGGTAATTCAGTCGCAATACCTCAGCTTTTGAGAAATCGACTTGTTAATCGGCAATGCGTTGCATTTGTTGGCCACGGATTCTCATCCTTAGCAGGAATGCCGAGCTATCAGCAATTGTACCAACTACTTGTTGCCAAAGCCGAAAGCAATGGAAGTCAGGGAAATAGGAAAAAAGAACTTGAGTTTGCGAAGAAGCAACTGAAACGCGACGGCGATTTGCAGGCGTCAGTAAAGACGATCCAAGGCCTGTTGTCGGCCGACGAAATAAGAACCGTTCTTGAAGAAGCATATTCGTCAAACCGAACTTCTGAACTGTCATTGCCCATCCGCGATCGCGTTGATCAAAGGCTTCGCTCGTTTGCAGAGAGCCCATGGGCAGGCGTGATAACGACGAACTATGACCAACTTGTTAAGCAGTCCTTTGTTCGTTTTCGAACCGCTTCGCAACCTTGGAACTCGTGCGGAGATGATGGATTCCTAGGAAACCTCTTGAGCAAATCCATTGGAGGTGGGACATTCTGCGTGCATTTGCATCGTGAATCGTTCCAAGAGAATTTGGCGATCACTCCCGAAGATTACATCAGCAAATGGATGAAGACCCCAAAGGTTGAAATGTTTCTTAATTCGGTCATGTTTTGCTACACCATTGTTTTTCTAGGGTGTAGCCTACGAGACGATTTCTTATTCTTTCGACATGCTGCTTGGAAGCAGTTCTCCGGTTACCTTCCGCCTTGTTTTGCGCTATTGCCCAACAAAACAGAATTCAAGCGAAGGGCAGACAGCCTGAGCACCAACTATGGAATCACTCCAATTCTTTATCGCGACGACGAATTGCATCTCGAATTTGACGCGTATCTTGAAGCATTTCGCGACCTTTCGGATGCAAGGCGAGTACAGGAAAGAATTCCTGAAAAGGTTTCCATTCCTGAGAATGCAAATATTAACGAGGTACTCGCCTCCATAGGTGAGATCAACCGAGCGATACTGTTCTTAACAATCGAGAACAAGAACGAACTACCGTATTCCCTACTCATGGATGCTGAGCTTCTTGATTCGAAACTACCATCGACCTTCATTACCATACTACGCCCGATCTCAGCAGCAGAGCGAACGTACCGCTGCCTTTATCTGACCTCTTTGGGGGTTTTGGAAGATGTCCGAAATGTAGCGTATCCACACTTTCGTGTGCCAGTTAAACTCATCAAAGATCTCAAATCATTGATGCCGACGGTTGCTCCAAGGAAATTGCAACCGGCGATGCCGAAGCAAAAGCCACCTTCGCGAGATAGAGCCATGGATGCCTTACTAAAGTTGACTGAGGAGCTTTTAGAGACCGTTGTACGCGATTTGGATGTGAGACCCTTGATCGCATCTAGAAGCGCAACCCCATTGCAACGATGCAACGACATTTTAGAGGTCCGAAGCCCGGCCGACGTTCTCGAGAGTATCAGCAGAGTTCTTGCAAAGTTTGCGCATAGTCGTTCGGAAGAACCTCACCACCCTACTTCGCCACACAGACCGGTAGATCAAACAGAGTCAGTGAAATTCAATTCGGACAAAAAACCAAAGAAAGGACCAATTCAATTGAAGATCCCTAAAGTATTCATCAGCTATAGCCACGACTCCGAACCACACAAGCAACGGGTGCTTGATCTTGCTCAGCAACTGAGAGCCGACGGAGTGGATGTTTCACTAGATAGATTCATTCAGTCACCTCCAGAAGGATGGCCCCTATGGATGCTGCGACAGATCGACTGGGCCGATTACGTTTTGTGCGTCTTCACCGAAAGATACAACGAAAGGTGCCTCGGTAACCAAAAACCCGGGGAAGGTAAAGGAGTTGCATGGGAAAGCACCCTTATGTTTAACGCTCTTTACGGAAGACCCCAATTCAATACCAAGTTCATTCCCGTCGTCTTCGATAGTCAGGACGAGAAGTGGATCATCCAACCACTGAAAGGATCCTCATATTTTCACTTGGACAATCTCGATGCAAATGTCTCTGGCGGTTACCAGAACGTATATCGTTTGGTCACCAATCAACCTGAGGTGACTCCTGCGGGTGTGGGAGCAATTCACAAGCTACCTCCCGCTAAGCCGCTTCCGATCGTTCAACAAACTTCGGTGCCCACTCCCGTTTCGACCAAATCACCCACCGTTCCAATTATGGGAGAATCGGAACTGCGTAAAAGACTCGGGGAGCTGTTGCCAGCCATGTTCAATTCAATCGTCGCTGATATGGAAGCAGACGGCTACATATCGGGTCAAAATGCTCCTACGGTTAGCCGTGCGATCGAACTCGTTAAGTTCGCGAAGATTAGAGACGAATTGAATATGCTAATTGGCCTTTACCTGGAGATCATCAATCCGAAGTGATCAATTCGAGGGAAGAACGCAGTGTAAACGCATCCTGTTCGGCGACAGTTAGAACTTCACGTTAGCGACAGTTAGATTTCCCCAAGGGAAAGTCTCTCGTTTTAGGACGATGCATCGAGGGGTACAGGGGCTTGGTTCTTGCTCGCATGCTCCAAGCGAAAGCTCGGGACGTTCAGTTCCAAGATCATGCTGTGGTGCACCAAGTGGTCGATCGCCGCTGCCGTCGTCATCGGGTGTTTGAAGATGTTCTCCCACTTCGAAAACGGTTGGTTCGAACTCAAGAGAATACTCAACTTCTCGTAGCGGTCCGCTATCAGAGTGAAGAGAACTTCCATCTTCTCCCGGCTCTGCTGAACGTAGCCAAGATCGTCGATGTGTCTTGCTCCAGTAGGAAGTGGAATTTCCGTTGAATAGGTTAACATAACCTTTTTACCAGAGAGATTTCCATGACCCATTCACGTAGGAAATTCACAGCGGAACAAAAAGCTGCCATCGTTCGGCGGCACCTAAAGGGAAAAGAGTCGATTGCCACGATAGCCGAAGAGCTATCGATTCAGCCAACGCAAATCCATCAGTGGGTTGCTGTTGTGATGGAGCAGGCAGAGAAGGCTTTCGAGAAGACCGCCAAATCGGATAAGGCCAGCAAGTCGGCCGAAGCCAAAATCAACGCTCTTAAGGAGCAGCAAATCCGTCGGTTGCAAGAGAAGCTCATCCACAAGAACGAAGGTATCGCAGAGCTCATGGAGGAGTTCGTTCGCGAATATGGCCTGACTTGCACAGCGCCATCGGCTACGTTACCCCTGCGGATTGCCTCGCAGGGCTAAGCGAAGTGATCGGGGAAGAACGCGATCGCAAGCTAGAAGCAGCACGCAAACAACGTCAAGAGAAGCGAGCTGCGGCAAAACAAGTTGCATAGCTTGAGCGAAGCAGCTACAACGAAGAGAGCTACACGAAGGATAGGGCACTGCAGAGGTGCAACCCGAGCGTCGTGGAGCCCAAAGTCGTGGAGCCCAAAGTCGGAATGAGGAGTGGCCCTTTTCGAAGGACCGCTCCCTTCCATTCCGATTTTGGCTTATGCGATAAACCTTCGCCGCACGATGCGGCGAAATCCCTAAGCAGGATGCGTTACCACTGCGTTAGCCAAGCGCGGAACATTCCATTTGCCGGTGAACCAAGCATCCTTTGAAATGTCTCCTTCTGATCTACAAGCGAAGCTCTCAAATCTTCTCCCGGCGATGTTCGAAGAGATCGTGTTTGATTTTGGGGCTTCCCATTACCTTCAAGGAATGAACTCCGCTCAAACACTACGCGCGATAGATCTGGTGAAATATTCTCAGTCTACCGGCCAGTTCGATACGCTTATCGAACTGTACCTCGAGGCGACCGGTACGAATGTCGTCAAAAGGGCCAACACATCGTCAGATCGAATTGATTCACAGACGTTGGGAGATGATTCAAGGGATACGACAGAAGTTGACCGAAGTGCCTCGAAAGTCGGGTCACAGAAGCGGTTTTCTGTTGCTCTTTCCTTTCCATGCGAACATCGTGATTTCGTTTTGGCCGTTGCAGACGAGCTCGCAAAAGACTGTGGGCGAGACCGAATCTTCTATGATGAATGGTATGAAGTCGAGTTGCTCGGTGCTGGGGGCGATCTAAAACTGCAAGCCATGTACGAGGACGCGGACTTGGTCATCCCATTTTTTTCGCAGTACTACGAGAAACCTTGGTGCTCTATGGAGTGGGAGACCATACGGGGAATTCTTCTTACTCGCAGAAAGGAGGACGCAGTCATACCCGTTCACATGGACGACACTGCGATTCCTGGCTGGTCTATTGTGAATTTCGGTATCCGACGTCGATCAAGAAGTCCCCAAGCTATCGGCCAGATTGTATTGAATGCTCTTGACCTTAGAGCACGGCGTTCACTGTCAGGTATCAAGCCGTCAACTCCAATTTCCAATGTGGAATTGAGTAAGACTCCGCCACAACAAGAATTGGCGAAAGAGCTTGCTGACTACTTGACTGAGCAACGAGATGTTGAAACGAATGAATCGTCAAGAATTGAAATCGATCGTCGACTTGCCGAACTAAAGGCGTACATCCCTAAGATAGTGATACCGCCCACGGAATTAGAGCAGCGGCGATTCTTGCGAGAGTCCTTCGCAACGATTTGCGAATTCTTCACTCAGGCAGGCGAGTTGTTCGAGAAAAGCAATTCGCGTGTCAACCTGGAGTTTTCACGTCCTGACCTTGAGAAGTTTCGTTGCGAAATGTACCTCGATGGAAAACAAATTACAGGATGTCGGATTTGGCTTGGTTCAGGGAAATTCGACTCCGGGATCCACTACTTTCAGGGTCGTGACACATCCACCGAATTCAACGCTAGGAACGAAACGCTAGTTGTCGACTCTTCCAGTGCTGGTGAATCACTTCTCTTAAAGGGGATACTTGGCATTTTGCAACCCGAGTCAATCGACCGCGCTGACCCTCAAACCGCTTCGCAAATTCTTTGGAAGCGATTTGTCAGCCAACTGGAATCGTAACCGTTACCTTGACGCTTAGAATACTGGCATCTTTAAAACTCCGCTTTCTTTGCCAACTCGATCGAAATAGGATCGAGATCATGGTTGCCTCGGCCCGCCCCAACATTGGTGTTGGCTATCACCAAGAAAGCTTCCTTGATTGTTTTTGCCAATGACAGAGAGACTCGAACGACACATTTTTGTTGATGATAATCGCATTCCTTAACGGTAACGTGATCCTTTTGATCGACCAGCACCAATGCACTCTGGATCGATTCGAGGTTGGATCGGGTGTGACCATCAAATGAAACCGCCAAGTCCCATACGTTGATTTGCATTTCCTCGGGAATGGGAATGATTCGAAATCCTAGACGTTCAATCGGAGGCACCCGCCATACGCTATCGTTTACGAACTCCGCATTAGTCCAGGCCGGGCGACCAACGACTTGAACAATTTGTTGTGCCCAAGTCGGAAGTTGTTCATATGGTAACGCCCATAGACAAGCGTATCGAAGAAATTGCGACGAAAGCGAAGCTTCGTCGACCCGCAGTTTCAGCGTTCGAATGAATCCAGCGAGCCAATCCGACGCCTCGATTGGTCCAACATGTTGAGCAGAGATATTGTTCAACACCTGATTGTATAACCGTGCCGGAAACCACTTGCCAAACGTCTCCATTAGATAGACCATCCAGGGAAAAGCTTGAAATCCAAGCTCATCCGCTTGGCAAGAAATGTGTGGGGCATTCGCCCAATTCCAAAGGTTTGGAATCAGTTTTCCTGAAGCACCACCCAAGAACCACTCTGTCGCCAAAGCAACCGATTCATGCAGCCACCAATTTGGATCCTTGATAAAGACAGATTTACCAAGACCACTTCGATAGAGAGGAGAAGGGAACTGAAGTAGATGTAGCAATTCATGGATCGCAATCGTTCGTCGCATCCCAGCGTCATGTTCCGAAGAAGATTCTAGCGAGCGCGATGTCAACGCGAGGTAACAATCACTCAAACCCACCGGATCAGAGCCTGGATTAGCCAATCCGAAACGTCCTGCACCCAAGTCACGAATGGCAACATCGCACACCAATCCGATGGGTAAACTAGGCCAACCGTATTCCGAGCCGGTCAGTAGTTCATACCCTTCGGCAAGAGCGTTACCATACTGCTCCACAACAGCCTCATCGATGATCGCATTGGTACGGTATTGATCCGTGAAATCCGACCGCAATCCATAGTGCATCAGGAACTTCCCGGTCTGAATCGGAATCGATCGCGTACGACACAGATGGTGCGGCGGGGGCTTGCTCAAGAATTGCCCTTTCTGTCAAAAAGATGGAAAGTCAGTTTCCCCGGTCCAGGGGATTCGACGACCACCCACTTGCGAACCAAGTCCCGTGTCTCCTTATTCAAATAATCCCAATAAGCTCGAATCAATCGCTCGGCTTGGATCCAGCCTGCTGTCGTGGAATGTGAGCCAATGTTGCCATCCTCGAACAGTTGGTGAACTGCGGCTCTTACTTTTTTGGAAGCAAGTTCCGTAAAGAGCTGTTTTGCATGACGGATGATTGCGCTAGTCAAATACCCTTCTTTGAGTATCTTTTCGATGACGATCACGTTGGGGGAGGTGAGGTAATGCGATTCCAGGAATTTTTCTACATCGTCGGACTTGCGATAGCCTGTCATGAAAATACATGGAACTCCCAATTCTCGAAGTCGTTTAGCGACCTCAGGGTTGGAGTCATCGTTGCATCGGGGTTTCATTGGAACGCGAATGTCCAATACACCAAGAGTTGGAATTGGCCCTTGGTCGATGCAATCCAACGCTTCGATGATTGTGCCAGCTTGAATGATCGTGGTGCCGGGTAATTCCGGAGCGATCAGCCTAGCCAGAGATTCACGCAATGGTTGCTCATCTTCCAGAAGGAGTAAACGAAATAACTCGTTGGACTGTTGCTCGATTGCTTCGACACGCGTCATTGGAGCTTTTCCTTGTTCGAATCCTCTTTGAACCGGGGCAAATCGATTCGAAAGCGAGCTCCTCCCCAAAGAGATCGGATGTTCTGAAATATCCCGCCATGTTCTGCAACGATCATACTCACTCTGGAGAGCCCCAAACCATGACCTCGTTCATGTTCGGGCCATTGACTTCGATACTCACGGACCGGAACGTCTTGATACTCTTTTGGGAAACCATCCCCGTTATCTTCGATCTCGAAGCGGCACCATAGTTTTCCTTTGAACGAATGGCTAGTGATGGATACACGCAACTGAAGCTGACGCTTGTTGAACACCGCCTTGCGTCCATTTTCAATCAGTTCATCAATTGCCTCCTCAATGAGTTTCGGATCGAAGTTAAACTGCAGGAATGCCGGCGCTTCAATGAACAGATTTTCTGGTTTTAGATGTTGTAGCAGTAAGGCACGAGCAAAGTCAACGAAATCCGTCGACTTGCAATGAAGCGTGAGTGGAGCGAAGCGGTCTTCCACGTCTTCGAGAACTCCCTGAATGGTTTCGATTCGTTTCACCAGCTCAAGCCGATCCGGATTATCTTTCCCGATGACCGTCGATAAGACTTGAGCTTGCAACAGGACCGAATTCAGTTTCGAACGAAGTTGATGTGCTGTATTTCCAATGACGGTAAGCATTAGCTTACGTCCCGCCGCTGTTTCGATTTCCGAACGTATTTCCTGGACTTGTAGGGAAGTAACGCAGGCGCTAGCTGCCTCGGCGAGTATTTCCAAATACTTTAGCATCTCAAGCGAAAAATCATCGGGACATTCGACAGTGATCTTTCCCAGCGGTGTACGACTTTCGTCACTTCGCAAAAGCGGTATATCGATCCACTTTGCGCCTGTTGGCTTTGCCAGATATTCAGGGCAGATTTTTCCTTCGGTATTGAAAAACCGGAGTCCGTCAGGAGATGTGAATTCGGTTTCGAACGGAAATCGTGAGTCGACAGCGAATAAGATCGGCATGCGCTCATCGAGAGCCCGCCAACAACCAAGTCCGTCCTTTCGCGAGAACCTCACTTTGCCTTGCTCGAAATGAATGGCTGCAATTGAATTCTCAGGAAATCCAAACTGTCTGATTCCAACCAAACATTGGTTGTGATGTGCAAGCGTTGCATCATTCGTTGGACTGCGTATTGCCGATACCTCGTTGTCGAGTCGATAAATTCTTGCGGACTTGAAACCCAAGTCCTCAAGCGAATTCAACACCTCAGATGACAACGAGTTAAGGTTTTGGGATTTTGCGAAATTCTGGATCGCATGGAGTAGCTTCGCTAACGGATCAAAATAGTGGATTTGAATGAGGTAGGAATTGATTCCACCGCTCCAATCTTGGATTGCTTCTGCTTCGATCACCTGAAGCGTATCGGCACCGAATTTTGAAACAGTGTGTTTTGATCCCGAAGAAATAGTACTATTTATCGCTTGAATCGTATCGGCGTCTGCGACTTTCCTCAAATCCGCGTACTCTTCGAGCCAACCCAGGCCCAATCCAAACTTCTCTGTTGCCATTCGATTGGCAAAATGCACCTGCAAATCTCGATCGCATAAGATGACGACCTCACGTTGCTGATGCAGCGACTGCTCCATCGTGTCGGTTTCCATCAATGAAAATATGGATGCAGCGAGCTGCTCCGAAAAAAGCACCAGAGATCGCATTTCCACATAGTCGGGTAGCTGCGTATCTGATCGCTCAATATGCATGGTCCCCAATACAGTGTTCTTATAAATCAAGGGAAAGAGAACAACGGCCCCCTGCTGGGCAGCTTTCACAACTTTTTTGCAAGTAAAAGGATGCGCAGACGCATTGGCAATCGTAATAGGGAATTCTTCCAGAACGCACTGTTGCTGTATATCGGTGTAGCGAGTGGTTCCGTTCTCATCTATCGGAACGTCTAGTGGATAGTTAGTCATAGCCGCTATATCCTGTTGGCCAGGTTCGCGGCAATCGACTACACCTCGAATGCGATTTGTATGGCGATCTACCATTGAGAACATAACGCGCCGATATCGTTTTTCTCGAAGAGTCTCTCCTGCTGCCTCCAAAACTTGTCTTGTCTTATCCGAACTTCCACTCCAAAGCTGAAACAACTTGGGTGTCACCTTTTCGATCAGTAAGGAATGGTACTGGTCTCGCTGATTTCTCTGACGATTGGTATTCGCAATGCGATAGGTATCGCAAAATCTTGCAAGTGTATCGCGAGCCGCATTCCGCCTCTCGCGTGACATTGGGGATTTGTTGCCAAAATTACTAAGGGCAACGCAAAGGCTCGCTGAGTCTACAGCGGTAGGAAGCTTTGCCATGACATGGAAATCGCTGAGAATCGGATCGGGAGGCAACACCCCTACTCCCGAGTGAATAGAACTGGAGAGTAGGGATTTGAGCTTAGCTATGGTCGATGCAAACAACGCTTCTTTGTTGCGAGACGCATCGCATTTTAGAACCGAGAGCTTTCCCTTGAGTTTCCAGTCATTTTGTGTTTGATCGAATTCCCAAAACGTAACCTCGGAGAAACCAAGCAGTCGCATCGCGCCTGAACGAAAAAGCTTGCAAAGTCGTTCGATGTCGATACCGACGGTTCCAGCTGCCTGAAATAAACCAGTTTCAAAGCTCCTTAAAGCGCTACTGAATCGCGGTCTCGTGTTCGCACTAATGGAGAAAGGTAGTTTTTTCTTGTAGGCCTGCCGGTAATGCTTAATCGCCAGTGGCCATTCGCTAGAGGCCGCGAAACTGTCTCCAAGCGTCCAATCATTGAAGTGTCGGCTCGCCAACGATTGGACCAAGGGTGAAGCCCACTGGAGTCTGTGCTCGGACAAGTTGCGAACTGCGATTCCCGTCAATTCCAAGTCACTGGGAATCTCCGCATCAATCTCGTTAAGACCAACATGGCCGTGAGCAATCAGCCTGGAAATGAGCTTTAGCGAGTTGGCGGACTCTTCGATTCGAAAAAACGATCTCAAGAAAACGTCACAAAAAACGGAATGACTGGATGAAATTGAATCAATGGTAGACGCAATCTCGCCGACTGTAATGTCGCCCGAAAATCGGCTTAGGATCTGACGTCGGCTTTCCAATACTGACTCAAGGATCACTCTTTGCAATAAGAGATTTCCATTTGTTTGCTCATCCATGACGTCAGCACATCCGGTCGCCATAGACGAATCGATCGCGTGATTTTTTGTTTTGAAAATCTCGCCGATAAGGTCCTTTCCCAATCCTTGGACTACATATTGCATCGGAATAGCGAACTCGGAGTTGTGGCCGTGAACAAAGGGGGCAAGATCAAAGGCTCCTGAAACGACGATGGAGACTCGCGAAAGAGTTTCGTGTCCGTAGCCACAAAGCTCTCGTAACCCCTGAAGAATAGAACGGGTCTGGCCTGAAGATATGGCATCCAAGTTAGAGATGAAAAATACGTATCGTGTCGGTCTTTGTGCGTGTTTCAAATGATCACGGAGTAGTTCGATCCATAGCGATTCTGTGGATTCCACATGAGCAGTTTGAGCGGGAATCGAGTCGCAGCAGCGAGATACCTGGGAATATAGAAAATCGGTGACTTTACCATCGGCCGCGTTTGAGAAATCTTCACAATTGACTCGTATCGACTTCCATTCCTTTGACGCAACGAACTGCTGAGCATGCGAGAGCAAGAATCGCTTTCCGATCCCTGGTGGTCCAAGCAACGCGATGCTCTCTCCTCGCTCAATCTGCGATTCAATTTGCTGAATGTCCGAAACAGTGAACTTCGTATAGATGAAGTTAACGGTTCGATATGAAGCGTCATTCATCTTGGATTCTTCGTCTACTGTTGGAATCATGTGGATCGCTCGCGATCCAGGTCGCGAGCGACTTGATTGGCAATGTCTAACCCGGCGTTCTGAATTCGATTGGGAATACCTTGGCATTGTTTGAGCTGGGCCAATATTTGCTCGCTGAGACTTGCGTTTAGTACGCCTAAATCCTCAAAAGGTTGAAGCAATAACTGCTTGGCTTCACAATCCAAAAGTGGTCCTATCGGGAGCAATTTAATACGACTGATCCAAACCTCGTCTGTATTGCTCCCAACGGCAAAAGGATTCGCGGGCGAGCGAATCAATTCTGCTGTCTTAGTTCTACCTGAGAGTGTCAATCGACACGTTCCTAAATTACGGAGATGCCGGAGACATCGCATCAAGGGAAAGGGTTTGCCGTTGAAATCCTCGTCGAGGCTATCTCCCTCAAGCACAGCATCAGCCTCGTCGATAATAAGATCAATAGGACCGTCGTGAAAGCGAATGTCTGTACTCTTAACATGCTTTAGGAACATCTCCAGGTTCTCAAGTCCTACCTTGTCGTAGGATCGAGGTGTTGGTTGGACTCGCCAAGCAATCTCAGTTGCTGCAGTGTACGGATCCGAATGACGTATTAAATCGACAACCACGATCCTCGAGGCTCTCGGACTCCGTTCGAGTCGAAGCGTACGCTGCATCTGATGCAAGAGAGAGGTTTTGCCGATCCCACCCGGACCACATAAGGCAAAGTCTTGGTTTTCATCGACAAGCGATCGCAACTCGCTTGCTCTTCCGACAAACATCGTCGACGAAGGCGGGTCAGAAATCGAAAATGGGATCAACTTTCTAAATGGTATTTGCTTACGAACCAAATGGAGTAGGTAACCGCGATTTTGAACGACTAATCTTTGATCACTGGGGGATAGAACGAGTACTCTATACCTTGGAATGCTTTGCGAATCCGCAAACCTCTGAAAGGCTTTCTCCGTTAAGCAGATCAGAAATCCAATCGCAGTTTCAGCCGCCGTCTCCTGCACGAGTCGAGCGACGCTTGATTCGCAATCTTCCGTCGCAATAAATAGAACCGGACAACGGTCCAAGCCCCTCATCTTGGCGTGCAAATTGCAGGTGCCTAGCAGCGCATGGTCTGATTCAAACAACCGATCCTCAAAATTGCCAATCCCATTCTCCCACTCTTTAGCAGCGTTCTTACAGTTGACTGATTGGAAAAACGGTTCTTTTGCGTCCATGGATTTTCGCGTTGACTCACAGGAACTACCACAAGTATCTCATTATTGCTGCTAACAGAAAATAGGACCTTCGCTACGGTTTGTATTGACCTAGTTAACGTCTTATTCCGCCTCGCTAAACCCGTCTCTAACTTCTTTCTCCCGCCGAGAATGCGAAATCGAGCCTGGTTTTACCGAAGATCATTATCTGTCCAAAACGAATTGAGGATCACTTCTACGCCATACGCACGCTTCAGCTCGTTCGCCGAAGCAGCGTTCGCGCGCTGCAAGAGCTCAGCGTGCATTCGTTGCAGAAATGCTATTTGCTGTTCGTGAAGTGGACGTTTACCGTCTCGCTTCTCGAAGTTCGACTCTTCGTCTGGTTCTTGGCTTAGATCCCTTGCATCGCTCATCGATCGACTCCATTGCTAAATCTCGGCTTTTGATTGTTCCTCAGTCGCATTGTATGGTTGCTAGGGGACGTACTGCAAGCTATCCGCCGTTCGCGACAAGATGGTTCCTAAGTGTGTCAACGGTCTTATTGTACAACGAACCTAATGCTGCCCGATGCTTTGCCTCTCGAAACTCGAGCTCTTGGTTCATTGCATCAATTGTCGATAGTTTTTTCGTCGTTGGTCCATCCACTATGGCCTCCTCGGCGGGAAGGCTCGCCAACAATAACGCCAATCGCACATACTTGCGATCCAATTGCAGCAACTCCGCTGCTTCAAGCGTACTGAACGACGCTTCATCCATCGCTTGGCAATTTTCGCCCAAGTCGATTCCGAGCGATTGGCTTGCTTGCGTGGTGCTAATTCCACTTTTCTCAACACAAGCCTGAACAAAATGACTGAGTCGTGTGAAATAAGGCAACTCCTTGCTTGCCTTGATCAATAGGCGGAGGACCTTGGCCTGCTCTTGTCCGCGCCGGCCCGCTTCGATCCAGCGATTCCAACGGTCGGGGCGAAGCGACCTTAAGCTGGCGGCGATTCTGTCGTCGATTACGTTATCGTTGCTCATAGTTATTTGCTCCATTGAAGAATTCGTAAAACCAATTGGAAATCCATCTCTTTGTCAGATCCTCTCTGTCGAGCCGCACACGGACTCGTTGACAAGCCGACCTCAAGCCGACTCGTGATCCTGGAGGCCCGTTATCGGACATAAACACTGCTGCCGATGCACCATTTTCGTATTCATCAAAGGCTTTCAAAAAATATTCCCCATAACACATGTCGGAAGTAAGTACTAAGTAAAGGAATCGATGCTTCTGACAAATCCGATTCCATTTGTGATGAACACGCTGGATGAAAATCCCCAGTGAATCCAAGTCCGGCGATCCAGGCTGCAATCCAGTGCCTACCTCTAGGATCGTGCGGTCTATCATCTCTCTTGCAAACGGGTGAGTAACTCCCTCCCTCCAAGCCCAATCGGCAACCAAGTGAACGAGCCTCCTCGAAAAGTCGCTTTGGTCGATACCATGCTTGCACACATTGTTTGCTTCATCAAAAACTTCTTGCCAAAACACCTCCTGTTCTGAAAAACTATGAATCATGGTTCATGCCGTGTATTTTTCGCCGCAATACCTGCAAACAGCTCCGAACTCTCCTGAAGACACGCTGCCAACTGGTCCTTGCCTCGTTGGTAACGCTTTCTCGCAGCAGCATCCGTTAACCCGATTTCCAACGCGATGGCTGCAAAGCCCATTTCGTCCAGAGCATGCATTCGCAAGATCTGAATCGTTGTCGGATCAAGCTGTAGCAAGCAACGTTCGATCGCGTCGTCCGCCCGCGGAATACTATCATCACTGTGAATCCAAGTTTTTGTCTCCAAAATACGATCATCGATTTGAACGGTTCGGGGATGACCTCGGCGTTCTTGATCTCGAAACCAGTTGATGGCTGTACGCTTGGCTATCGTGATACACCACTTTCGAAAGCTACCGTGCCCCCGATCCTCGAAAGAAGCGATTCGTTTTGCGATTCGCTCGATCGATTTTTCGGCAATGTCCTCTGCGTCAGCGTCGGAAAGCCCGCTCCAAATCCTTCGCAATAGCAATACCAAAGCTTCGCCAAGAAAGATGAAAAATGCATCTGCACGATCTTCGTTAGGATCGTCGGGTCTCGTCGATTCGATGAATTCCCATTTTGCTGACAGTCTCATCATCCCCTCCGATGGCTCACTTCGAGTTTCGCACATAAGTTCAACCCCAAAACGTGACAGGAAAGTTCTTTTTCGAATATGGGCCAGTCATTTCCTCGCCTTGAATAGACTTCATGCACAGATCTTGAGGCAAACTTAGGGTTTCCGGACACTCGACTGCATCACCCATCCTTGTTGATCCTTGAGCCGCCCATCCAGCACGCGGACTTTAATCCAAGGGGGACTGTCGGGGCTTTGTTCGGTCTGTTCATGAAGATCGGCCAAAGGAGTTCCGTCCATCAATCGGCCAATCGCTATTTCTGACGTGCCTCCAATAGAAAGCGAAAGAAACTCCCGAAAATCAGGCTCCTTCATCAACATCGCTCCCGCACCATCCTGTGACGCGATCAACTCAGGTTTTGCCGCTGCTTCTTTTCCAATTTGGATTGTTACGTCTCCGCCCGCGTTAACAATAGGACTGGTATCGCCGGTAGAACTTTGGTGAGTTGGCTTCGATTCTACTTTCGATTCGGCAGAAGGCCTGTTCGATAGCAGGAATCCGATGCCGAAGATTGCAATTATGGCTGCGCCGATGATTGCAAAACTTCGATTTTTGTGCGCGCCTGATTCGGTTTTCGCTGGTGACATATTTATGTTTCGTCCATTTAGAAGGTTGTTGATTTCGTTTGCGGTTTGTTTTGCGTCACCGTTCCACATTTTGCATGATTTTTGAGCTACAAAGGGATAACGTGCCAGCAATTTTTCAGGATCGCCGCACAGCAGCGGGAGTACTCGCACGCCTGTGGAAGCCATTTCGAGATGGATTGCTGCGCTGAGTTCCGTATCGGGCCAGTTCTTTGCGATGGATGATTCACTCATCACCAAAAGGACCAATTTTGAATTCACGAGCCCAGCCTGGACGCGTTTCGTGATGCTATCACCCCATTGGATTTCGTCGTCATCGACCCAGGTTGAGATCCCTATCTCTCGGCAAGCAACTTTGATTGGATTGACAATAGACTCTTTGTCTTCCGACGCATGGCAGATAAAGACGTCTTTCGAAGTTCGAATGCTCATAGGCGATTGTCTCTGGACTGAAAGCTGGAATGGTTCAATCAAGCTGGTAACGGTGCCATGCGAAGCTACAATTCCTTGCGCATTGAACAAGCGATCTTTACGGTAAGCGGTGTCCCATCTTGTCCCGTTTGGTTGCTAGATAATTCGCGTTGTGTTCGTTGAAGGTCGGGATGATGGGTACTTGGCCCGTCACCGTCAGGTCGAAGCCTCGCAGGTTGAAGGCTTCCGTCTTTTTTGGGTTGTTGGTCAACAATCGAATACGGCGCAAACCCAGGTCCTTCAAGATCTGGATTCCAACTCCGTAGTCGCGCATATCGGCTTTAAATCCCAACGCATGGTTGGCTTCCACGGTGTCCATGCCTTGTTCTTGCAAGGCGTAGGCGCGTATTTTTTGAGCCAAGCCGATCCCGCGCCCTTCTTGCGGGAGATAGACCAATACCCCACGACCTTCGCGGGCGATCGCTTCGAGAGCCTGGTGCAATTGGTCACCGCAGTCGCATCGCAACGAAGCGAGCAAGTCGCCGGTAAAGCAACTGCTGTGCATGCGAACTAACGTGTCATCCGCTCCCTCGCCTTGCACATTACCAAATACCAATGCGATGGGTTCTTGCGTTTCATACTGAACGCTGTAGGCCATGATTTCAAAAGCCCCGTACCGCGTGGGCAATTTGGCGGTGGCCGTTCGCGTCACGAGCTTTTCGTTGACTCGTCGGTGGGCGATCAGTTGTTCTACGGTAATGATCTTTAAACCCCATTTGGCCGCCATCTCCATCAGTTCATCGCGGGTCGCTCGATCTCCCTCGCGATTGAGGATTTCGCAAAGCACTCCCGCCGGAACCAACCCCGCCATGCGAGCCAAATCGACGGCCGCTTCGGTATGTCCTGCCCGTCGTAGAACGCCCCCCTCCTTAGCGACGAGGGGATAGACGTGGCCGGGTCTGACGAAATCCGACGCGTGCGAGGAATCGGTTGCCAATCGCCTGATCGTTTCGGCGCGTTCGCCAGCCGTGATGCCTGTTTTGCAGCCTGCATGATCGACAGGAGTCATGAATGCAGTGCTCAGTGGCGAGGTATTCAACTCGACAAGGGGACGCAGTTCTAGTCGCGCACAAACCGATGGAAGCACCGAAGCGCACAGCTGACCGTGCCCTTGAAGCATAAAGTTGATGGTTTCTGCCGTTACCCCCTGGGCCGCGCATACAAAGTCCCCTTCGTTCTCGCGATCTTCATCGTCGAGCACGATCACGACCGCTCCTCGGGCGATCGCTGAGACCGCATCTTGAACAGAACTGAATGCGTTTGCTTTTGTCATTTTATTTCTTCTAAGGCGAGGGTTCGCTGGAATCCTGCCCCTCTAAGTTGTAATCCTTCATTTTTTTGTGAAGTGTATTGCGATTGATACCCAGTCGTGTAGCAGCCTTGGTCTGGACGAAATTACAGGCCGCCAGCACTTGCGCAATCAATTCCTTTTCGACCCTATCAACCACTCTACTGTGCAAGTCTGTCTGTTCTGGATCGCAGAGTCGAACTCCTTCTTGCACAACTTCACCAACCAACGAATCAAAGTCGGGGGCGCGTGCAACAGAAAGCGACGATAGCTTCGTAGCACCTGTAACGCAACCGGGCAATAGTTGCATTGTTAACTCGTCCGACTCCGCCATGACCACGGATCGCTCGATGTAGTTCTGGAGTTCACGCACGTTTCCCGGCCAGTGATAGTCTTGCAAAGCCTGCATGGCTTCTCGCTGAATGTGAACCACATAGCGATCATTCAGCGCGCTGTAGTGTTGCAAAAAATGAGCGATGAGTGCGGGAACATCCTCGCGACGCTTGCGCAGAGGCGGCAACTCGATGGGGACTACGTTCAGGCGCCAGTAGAGATCCTCGCGAAATTTTTCTTGCGCAATTTCGTCTGCAAGATCGCGGTTGCTGGCTGCGATGACCCGGGTATCGACCGTTACGGTCTCGGTATCTCCTACGCGTTCGAATTCCTTCTGCTGCAATACTCGCAACAGTTTGACTTGCAAATGGAGCGACGTGCTGTTGATTTCGTCTAGAAAGATGGTTCCCGAGTGCGCTGCCTCGAAACGTCCTGCTCGATTGCCTACGGCACCGGTGAATGCACCTCGAACGTGACCGAACAGTTCGCTTTCGAGCAAACTTTCACTCAACGCACCACAGTTGACTTTCACAAAGGGGCCCCCGTTGCGATTGCTCAATTGATGGATGGCGTTAGCGATCACTTCTTTGCCCGTGCCCGTCTCGCCTAGGAGAAGGACCGAAGCATTGCTCATGGCCACCCGCCGCGTAATACGATAGATGTCCTGCATGGCGGGGCTTGTACCGATCACACCGGGCAATTCTCCGCTCCCGGTAAATCGATAGTTTCCTTTGTTTTCCAGTCCGTAACTGGCCATGGATCCGCAGCTTGTGGTAAACGCCAAAAAATCGTGTCGGCGTCCGCACGCACGACGAATCTTAGGGCGCGACCTCAGACCAAGGTTTTACAGACTTGCTGGCCTCAATCGCATCTAGGACGCGCCCTAGAACAACACGTAGATCCAGTTCGTCCGGTCCACGCGTGTTATACTCATCGTACTGAGCGTTTGCGGTCTCGGTAGATATCAAAAGCCCAAATCGCTTAACCGATTGCACAAAAATTTGGCTTGCCTGCTCGCGTTTGGGCAAAGGTTGCGATTTATCCAAGACAATCGCGATTAGGTTCATTTGGCCAGCCGGGCTCTCTACCACGGTTTCAAAACTTGAATTGGGTTGGGTCGAAACGAACTGCGCTTGACGGACGTTCCAATACGACTGGGATACCTCGCTCCAAGCAATTCGGTGAGCCGATTCCAATGGAGGGGATTGAGTCACAATGGTCATTCGGCGCAGAATATCCGCAAAGCCGGCTTCTTCGGGCGGTATGCTTCCCAAAACGACTTGCGAGTCCGCCGCCGCAACCGAATGTTCCCCCCTGCTCAAGGAAGTAGCAAGGATCGCGATTGGACACCGAGCGGTGGCCGGGTTCGCACGAATGCGTTGCACCAGCTGACCCAGGTCCATCTCAAGTACGCGCTCGACAATGAAAATGGACTCGATCGGCAAGCCTTCCCGCAACAATGACATCGTCTGCGTTGCGGAAGCGGCCTCGGTCACGCGAAACGAAAAAGCTTCCAAAAGTCCTTTTGTGTGCGTTCTCAAATCCGTGCTCCCGCCGACAATCAAAGCCAACGGTCGACCCTCAAGGCCTCTCATCTCGGCGAGAATTCTCTCCAAACGATTACGGCCATCGAAAGCGAAGTCGACAAGTTTTGTGGAACCGTCCTCTTGATCGACAACCATGGCGTGAAGCAGTGATTCCGCCGCTTCATAACGCACCGCAGCGTAGCCGGAACCGAGGGCTTTCGCGAGGCGATCTCGTACCGGAGAAGGCACCGCATCGGGCCGGACCCAGCGCGAGAGATTTCGAACCGCATGCAACTGCGCGGAGGAAAGTTCGGCTTTTTCCGCGGCGTCCCAAACCAAAACACCGAATTCGAAGCTGTCTTTTATGACCATCGGCAAACTCGCTGCGACATCTTCGAAACTCGTCGCACCTGGCGATTGCCGGGCGGCATCCTCAACGACAACCGCCATCGCGAGCGCCGAGTCAATATCCGCGGAATCGCTTAAACGCAATGCGGCGTGCGCTAGCTGTACTGCACGGGTCCAAGCCAAATCGGCGACGCGAGCCGGTTTTTCTAGGACGGATCGACCCGTTGGAGCTAATCGCCAAGTCGTAAACGCATCCGCGTCATCGAGCCATCGCGACCGTTGAAATTCGGTTAAGGACTTTTGCATTTGATCCAACGCGTATCGCTGAATCACGGGGCCTGACGGAATCGACTTATTGCGTTCCGCCGCCACACGATGTAATTCATCTTTGACTTGGTTGTCCATTTGGGCATCGTCGGCAGCGGAGCATAACGGAATCGATAAGGATGGCTCCCCCAAACGCGCTGCGAGCAATGCCAGTCGCCCGCGAGCGTCGGCATGTGGCGTCACCATAGCTGCCTGCCAAGCAGAGAATGCAGATTTTCCCATCAATGAGAACGCTTCGGACATTGTCGCATTCGGTGCAGAAGCTTGTTCGGAAAGCATATGGTCGATGAGCGCAGCAACGCCTCGATTGCCCCCCGACTGCAACGCGCGAAATGCTCGGATGCGATCCGATTTGTTTGGGCTTTGCAACAATAAGACATTGGCCCGAAGCCTTTTAGGATCCATCGCTGAAGCGTTGGCCAAGTCGAGAATCCGTTTCACACTAGCTCGATGCGATTCGGATATTTCAGCATCCGCTTGCATCAAGCTAAGAAATGTTTGCGTTCCCGCCGTTTGAACCATCTGAGTTGCTTTGGTCTCGTCGATTCCCAATCGAACGACTTCGTCCAACCAATGTTGCACTTCATCCCATCGGCGAATTTTCGTCATCAAATGAATGGCGTGGGCAAGCTCCGTTGCTGTACTAGGCATGGAGGAACGTATCGATCGAACAACGGCACTGCGCTCGTTCAGGTTGAGCCCTTGGCTATCCACCAAGTCTTGGCCGCCGGAATTCGCGGTGGGCTTGGCTGTGACCGCGTCCAAGTCATCGCCTTGTTGGTTTCCGACGGCCCCGTTGACTTCAAAGGGATCCTGTCCAAACGCAGGCTGCAAAAAAGGGTCCGCCCAAACCGGCAGCAACAGCAATAACTTCGCAAAAGTTCGTATCGCAGTAATCATGTCGGAACGTCAAAGGAGGAAAAGTCTAAGAAACGGTGACGGCGGTGGAGAGATCCCCGAACGCATGGTTGGATTGCATACCACAATCTTAACTAGGTCGAGGTGCCGATTTCCCCACTACTAGGCTAACTAGGACCATTTTTAGGTCAAATGATTCGGTTTTGCCGGATTATTCTGTTTGACTCACCGGATGGCTGGCGCCCAATGGCACGCACTTTCGGTTCGAACCAATGTTTTCGTAGCGGAGCGGCGCGAGCCGCCCGGTGAATATCCAAGTGATTTGCCTACGGTCACCGGACAGCTTGCGCTGTTCCGCTACAAAGTGAGTGCCATTTGGCTGGCGCCGTTCCGCTACCAAATGCTAGCGGCAGGGCGCGAGCCCTCCGGTGATGACCCAATCATCTCTTAATAGCCTATCCGCGAAAAATAATTTCGTCACGCACCTTGTGCAGAGCAAAAGACAACCATGTTTTGTCCGTCGCAAATCAATTCACAGCCTAGACGTGATAAACTGCAAACCATGCAAAACACAAAGAATGGAAACGACGTCCCTTCAAGGCTAGAGCCATGAGGAACAGGTTTTGGATGTGCCAACTCAAGGGGGGGCTACCATGAACCGTCGCGACTTAATCGCTGCGCTGACATCCCTTGCTGCGGCGCGCTCGTTGCTTGCCACTGTGGGCGAGGGGCGTTCACAGATAGGAATGTGTACGTTCTCGTGCCATCAGCACTGGAAGGCAATTCAGGCAGGCGAGCCTGGCGTGAAATTTTCCGACGCGATCAGCTTTTACCGCTACGCCCGCAAACTCGGTGCGGAGGGCGTGCAGACACCGCTTCGTAGCAAGGACACCAACTTGGCGAAGCAGATCCGGGCCTTCGTCGAGCGCGATGGCGGTTACTATGAGGGTGATCTGCGCATGCCAAGGAACGAAAGCGATGTTGCCGAGTTCGAGAGTGATGTACGACTCGCTCGCGAGGCGGGTGCAACCGTCGCCCGAACGGTCTTTACAAGCGGCAGGCGATACGAGGCAATGAAGTCTGCCGAGGAGTTTCGTGCCTTTCAGAGGCAGACGGAGAAGTCGCTCGCGCTCGTTGAGCCCGCGCTCCGCAAGCACCGGCTAAAGCTCGCCATCGAAAATCACAAGGACTACACCGCTGACGAACTTGTCGCACTCATGTGCAAGGTGAGCAGCGAGTGGATCGGCGTCCTGGTGGATACCGGCAATAACATCGCACTGCTCGACGAGCCGCATGCCGCCGTCGAAGCGCTCGCCCCTTTCGCGCTCAGCGTGCATCTCAAGGATATGGCTGTACAGCCGAGCGAGGATGGCTTTCTACTCAGCGAAGTCCCACTTGGCACTGGCGTTCTCGACCTGCCTCGTATCATTACCGCGCTGCGGAAAGCCAACCCTTCCATCGTCTTCAATCTAGAAATGGCGACCCGCGATCCACTACGTGTCCCCTGCCTCAAGGACGCTTACTTTGCCACCATGCCGGATCAAAAGGGAGCGAGGCTCGATGCGACGATTGTCTGGGTCAATAAAAATCCAGCGAAGCGACTGCCACCGTATGTGTCCGGGAAACCGACCTCGCAGATTTTGACCGAAGAAGAAACGAACAATCGCGAGTGCCTCGATTGGATGCAGACAAACCTCCGTTAGAGATACATCGATTGTTTGGCCAATCAGGGGTTGCGAGTTCATCTCTTGCCAAGCTACCGATGCATCGGCTGCCCGCGCCCAAACCGAATTGGCACAAGCCGGCAAAGCCGCTGTCGTGCTAAGCATGTCGATCACAGGATTACGTTGAACGTCCGCAAGGGATACAGCTCCAGGCTTCTGCTGCGAGTGGTAGATCGTTAAGTTCGGCCCAGGCTTCTTGCCAGGTCGGGTAGTGCTTGTCAAGGATGTTGATGAATCGATCATTGTGGGTCGGCTCAATGAGGTGCACCATTTCATGGACTACCACATACTCCAGCAAATCCTTGGGCTTCTTTACGAGCTCCATATTGAGCCGGATGTGTCCCGCCCCATGATTGCAGCTGCCCCACTTGGTCTTCATCCGTTGCAGGAAGTAACCCGCGACGACTACTTTGAGCTTTGGCTCCCATTTCCGAATGAGCCCGGGCACCACGTCGTGTAGAATTGACTTATGCCACTCGTGAATGACTGCGGCACGTTTCTCGGCATCGCTTCCTGGACGTACCGTCAGAGTGATGCGTTTGTGGTCCAACACGACCGAAGGCTTGGCTTCCTAAAACTGGATCGCCATCAGATGACGTCTCCCCCAAAGGTAATGGCTTTCGCGTTCAATAAATTCGCGTGGAGTCTCTCGCGCCTGTTTCGCTAGTTTTTCTTGCTGATTGCGAATCCAGCCAAGCTTGGAGATTGCATAGGCTCTCGCAACGTCGATTCGTGTCGCGGTGGGTGCGACCAAGGTGACGCTGCAATCGGGCCGGGCCTTGTCCGTGAACAGGGCGACGACGCGGTTCTGTGTTTTCCGTTCGGAGCGTGGTATTTCTAAGCTCATTCAAAACCTTCCAGTGTCCGCCTTTTGCGGGGCCAACTCGGCCGTGGAGCTCTACTTGTTTTACTCGCCGAGGTAATCTTAGCCGAGGCAATCGGGCTCATCTTTACCCACATCTTTTGATCTTGCTCCCCTCGCCCTGTACTCGGGGAGAGGGGGAGAAAACGCGCTGGGTTTCGAGTCTGGCGTGCTGCGAAATGTTGGTAAAGATGAGGCAATCGGGCCGGGCCTTGTCCGTGAGCAGGGCGATGACGCGGTTCTGCGTTCTGCGTTCGGAGCGTGGTATCTCAGGCATGGAGCCGGTCCACCTAAAACGAAAAGGCTTTTTGAGAAGTCTGCGGAACATAGGTTGGGGGAGATTTCAGAAAAGATCAAAAGGGTCAGGGCTCTTTGATTGCCCGACACTGCGGCTGCTGTCGAAGCTTTGCCATCGCTACCACTCGGGGAAAGTTTCGTTACCCCAACGGTTACCCTGGCTCCAGTCAATTTGTGTGATTTAGGGGCAATTTCTGACACGTTCGAGGCTGACAGCCATTCGACCGAGAAACGAAAAAACCCTGCAATCCATTGAGAATCGCAGGGTTTTCGTCAATCGTACGTGTGCGTTAGTTCGTATTGGCCTCTAGTTTAGACATTGGAACAACCCGGATCTTCAATATCATCGAAGAGCGACAGTTGCCGGAAGCCAGGTGCTTTTTTGCTCTTGGGCAATGGATCGCGTTTCTTGCGTGAACCATGCTTTGCAAAAACACGCTTCGAATCAGCAATAGCCGAAGTCGTTTGCCTGATCGCGAAGATCTTTTCTTGAGCCGACTTATAAGCCTTTCGATGATCTACGATCGGGAATGGGTAATCGCGACCGATCCTACAACCCACTTGTGACTGGAGGTCCAAGGGCATGCGGTGTGGCTCCGGTAGATACTCAGCGGGAACGCGTGCCAGTTCGGGAACGAATTGCGTAATGAACACTCCCGATGGATCGTGATCGATCACTTGCTTCGCAGGTGAGTAAATGCGAATCGTGTTGATACCCGTCGTTCCAGATTGCATTTGACATTGCGAAAAATGGATGCCAGGCTCGAAATCCAAAAAATGTTTGGCTAGATGAACGGCCGTTGGACGCCAATGCAGCCATAAATGATTGGACGCGAACGACATCAGCATGGCTCGCATTCGAAAGTTGATCCAACTGGTCTCGTTGAGAGCTCGCATACATGCATCGATCATCGGGTAACCCGTTTTGCCTATCGTCCATGCTTCGAACTTCTCTTGGTTGAAATCATTCTCGCGAAGACCATCGTAAACCCGACTGATGTTCTGAAATTCGAGCTCCGGTTCATCCTCCAGTTTTTGCATGAAATGACAGTGCCATGCTAGCCTGGAGGAGAACGATTTGAGCGAACCCAGCCAACGCGAGTCGATCGAATCGACTGAGCCTTCGCGAATCTCTCTTTGCCGAGCCACCAGTTGTTGATGTGCAGTCTTCATCGAGATACACCCCCACGCAAGATAGGGACTCAATCGACTGCAGTTCTCGCGCGCCGTCACCGGACTCGACATCCCTTTTCGATAGTTGAGACCGCGAATCGTCAAGAACGAATCCAATGTCGCGTTCGCTTGAGACTCGCCACCGATTTGCAGGATTGTCTTTCGCGTCGGTGCCAGTCCAAGCTCTTCACCTTTTGGCATCCCACCCCAGTCGAAATTGCTAGGGATAACCATGCGCGTGGGTGTTGGGGCGATTGGCGTATTCATTCGAGTCTGCCAAAGATTTGCCCATCCATTTCGATTCTTCAGAGGCCGCACGACCCCGTTTTGAGAAAACTGCAGCCAAGGGATTCCCATTTGCCGAGCCCATTTCGCAACTCGCTGGTCTCGTTCGTAGGTGAAGCCGTTTCCAGTTTCTTCGTGCGAGTAGAGGCTAGCAATGTTGGCAGTCCTCGCAATGTCGATCAAGACCTCGGGCAACTCGCCAACGCGAATGGCCAGACGCCCCCCTATTTTGCAAAGGCGACTTGAAAGATCCTGGAGCGACTCGACGATAAAATCAAAATGGGACCGGTCCATCTCAGGCATGGCCCACAGCTTGGGCTCAAACACATACAGAACTACGGTTGGTCCGGTTTGGCAAGCTTCCAAGATGGGACGGTGATCGTCCAATCGCAGATCACGTTTGAGCCAAACCAGTTGAATAGGAGCGTGCGGCACGTTAGGACTCTCCCTCGGAAGCGTGCGATTGGTCCGATTGTTTCCTGATGCCAGAACATCGACATCGCTCGCTACAATACTTCACTTGCTCCCACACTCTTACCCCCTTTTTCCGCCAAGCGAAAGGACGGTCGCAAACGACACATTTTTTTGTTGGCAAATCCGATTTCGAACGGTTCATTCGGTTTAAGTAGTCCATTAGACAATTGACTTTTTGATTGCTTGATTTTAGGCGGTCGTCAATGTGCAAAGCGGTAGGTTACCGCTCATGCAAACCGTTCACGTTCAACAACCCAACACGCCTCTAGAAATATCACGGAACAATGCCTGAGGGACATACCGTTCATCGCCTTGCAATGGACCATACCAAGAGGCTTGCAGGCAAACGACTGAGGGTTAGTTCGCCCCAAGGTCGATTGGTCGATTCGAGGTAGGAGCCCAGTTGCTATCCGGCAAAAGCCTTAAAACGGTCGAGGCCCACGGAAAGCATCTGTATTATACTTTTTCGAGCGAACTTGTCTTGCACGTGCACCTCGGGTTGTATGGCAAGTTTCGACTTTATGAGTCTCCTCCACCAGAGCCTCGGGGCGCGGTACGCATTCGATTTGTGGGCAAAACACACACGTTGGACCTGCGTCACGACTAAGCTGTTCGTTGACCCGTAATGAGTTTGATGACCTTTGGAAAACATCCCTTCGCTTGCTCGCCGTTGGAGTCAAGTACAACCGCATTATCACGGTCGATCGAGACGAAGCAGACAAGCCGCTTAGCCAATTGAGCTCCGACGAGCGGCTTTTGATTTACAAGAAAGAGCGATGCCCAAGGTGCCACTCGACGACAGAGACGTGGTTGCTAGGAAATGGGCAAATGTTCGCTTGTTCGGTTTGTCAGGTTTAGGCGTGGCGGCCACCATTTTCTTCCCTCAAAGGGTCGTACCATCGAGTCAAGCCGATAATAACCTGGGCCGGTGGGGGTTGCCATCATCTTACCATATCAGGCTCTCCCAAGTCCTGTCCGTAAACTCAACCAGCATTCCTGGCGTTGCGAGTCAAGTAAGAAGAGCCAAGGAAATGTTAATGTTAGATATTGTTGATACAGCAGTTGGTGCGGGTACGTTCAAGACTCTTGCGGCAGCACTTGGAGCGGCAGGTTTGGTGGATACGCTCAAAAGCGCTGGCCCATTCACGGTGTTCGCACCCACAGATGATGCATTTGCGAAGTTGCCTGCGGGGACCGTGGAGAGTCTACTGTTGCCTGAGAACAAGGGAAAGTTGGTCGGTATCCTGACGCACCATGTGGTCGCTGGTAAGGTGACTGCAGCCGACGTGATGAAGCTGACGACTGCCACAACCGTGGCTGCCAAGCCGATCAAGATTGCAGTCCAGGATGGCAAGGTCAAGATTGACGACGCGACCGTTACCGCAGCTGATATTCATTGCACCAACGGCGTTATCCATGTCGTCGATTCGGTAATCTTGCCGAGTTAATTTCGTGAACCATTGGTTCGTATTGATTCTGAGCTCCATCGCCATTGTAGAACAGTTGTCGCTCAACTGTTTCTGAAGCAGGTACAAACTTCACTTCCGATAAACGATTGGGACAATTGTTCTACAATAGGGTTGATTACGTTGCCGACCGAATCGGAGATCCCGTGGAAAACAGTTCCCGGCGGAAATCAAAGGGGAGAGGCCTCTTTGATTGCCCGACACTACGGCTGCTGTCGAAGCTTTGCCATCGCTACCACTCGGGGAAAATTTCGTTACCCCAACGGTTACCCTAGCTCCAAATCAAAGCACGGTATTTGCCGTTTTTCGGCCGCTTGCAAACCAAAGTAATACAATGCAGACTTTTGCAAGTGTTGTCGGTATCTACCGAGTTCGATTCCGGTAAATACCGAGTTTCGCGATCTCACAATTCTTTTGAGTCGAGCCGGCCCAATTTTCGATCTTCTGGCGTAACGCATTTGCCCAAGTCTGGATCAGAAACGCTTCCTATCTCTGGTCTAACACATGCCGTCCGAAGATCCAAACGACTTGCTCCTGGCCAAACTCACGTTCGAAACCCAGCGTTTCCACGGGTTGCAGCATAACGATCCAGCCACGCAGTCGAACTACCGAGTAGTGACGCGGGATACACATCACTCACAAATCCATTTTGGGGCCCGAGAACCAGTTGAAAGTCTAAGCCCGAAAACTTGCTCGGCGTTCTACATTCCACAACACAAAGGAATGCCTTCTCCATCCACCGCCATCGGTTGCAAGGACATTCGAGATCGATCTGGAGTACTTGTCGACCGGCCATCAATCGCGAGAAACGCCGGCCGGACTGTCTTAATTTTCTTCGAGGGTATGACAAGCAAAAAAGGTGTCAGGAACCGACAAGCAGAAAACGCGTCAGGAACCGTTTATGGACGATATGGTCACGGCATGATTTGTTGATAACACTATGGGACGACCAAAACGTGCTGCGGTTGGTGGTTTGATCTATCACGTACTCAATCGAGCGAACGCTCGAACGTCGATTTTTGAAAAAGACGGAGACTACGAGGCCTTCGAACGCATTTTAGCGGATGCGATTGAGCGCACGGGGACCCGACTCAACGTTGGCATGCGCATCGCCATTCGACGGGACAAGGGCATGTTTACCAAGGCAGATTCAAGTCGTTCCCAATTCAAGACGATCCGCATTTTCTCACGGCATGTCGATATGTGGAACGCAACGCCTTGCGTGCCAATCTGGTAGCAAAAGCTCAGGACTGGAAATGGTCAAGTCTATGGCGTTGGAACCGAGGGAATGCAAAAGAAAAATCGATTCTGTCCGCCTGGCCGGTGCGTCGGACTCCAAACTGGCTCGGTTATGTGAACGAACCGCAGACCGAACTGGAGTTGGCAGCGATCCGGCGGAGTGTAAAACGAGGATGCCCCATGGGCGAGCAAGGCTGGACATCAAAAATCATCAAAAGGTTGGGGCTAGAGAGCACTATTCGACTGCAAGGAAGACCCAAAAACGGTTCCTGACACCTTTTTGCTGTCTGAATAGCTTTGCTTAGCCAGAAGTCGCGAGCTTTCTAATTCTCATTCGCCACGCATCAATGTCGCTATACATTTCTACGAGAATGCGCCTCGCTGGTCCGCTTGGCTCATTGATGCCCTGCTCCCAGTCTTGAACGGTCGAAACAGAAACACCTAGAAACTCTGCAAATACCGCCTGACTCAACCTTAGACTCTTTCGAAGTCCGCTAACCTCATCGCCAGAAAATGGCCTTGGACTTAAGTTCAAAACGACCTTTCTTACGGTGAGCGTATCTTGCAACTCATCAAGGCTTTTAACCTTCTCGAGATTTGCTGCAAAGCGCTCCAGGCGATCAGTAATCTTCGAACCGATTGTTTTTTTTGCCATACTAAAGCTCCGTCCTATTTTTGTTTGTCTTTTGACTTTTCTGTCAACAACGAGTCGATGAACGCAATAACCCGTTTAATTGATTTTTTTTCGTCGCTGCTCAAAGTCGATTGCTCATGCTTGTCAAAGGCAATCACCATCAAAACAGTATTGTGCTCAGGGAAGTATGCATAACATACTCGCAATCCTCCACTCGTACCCCTGTTCGAACCCTCTTCAATGAATCGAAGCTTTCTCAGCCCCCCAGTTCCAGGGACCACTGGAGCTTTCGAGGGTGCCATCATAATCGCAACCTCGAGCGCCCACAGCGATTCTTCGTCTGTGTCGTTTGGGTGTAACTGCTTCCAATCGTCCGCAAACTCATCAAGGTAGACGAATGTTAATAAATCCTCCGGGGTAATTCCTGGTGGGTGATTCACGTTCCATTCCATCATCGTTGCACTGCGGATCCCTCACATTCGCTTGCCCCTCCATTCTTAATTTTGAGCAAAGTCTCGGTAACCAAGCCACCGAGATGGGCAATCTTCGACTCCGTCAACTATACGGGCAAACCGTACAGAATCAAGACTGACTTCAAGATTTTTCGCAACAAAACAGCTTAGAAATGTGGTCGATTCAACTGATCTTCTCCAATTTGCCTTGCCATATCCCTCAATCCCGCCAAGATCGGTCCAAGTACTCCCAGCGAGTATTGGTCATCCAAAGAAATGGAGTCAATCAGCCTTTCAACCGCTCTCCGGCTTTCACTGTGTCAGTGAGCGCCTAAAAGGGGCCAACGCGAGGCGCTTCAAAAGGGGCCAGTTCGACAGGAAAGGCATGGTTCATTCAGATAGCGGGTTTCTTCGTAAACCCTCTACTGGAGTTGGACCGTGGTACGTTGTCAGGATATGGACAAAACTCAAGGAATTGAGCAGTTATTCGCTTCAGGGATGAGTAGGCGGCAGATCGCCAGGACCCTTGATATCCATCGAAAGTCGGTTGATCGTCATTTGGCGTCTTTGGAGTCAAAAGGGGCCAGCGGTCCGGAAGCGCCCATCGGCCAAGCGCCCACCGGGTCGGAAGTTTCAAAAGGGGCCAAAACGCTCACCGGGTCCGGTGACCCAATTTCAGAGCCGCAGGCACCTAAAGAAAGCTCAACAGCAGTCAATTCTCGTAGCAAGTGCGCTCGATATCGCGATCAAATCATCGCCAAGATCGAACAAGGTCTCACTGCCCAAAGGATCTATCAGGACCTCGTTTCCGACTATGGTTTTACCGCCAAGTACCACTCTGTTCGTCGCTTCGTCGGAACGCTTATCAATTGTAAAGAGCTTCCCGTTCGACGCATCGAAGTCGAAGCCGGGCAAGA
>CAMCMB010000054.1 GCA_945875845.1 Pirellula staleyi DSM 6068
ACTCTGGCATCTTGGTAGCTCGGATGAAGCTCCAAAGATCGGCGGTAAAGAGCGACCGCGTCTTGCGATCGACCTTGAGAGTGAAGCGAATTGCCCAGGTTCAGCAGCGCCAGAGGATGGTCGGGCACGTCCGACAATACACTTCGCAGAGGCACCTAACGGGGCCACCCACCTACTATTCCAATCACCGTAGCATGGGCCTCCGAGCCCGTGCGTTATTTGCTAAGTTAGCCTCGCACGGGCTCAGAGGCCCATACTACCACGCACCTGACGGGGCCACCCATCAAATCGGTCGGTAAGCATAGATGGATGGCCCCACGGGAGGCCACGCCCCACGGGAGCCTTTGCTTCCTCAATCGCGGATTGCGGCAAGGGAATTTGCTCATCGCGTGATACGATGTCATCCCATATCGTTTGAATAAGCTTAAGGCGCTCCCCGAGGGGAAGGCACCGTATCGATTCTGTGTATATGTCCATTCTGATCTCCCGACGAATTATACCCCTAAGTGGTTCTTAAGCCTACGGAATTTTTTTACTTGTTTTCGCTGGGAAAGTAACCATTTCGCGGTTCTTCAATGTCCTACCATTTCCGACGAAACCCTTGAAATCTACGGGGACTGGATCGAGTATATTGGTCGAAGAATAAAGATGGATGGCCTCATGGTGCCACGTACCATTCAGGGCGAAAGATGGCATTTGCCACTGTTTTCAAATGGAATGAGACTTGATTTTTTGCCCCGATTCATGGTATTGACTGTCTGGATGCGCAACCGAGAGCTGCTTTATGGCTTGCTCGGTGCAAATTCAGAAAGCGATGCGATGCATGAATTCACCCTTAAATAACCAGTTGTTCCCCATTGTTGCGATCGCACTATGTGTGGCTGCCATTGGCTGTAGCATGGGCAAAAACGGGACGGGCGTTGCACTTTACCAGCAAGGTCGGTACGCCGAAGCCCTCCAAGTATTTGAACAAGCAAAGCAGACCGATCCAGCCAACGCTGACACGTATTACAACCTTGCGTCAACCTATCATCGCCTAGGCAATAACGCCAAAGACAAGAAGATGCTGGACAACGCGGAATCGATCTACAATCAATGCTTGGACCTTTCCCCAGATCATGTCGAGTGTCATCGAGCACTTGCGGTGTTGCTGGTGGACACGGGTCGATCGGACAAAGCATTTGCACTGGTCAAAAACTGGGCTCAACGCAGTCCGCGTCTATCCGACCCGAGAGTAGAGCTAGCTAGACTCCATCAAGAATTCAACCAAACCAAAATCGCTGCTCAGTATCTCGACGAAGCCCTAGCTATGGATCCCAACAATGCCCGAGCTTGGGCAGCTCGCGGTCGGATGCGAGAGACTTCCGGCGAGTTGATGCAAGCCGTTCAGAATTATCAGCAAAGCTTGGCCATCAATTCCGTTCAACCCGAACTCTACCAACGTATCGGCGCGCTGAACGTCCGAATGGCACAGAATGCGGTGTTGACACCCGGCACAACCATTGCCGGAGCCGTAGGTGCACCAGGAGCTCCAAGCTCACCAACGACGTCTCCCGAGCAGCGTCGCTATTAGGATCGGCAGACCAAAAACTACCACGTAGCACAGGCTGCCAGCTTGTACTAGTCTAAAAACACAGGCTAGCAGCCTCATCTTTACCCACATTTCGTAGCACGCCAGACTCGAAATCCCAATGGATTTGCGCGAACCCATCGCGTTTTCTCCCCCTCGCCACAAGACCAGGGCGAGGGGAGCAAGATCAAAAGATGTGGGTAAACATGTGGGGGTAACCCCAAGGGCATTCAATGCATGCCATCTGGCTTTATGCCAGTGGTAATTGACCTTTGCCCTAGCGTGAAGGTAACGATCCCCTGGGATAAACCCAGTGGCATTCCATGCATGCCATCTGGCTTTATGCCAGTGGTAATTGACCTTCGCCCTAGCGTGAAGGTAACGATCCCCTGGGATAAACCCAAGGGCATTCGATGCATGCCGTCTGGCTTTATGCCAGTGGTAGTTGACCTTCGCCCTAGCATGAAGGTAACGATCCCCTGGGATAAACCCAGGGGCATTCAATGCATGCCATCTGGCTTTATGCCAGTGGTAGTTTGACCTTCGCCCTAGCATTATCCAATGACACGGTTCTGCCGTTCAATACGAATCCCGTCGGAAATTATTTTTGGGTAATGCGTCGAGGGGCATTGGGAATGGCGACTTCATGTTGTGAACCATGAAGTTTTCCTCGATCGGCAGCGGCATCATCGTGCAAAAATCTGCCCGTTCCGCGTGTCGAAACAAGGGTGATGTTACACTCCATTTTAAGCCATCCGTCCGCTGCAGTTTGCAAAGCGATTGTGCGGGTCTGTATCAAAGCCCTCTCGCTGACAATCTGCGTCGATGTGCTCGGTGCAGCGGATGCGGATGCGGATGCGGTCCGCGGCAAACCTAGAACATAGCCTTCGGCGTACGATGCTCCACTCCCTCGCGAGTACCCGCGAAATTGCAGTTGAGCCGCCGTTGCGATGGTTAAAAGCAATTCCCGAAACAAGGAAATCGCATTGCGTACGTCGGACAATGGGCCATAAAACCAAAACAAAGTTCGGTGTCCGTTGGTCGATGAAAACCACTGTGTGGAAGGGAGAATATCTGCGGTGACATAATGCGCAAGAGACTTCTCCCAGTTGCATGCCCTACGACCATTGACGGGACATGCGATGCGGGTGAATTGCACGCTACTGACATTGTCGTCGTCCGTAATATCCTCGCGACTGAGGTTGTGACGAAGCATTAACGTCTGGATCATCCGAAGGGCATTGTGTTTTTCGGCTTCGGTACTCGCACCATTGCTGGCTGTGTTGTCGAGCGCCCGCAATCGATTCAGAATCTTGTCAAACTCGGCCTGGGTAAGCTCTTGCTCGGCGCTGTTGCGCCCCTTGCTTTCCTTATCGGGAACCGAACTCTGCGTTTCTTGTTCCGCAGAAGTCCAAAAAGCTTGGATGAAATAGTCGTCATCCTCGCTCGCATCCCAAGTGTCATGAACCACGCGATCCATCACGGTACAGAAATGCGACGAGCGTTCCTCTTTCTTCGACAAATGAACGATGACTTTTCCCATGGGTAGAGCTTCGGGATCAAACGGTTGGTCCAATCTCGAATGGCGCTGCCAATTGCGTTCGGCCAAGTACGTGTTTGCGACATCGATCCGAACCCCCGAACGAGGCGATTTTTCGCACAAAACGCCCAATTGTTCATAGACTTGGCGGTAGACCACTCCGGTTGCAATGGAGATTGCACGCGTCACACAATCCCCTGCTAGACCAACAAATCCACAAGCGGCTCGACCACCATCGTTCCAATGAAAAGCCATTTGACACCTTGCTCGGACGTGTTGATTTCTTCCTCTACGATTTGAGGAAAAATTCTACCGTTTGTCCTGCAGAAATCAAACCACAATGCGGCGCGTCCGCTAAGACTTCAGTACGCTTCTAAGAATGCGATCTGCCAAGTTTGGCCAGATCGGCATTATCGCAGCCAACCATTTTGCTTTGGCAGGACAAACCAATTCTTTGCGTCTTTGGCTTGCCGCATCGAGTATCTTCTCGCACAGCTTTTCTGGATCAAGCAATCGAAGCTTCGCTCCCCCAGCCGGTGCTGTTGCATTGTCCGAAAGCCCACGCGACTTTGCGAGCGATTGATAACGATTGCCCGAGTCGTCGCGATCGATGGGTCCAGGGCAGACCAGCGTTACGGAAACTTCATCTTTGGCAAGTTCGAGCCTGAGCTGCCTGGACAACGCAGTTAATCCGAATTTGGCAATCGAGTACCCGCCCATGTTCGGAGCTGAGACTAAACCAGCGAGCGAACCGATGTTGACGATGGAGCCTTTGCTCCGTTTCAGCGAGTGCAATGCGAGTTGAATCATATTCCAAGTGCAAAGTACATTGTCCTCAAATAGCGAAATCAGATCCTTGGAATTCAATTGCTCGAGCAATCCTCGGTCCGATCGCCCGATCGCGTTAATGAGCAGAGCGACATCGTTTTCCGAAAGCCATTGCTCGAGCTTGCCCGAATCATCGTTGGTATTCGAATCGAGATAGCGGAGATCGATTGAGAAACAGACTACCGAAGCGGCCCCGTGTTTTAATGCGATTGAACGCGCCTCATCGAGTCGGTTCGCGTCTCTGCCGGCTATGGCAATCTTGGCCTTTTGTCGAGCCGCAGCGATGACCAGATGCAGCCCCAGTCCCGACGAACCACCACAAACAAGGACCTGACGGCCTAACCAAGACAGAGACTTTGCCATTCCGATGGGTACTTGCGTTGAGGAAAGATGTTGAGAAGATTTTGTCTGCAATCAAAGGGCACGACGCTCTAGTCTACCATCATTACCCGGAAACAAAACTGCGTTACCTGCCATAGCCAAAGTGACGGGGACACCGGACAATGCTTCTGGATTTCGGATGGCTTCGTGCCTTTTTTCTCACTTGTAAAGTATGACCTGATGACGACTAGAAATACGTTAAGCGAAGCGCGAACCAAAATTATCGCAACGGTTGGGCCTGCCTGCGAGGATGAAGCCATCTTGGCGGAGTTGGTCATTCATGGAGTCGATATCTTTCGGATTAATGCCGCCCACGGAACGCAAACCGACTTCGCTCGCCTTCTAGCCAAGATAGAACGCGTTCGGGAAGTGACCGATTTTCAAGTGGGAGTTCTGCTGGATTTGGCTGGCCCCAAGATTCGACTGGGCAAACTATTCCAAGAGCCTTTGGAGGTAGACGTCGGCACCGTCGTGACATTCATACGTGGGGATGTTTCTAGCAGTCCATTCGAGCTAACCAGCAACTACACGAAACTGATTGACGAGTTGTCCGTGGGAGACCTTGTGATGCTTGCCGATGGAATGATTTCGATGGAAGTTGTCGAGAAGAAGAAAGATTTTGCGCGCTGTTTGGTCTCGGTCACAGGAACGATTCGATCGAAACAAGGTATCAATTTGCCTGGGACCTCGCTTTCTGTTTCATCGATGCGGCCAGAAGACGTCGATAACGCGATGTGGGCAGCCAAGAACCAGATCGATTTTATCGGTTTATCTTTTGTTCGGTCAGCTCAAGACGTTTCGTCACTCAAGAACCTACTTGCATCGTTGGATTCCCAGGCGCTGGTCATTGCCAAGATTGAAAAACGTGAAGCGCTCGAAAATTTGGAAGCGATTGTCGATGCTGCAGATGGGGTCATGGTTGCTCGTGGCGACTTGGGCGTTGAAATTGACGTTGCGGAAACCCCCGTCGCACAAAAACGAATCATTCAAGTGTGTCGTGAGAAATTGAAACCAGTCATCGTGGCAACTCAGATGTTGGAAAGCATGCACCACAACCGACGACCAACCCGCGCCGAAGCCAGCGACGTCGCGAACGCTATCTTGGATGGCGCGGATGCTTGTATGCTCAGCGGCGAAACGGCAATCGGAGATTTCCCAGTGATCACCGTTGATACGATGAATAGGATCATGCTCAGCACAGAGAAAATGCTCAAGACGACGCCACAGGACGTCAAGACAAGATTCTCGTCTCGCGTACATCCAGTCACTTCGGCGGTGACCCACAACGCAGCAAACATTGCCGAGGCGATCGACGCAAAGCTCGTCGTGGTTGCAAGCCGCACCGGAGGAACTGCTTGGGTGAAAGCCAAGCAACGCAACTACATCCCAACACTCGGCGTTAGTGATTCGGACCATACTCTTCGTCGCATGTGCTTGTTCTGGGGCATCATGCCTCACAAAGTCACAAATCTGGAAAACCCAGAATCGCTCTTTGACGAAGTCACCAAGTGGGGAATTGAGCGAGGTATGCTCAGCCCAGGAGACCGAGTTGTGTATGTTACAGGCACCGGGGTTTTGAACAACACTCACAACCTTCTGGTGGTCCACGAAGTCCCAAAAATATCCCATAGCGTCTAAACGAAAGTCAATCATGGAAGCAGATAAACTGCGAGAAGTCGCTAGTAAACTAAAAATCGGCGAGTTTCGCCGTCATGTTTTTCTCTGCGTTGGCGACTCATGCTGTTCCAAAGAACAAGGCGAAGAGGCATGGACTGCTCTCAAGGATCAGTTGAAGGATCGAAATCTATCGCTCTCAACGGGACCCTCTGCCTGTTACCGCACCAAGGTCGGCTGTTTGAGAATTTGTAAGGGTGGTCCGATTCTGGTCGTCTACCCAGAAGGGAACTGGTACGGAGGGATGACGGCGGATCGCATCCCTGAGTTCGTCGAGCGGCAAATCGTTCAAGGCGAGCCGATCGAGGATTGGATTTTTGCCAAGAACCCGCTCCCTTCCTTGTAAACTCGCGTGGTTCATTTGAAGAAAAGATTGCCAGCGGTTACACTAGGACGAAAGCGATCTAAGGCCGCATTGGTCTTCCATGGCTCCCGTTTCTTTCTGACAAAGGCAATGGTTCGAGGTAGGCATGCTGCAGAATATTCGCAAGCTCCAGTTGACGGACGTACAGCGTGACGGGATGCGGTTAGCTGGTCGGTTCAATGCTCAATTGATGGATTACTTACGCAACTATATCCGACCAGGCATTTCGACCGAGGAAATCGATCAGTTGGTTTTCGATTACACTCAACATCATAAGCACATTCCTGCAACCTTAGGTTACCTAGGTTATACCAAGAGCTGTTGCACAAGCGTTAACGAAATAATCTGCCATGGTATTCCGGGAGAATACACGCTCAAGGAGGGGGACATTGTCAATGTCGATGTGACGTCGATTGTCGATGGCTGGCATGGTGACCAATCCGAAACGTTTCTCATCGGACATGTTGGGGAAGAAGGTAGAACGGTAACGCAATGTGCGTTCGACGCCATGCATCGAGCCATTGCAGCCTTGCAACCGGGTTGTCCCGTTAGCGTCATTGGCGATAACGTGGTAGCCGAGGCGACCGCTCGCGGTTTTTCGGTGGTTCGTGAATATGTAGGGCACGGACTTGGCCGCCGTTTCCATCAGTACCCCAATATTCCTCACGTCCCTGATCGAAAGAGCAGACAAGAACGACTTCTACCGGGCATGTGCTTCACCGTCGAGCCCATGATCAATGCTGGAACTCGCTTTACCAAATTGGACACCAAAGACAACTGGACCGTGCGAACACGGGACGGACGACTTTCCGCTCAGTTTGAACATACGATCCTGATGCGTGAGGATGGCCCCGAGATTTTGACGCAATGTATTAACGGCCCGAAACGCGGACACAAGTTTTAGGCATCCCTCCTTTTGCAATCGTGATTTTGTGGCTCAGACTCATGCGATAATTCCTCCGCTGGCTTCCTTGCCCTGTGCGGATGTGATGACGGAACTTTGGCAACGCTATGCGTTCGCCAACGATGCAGGCCCCTATTTGCTCATTCCGGATGCAGTCATGCAACCGCGCACGGAAAGCGAAATTCAAGCGATCTTCCAACAGTCCAAAGCAAATCGAATCCCTGTCGCTTTTCGGGCAGGTGGAACCAGCCTTTCCGGGCAATCGGTGACGGATGGTTGGCTGGTCGATGTCGGGCGACATTGGCGAAGAATTGAGCCGCTCGATCAAGGATTGCGAGTACGTGTTCAAGGGGGCGCGATCGGTGGAATTGTGAACGCCACCTTGCGGCCACTCGGCCGCAAGATCGGTCCAGATCCCTCCTCGATTAACTCCGCCATGATGGGTGGCATCCTATCGAACAACTCGAGCGGAATGTGTTGTGGCGTTGCGAACAATGCATATCACACGATGGAATCCATTCGGTTCATCCTGCCGGACGGTACCGTGTGGGACACATCGCTGCAGCAAGAGGCACGCCGATTTGAAACCCAACAGCCCGCGATCGCTCGCGAACTCACTCAATTGCGGTCTGAGATACTGGCGTCACCCGACCTTTTCGAGAAAATCCGGCGAAAATACAAACAGAAGAATACGGTAGGATATTCGCTGAACGCTTTCCTTGACCACGAGCGTCCGCTTGACATCTTGGCCCATCTTTTGATCGGTGGCGAAGGCACGTTGGCGTTTATATCAGAAGCAGTTCTTAAGACCATGCCTGAGTTGCCTGAAAAGGCCACCTCGCTTGCCTTTTTCGCGGATGCCGAGACCGCTTGTGAAATCATTCCGCAGCTGATCGACATTCAATGCGATGCCGTGGAGTTCATGGACCGCGCATCCATGGAATCGATCCGAAATCTGGAAGGGGTTCCCGACGAATTGCCCGATCGATTGAACGAACACAAACATTTGATGGGCTTGTTGTTTGAATTTCAAGCGGCAAACAAGGAGGAGCTCGCGAACAAGCTAGAAAGGTTCCGGACGCATTGCGAGCCTCGGGCAAAATCCCTCAGCCCTATCGAATTCACTCAAATCAAAAAACAACAAGCCAATTTGTGGAAGCTCCGCAAGGGAATGTATCCTGCGGTTGCTGCCGTTCGGGCCAAAGGCGAAGCGGCCATTCTGGAAGACGTTACTTTTCCACTGGAACGGCTCGGAGCGGCCGTGGGCGAACTGCAGTCTTTGTTTGTGAAACATGCGTATGCAAACGGAATCATTTTCGGGCACGCTCGCGACGGCAATCTCCATTTCGTCATTTCGCAACCGATGGCCAACAGCAAAGATACCGACAAATACGCTCGGTTCATCGATGATATGGTCGATTTGGTTGTCCATCGTTTTGATGGGGCGCTCAAGGCTGAACATGGAACGGGCCGCAATATGGCTCCATTCGTTGAGACCGAATGGGGAGCGGAGGCGGTCGGAGTCATGCGACGACTCAAGCGAGCCATCGACCCAGATGGCTTGTTGAATCCAGATGTGATTTTGACGAACAAACCCAAACTTCACTTGGAAAACATCAAAGACCTACCGGTCATTGAAGATGTCGTCGACAAGTGCGTTGAGTGCGGGGCTTGCGAGCCTCGTTGTCCAAGCCGAGATTTCACTTTGTCACCAAGACAGCGCATTGTTTTGCGCCGAGCTCGTGAGCGAATGATTGCAAGCGGCAAAGTCGAACTCGCCAAGCAATTGGATCGAGAATACGAGTTTGCAGGCAAGGAATCCTGTGCAACGGATGGCTTGTGCGCCCTTGACTGCCCCGTCGCAATCAACACGGGCGATCTGATCAAACAACTTCGACGATCCAGCACAGGAAACGTCGACTCGAGAATCGCATCGCTCCTTGGCAAAAATTTCGGCATGGCGGAGCGAGCGGTGAAATTGAGTCTGCTCGCTGGTCGAGGCGCAAACTCGGTGCTGGGGGGCCGGAATATGCGCCGCATCACGAGCACGGCGGCAAAGCTCTTCCATGGCTTTCCACAGTGGCATGACGGACTCTCGCTCGACAACGGAAAAATCGATGCAACCCTCCTCAGCGATTACGAAAGCGCCGAGATGATCTATTGGCCGACATGCATGTCCCGCATGATGGGTGGGACAGCAGATGTCCTTGTCCGGGTGGTTGCCAAGGCAGACGTGCCAATCCATATTCCGAAAGATGCGACGGGTAAGTGTTGTGGCCAAGCGTTTTCGTCCAAAGGTTATTTGAAAGTCGCAATCGAGAAACAAATCGAGTTGTTGGACGCCATTTGGGAGTGGAGCAAGCATGGCGAGCGACCTGTCGTTCTCGATCTTGGCTCGTGCACGTCGTTTTTGAAGACCGGATTGCCTTATCTCGATGCTGTCCGCAAAGAGCGGTTGGCTCGTTTGCCGATCCTCGATTCTCTCGAATTAGCAGCCCGCATTCTTCCGCGACTTGAGCTGACCAACAAAATCGACAATGTGGCTATTCATTCGGTTTGCTCGAATCATCGACACGGATGGGAAGCACCACTTATGGAAGTGGCAAACGCATGTGCGACGAATGTTCATGCTCCGCACGAAGGAAAATGTTGTGGAATGGGGGGCGACCGGGGTTTTGAGATCCCTGAGCTTGCGCTGAGCGCCACCAAGGACGTTGGCGATCAAATGACTCATGATGGATGCGATACGGGATATATCAATGCTCGATCTTGCTCGATTTCGCTCAATAGTAGTACCGGAAAACCTTGGCAGAGTATTTTCCACCTGCTCGATCGCTGCTCCTAGTCTGTGAATTTATTGAATCGCTTGGAAATTAGCAGGCACACTCCGTGTGCCGTAGCCTCAAAAACCAAAGATTTTTGCGTTGCGGACGGCACATGGAATGTGCCTGCTACGATAAATTCACAGGCTATCCGTGAAAGATGCGTGTGCAAGATTTTCACACGGAGACACGGAGACACGGAGACACAAAGAAAGGCATGTTGTGCCCAAGTGCGATCGTCAGCATTCCCTCTGCGTCTTTGTGTCTCCGCGTGACACCTTTTGCCTTATGGCTGTGAAAAAATGCTTGGGTCCTCACCGGAGGACTCGCGCCCTGCCGCTATCATTTGGTATCGGAACGGCGCGATCCGCCCGGTGAGGGCCTTCGAACTTCAATCTAGGAAAAACCATGTCACAGATCGATCCCTTCGCGGCTCCAACCTTGAATTCCATTCGGCAGGGGCAGTCCGCATATCCCAACGGATACAACCAGCCAATCCAAAGTTTCGACTTTCAAAGAGTGCTCAATGCACCATTCAAGAGTCCTAACTGGATGATGAACATGTTGTGGATGTTCGGTTGTGCGATGCTTTCGTCGGTGGTCGTGGGGAGCCTAGTCGGCTTTGGGTACATTGCGGAGGTTGCGGAATCCCGTAGCGGCGGCAAGAGTGAGGATTGGCCGGATTTTAATATTGACCGCCTGAGCGACTATATTATGCGAGGGTTATGGCCATTTCTATGGAACCTGATTTGGGCTGTCCCGATGGCGTTGCTGGTGGGCGGGCCGACCATGATCACGATTGGGCTTTCCAATCTCCTTTGGGGAAGCCAGCACGAAGTACCAGCAGTGATCGTGGGGGTAATCGGAGGGGCGATTGCACTTGCGGCGTCCATTTTCTGCATGATTTTCATGGCGGCCTCATTGATGAGTTCCGCATTAGGAAATGACTTTATGAAAGGAGCTGACATCCCTTGGATTCTTTCGTATGTCAAGAAAATGGGCGCAACGACCCTTTTCGTTGGGTTCGTTCTGACGCTGATTTCCTCGTTGTTGAGCTTCCTTGGGCTTCTGGCATGTTGTGTCGGAATTCTAGCGGTTGTACCCTTCACTTATCTCATGTACGCCGATGCGCTTGCTCAACTCCACGATATCTTTGTCTCGCGAGGGGGAACCCCCGCGTTTGGCAGTCTGCATGCAGACGAAGATATTGTCGAAGCCCAAGTGCTGGATTAGTCCAATTTCTACGACTTGGCGAGCACAAAACATTTTTCCAACCTCACCACATGGTATGAATGTTGGCGGCCCCCTGGTGGAATTAATCGGCCATTGAAGGTATGCTAACACCGTAATAGGTTGCCTTCCTCGCAGTTGGATTCATTCCGGCGAATTTCTGGCGGCCGATCCTTCCAAATACTTAGGAGACCATCCATGTCCAAAATAGTTCCTAAATTTCAACGCCGACGTTTCTTGAAGACTTCGTTGGCGACCGCAGGCGCTGCTGTGATGGCGCCCACCATCATTCCAAGTTCGGCGCTCGGGCGCGACGGCGCCGTCGCACCTAGTGAGCGAGTTGTTGTTGGAGGAATCGGTATCGGTGGCAGAGGGACCTATGACCTTGGCTGCTTCATGGAGCAAAAAGACGTTCAGTTCGTCGCTGTATGCGACATCAAAGAAGCTCGGCGTGTCGCGGTGAAAAAGATCATCGACGACAAAAATGGCAATCAAGATTGCGCGATGATCAAAGACTTCCGAGAACTTCTCGACAACAAGGGTATCGATGCGGTTCTCATCGCAACGGGACCTAATTGGCATGCGACCGCTGCCATGACTGCCGCCAAAGCCGGCAAAGACATGTATTGCGAAAAACCTTGTACGAAGAATATCGACCAGAGCTTAATACTCGCCGAGACGATGCGTCGAACCGGTCGCGTCTTTCAAGCGGGAACGCAGCGTCGAAATCTGCCTCATTTTGCTTTCGCTTGCGAACTCGCTCGATCCGGCAAGCTCGGTAAACTGAAGAAAGTTTTTGCGCATCCAGCAGGGATGCAAGCCATGATGAGCGGCTGGCTGGTTGCCGAGACGGAGCCAAACAAAGATGTTGTCGATTGGGATATGTATCTCGGCCCTGCTGCGTGGCGTCCTTTCCACCCGGCCTTGCTCGACGGCTTTAATTTCGAAAAAGGGGGCGGATTCGTCGGTGCCTTAAATGTCGAGAATGGTCGAAAGATTATGGGTGGTGGGGTATTGGAATGGGGTTCGCATTGCGTCGATCTGTGCCAATGGGCTGTTGGTGATTGCCCGCCTCCCGTGGAATACAATGCCCCCAAAGATGGCGAATTGGTTGCGCGTTATGAAAATGGTGTTGAACTGATCTTTCGTGAGAAGGGTTGGATCCCGTTGGGCTCCTGCCCCGTTCGTTTCGAAGGAGAGACAGGTTGGGTCGAAGCGGGCGACAGCGGCAAGTTGGTGTTGAGTTCACCAGAACTACTGGCTGGTCGAACGGTCCAAGAAATCGGTGGTTATCCAGCAACATTCCACGTGCGCGATTTCCTGGATTGCGTTAAAACGCGCGGTCAGACCAAGGGAAATGCAGACGCAGCCTGCAATGCTCACATCGCTTGCCATGCCGCCAACATAGCGTTGCTCCTGAATCGGCAGGTCAAATACGACTTGGCGAAACAAGAATTCATCAACGATGAGCAAGCCAATCGTCTTCGATCGGAAGCGCTTCGCGAGCCATGGCGTCTATAAGACACGGCGTCACAACCGTTCTCTAGTCGGTAAAAAATTTTCGATTTGGTAGCGGAGTACAACCGCTGCCTTCGAACGTATCTCACAGGAACACGCTTACTACCGGTAACGAAATTATGATTCAGAAACGACGATCTTTATTTTCTGTCCTTCTACGTTCAACCCTTCTGACCGCAACTCTGGTATCAACCCAAACTGCGTTTGGCCAGAAATTGTCGCCAGACAAAGAGCGAGAGTTGATCGCTGTCCTCCGTTCCAATGCGGCAGACAATGAAAAAGCCATGACATGCAAGAAGCTGGCGGTCGATGGCTCCGGCGAGGCAGTCCAAGAATTGGCCTCGCTGCTCAAAGATGAGAAACTTGCGTCATGGGCTCGGATCGCTCTCGAAGCGATTCCTGGCAAAGCCGCAGACGAAGCGTTGGTGAAAGCCAGCTACTCGCTGCAAGGAAAGCTCTTGATTGGCGTTATCAATTCGATCGGTGTACGTCGCGATGCGAATGCGGTCGATTCGTTGAAAATCCGTTTGCTAGACAAAGACTCGGACGTCGCATCAGCCGCTGCTGTTGCATTGGGACGCATCGGAAATAGCAACTCAGCCTTGTTTCTGACGGAGCTTCTCGGCACTGCCCCTGCAAAGGTTCGGTCCGCTGTTGCGGAAGGCTTAGTCGTATGCGCGGCCGGTTTTCATTCGGAGGGAAAGAATGCGGATGCGATCAAGATTTACGACAATGTTCGCACCGCTGATGTTCCAAAACAACGCGTCCTTGAAGCAACGCGCGGAGCCATCCTTGCGAGAAACCTAGACGGAATCCCGTTGTTGCTTGAACAACTACGTGCACCGGAAAAGGCTATGTTCCAAATTGGGCTTTCCACCGCGAGAGAACTCAAGGGCCGCGAAGTCGATCAAGCGCTTGCCGCAGAGCTTGACAAAGCGGCGCCTGAGCGTGCAGCTTTGATCATCTATGCGATGGCAGATCGAAGCACCGTCGATATGCCTGCGATCTTGAAAGCAGCCAAGGCTGGACAACCGGTCGTTCGATTGGCCGCCATCAATGCTCTTGGAATGGTTGGGAACGCGTCGTGCGTTCCAGTGTTGTTAGATATTGCTGGAGAATCGGAGAGCGAACTGAGCAAAGCAGCCAAGTCAACCTTGGCTGAAATGACGGATGCCGGAGTCAACAAAGCCATTGCAGAACGGCTTCCGAAAGCGGAAGGTAAAATGGTGGCAACCTTGATCGAAATAGTTGGACTGCGGCGCATCGAAGCAACCCAGGAGCTGATCAAGGCTCTGAGCAATCCAGACAAGGGTGTTCGCGGTGCAGCCTTCATGGCGCTCGGAAACACGGTTCCGCCCTCGCAACTCAACGTCCTCATCGAGCAAGTTGTATCGCCAAAGCGAGCAGAAGACTTGGAAGCAGCTATTCTGTCTCTGAAGACGGCCGCGATTCGAATGCCAAATCAAGAAGATTGCGCATCGATACTGTCGGGGGCATCGAATGCCGCAACTGCGAGTACCAAGGTTGCTCTTCTAGAAATCATCGGAGCGGTAGGGGGCAAAAAAGCTCTCCAGACCATCGAGCAAGCAGCCAAAACCGACGATGCTCAGCTCAAGGATGTGAGCAGCAAATTGCTTGGTGAATGGATGACGATCGATGCAGCCCCGGTCCTGCTGAACTTGGCCAAAACTGGACCGGCGGACAAATACCAAGTACGCGCATTGAAAGGTTACATTCGGATTGCTCGCCAGTTCGTGAAGAACGAGTCGGAAAAAGCAGCCATGTTTAGCAACGCGTTCGACGCCGCACGGCAATCCGCAGAGCAACAGCTTGTGATCGACAATTTGAAGGCATTTCCGAGCATCGAAACCTTGAAGCTGGCAGTGAGGATTGCCGAAAAAGAGGAATTGAAGAAGGAGGCTACGCAAGCTGCCATCGCGATCTCCGAAGACAAAAAGTTTGCGGGCAAACCTGAGGAAGCAAGGGATATCCTTGCCAAAGCGGGAATTGTCAAACCGAAGTAGTTCGGCAAAGTGGTTACATTCCACTTTCGGATTGCTAGAGTCACAAACGGATGAGCCGTGGATGGCTGCACGTGCAGCCATCCACGGGGTGATGTAAGAATGTCAATTGCGGAATCTGCAAAAAACGTTTTCGACGAGGACTTGAGTTCTCGCCTAGAGCAAGGTCACAAATATGATTTCGTCGCCATCGAGCCATTGTCTCGACGATTCTTTTTTGGGGAAGACCTTGCTCGAAGTGCCACTGTTCCCCAGGAACCACCATGACCGAAGAAACGATTTTCCAAGAAGCCTTGGCTCGATCTGCGGCAGAACGCGTCCGCTTCTTGGAACAAGCCTGCTTGGGGCAGCCGCAACTCAGAGCCGCCGTCGAAGCGCTCCTCGCCGCCCATGAGAAGCCTTCCAATTTGTTGGACGATCCGCCAGGCAACTTGGCCGCTACCTTGGACTCTGAGCCAGTCGGAGCGGAGTCGGCCGTAACTGGCGCGCACACACCGAATGCACTCGGCTCTCAAGATTCCTTTGGGCCTGGAAGCTTGACCAGTGACAATCGTCGCGATGCGCTGGCGGAGGTGGTCATCGGCGGCCGTTACACGCTAAAAGAGAAAATCGGCGAAGGGGGGATGGGCGAAGTTTGGGTGGCCAAGCAGACTGAACCGGTGAAGCGCAAAGTCGCGATCAAGCTCATCAAGACCGGCATGGATTCGCGGGCCGTGCTGCAACGGTTTGAGCAGGAACGGCAGGCGCTGGCGATGATGGATCATCCGCACATCGCGCGCGTCCTTGATGGCGGTATGACGCCCACGGGCCAGCCATTCTTCGTCATGGAGTTGGTGAACGGTCTGCCGTTAACGAAATTCTGCGACGAGCTGAGGCTCACACCCCAAGCGAGGCTCGAACTGTTCGTGCCGATTTGCCAGGCGGTGCAGCATGCCCACCAGAAGGGGATCGTTCATCGCGATCTCAAGCCGGCCAACATCCTGGTCACGATGATCGACGGCAAGCCGGTCCCGAAGGTGATCGACTTTGGCGTGGCCAAAGCGACCTCGGGCAAACTCACGGAAGAGACGATGTCGACGGGCTTCGGTGCGGTAGTCGGCACGCTGGAATATATGTCGCCGGAGCAAGCCGGGTTCTCAGGGGGAGACGTCGATACGCGGGCGGACATCTATTCGCTCGGAGTCATTCTATACGAACTGCTGACCGGCCTCCGGCCAATCGACGCCAAACGCCTGCGAAAGGCGGCGTTGAACGAGATGATCCGCATCATCCAGGAAGAAGAGCCGTCGAAGCCGAGCACTCGGCTCTCCACGGACGAATCGTTGCCGTCGCTAGCGGCAGTGCGGCAGACCGAGCCCAGGAAGCTGATGTCGCTGTTGCGGGGCGAGCTGGACTGGGTGGTGATGAAGTGCCTGGAAAAGCAGCGTGATCGGCGATACGAGACGGCCAATGCGCTCGCCCGGGATATCCAGCGTTACCTAGCAGATGAAGAAGTCGAAGCGCGTCCCCCGAGTGCCGGCTATCGTCTGCGAAAGTTCGTCCGGCGCAACCGTGGGCAAGTGGCGGCTGTTGGGGCAGTGGCGGCCGCGCTGAGTATCGGGCTGGTCGCCTTCGCTTGGCAGGCCCAGGTCGCTCGCGGCCAGCGCGATCGCGCAAACCAAGCCGTGCGGGAGGAGACCAAGCAGAAGAACGCAGCGGCCAAAGCGCGCGACGCGGAAGCCGAGGCGCGGCGACAGACCGAAGTGGCCTTGGCCGAATCCCTTACCAAGACCGCGCGAATGACCTACGATCGCGCCCAAGCGCTCTGTGATCAAGGACACGCCGATCTGGGGCTCTTGTGGATGGCCCGCAGCCTGGAAATGACACCGCCCCAAGCGCGCGACCTCGACCAAGCCATTCGCTTGAGCATCAACCTCTGGGCCGCGCAGCTGACCACGCTCCACCCGTCGCCCGACACATGGAAGAGGGAGAACATCCCACCAGTGGAAGATACCGCCATCAGTCCGGACGAAAGGTCTCTTTTTGTCGCCAGCCAAGATGGAATCGTTCGCATTGTCGACGCCACGACGGGGCAACTGCGCGGCACCCTCCCATTGGAAGATGAACTGCCTCAGCGCGAGTCCTTTGGGTGCCGCGTGGCAGTCACTTCCGATGGCCGATTCGTCGCCGCCACACGAGGCGACGGGAATGCCCGCATTTGGGACGTCGCGACGTCAAGTCTTGTCGGCGCGCCGTTGGCGCACGACGCGCCGGTTGTCGGCGTTGGTTTTGACCCAACAGGCAAGACCTTGGCGACGACTGCCGGAAAACAGCTTCGGTTCTGGGACACGCAGCGCGGTGCGCCAGCCGGCGAACCGTTGACACTCACCCAAAGCGCGCACGGACTGGAGTACGGCACAGACGGTCGACTGCTGGTCGTCTGGGGGCAATTTGATTTGCAGATATGGGAGGCCATATCCCGGACGCTTCTGCATACCATTAATGGCGTGGACTTCGAGATCTTTCATGTGGGGTTCAGCCCGGACAGTCGCCACATCCTTGTCAGTGGAAAGCCGCCGCAATCGGCGGTGGGAACGCGTGGGGCCACCATGGCTCAGTTTTGGGAGGTCGCAAGCGGGAAACCGGTCGGCGACCGCATGCGGTGGGAATTTGGCGGTCCGATGGGAAATTACTTTCGATCCGCTTTTCGAGCGGACGGACAGGTCGCAGCCACGGGTGGACTTTTACGACTGTGGGAGGTTCCATCGGGCAGGCCGCTCGGCGCGCGGGGGCCCGACCGATACTTCACCTGGCCGCTGTTCAGTCGGGACGGACAGAGGCTACGCGATCAGTTGGAAGCCTGGCAATTGCTCGACGTCGCGCCCAATCTGCTACCCTCACAACGCATCACGACCGGAACCATTGCGGGATATTTGTGGGGGCTCGACATGAGCCCCGACGGGCAAACGGCCGTAAGTTCCCACGCACTCGGCGAAGTCAACCAGGAATGGTTTTGTCTCTACGACCTTCGGACGGGGCGGATCGTCGCCAAGCCCTTGGTGATGGAATTGCCGCAGGGAATAACCAACAACTTGCTGCGACCAGCATATAGCCCCAATGGGCTCCGCTTGGCGGTCGCGGTGGGGACCAATGCCTGTCAAATTCTCGACAGCTCCACGGCCGAGGCGCGAGTTCCTCGATTGAACATGGACGCGTCCGTTCGGGCACTCGCGTTTTCGCCCGACGGTCAACGGCTGGCCGGCGGCGATCTCGGGGGCAATATTCGGATCTGGGACAGCCAGACCGGACAACTCATGGGCCAACCGTTGAAGCAAAACCATGCGATCAATGTACTGCATTTCAGCGCGGATGGTCGCCGACTCCTCGCCGCTGGGGGCCTGCCGAATCGGCGTTTCGGAGAAGCGCGAGTCTGGGATGTCGCCACCTCGCAACCATCCAGCCCGGCGCTGGAAATCAACGGAGCGGTGCAAGACGCCGCGTTCAGCCCGGACGGCAAGACGTTTGTGACCGGCGCTTTCGAATTGGAACTTTGGCACGCCGAAAGCGCGCAGAAGCTGTGGACCGCGCCCGTATTCGAAGTGACGACCCAGCTCGCCTTCAGCCCCGACGGGCGACACGTGCTAGCCCGGCAACTCGGCGGTTCCTCGGCGCGACTCTATGACGCCGCCACCGGCGAGCCTACAAGTCCGCAATTCCGGCATCCGCAAGAGCTGAACCGGTCGACGTTCAGCCCCGACGGCCGACTGGTTCTGACAAGCTCCAACGACGGGTCAGCGCGTTTATGGGACGCAGCCACGGGACTGCCGCTGGGCCCCACTTGGGAGCTGCGGACATCGAATGCGTTCAATAACGGGTTGGGGTGCTTCGCGCCCGACGGGCGCAGCATCTTGTTGCGCGACGGAGAAGTGTTGGAGCGTTGGGATATCCCCCCAGGGATCGAAGGAAGCGCCGAACGGATTCGGTTGGGGATTGAGGTCGCTACACGGAATGCGCTTGACAAGTTTGGCGGAGAGTACCCGCTATACCGTTCAATTTTGAATCATTGGGAGACCGATCCTTGGGAGCCTCTGAAAAAGAGGCTGGAAGATCTTGGCGGGCCACCGGGCTTGTTGCACCGATAGGGCATCCACAAAATTTTGTTCGAATTGGGTTAACAACTGCATTTTCCGTTGGCAAAAGAGAGTCATTTTCAGAGGCTCCTTAAAGCGTCTCGTGGAGAAAAAAATCAGTTAGCCCGGAGGTCAAAGAGACAAGAGAGTCAGAGAGTTTGGTACTCGGTCAAGACCAGGCGTTGTAAAAACCTAGGATGACACCGAGGTGGCTCGTCGATGGTGGTCGCTTTGCCCGCAGTGCAAGACAAAAAGCGAAATCAATGGATAGAAGTATTGGGTTCCAGAGAACAGGGCGAAAGCGTCTGCGATCGTCCATTTCCTTCGATCCGAAAGACGAACGCACAGCTATTGAAGTGGCCATGCGTCCAGCCATTCGAATTTGGTTTGCGACGTCTTGTAATCGCTCAGCAAGCGCTGATGCATATCTAGCAGATGCCCTGCGCCGTAAAAAATAGCAAGTCGCTTTTTACCAGCCTTTAGTTCTCGCTCCATGATTTGGAAGGCTTTGGTATTTCGTTCTGTCAGCAAAGTGCTCTTGCCATTTTTGTCGGCAAAACCAGCCATCTGTGCATCCATGGATTCGAATTGTTCGGCCATGACTCGCCGCAATTTGATCGTGTCTTTCGACATGAGCGCTGCCATCATTTCCGCTTGTTGCGTAGCTCCTTTTTTGCTGTTTTGGGCAACTAGCCCCGCACCCATCAACCGCGCGAACATACCCACGAATCCATCGCCTCGCTTTTTCATGTCTTCCCCAAACTCATCTGGGCTCATATCCGCGTGCACAAAATTGGCGGGCGAATAATCGACCTCATCCAGTTGGAATGACAGATTGAGAATATCCTTCATACCTGTTTGCATCATACCGATGGGGTTGACGCCGCCGCGTTCGGCCCGCTGGTTCGGTTTGTTCGCCGAGGGATCTGCGACAAGCTCGTACAGCATGACATCATAGCCCTTGAAGCGTTTGTTCAACTGGCTGTAGTAATCCTTGCTCCCAATATGGACAGCTCCAATCAAGTCGACGGCGGCTCCCTTGAATTCCCCTTCGGTGAACTCGTACCTCGCGATCGCGACTTGAAGCGATACTGGCTCGCCCTTGTCATTCTTCTTGATTCGCAAGAAAGAAGCATTGTCTTGATTGGCTGAACCCGAATCGGATGCGGAGGTCGCCTGTCCCTTTTTTGGCTGTTCCTGCGAGATGGCTCCCCCGATGAAAAGGCACTCGAAGGCCATTCCACACAGGACTGCAAAGGCTGAGTATTTCGCTATTCTACCGAGCATATGATTATTCCTTAAGATTCCGAGATTTTCCGAGATTGAGGATGGGTTCCGTCGTGAGCCAGTGTCGCAAGGCCCGCCGCTGCCCCGCGCTTCCTTTCGACTGCTTCATCAACTATAGCGGATGTTCCGGAATTGGGGAGGAAATGCCAATAACCCGTTTGACAATTATGACGCCGCGTCAATAATTGACATCATGGTTGAATTAACGCGGAAACAACGTGAAATCGAACATCGGACCTCGAAAATCTTGAAGGTCGCGCGTCCAATCTTAATAGCCGAGGGTTTTCAAGGCTTGAGCATGGATCGGGTGGCGTCCCAGATGGAGTATGCAAAGGGGACGATTTACAATCATTTTCCCAACAAGGAAGAGATCGTTCTCGCTCTGGTTGCCCAGTCTATGGAGATTCGGAGAAGCTTGTTTGAGCAGTCGGGCATTATCCAAGGTCCGGCCCGGTTGAGGATGATGGCTCTCGGGGTTGCATGCGAGTTCTATACCCAACACTGCGCCGAGGATTTCGCGTTGGAACAGTGGGTGCGACAGCAAGGTGTTTGGGATAAATCCTCTGAAAAACGCCAGAATTTGATTCGGCAGTGCGAAGGGCAATGCATGGAATTCGTTGCAGGAATTGTTCGCGATGCGATTCTGCGTCGAGAACTCGTACTGCCCGATTCCTTAGGCGCTGAGGAGTTGGTCTTTGGGTTTTGGGCGATCAATTACGGTAGTCAAGTGCTTTCGCACACCAGTCCATCCCTCCCCTCATTGGGAATTGCCAATCCAGCAAACGCCATTCGTATTCATTGTTGTACTTTGCTCAATGGATTTCAGTGGGATCCCATTATGGACTACGCTCGATCTAGCAAAGAGTCGGACGCCTTGATGGAAAAACTATTTCCCGTTTTTTGGACGATGAAAAACATGCAAACCCATTGAACCTCCCGAACAGTCGTCCCGCTCCGACAAAATGGGAACGAGACGCGATTGCGATTTTTTTGATGCATGCTAAATGACGGTGCGCCGATGGGTGGCGCTCCGACGGAAAAGGGGTTAGGAAACAGTGAATTTCAAGAGACGTAAAATGGTTGGCATCATTGCCGCGATCGGGGTAACGTCCATCGGCGGGGCATTTGCTTATCGCAATCTCAGCTCAAAAGAATCGGTCGCACTTGCCACGCATTCCAAACCTGAAACAGCGTTCCCGTCCAAGCGAAACCCGAACGGATCCGAGTTGGTTGTGCGTGCCTACGTTGTCGAGGCGAATTCCCGTGCAAGTGGGGCAACGCACGTCTTCACCGGCACGTTGCAACCTCGCTATCTAGCTTCGGTGGGCTTTCGTGTGTCGGGCAAGATCTCCGAACGGAGCGTCGAGTTGGGACAACATGTTCGCAAGGGTCAGGTTCTTTTTCGCCTCAACCCTGACGATTCTGAGCTGCAGTTACGAGTCGCGGAGGCGGATCAGGTTTCTGCATTATCGATGTTGAAGCAAGCGACGGCGGAAGAGGCTCGGCTTATTCAACTTCGTGCATCGGGGTCCGTCAGTCAATCGGATTACGACCTTGCGTTATCGACTCGCGACGTCGCCATCGCACGCGTCGACGGGGCAGCCCGAAGATTGACGTTGGCCAAGAATCAGCGAACTTACTTCGATCTCGTTGCGGACTCCGATGGCCTCGTCACATCGATTCAAGCTGAGGCGGGTCAAGTCGTAGCTGTTGGTCAACCCGTACTTCAAATCATGCAGAACGATGAATTAGAAGTGGTCGTTAGCTTGCCCGAAGGTTTGGTGGGCGAAGTGCGAAAGCTGAGCGCAATCGCCACACTATGGTCCCGATCGGAATTGAAACTTCGCGCGGAGTTGCGAGAGCTTTCGCCGATGGCAGATTCCGCGTCACGCACCTATGACGCCAAATTCCGCTTGCTCGATCATGCGAATGATTTGGCGATCGGGATGACTGCTTCGATTCAATTAAGCGATCCGAAGGAGAGTGGCATCACTGTACCGCTGACTTCGATCTCCAGTCGAAATGATCAACCCATCGTTTGGCGTATCGAACCGCACACCGGAAAAGTAGTAGCGATTTTCGTGGATGTGATTGAATATCGTTCGGACACAGCCATCATTCGCGGCGAACTCCAACAGGGCGATCGAATCGTGAGCGCGGGTGTTCAACGCATTGACGAAAATGTGAAAGTCCGAGTTTGGGATACGAGATTATGATGGACGCTTCCCCGAAAGCAGCCGAAGGTGACCATTCTTGGAATCTATCGCGTTGGGCTGTGACTCATCCGGCTTTTGTTACATTTTTGATTCTTGCGTGTTCGGTTGCAGGCCTGCAGGCTTACTTTCAGATGGGACGGGCCGAAGACCCTTCCTTTACGATCAAAACAGCCATCGTATCAGCGACTTGGCCCGGTGCGACATCCGAAGAGATGCAACAGCAAGTTGCCGAGGACGTCGAAGACAAACTTCGGGAGACGCCCCACCTAGACTTTCTGCAAACCTACTGCTTACCTGATCGAATGCTGACGATCGTTCAGCTCAAAGATACGGCACCGCGAAAAGAGGTCCCAAATATTTGGTATCAAGTTCGCAAGAAACTCGGTGACATTCAAAATCAGATGCCGCAAGGAGTTATCGGTCCTGCTGTCAATGACGAATACGGGGACGTTTACTCTGCTTTGTATGCCTTCACAGGCGATGAGTATTCATCCGCTGAACTTAAGCGGATATGTGAAAAGGTTCGGAAGCAATTGTTGAGAATTGGAGATGTCGAAAAGATTGATATTATCGGCGAACAAGCCGAACGGATCTATGTCGAGTTTTCGCACAGCAAGTTATCAACGCTGGGTGTCACGCCGCAACAGATTTTCGATAGTGTTCAACGTCAAAACGTGCTGATGCGATCCGGAAGTATCGACACCAAGACCGATCGGATTCATGTTCGCGTCTCAAGAGATTTTGATGGAATTGAGGAAATAAAAGCTGTCCCCGTCCAAGCCAACGGTCGCGTTTTTCGATTGAGCGATATTGCAGAAGTGAAACGCGGCTACGAAGACCCTCCTGTCTATCTTGTGCGTTTCAACGGCAAGCCTGCTGTGGCCTTGGGGGTGGTTATGTCCAAGGGGGGAAACGTAGTCAAACTCGGCGAGGCGCTCAACAAAGAGTTCGTCGCTATTCGTGAGCAGATGCCCCTTGGAGTAAGCATTGGTAATATCGCATTTCAACCACATGTTGTCGAAGAGTCGGTTGGCGAGTTCATCAAGTCTTTCGTGGAAGCGTTGATCATCGTTCTTGTGGTCAGCTTCTTGAGCTTAGGCTTTCGAACGGGCATTGTCGTGGCCTTGAGCGTACCCTTGGTCTTGTCTATCTCGTTGGTCGTCATGAATGCGATTGGGTTGAATTTGGATCGCATATCACTTGGAGCATTGATTTTGGCTCTTGGTTTGCTGGTGGACGATGCGATCATTGCCGTCGAAATGATGTCTGTAAAAATGGAAGAAGGCTGGGGACGCGTCGATGCAGCCACGTTCGCGTGGACTTCGACAGCCTTTCCGATGTTATCTGGAACGCTGATTACGGTAGTTGGTTTTTTGCCGGTCGGATTTGCGCGATCTGCGGCGGGTGAGTACGCAGGTGGTATTTTTTGGGTGGTCGGTATTGCATTGATTGCATCGTGGTTCGTAGCCGTCGTTTTTACTCCCCACATCGGCGTTAAAATCTTACCCGACTTTCACAAGAAGCCGGGGGTAGAGCACCACGTACCGTTCCAGTCTCCTTTTCATCGCACGCTTCGATCGATCATTCGCGTTTGTGTTCGGCGTCCGCTTTACGTTGTTTCAATCACATTTGCGATGTTTGTTGCATCGGTGTTTGGCTTTACGCAATTGCAGCAACAGTTCTTTCCACTTTCGTCGCGAACGGAGTTGATGATTGACGTCCGCATGAACGAGGGAGCATCGGGCGAAGCGACGTATAGGATGGTCGAGAAAATCGAAGGGGTATTGCAGCCGCTGTTGGAACCGGCTGATGGAAAAGAGCAACCGAGTGTCGATCGCTTTACGAGTTATGTTGGCGCGGGAGCAGCAAGGTTTTTTTTGGCTCTCAATCCGGACTTGCCAAATCCGAGTTTTGGAAAAATCATCATTCAAACAACGAGCATTCCTGCTCGCGAAACACTGCGAGCGGAACTCAACAGGCGTTTTGAGCAAGAGGAGTGTTTTTCGGACGCTTCTTTGCGAGTGATGCGTTTGGAATTCGGTCCCCCCGTTGGCTTCCCGGTCCAGTTTCGAGTGATCGGACCGGATCCAAAAACCGTTCGTTCGATCGCGAATGACGTTCGAGAAGTCATGCGAACCGAGCCGACCGCATTGGATGTCAATCTCGAATGGGACGAACCTTCGAAATCGATTCACGTCGACATCGATCAAGACAGGGCGCGTCTCATGGGATTGGCCCCCCAGGAGATTGAGCTAGGTCTGCAAACCCTGTTGAGTGGCACCCCTATTTCCCAATATCGCGAGGAGTCGGAAACGATTCAGGTGGTCGCGCGAGCCATTGAATCGGAACGTCTCAATCTGACTCAGTTCGCGGACATGACTCTGTTTACGCAAAACGGGAAAGCGGTGCCGTTAAGTCAAATCGGAAACATCCGGCCGGGATTGGAGGAGCCAATCGTTTGGCGTCGCAACCAAGAGCGATCGCTATCGGTGCGATGCGATGTTGCGGATGGCTTTCAAGCACCTGACATCAGCGGCAAAATAGCAAAGAAGCTTACGGCGTTGAAAGCCGGTCTGCCTGTCGGTTACCGCATTGAAGCAGGAGGGGCAATCGAGGAAAGCAACAAAGCCAACAAGGCCTTGTTTGCAATGTTTCCCATCATGATTTTGTTGATGCTAACGTTGTTGATGTCTCAGGTTCACAGTTTCAAAAAAATGATTTTGATCTTTGGTATTGCCCCGCTTGGCCTGATAGGTGCGGTTGCCTTTCTGTTGCTGTTCGGTGCACCGTTTGGGTTTGTGGCGCTGCTGGGGGTGATTGCGTTGGCGGGGATGGACATGCGAAACTCCGTGATCTTGGTCGATCAAATCGAGCAGGATATCGCCCAGGGGCTGAGCGAGTGGGATGCGGTGGTCGAGTCTTCGGTGCGGCGAGCGCGGCCGGTTATCTTGACAGCCGCCACCGCGATCCTCGCCATGATCCCGCTAACGCGAAGCGTGTTTTGGGGACCGATGGCGATCGCCATCATGGGGGGCCTATCGATCGCAACGTTTTTGACGCTGATCAACTTGCCAGCGCTGTACGTCTTGTTCTTTCGAGTCAAGCCGCCGGTGGAGTTGCAATAGGCCCCTCATGAAGTTTCTAACGTCGCGGGGCCGAGGAAACTTTCTCACCCATGTGGCAAGCACTTGGGGGCCGGGACCGCTGCGCGGTTTGGCTGGTTTTAGCCGACCAAACTTGCTGTCCAACGACACGAGGTCGTTGGGGCAGGGACGCTCGCTGCGCTTGCGTTGGATGAAGCTGGCAGGTTCATCGGGAGGGCGAGGCTCCTGCCGAGATTACGACGCAATGGTTCGGCAGGAGCCTCACCCTCCCCAGCAAGGAATGGATTGGGCAAAGTCGAGGAAAACATGTTACCAGGGGTGGCCTCACCCTCCCCAGCAAGGAATTGGTTCGGCAACGTCGAACAAAATATGTTTACCGGGGTGACCTCATGCTCCCATTCTCCCCAATGAATTGTTAGGGCGATTCATCTGCGAACGATCGGGGGTAGATTTTGCTCTGCGGTTTGACGAAATGGCATAAGTTCGACGGGGAACTGGTACGTTCGCGGGTCGAATGGGTCATCGCTCACTTGAAAAAGGCTGCCATCCTTTCGGCGGTGCATTCGCGCTGACTCCTCCTTGTTCAGTGGCCTCGCACCTACGCGACCAAAAACGGCGATCTGGTTGCCCGATTCGTCGACCGCTCGGTCGCGATCTACGCCTCGCGACACGCATAGGGCATGACCATTCTTCGGGAGCTTGCGGGTTGCGATCAAGCATGGATTCGGTTGTGGTGAAAACCCGTCGTTGCCTGGTAGCTCTGGACTGGTCAATTGAAGGACTCTCAACCCGTTTTTCCCGTCTGCAACGTAGGCAAACTGACTAACGTTGGTGATGCCGAGTTTGACGTCATGAGCATCGTCGATCTGTCCACCTGCGTTGTAGATCTGATCGATGAACGCTAATTCCGGGTTGGTGATATCCAAGATAACGAGCCCCTCCTTGCCACCCGCCACATAGGCATACGTGCGACCGAGGTAGATGCTGTTCGCTTCATGCAGGGGGACGGTATGGACATGCCGAGGAATGGCCAGTTCCGTGGCGTCCAAAACCTTGACTCCTTCGTCATCGCAAACAAACGCGTATCGGAACTGCACCGCGACACTTTTGGGATGATGGAGTACCTCGTTTCCAACAACGGTACATACGACAGGTTGTTTGGGGTTGCTGAGGTCAACCACCACGAGTCCGGCATCGCAACAAATATAGGCATAATGTCCAGCGATCGTAATCGCCTTTGCGCCGCACAAGATGTTGTTGGGGTTGAAGGTGACGCCTCGCTCCAAGAAATTGTTGGATGGGTTTCCGTCGAGCAACGTTGCTGCGCTGACCATGACGAGCCCTTCGTACTTGTCCGTGACATAAATGTATGCATACAACGGATGAACGGGGGACTCGAAGTTCTCGGGCCGATGGGTCCGCGTCGGGTCTGGAGCGATGGTCGTCGGGGCTGCTACTGCGGTTGCGTACTTGGTTCGAACATAGAGGCGCTGTCCCATCGGCGAGACCGGCGCGGTGGTAATTCTTTCTGAGAATGCCTTGTTATCGATGAATGCGATATCGAATACTCGCAAGCCACCTTCGCCGCAGGCTGCATAGAGGAACTCACCCCGATGTTGCAACGAGAGCACTTCGGGTTTCCGATATCTGGGGCTCAAAACCTCCAAAATATCTCGGCCTGGATGTTCGTGCGCATGTTCTAGTTCTCGATGATGTTTGAGATGTTCCTTGTAGTTTTCTGGGTAGGCAATCGAATGCAGGGAGCTGCCCAAGACCGCTTGCGGTTCGCTTTGTTCTGTTACAACGACTCCTTCGAGGCCGTGTTCTCCAGCCCCAACCCAGCAATAGCGGCCCATGAAATTGGTAGATCCGGTCCCCTGCATGAGCAATTGAGACATGATGGCGTTGTTGTCGTTGTTGATTGAGACGTGACAGTCGCTACAGGATTTCGTTTCCGAGGTGCCTGGTAACGCATGACCTGGAGGTGCTGTCCTCCAGTCAGGACCACCTCGGACGGTATGTGGGACATTCGTGCTGAAGGCGATGCCGCTGAGCCCCTCACCGCTAATAGTCTGCTGCTGAACATAAACGGATTCGCGATTCCCATTATAACTGCCGACGTGAATGGCACATGAACTGCGCGCAGGTCCGATGCGATTCCCGGTGACGTTCCCATCGCGGGCCAACATGTATACGTCGTCCCTCAGTGTCTGGAAGTTGTACGAAATCCGATTGCGTGAGACTTCCCCAAGCCCATGTAGGTTTGGGGCTTTGACGTTTGCCTTTTGCGGTAGGTGGCATCCAAAGCAACTAGGATTCCAAGAGCTGTGGCATGCGATACAACTCATATTGTTGTTTTGATGGGCGCATTTTTCATTGGGCAAGGTGTCTCCCCAACGCATTGCTCCGTCGTCATCCAATCGGACGGTTTTGGCGATGTGACTTTTTGGGTTGTATTCATCGCTGAGAGGATCGATGGTGTCCGCAGTTTGAGTCACTTCCCAAATGAGGTCCTTTTCGACATTGCTGCGTTGGATGAGTTTCGGTTTCTTGCCAGGCGCTCGTTTGATCTCGAAACGAGGCTGACCAAAGGCAGTTCGGAGAGCCAAGAGATTGGTTGGTTCTTTGGCGGATGCGGGACCGCTGGTAGGTAGCTTGGGTGGCTGTCCCGCCTTGAGCAGTTGCTCGACTTTGTCAACCAGCGAGGCTCTCGCATCCCCATGGCAGTCGATGCATTGGATCTCGATAGCCGCGCGCACTTCGCCATAGAGTTTTGTGTCCCCATGTCCGTCTTGATAGAAATGGCAATCGACGCAGTGCATCCCTTTTTCCATGTGGATATCCATCATATGAACAGGTACACCATCGCGTTGTTTCCCATGAATCTTCTCAAATTGCTCGGACGGCGCTACTGCGGCCATGAGATCTTTTGTCGTTGGGCTCTCGACTGTTTTTCCAGTATGGTCAAGCAATTTTCCCGTTCGGTCTTTTTTGAAAACCGCTCGGTAAACCCACCCATGTCCATGAAAGTCTGCAAATTGCGTGTGCTTCAATTTTGGGTTCAGATCGCTCACGTTGTTTAGAAACTCCGGATCACCCCATAGACCTCGGGCTGCGGATTCTTCTGGATTGGACATGGAAGCTTGAATCAATTGCTCGGCTGTTGGATCGTTCTGTTCCTTTGGGTACATGCATTGCCCATCCGTCTCATTGTCCCACCACATATAGCCGAGATAGGAGTTGAGCACATTGGTTCCTGGATGCATGTGACAAACCATACATTGGCTGGTTGGCATGCTGTTCGTGAACATGTGTTGAATGGGATGTCCAGATTCGTTCTTTGGAATGGTGGGGTCTATGACCTTAACCCAGTCATCTTTTGCGGATGCGGCTCGACCAAGATTGCCATATTTGGCAAACGGGCCGGATGAGGTGGGTGAACGATCGTTTGCGTACACAACGTGGCACGCGCTGCAACCACTGCTGCGATAGTCACCTGGGTGATCATTCGTACCTAGAAAGTTCAGTGTTGGATCGAGCAACCGGGTCTTCTGAAGACCGATGAACACTGGGTCGGTTCTGTTTTCGGTCCCGAGCCCGCGCGTGCTTAGGCGTTCGCGAGGACGGCCAGGTTCTTCGAGTCGTTCCGGTATTCCGATTTCGGAACGGAATCTACCGCCCCGCTCAAAGATGCGAAGAATATTTCCAGGCTGGGATGCTTCAAAGCGTGGCAACGGATCAAGAAAAGGGACAACACCTTTTCGATCGATCTCGTAGGGGGAAGGTGCGGGAACGGATTGGAGTCGTTGCGGTTTGCCATTCATCGAGTAGCTCTCTCCATAGCGAGACCACTTCTCCGGCGAACCTCCATTGTTATAGATGGCAGCACCCCAAAGCATGCAACCGTGCGTCATGATACTTTTTCTGAGTTGCAACACTTCGTTCGCATGGCATTGACCACACGCGATGTGTGCGACGCGGAGATCGCCTGGATTTGCAAATCGAACGAATTCGGGGCTCTCATGATTGAGCAGGGCGTAACTTCGAACGGGATTCGCGGAGGTGGACCACATCTCGGGATATCGAGGTTGAACGTGAGCGCCTTTCTTGGAGAAGTCGTTCGCGTTTCCACCGTGGCAGTCTGTGCAGCCGATCGAGACCGTGTTGGGTGGATGCATGCTGCCTACATCGGAATGGCATTGAATACAGGATATGCTTTTGGCATTCGCCTGTTGGGCGGACTGCCGATACAGATCGGTTTGCAATAGATCGATTGGAATCGGATAGGATTCGTTACCTGCAATACCAAGGTGTTTCGCTGGCCCCCAGGGATCTTCACCCATACGGGCTGGAACGGGTGGCTGGTGAAACTTGCCACCGGGTGGGGCGAGCGGCCTAGCGGATTGCGCGGAGCAGTTCGACGGCTGGTGCAGCGATTGGGCAACAAGAATGATGACCAAAAAGAACGCCCATCGAACGCAGGACTCGCAGGGTCGTCGGATCATTTTTAATACTCGAAGGCGGCCTCGAAAAACCCCGCCGCAAGGTTGCTAACGTGCCCATTGAGCGGTTGGTACAAATCGCGAAATCCGTTGCCAACCATGAGGCCCGACAAGCCACTGACAAAGATTACGTTGTTGTTGAGAAGAGGACGGTATTCAAAACCAGCACTCAAGTCTAGACCGATCTGACTACGAATGTTGTTTTGAAAAACCAGCGCCTCCAGTGAGTCTGTTTGATTAAACCAAAGATAGTTGGCGTTCGTGATGAGTTTGAGCTTCGTTGTCAGGTCCGCATCAAAGCCCGTGTTGACGAGCTGAATCCCAGGATTGACGAAATTGGTTTGACCCTGAAACTTGCTGCTCCGCAAATCAGGCAAAAGGCTCTGTCGGTTCACTAGGTTAACGCCGAATAATTTGATTTGCTGTCTATTCCAGTAGCTGAACTCCCCGCCGGCAAAATTCGGGTTGTCGAAGATGGCGTCGAAGCCGGTAGCACGGCTGTCATTGGGGTCACTATCTCCGGACGCATAGAAGTAGGAGCATCGAAATCGAGCCCAATCGCGGTCGTAGGACAGCTCGAGCGCTCCCATGCAAGCACTGATCGTTTGAGGCTGGCCGGCGATCGGATTCAATTCGTCGGTACCCGTCACGTAATACAATGCGTGGCTGACGTTGTAGCGGTTGATGTGCCCATTGCCCGCCCAGCCGAGATAGTATGCGTCCACCTGATGCGGTGAGAACACTCCAACTGGGTCCGGCCGAACCAAGAAATCGTTTCGGTCAAACTTCGTACTCGCCTTGTCTCTATTGTAATGAAAGTTAAGTTCAGTATTGTAACCCGGAAACACGAAGTCTTGCCGATAGTAGTTCATGATGAGCGTATTTTGGTGCCTATCCTCAAAGGTGTTGAGCAAGCTGTTCGTTTCCTTTTCGGTTTGATCGAAAAAGATGACATTGTATTGGTCCTGGTTGCTCAATCGATTCCCGAAGATTCGCACTCCGCGGTTTATGTCGGAGAAGATGAAGCCGCGAAAGTCGCTGGTGAACGGCTGAGAACCAACTCTCACCGAAAGGAAATCGTAGTTGGGACTCATGTCCGCGATCTTCGTTTCGTAGAACCATTCCTCCAGCGCCCAGTCCGTCTTGTGACGATTTGTACCTTTGCGAACGTCCGGAGAGACGACCCCCAACTCTTGAACCTTGAGATAGTTTTGATTGAATATGAAGTTCATCCTCAGCCGCCAATCAACGGGCTTAAAAGCAGCATCTCCCTTGAAAAGGTCGAACGCGGCTGAGTTGTTCTGCGTGAAAAAGAACTGGTTCGGGTTCCCAAAAAACTCATTTTCAAACGGATTTGGCGAAGATTCAAAAGGAGTGGTTGGAATAGGCGTTTGGCGGTACTCGAAGAGGTTGAGCTGTTTGAACTGAAATCTAAGAAATGTATCTTGGCCGGCGATTGGAAAATCGCCCTTAAGCACATTCTGATTGAAGGGATCGCACAAAGCTCCTTGCACAAACGGGTAATCATCCCCGACTGGATGGCCCTTGCCGTATCGATCCCAGGTAGGGGAGCCGATGCGCCATCGATCTTCGATCGGAACGAAGTGGTCGGTGCTCTGCGACTCCGTCGGCGCGACCGAGCTTGGGCCAGTGAAGCCAAGCGGCGCTTGAAATGGAGTTCGAAAGTACGGAGCGGTTTCTGGCGGATACGATTCGAATGGCGGAAGAACACGGTTCATCACGTCTGGCGGCGCGATGCTCTTCGGCTCAGCAGTCGGTTGAGATTGCCCAAGCCCTTCACCCCGAAACGAAAAACGATCGTCCTCATTCGGCGAGTCTGAAAAAGTACGAGCTGCGGATGATTGCCCAAACGCGATCCTAAAATCGCAAACGGGACTTACCCACAGGATCCATGCAAATAGAGCTGTGTACGGATTCTTGAACACAAGCCGACAGATTCTCAAAAATTAACCGAATGAAGTCGCATAGTGATGATTCCATAAGAGATATCGGTCCGCGTGGAGCATTAAGTGGAATGGAAAGCAAACTATCGTAGGAATTGCGAAAACCTTAAGGACTGACTGGGAATGCCAGCATTAATGTTGCGAATTCGGTAGACGGAGGTATAGTTCAGTGGATGGCTTGCAGCAGCCCGTTAGCCTATGTTTATCGGCCCATGTTGTGATCGACGCCTACGCAATGGTTCGGCAGGAGCCTCACCCCTCGCTCTAAACATCTTTGCTATGGCGAATGCATTGGAAACCAATGGGAGGGCGAGGCTCCTGCCGAGCTTACGACGCAATGGTTCGTTAGGAGCCTCACCCTCCCAGGCAAGGAATGGATTGGGCAAAGTCGAGGAAAGCATGTTTACAGGGGTGGCCTCACGCACCCGAGCCATCCATGAGTTTGGCCAGAACTTTCAGATCGGACGAAATTGAATGCGCAATCGCAAACGAGAAATCAAACGCAGGCTGGGTTTAGAGAAGTTGGAAACTCGCGACTTGATGGCGGTCGCTCCCATGCACAACACGATCTATCCACAGGATGTCGATGGCGATTCGCAACTCTCTCCGTTGGACGCATTGATCGTCATCAATGATCTCAATCGCGGGGTGGATCCAATCCGCTCTAATATCAATAGCGATGGTGAGACAAGCTACTATCTGGACGTGGATGCAGATGGCGCCGTAACGGTGCTCGATGCCCTATCGGTCATCAATGCTTTCCACGATTCAGATGAGCCAGTCCTGGATCCGCAACCCAGTGCGTCAAGCTCGCTCGATCCACGCGACGTTGCGAAACTCGCCGAAGCCGAACCGGCATCTCTGCCAATATCCGAATTGGAAGTCAAGACGCTTCTGGAGCGTGCATCGCGAGCAACGACCAGCAACGACGCGATTATCGCAATCGTCGATCGGGCGGGTCAGATCTTGGGTGTACGAACCGAACAGGATGTCGTCAACACCTTTGCGGGACGTGAGAGCGAGCTCGTGTTCGCTATCGATGGGGCCGTTGCCAAGGCTAGAACGGCTGCGTTCTTTTCGAATGGTGAAGCACCCCTAACATCCCGCACCGTTCGATTCATTAGTCAATCGACGATCACACAACGCGAAGTGGAATCGAACCCCAACATACAAGACTTGAATTCGATTAGGCGTGGCCCAGGTTTTGTCGCACCGATTGGACTAGGTGGGCATTTCCCACCTCAAGTTGCATCAACACCCCTGGTCGACTTATTCGCGATCGAACATCAAAGTCGCGATGGCAAGTCGAACCCAGGGGCGGACGGCATCAAAGGTACTGCCGACGACATCGCATTGAGTTCGCGATTCAACGTCAATTTGAGCGAAGTGCCAGCCGCTGCGAAAGACTACATGAAGCTCTTCCCAGAGTCGTACGGTACCCAATCGGGCAGACTACCTTTTGCACAAAGCAGAGGGATTGCGACCATGCCTGGCGGGATTCCACTCTATAAGTTCATCGGTGGCAAACCAGTTCTCGTTGGCGGCATTGGCGTTTTCTTTCCAGGAAAAGACGGCTACGCAACCTTTGAGCAGGGCTTTGTTCATGCGTCCACTCGAGGAAAGGCAGGTCCACAATCTGAGTTGTCGCGATTGAATGCCCCCAAAGCACTCGAAGCCGAGTTCATTGCATTCTTTGCTGCGGGCGGAACGGTGGCTGGAACCAATCCGATGAAAGTCACCGAGTTTGAAGGGAAAGCACCTTCTCGAGGTGCATTCGGAGGAATTAACGGACGCATCGACTTGGTAGGCATCACTCTTGAGATTTACGGACCCACCCCAACTCGGCAGAATACAGCCACAGGCCAACAACAGGTCTTTCAAGTAGGGAGAAAAAACGGCGGCGGACGGGGCACCAATTCCGGTGTTGATCAGAAAGTAACCCCGGGTGGAGCTCTTGCCTTGCCGGGGCAAAACGTGCCTGAGGGTTGGCTTGTCAATCCTCACAATTCCAGTGTTGACGCGATTTTTGCTTCTGACGTGAACAGTATCATCCAGCAAGGAATCAACGAAGCGAATAAAACACGCGCCGCCATTCGTCTTGATTTGAATACTTTCAAGGCAGGTGCGAAAACGAAAATGGTTTTTGCCGTTACGGACTCAACGGGTGAAGTTTTGGGTCTCTATCGAATGCCAGACGCCACGGTCTTCTCCATTGATGTCGCTGTCGCCAAGGCTCGCAACACTTCGTACTATGCAAGCGATCGATTGGTTGCAGCCGATCAAGTCGATGCAAACAACGATGCGAAAGCAGACGTGCCCCGCAATACCGCTTTCACGAATCGAACCTTTCGTTTTCTGGCGGGCCCACGCTACCCCACCGGAGCCCTGACTGGACCTGCCGATTTCAGCATTTTGACTATGCCAGGAATCAATCCAGCCACTGCTGAGAATGTGGCACCTGCCAATCCGTTGCCCGCATCGGTCTACGGGTCAAGCACGGCGACCGTTCTGTCCTTTGATTCGTTCAACGCGTCAAGAAATTTCCGAGACCCCGCGAACCTTTCCAATCAAAATGGAATCGTTTTCTTTCCAGGAAGCACCCCGATCTACAAAGGTGCGAGCAAAACTCTCGTTGGCGGATTTGGGGTGAGTGGAGACGGCGTTGACCAAGACGATGTGGTAACGGTTGCCGGCCAGGTAGGATACACGCCGCCAGTCGGTTTGCGAGCAGACCAGTTCTTCGTGTCCGGTGTTCGTCTTCCATTCCAAAAATTCAATCGCAATCCAAGTGCGTGAGTTCTTGCATAAGACATTCCTTCCACTCGTGAATCGCATGGGATCGAAAATCGAGTTGACACTTGAGCGATTTGGTTTTTATCCGGCAGGTGGAGGAGAGCTTCGGGCAGAGATTCAAACAGCGGCCTGTCTAAAAGCCTTTGATATTACCGAGCGAGGAGAGTTTACCCGCAGTTCGGTTACCGCTCGCGTGGCGGGTTTGTCACTGAGCATTGCCGAACGGGAAATGGATGTGATTCGACGAGGTTTGGATTGGGATGAGTGCAGTTCATCTCGGAACTTGCGGTGTCAACTGCCTCTCTCGGTTGTCGGCAATGGCTTTGCCGGTCGCCGCTCCGGCAGCGCTGCCCGCCCGTGTTAGAAATGGCTTTGTGTAGAAAGGCAAAACAATTCCTCCGGGAACCAAGGAAGCACCGGTGGATACCACCCCTGCGCCTAGCCGACCGTACGCCTGCGGATAAAGTTCTTTCTCTAGTTTCCAGTCTTCTCTGGCCCTTGCGTAACTCAGCACGTCACTCGAAACGGACGAGTCGCTAATGATGGGAACAATCGGCATAAAGGTCATCGCAATGAACGTTCCCGGATAACGTTGATCGTAGATCTTCTTGACATATCCTGCTTGAAAAACCGCGCTTGCACTCGACAAGGAGTTAATCGAAAGCGTATTCGTGAATCCATTGTAATGGTCAAAGCCGAAGGCGCGACCAGGAAAGACACAATAGCCCAAATGATAAAAGGTTCCTCCTGTGTATTTCCAGAGAGGAGCAATTCGTGTGTTGCTCTTCAGCCGATTCCACTGTGCTTTTGGATTGTATTCACGGACGTCGATGTTAACACCACTGAGTCCATTATCGTCAAGGTAGTCCGAGGCGGATTGCACGACTTGCAATTGCCGAAGGTCTCTGGCCTCTTGAGCCTCTGGGTGCTTGGACGGAAACCATTTTCTAATAACCTTTCCCGGGTACTGAACCATCCGTTCCATCGCATCGATGTTCGGATGATGGCCCCCAACTACGATGGCATTGGGTGTACTTGGTAACCGAGTCAATGACTCTTTTCGCGAGATGCCGTAGCGATACGTGTCGCTTACGCAACCAGATATTGAGGCGAGTATTAGAAAGTTCCAACCAATGATCCGAGCGAGCGGCAGTTGCCCAACCCCTTGATTGCTCGGGAGGTTGAGGCTCCTGCCGAACCATCGCGTTTGTAGTTCGGCAGGAGCCTCGCCCTCCCGGTTTAAGCAATACGGCTGCTCGGCTGGACGCGATGTTGAGTTTGCGATGGAGTGTGGAGGCATTCCGAGGTTCGAAATTTTTTTCAGGGTGATTGCTTGAGGCCCATGATTGCCAGCTAAATATGTATTGCCAGTTAAACATGTATTGCCAGCTAAATGGCAAGTGTTTTGCGGGCAACGGATGGGGCCGGGCTTGCAGGCAAGCGAATCTCAAACGTGCAACCCGCATTGGGAGCGGACCTTAGCCATACCAGACCGCGATGAGCATCTAGAATTCGACGTATATTTGCAAGAGAGATTCCAAGCCCACGGCCATGCTCGCGACCACTAAAATAAAGATCCCAAGCTCGAGCAGCGGTTTCAGCGGACATTCCAGGCCCAGTGTCTCGAATCGCAATTCGTACCCGATTGGTTAAATCCGTGGGTACCGCTTGCAAACCGCTCGAACCACTTGGGCCAAACTCGGGATGGTTGACTCCGACCTCTTCGCAAATGATTTCGATACAGTCGTTGGGTCGGCAAACCTGCATTGCATTTTGAACGACACTCGATATGGCTTCCGCAAGCGATGCGCGTTCGACCTCACCGTAAAGTGGTTTTGGCGACAACCGAAACTCGACTTGAATCTTCGCATGCTTCCAAGCCGCGATTTGAGACTCCACTACCTCGCGAACAATAGCAACCACATTGTCCTTTCGGAGCGAAACAGGGCGTGGTTGAACCACTCGCATCATTTCGGAGAGCATTTCATGAGCGCGCATGGTTTGGTCTACGATGGTCGCTAGCGACCTTCGATCCGCTTCGGAAGCAACGTTCGGAATCAACTGCTGAGCACGCGCTGCGATATTGGCGAGTGGGTTATTGATTTCGTGGGATAGGCCATAAGCGAATTGGTAAATCGCCCGCTGACTGGATTTTTCGACCGCATGGTCAAATCGCTCTCGCGAGCCAAGGGAAGCAATGGCCGAATGGATCGCATGCAAAAAACGTTGGTTTGCGGTCCTATCCTGAGCAGATGAGTTGGCTTCGCAGACGAAGACTCTACCACGGTGGGTTTGCTGAAGCAGGGATTGTAGTCGAGCGATAGGCTCACCTCGGCCTGTCGAGAGCCCTTGCGATTGCTCAAGTTCATCGAGCAGTTCATCGAGGCTTGGTTCGACGGAAGCTTCGACGTCGTGGGTCACTAGGTATGAAGTATTTTGGAGAGCAAGGGCCATCAATTTGTAGGTGAACTCGGCCGCGACATTTTGATCAATGGAAGCGGCTTTCTTGGTTGGTCTCATGGGTTCCAAAGGAGCGGCAACGGCCATACCAATGGATGCAGCAATGGAATGAACCGTCTTCTTTTGCTTGTTGCGAGCCTTGGGCGATTCGTTCACGGGTGTCTCATCATGTTTAACGGTCTTCTAGGCGACGCATTATGGGAGAGTGAGGCTCCTGCCGAGCTTACGACGCAATGGTTCGGCAGGAGCCTCACCCTCCCAAGCGTGACGCATTGGTTCGGCAGGAGCCTCACCCTCCCAAGCGTGACGCCGGTACTAATCCCGGCGCATGCTGAAGGCAGTGTAGTGAAGTCCGTCTTCTTCCTCCACGACAAACGAACCGGTTGGGGCCATATATTTGGAAATGACGTCAAACGAAGGCAAGTCTCGACTCTTGAGCGCGGTTACCAACGCTGTAAAGAAGGGATTGTTTGCCGAAATTTGTTCGAGTTTATCGATGTTCGCTCGATCGCTTGCCAAATCGTAGAACAACCTTACCGATTCTTCGGGGCGCTGATAGAACATAATCGAACTCTCTTTGTCTTTGAGCTGCGCCTTGATTCGGTCGCGAACCAACTTGTACTCAATCGCTTCGTTCAGCAAATCGTTACCGCTGGATTCGACATCGATAGCAAGATTCAGTGTATCGAGCGAGTCGCTAAACAACAGCTGCTTGCCCACGATTGCGAAGGCTGGCTGAGCGGCTCGAACATTCGGATTGTCGTTCTTGAACTCCAGAGAATAAACCGTCGAATCACCAACCAATTTCGAGGACCATCTTGCATCATTCGACTTTAGCTTGTCGAACAACTTTGGCAAAACTTCCGTCTTAACGCGTTCTTGATCTTTGAGATGGATTCCGATGAGGTTGCTTTGGCTATTGATACGTTTCGGGGGCAAGATCATTTGAGCAAGTGAAATACGGCCTTCGAGCATTTCCAGCACGTCTTTTCGAAGGTCGATACCAATCTGCCGACTGCCGTTTGCAAAAAAGTTGTTTTCGAAGAAATTCTCGCCGCCAAACGTGTCCGCAATTTCAGCAATCGCTTTGACGGTTTTAGCAAAGTCCCAGTTGATGGTTCCATAACTTACGACTTGATCGCCTACCCATGACTCAGGTTCCGTCGGTCCGCTCTTGGGGCGAACGGCACGAAGTGCACCTTGTCGATTTGTCTCGAGCAGTAAATGCGCATGTACGATTGAGTCAAAATCGTTCGGAGCAAGAATAACACTTCCGCCTATTCCCTTGATACCATCGACTCCAAGTGTTTTTAAGGCGACGAGCACGCCGATGGTGGCTGCGTTTTCCTTGGTGAGCTCACGGTAGAGACCAATTGGGTTTGCATAGAACGACGCTTGGGGACGTTCGCCAGCGGTACCCACGCATCGACTCAAGATCGTTGTAAAATCACGATTGTCCGCAAGTGGTTTGTGGTCGATCCCGCTCCCTTGCCAAATTTGTGCCAAAGTCTCAGCGTACTCGGCGTTGCTGGCAAAGACCAAGACTCCTGCATCCGTGAAGAACCCAAACTGCCGAACCGAAGATTCGAGACCATACTGAGAAACCGTGACATTCCCAACTTCTTTGGTCTTTTTCTGCATGCCCTGCGATGACAGTCGCTCCTCTAATCTCCCAATCATGAGCTGGACTGCTGGCAATTCGTCCCCCGCCTCGATCATTCCGCAGAAGACGGGTCTTGTTTTAGATGGTACAACCGCAATCGCGAGTTCGCCGCTCGGAATCGACAATAACTCATCTAAATTGACGCCAATCGTATTTTGCATTCCTTGAACAAGCGAGCTGAAAGTCGAATAAAAACTGCTCAAGATCGGCTTGAGTTGCGGATCGTCGCTCAGGCGTCCCATCGAGGTCTGGGAAAGCTTGTTTTTCATCTCCTTTGTATCGTCGATCCGAGCATACAAAAGGGTCTTTTGTGGGAAAAGTTTTGGAGCGGAGGGGCGTTGTGCCCAGGCTGCACCGGAATTGAGAATCCCAATCGCGATGGCAAAAAAAGAGGCCAGAAGCTTTGCCTGAGGAAAGCCAATGCGTGGAGATTTGGTTGACTTGAATACGTTCATGGTTTGCATAGTAATCGAGATTCGTTCTGCATTGGAAGATCTTGGGAATTGCAACTTGAGATAGCGCATGTCTAACTCCAATCCTGGGCCGATTCACGGCCCAGTTCAACAAGCGAAATGTACTGTTCATCGCAGAATCGATCTGTCATGCCGGCCAAGTACACTGTGACCGTGTGTTCCACGCCCCACTCCAAGGCCCATTTCCGAAAGCGTTCTGGCAGCCGTTGTGGATAGGATTTCAGCAATCGGAAAAGTTGGCTTAACCGAGTCGCGGCTCGCTGCCGAACCTCGACCAAGCTTGGATGACGATAGACGTGTTCAAAAAGGAAACTTTCTAGTTCTTCTTTGTCGGACTGCATCTCCGGCGACATTTGAAGCTGAATGCCAACTTCCTGGACGCCTTTGCTATCTAGCTGGGTCGCATCGGACAGTAGCTCCATCGAGTGTTGCAGAAAGTCGCCCATTTGAATGTCGAGCAACGTGTGGACCAGCCTTTGCCTACGATTCATTGAGTTGCTTTGCTCGATCGGGGCGACCTGCATTGCTCGTCGAACCAGTCCGAGGCCATGAAGCTGTTGCCAACTCAGCAAGCCTAGTTTCAACGCATCATCCAAGTCGTGCGCGTCATATGCGATGCTGTCGGCAGCGTCCACAACTTGGACCTCAAGCATTTGCACGGTTCCACTCTCCTTATGAGATCGAAACTCCTGCCCCGCCAATACTTCGGACGTTAGATTTAAGCCTGGATAGGACGTGTGGCGTTGCTCGATTCGAGTTGCCAGCTCAAGCGCAAATGCATTATGGGTAAAGCCTCCAAAATCTTTAGCGCATGCGTGGAGCGCGTCTTCCCCGCAATGACCGAAGGGAGGGTGACCTATATCGTGAAGCAACGCCATCGCTTCGATCAAATCCTCGTTCAAGCGAAGTGTGCGGCCGATCGTTCTCGCCAAGGAAGCGACTTCGTTGGTATGCGTTAGTCTCGTTCGGTGATAGTCTCCCATATCACCTGTGAAGACTTGCATTTTCCCGCTCAACCTGCGAAAGGCTGCGCTGTGCAAAACGCGATCGCGATCGCGCTGAAACGGGCCACGGTAAGGATGCGGATCCTCAGGAACAACGCGTCCCAACGATTGGCACGAAAACATGGCGTAAGGTGCGAGCAGCAAACGTTCGCGAGCTTGCCAGGACATCGCAGGTTCCGTGAGTCGAACAAAAGTCGAAACAGTTGAAGGTGGGGTCATAGAAACGTCTCTCAACACAAGGCAAATTCTTTCACTCCAACAGTTTAACGCCAACCTCGGCTATAGTTCGATAGCAGTCCAGCAGATTTTTGAGTATGTTTCGATGGGAGGACAACATGAAGCCAGAGTACTTTGCACTTGTGGTAGGCTCTGGATTTTCCGGCAGTTTGCTTGCTTGGATCCTACAAAAGCAGGGAAAAGACACGTTACTCATCGACCAATCGACTCACCCGAGGTTCGCAATTGGCGAATCCTCGACCCCGACAGCGGACTTTCTCATTCGGCATTTGGCCGAACGCTGGGGGCTTCGGGAATTGGCTCCGTTAGCGAGTTTCGGACCATGGCAGAGTCACTATCCCGATTTGGTTTGCGGCAAAAAACGCGGTTTCGCCTATTATTCGCATACCGCGGGAAACTCGTTCACCGATGATGATTTGCACGCCAACTCTCTTCTCGTCGCGGCATCGAGCGATGACGCCCGAAGCGATACGCATTGGCTTCGAAGCGACGTCGACCATTGGCTATTTCGACAAGCGGTCAACTCGGGAACCACAGGCCTCGAAGGGACCTCGATTCGAAACGCGACGTTTGATCCCGTCGCGAGCAAGTGGCAATGCACGCTTGCGAACGGGGATGATCCAGAAACACCAATTCAGTTTCGTTGGCTAATTGATGCAACCGGGGGCTCGCCCGGGTTGCGAGATTGGACTGGTGTGCGACCGAATTCCGATTGGATGCGGACACGGACCGGAGCCATCTTTGGGCATTTTCGTGGCGTCGAGGATTTCGCGATCCAGACGCCGTCGTACCAAGAAGACTTGCAAAACCTATTTTGTGGCGATGATTCGGCACAGCACCATGTTCTTGAAAAGGGATGGTTGTGGGCATTGCGATTTTGCAATGGAGTCACTAGCCTTGGATTCGTATTACCGGAAGGATGTTGGCCCACATCGTTGACAGCGGAGGAACGTACCACCTCTTGGCGAACGCTCGTGGCTCGCTATCCAAGTATCGAACGCATGCTGTGTTCCAGCGAGATTGTCGCTCCAAAAAGTGGACTGGGCTTTATGCGTCGGCTCAGCCGATGTAACAGTTCCGCCATGGGCAAAGGTTGGATAAGCTTGCCCAATGCATACGGTTTTGTCGATCCATTGCACAGCAGTGGCATTGCACACTCACTCAGCGGTGTCGCGAGAATTGCGGAGGCGTTTGGGGGCGACGAACGATGTACCCTGAACCTGTTGAATGCATATGCCGAGGATGTCCACGAAGAGCTCGTGTGGATCGACACGTTTGTTGCACTTTGCTATCAGGGGCTGCCTAGTTTTAATAACTTTGTAGCATTGGCAAGTTATTATTTTGTGAGCGCGATTGGGTTTGAACAAGATGTTGCACTTGACCCAGTCCATTGGCCTCGCGGTTACATGCTGGCGAAAGACGGTTCGCTGCGATCGCAAGCCGAAGCGATGTTCAAAAGGGTTTCCGAAAACAAAAGTGATTCCAAGGAACTGGTCGAGACGATCCAACGCTCGATTGCTCCATGGAATCGAGTTGGACTACTCGATCCCCGTCAAAGAAATAGGCTCGCTCATACGGTTGCTCCGAAACGCATTTTTTAGAACACGGCCGGGGCGTTTTCTTGCATTGCGAGATGGATGCGAACGATCGTGGGTGAAAAAGAGGTGCGAGCCTAGCCAACCAACGCGTGGCACGAGCGCGCTCGTGCCACGCGATGGTAACCCGAAGCGTGAGGGCTTGTTGATTTAGTGAAGTCTTTATTGGGTAAGGGCGGTACGACGGACTTCCAAGTCCGTCAATGGGGAATTCGACGGACTAGGAAGTCCGTCGTACCATTAAAGCAACAAGCCCGTGAGCGAGGTGCCGACTGCAATCCCTCGCTCACTGGCTTGTTGAGATTAGGGAAACAGCCCACAAAAGGTGCGGGAACGCTCCTCCGTGCCGTTCGCAGTCAAGCTTTTGCCGGGATTCCAGGTGGACGGCACATGGAATTTGCCTACTATCTTTGACTTTTGTCGGCTGTGTCATGCTTGTGATCTACGCATCCAGGGAAAAATATAGTTTCCCTTTTGTGACGGCTTTTCCGTTTGGCGGACCATTTTCGCTTGTGTAAATGGGGGGGGTACCCTCTACGCCCATCAAGCAATCGGCGGGTGGGCCTGTCGGTTTTTTCAGGCAAGGATGCAAAGAGCAGCAAGTCTAGATTAAAGGATCAGATATTTATGTGTCGCAACGTAGGCGTTGGTCGGTGGATCGCGATCCTGGCTTTTTTGGTGATGGGTGCCGGCTGGCCATTAGTCGCTTCGGCGGGCTTTCTCACGAAGGCCGACAATGTGACGATCCAAGCCGGTGGGAGTGGTCAAGTAAAGGTTCGATGGACTTCGACTCAATCGCTTAACTATCTGATTACAGGGTTTGTATTGGAGAAGATCAGCGGGGACGATCAAGCCGTCAGCTACATCGTCGACGGTCTCGGTAAACCTGCAATGCCACCGCTATTGGAGACCGATTACTTGTTCGCAGGAAACAGCTTTGCGGCAAGCTTATTGCCCGACAACCCAGCGAGTGTCTCGCAGACCAACTATGCGGCCGACACCTACATCATGGCGGATGCCACGTTGGATTCCCTTGATTATGCCCAGGATGGCACTCGGGTTTGGACCGTCTTGAATTTGATGGCTGGGGTTGGCAAATCGGGAGTCTACCGCTTGGCCTTCCAAGCCAGCGAGTACGACTTTGCATCGAGCGGAGGCACGGCGGTTGGCTTGAATGCGGCGGATTTGGACGGTGGGATCATCACGATTCAAGACCCCAGTGTGGTTCCAGAGCCTTCTGGCTTTGTCTTGGGACTCACTGGTTGCATGGCGATGTTTTGGGGACTTCGCAAGCGTGGTTTTGCCAAGCGGTGCTAATCACATCGGGTCGAGTCTTCGAGTGAAACAAACTGTTAGCCGAAGGGCGATAGCCCCGGTTCTGGACGAATGTCGAGCCATTAGAAAACCAAGGCTAGCGTTTAATGGCACTCACTTTCGGTTCGAACCAATGTTTTCGTAGCGGAGCGGCGCGAGCCGCCCGGTGAATATCCAAGTGATTTGCCTACGGTCACCGGACAGCTTGCGCTGTTCCGCTACAAAGTGAGTGCTATTTGGCTAGCGCCAACGGCTGATTGGGTTGAAAAGCATTTGCGGACGTGCTTAGAGCCGCATGGGCGTTGAAGTTTGGTTGTGTTGAAATGTGTCATTGAGCGGAAACCAGTTTTAGGGAAGTACTTGGGTCAGCCATGAGTATTGCAAAGCGGTTCTGGGTTTGGATCAAGCGTTTCGGCTCGTTGGGATCGAGCGCAAGGTCCAGGTTGCAGCGAGAGTTGGCCCGGCGTCTACGACCATCGCGACGTAGGTTGCTGCGGCTCGAATCCCTCGAATCGCGTCGCGTCTTTGCCACCGCGTCCCTTTCCGCCGGGATGCTGAGCATCGATCTGAATCAGACCGACGAAGTCGCTTATCTGACCAACGACGGAACATCGCTTCGGCTCGCGTCGAGCCACCTTGCGAGCGAGCTGAGCTTTAGCACCGCTGCCGTCAGCAGCATTCAAGTCACCGACACGACACAGAAAACCGGACAATCGTTTTCCTTGTCGTATGGCTTGCCGTTGAGTTTATCTGGGAGCATGAGTGTTTCTCAGATCGAGACGGTGGTCTTTGGCAGCGAATTGACGGTTTCGGGTGCTAGTGGTCTGTCGGTCACTGAGAGTCAGTCGATTCAGGTGCGAGCACCTCTGAGCACCACAGGCGATCCTATTGTGTTTAGCGCGAGAGATGGGATCACCATCACGCATCCAGTGATCAGCGATGGCGGGAATCAGACACTCGATGCCGACAAGGATGCGGACGGAGTCGGGACCTTGACGCTCGATTTTCCGGTGAATGAGTTTACCGACCCAAACCCAAATTCGGGGAATGGTTTTGGAACCGAAGTTCTTGTCTTGCCGTCTGGCAATGTGGTGGTCACCTCACCGAATGACGATTTCGGAGGGTCGAATGCGGGTGCGGTCTATTTGTTCAATGGGATGACCGGTTCGTTGATTAGTAGCCTGAGAGGATCTTCGGCGAATAATCAAGTAGGCAATACGGAACTGGTTCAATTGACCAACGGAAACTATGTCGTTGCTAGCAATCGCTGGGATTCCGGCACTATCACCGATGTAGGTGCGGTGACCTGGGGCAGCGGGGTGCTCGGTGTGAGTGGGGTGGTTTCATCGAGCAATAGCTTGGTAGGTTCTACATTAACCGATAGAGTCGGACGCGGTAGCGTAACAGCTTTGAACAATGGAAACTATGTCGTTCGTAGCTGGCTCTGGGATTCCGGAACGATCATCGATGTCGGTGCGGTGACCTGGGGCAATGGCACCAGCGGTATCTCGGGAGTGGTTTCATCGAGCAATAGCATGGTAGGTTCCAGTGCATCCGATACCGTAGGTGGCACTCGCGTAACGGCTTTGAGCAACGGAAACTATGTCGTTGCTCACGGTAGTTGGGATTCCGGAACGATCGTCAATGTCGGTGCGGTGACCTGGGGCAATGGCACCAGCGGAATCTCGGGAGTGGTTTCTTCGAGCAATAGCTTGGTAGGTTCCAGTGCATCCGATGAAGTCGGTGGCACTGGCGTAACGGCTTTGAGCAACGGAAACTATGTGGTTCGTAGCATTCCCTGGGATTCCGGAACGATCGTCGATGTCGGTGCGGTGACCTGGGGCAATGGCACCAGCGGTATCTCGGGTGTGGTTTCATCGAGCAATAGCTTGGTAGGTTCCAGTGCATCCGATACCGTAGGTGGCATTGGCGTAACGGCGTTGAGCAACGGAAACTATGTCGTTGCTAGCGCTGACTGGGATTCCGGAACGATCACCAATGTCGGTGCGGTGACCTGGGGCAATGGCACCAGCGGTATCTCGGGAGTGGTTTCTTCGAGCAATAGCTTGGTAGGCTCCAGTGCAGACGATATCGTCGGTTTCGATGGCGTCGGTAGCACCGGCGTAACGGCCTTGAGCAACGGAAACTATGTCGTTGCTAGCGCTGACTGGGATTCCGGCACTGTCACCGATGTAGGTGCGGTGACCTGGGGCAATGGCACCAGCGGTATATCGGGTGTGGTTTCATCGAGCAATAGCTTGGTAGGTTCCACAGCAGACGATTTCGTCGGTTACGATGGCGTAACGGCGTTGAGCAACGGAAACTATGTCGTTAGTAGCCCAGACTGGGATTCCGGCACTGTCACCGATGTCGGTGCGGTGACCTGGGGCAATGGCACCAGCGGTATATCGGGTGTGGTTTCATCGAGCAATAGCTTGGTAGGTTCCAGTGGAGGCGATGTCGTCGGTTACGATGGCGTAACGGCGTTGAGCAACGGAAACTATGTCGTTCGTAGCAATCGCTGGGATTCCGGAACGATCACCAATGTCGGTGCGGTGACCTGGGGCGATGGCACCAGCGGTATCTCGGGAGTGGTTTCATCGAGCAATAGCATCGTGGGTCAGACTGCCGACAGAAGACGTGGATCTTGGTCGATAACGACCGCTTCCAATCTTGACGCTTTTTTAGCAACCAACCCGTCCGATGGATCAGGCCGCGTGGTGCTCGGTTCCAGCGCCCGAGGATTCTCACTCCCATCCACTCCAGCAGGCAGTCTCCAAGCCGCCAATGGCTCGGTGTCGCTCAGCGTTGCCGAAACCAATCTTCAAGGGACCATCTCCTCAAATGCCAATGTATCGATCGCGCCTAGTCAAACGGCTCGTCAGATCGATCTCGGTTCCAAACCTTCCGGAATACTTGGGCTGTCCGACACCGAACTTGATCGGATCGCTGCCGCAAATCTCAGTATTGGCAGTTCGACCTCAGGTGACCTAACGGTCAGTAGCCCGATCTCCCGACCGACTTCCACCGCGATGCAACTAACGAGCGGTGGTGCAATCCTGTTGGATACCGGTGCCCAATCCACAAACGGTGCGATCAATACCGCTGGCGGTACCCTTAGTCTTGACGCGGGTACCACCATCAGGCCCGTTACTCCAGGTGTCGATGCGAGCACCTCGGCATTTAGCTTTGCCGCTGGGGATACGTTGCAGATCGACATAAATGGAGCGACGGTTGATTCTGATTACAGTCAGCTTTCCATCGTAGGTCCAGTGACACTGACCGGTGTAACCCTTTCACTGAACGTAAATTTCCTTGGGATGACCGGCACAGAGACGTTCACTATCGTAAGCGCCACAGGAGGTGTCACAGGTCAATTCTCTAGTTTGATTCAGGATGGGGCAATCAGCGTTGGTAGTTTCGCTTACACCGCCAACTACACCGCCAATTCAGTTGAATTAGTACCCGCAATTGCGCCTGCAATTACGCAGAGTCCTTCCAACCAGACGGTAAGCTCGGGTGCGACGGCAAGCTTTACCGCTGCGGCCACGGGCAATCCGACCCCGACGGTCCAGTGGCAAGTCAGCACCAACGGTGGCACAAGCTGGAGCGATATCTCGAATGCGACAAACACCACCTATAGCTTCACGGCTGCATCGGGCGACAATGGCAATCAGTATCGCGCTGTGTTCACCAACACGGCCGGGTCTGCAACGAGCAGTGCTGCAACCTTGACAGTCAATTACGCTCCGAGCGTCACTCAAAATCCGAGCAACTCGACGGTAGACTCGGGCACAACGGCGAGCTTCACCGCTGCGGCCATTGGCAATCCAACGCCGACGGTCCAGTGGCAAGTCAGCACCAACGGTGGCACAAGCTGGAGCGATATCTCGGGTGCGACAAACACCACCTATAGCTTCACGGCTGCATCGGGGGATAATGGAAATCAGTACCGCGCTGTCTTCACCAATACTGTCGGGTCTGCGACGAGCAGTGCGGCAACCTTGACGGTAGGAACATCTCCGGTATTTACCAGTTCAGCAACCGCGACTTTTGTGGCGACCCAACCAGGAAGCTTCCAAGTCACCGCATCGGGAAGTCCCCAGCCAAGCTTTGAAATCGTCTCGGGATCTCTTCCAAGCGGTATTACCTTATCCGCTGCCGGAGTGCTCCAAGGAACCGCAGCGTTAGCGGCCGTCGGAGACTACCCGATCACGATCCGCGCATGGAACGGGATCGGTACTCCACCAACCCAAAACTTCACGCTCCGAATCGCTGATCCGTTAGCAGCAAATGCGTTGGATGTTAGTCAAGGACAAATCCAACGATCCTACATCCGTTACCTGGATATTACCACAGCGCAGATCTCCGTTGCATCACAAATTGTATCCTCTAACCGCATTCGACTTCGCAAGGCAGATCTGAATGGGAACGGTTCGCAGGATGTCCCACTGACTGGGTTCCTAAGTGCCAACGGGGCCAAGATTTCGGTCGACTTTGGTGCAGCAGGCATACAGAATAGCCGCAACACCAACGGGGCCGACGGTTACTACACCTTGGAACTGGATCTGGATAACGACAATGTGTTTGAGACATCGCTGAGGTTCTATCGGTTGCTCGGGGATGTCAACGGGGATAGGCAGGTCAATTCTGCGGACCAAACTGCGGTTACGGCTGCCATTGGCTCATCGAATCCGCAGTATGATGTTAACGGAGATGGCATCGTCAACAGCACCGACGTGCTGATGGTCCGACGCGCTCTCGGTCGCAAGCTTGCAAGCGGCCTCGCCGTGGATGATTGATCACGTGGGGAGCGAGATACGTTGATGAACACTACTCCGGAGCAACTCTACGCAACAGGTCGCCTCGATGAGGCCCAAGCGGCCTGTCGGCAGCGGCTGGCAACGAATCCAACCGAGCATGGAGCCATGCACCTGCTTGGAATCATTCTCTGTCGCCAAAAGAGATTCGACGAGGGTCTTCCTTGGCTCGCCGAGTCGGTATCGCTCAATCCTGGCGTCGCCGACTACCGGGTCAATTACGGTATTGCCCTCAATGAAGCTGAGCGTTGGAGCGAATCGGAACCCATCCTGCGAAGTGTATTGTCGGACGTGCCCGACCATCCTCTGGCGCTGCTGAACCTGGGCAATTCGCTTCACTCTCAAGGTCGATCGCAAGACGCGGTCGCTCTTTACCGCCGATCTTTGGAGCTTCATCCGAGCTACCAAGATGCCAGAGT
>CAMCMB010000055.1 GCA_945875845.1 Pirellula staleyi DSM 6068
AAAGATCCAAAGAATTTCCCATTTGCGCAAATGGACCCTGAACAAGCGGCACAAGCATTCCAAGGCAAGGCTGCCAACATTCAAGCGATCATGGTTTGGAATCCATTTGTGATGCAGACTCTGGTCACGCGTCCTGATTCGAAAGTCCTCTTCGATTCGTCGAGCATTCCGGAAGAAATCATTGACATGGTCGTCATTGGAGCGGATTCGCTCAAGAAACCGGGTGGCAAGGAGTTTGCGGCGGCGATTGCGGAAACGTTTTATGCGATGAACAAACGGATGACGAATCCAGAAACCATGGACAATACGCTGATCGGCATTGGAAAGAAATTTGCAAATCTTCAGTTAGACGACATGAAAAAGGTTGTTGTTCAGACCCGTTTTTACGGTGACCCAAGCGAGGCACTGGCCCTTTTTGGCAGCGACAAATTCCAAAAGGAAACCATGCCAATCGTCAGCAAGTTTTGCGAAAAATATGGCATCACGGCCAAGCCGACTTCGATTTCGTTCGGGACCGGTCAAGGCATGCTGGATTTTGATAGCTCCTTCTTGAAAGCGGCCGCAAAATAGATCGGGCTGAGGAAGTCGTCTGCTCGATTTGGGATCCTTGCTGAATTCGAAGCGTTCGAATCATGGATGACCGCGACATTTTCCTTGAGAGATGTGATCCACCGTTGATCGATTGGCGACATCGGGTCATCGTGGCCGTTCGTCGGTTCAAGCGACAACGACCGTTTTCGCGTCGTAGTTAAGGTGAATCGTTCTGCCGTCAAGAAGGCAGGTTCCCAGCATTGGGAACCTGCCACCGTTTTCAACGGCTTGTTGCTACTTTAATGGGAAGCAAAGCACGATTCCGGTCATCCACAAATCCTTTCAATGCGAAAACGCTCCAATATGAAACGCTGCCTCATGACCAAATGCCATCAAGCACTCGATGCCTTGAGTTACGCGTTGCTGAAGAAACGCGTGAACTGGATACTGGACGCAGATATCCAGGGGTTCTTTGGCAACATCGACCACGAATGGATGATGAAGTTCCTTGAACATCGGATAGCTGACAAGAGGATACTAAGATTGATCCGTAAGTGGCTCAAAGCGGGAGTGTCGGAAGATGGCCAGTGGTCGGTGACGACCGTTGGCACTCCCCAAGGTTCGGTGATTTCACCGCTCTTGGCGAACATCTATCTTCACTACGTGTTGGACCTTTGGATCAAACAGTCTCGTGAAAAGCATGCCAAAAGAGACGTTGTTGTGATTCGCTACGCGGACGATATCGTCTTTGGATTCACCGAACGCATCAATGCAGAACGATTTCTTGCATCGCTACATGAGCGTTTCGCTAAGTTTGGACTTGCGTTGCATCCAGAAAAGACACGATTGATTGAATTCGGTCGTTTCGCTTCGGAGCGTAGGCGAGAACGAGGCGATGGTGAACCGGAGACCTTCGATTTCCTCGGCTTCACCCATCGTTGTGGTACAACCAAAACGAAGGGATGGTTTACGGTCGAGCGCATAACGATTGCAAAACGCATGCGTCTGACGCTGGCTAAAGTCAAACTGCAACTCATCAAGTTGCGGCATGTTCCGCTTGGCGATTTATGTAGATGGCTAGGGCGACCGGAACTCCGTTTTTCTCGATCGACTTGCGGCAAGAGCCGTATGAGGTAATTCTTCACGTACGGATCTGTGCGGGGGATGGCCAGCAATGGCCATTCCTACCGCGACCATTTTAGAATCAAACAGGTCGTGCGTACAAGAAGTTGCCGTCCATTGGTGGGTAAATTCACCTTGATCTGAATTCGAGGGCATTATGCTGTGTCCCCAAGGGATCTCCCAAGGGATCTTTGAGAACTTTTTGTTTCCCACCTTGTTTCTGCCAAAGGCTGTCGTTAGGTTGGGGACTGAAAAAATGCGATCAAATTCTTTTGTTCGGAAGATGCGGTACTATGGAAAAGAGTCTTGGGCTGAAATGCATGGCAGCAACGATGGTTGCCGGAATTGCCTTTGTTGTTAGTAGTGTAACTGGAACTTCACCGTTGCTTTCATCGGAACAATCGTCAAAGATTCGTGGTGGATTTTATTTGGATTCGGTGGATTTTCCACAAGTTGATGAGTATTGCGTCTCATTGGGATCTTGCCAAGAGGACAAGTGTGGCTGGCATGGCACAAGTGACTGTAACGGTGCAACCGATACGGACAAGAATACTTCCGTATCTGATGAAGGGTGCGCCGCGGGCCCAGGTTCGGCCGGGTGGGTTTGTTACGAATTTGGGGGCACAGAAATTTGTTCGGAATTGAAAGGAACGTGCTCATGGCTGAGGATATCGATAGATCCTGAAGCATATATTTGTGCAACGCTGCCAGCATCAGGGTTCCCTACTGCCCCTGGACTTTGTGGAGCAATTGAGCCGCTATGAGCAGCTATTTATCCCGCAGCATGATCAGCGTCCTGAATTCGCCAAACGAAGCCGTTGCAAATACGCTCTGGCTAGCAGTTTGCGATGTTGAATGAAACAGTTTGTCTTTGGGGGGCTTCGAAATGTCTTCTCGGTTTGGATCACTGTCCTGCTGCATCTTATTAATCGCGATGTCAGATTGTTTCGTATTTGGTCAGGAACACTCTCCTGAAGCAATCCGGAGCGGAGCCTCGAAATTGTTGAAGCAACTTGAGGCTTGTCCCGCATTTCGGGTTCAGGCGGACGTAGAAATTCCTACCAGCAAAGGAGAGGTCCGGCTGGAAGTCCGCAATAACTCGTATTGGATCGAACGAGAGGACTTCGCAGGGAAAAGTGAGGAGGAGCGATCGGCTGCGAAGGATTTTCATCGTAAACTAATGGAAGCGGCAGGAGGCGTGGGGAAACGGATTGATGCGTTTAATGGATCTAGATCTTTTGCTTTTGATCCCGCAAGATCGGAGATGACCATTGAGACAAAATCGGTCTCTCACCCGTCTGTAATCGCAGGTTGTCTTTATCCAGAATCCTGGATTTGTTTTAATATGTCTTACAACACAGAATTTATGAGATTCTCCAACATGCTTGCTAAGGGAAAGGTGCAGGGTGTTTGGCGCGAAAACGAGCGAGTCATGCGATTTGCCGATCATGCAGATCCGGGAATTGATGCATGGAAGGATCGATGGATTGACGTTGATCCAGCAAACGGATTTACGGTCGTTCGATATTACTTTGGAGGTGGCAAAGTGGGAAGCTGGTCGGGCGAATTCAAATGGCATGGCGTGGGATCAGAGTGGTTCGTCGAGCAAGGGACGATTAATTTTGAAAATTCCCCGACCTGCAAGTGGAGTATTAGAGAATTTTCCACGGACGCGAAGAAAATTCGGAGTTCATTTAAAATTCAGGATGAATCTGTCCCATTCGGTACGAGAGTGAATGAGAAAGAGGGTAAAAAAACCTTGATTCGCTTTGTGGGAGGTGAAAAAGGAAAAGTAGAGTACGATCTCCGAAAAGCTGCAATTACCAATTTACGATTGAAAAAATGACCCGATTAGCAGGTTTTGCGATAACATATTTGATTGCGACGACGAGTTTTGCTCTGGCACAAAATGCCGCGGACTCTAAGTTGTGCGGGGCAAAAAGCCTTTACGTCGCACTACGAACTCTTGGTAAGGCACCGGATCGTTTTGAGAAGCTTTTATCTACGCTTGGTACTGTCCCAGTTGCAGGATTTTCTCTGCTTGAACTGCAGGTAGCAGCAACCAAGTTTCAGTGTGACGCAGTTGCGCTGAATCTCGATGCAGTATCATTGGAAAAGATTTCGAAGAGGTACGAGGTAATTCTTCATCTTGAGCCAGGCCATTTCCTACTTCTTGGCAAGTTCCACCCAGGTGGAGTATTATTATTTGACCCAGATCGCAGGACGATTAATTTAAACGAAAAAGATTTTTTAAAAAGATGGAAAGGAAATTGCCTAGTTATTGGAAATGAACCAATCCAAATTCCAACCGACGGATTTCGATGGTGGAAATACTTATTGGTGATTTTTTTGCTTTTCGGTGGTTTTTGGACAATCAAATTGTTAACGTTCCGGTTTTGGAAGAGTCGGTTTTTTTGAATGCATCGAGGAGTTTTTTCTTGACTTTTCTTTTCCTTTCGTTCACTGGATGTGAGGTTGAGAAAGTTCATAACATTGAACGAACTGCCTTGCCGAAACTTGAACTAGGAGGAGACGATTTCATTGATTTGGGATCAGTCGAGCCCTCTGACAAGCCAATTGAACTCGAATTTATAATTCTTAACGGAGGAAGCGCACCGCTCGTTATTAGCAGTGTTCAACCGTCGTGCCAATGCTCGAAAGTTTCTGCGGTGCCAGAAATCCTTAACGCGGGAGAACGTGGCTCGATCCGAATGGTACTTGATAGAAAAAAATTAGGTCCGCATGATGCGACCGCAATAGTACATTGTAATTGCATTGTGAATCCAATTTTCAAGGTTAAAGCGAATTGGGACGTGCAAGGTACAATCTCCGCATCTCCATCAGAAATCTCGACTGACCTCCACCCAGGTACTTCCAAGTCCATTTTTGTTAGGTTGAACTTGAATGAAAATGTAGAGCTAAAAAATGTGTTAATTAAGTCAATTTTGGATCGCGAAGGAAATGATATTGAACACGTTGCTGTTCTTCAAAATGGCATTTGTAAACTCACCTTGTCGGCCTCGGCTCACGCCGTCTCGCAAATAACTACTGGAGTAATAGAAATTAAATCAGGTACGGGTGCGGATCCTTTGCACGTGCATTGGACCGTTTCGGTTCAAAATCGCTTGTCTTTAACTCCAAAAACGGTCTGGTTTAGGACAAATTCTGAGACAGGGACAGATGTGCATACTCAGATTTTGGTCCGCGCGATTGATTCAGCCGATTTAGAGAACATTCAGATTTCTGGCGTAGGTGATGTTGAAATGGCGTTACCGTATCGAGAAACGAAACTACCCTCCGACGAGAAACTGAGGATTTTTGACTTATCAATTTCCAAAGAGTTCGCGAGCAAACTGAATGCAATTGTGATTCGAACAGGCGATAATGAATTTGAAGTAGAAGTTCCAATTGGAAAGTAGGCTAACCTTGATCGTTTATCCATTTTATGCTTCACCCTGTAACGTGCTTAGCATCTCGAAACGTCGAAGGCTTGCGATGGGTATTACTATGCTTGAATTGATCGTTGTCGTTGGAATAATTTCTGTTCTGGTATCCTTATCCCTTGTCGGAGTTATGTACGCGAGGGAAAGTGCACGCAAGGTCCAATGCCAAAATAACCTACGGCAGATAGGCGTGAGTATGAATATGATAATGGACCGGAAAAACCGCGTGCCTGGTCTAGGAGCTTTTGAGGTTCCACCGAAGTATACAGGTTCTGAAACTATGGTTGGGAATCCGTTTGTGGGCGTCGCAGTTGAAATGTTGTTCAGTTGCGTAGCTGTTAACAACGAAATCAGATGTGACAGTATGGATAGAGGAGAGTCCTTTCCTCCTAGTCCTTTACGTTGCCCATCGGCGGATCAGCGGTTGGGATATCGGTTGAACTGTGGTTCGGACCCGTTGTATAATCTTCGCAGAGAGCCTGACACGACGCCGCTTTTTAGTAGATATAAAATGGCAGAGAAGTCATCTAGTGCAATTTCAGATGGGTTGAGCAATACAGTCATGTTGAGTGAACGATATTCGCACGATGGTTCCAAGAGGTTTCCGCAAGCAATCGCACGAGCTAGTTCTAGCGATCCGGTAAATGTTCAAAACGATTGTGCTGATGCAGTCCGTCAAGGCTTGGTTTCCGGCAGAGTCGGTCGTTGGTGGGAGTTCCAAATTTACGAGTGTGGTTACTCCCACTGCAAGCAACCAAATGCCAGTGAGTATGATTGCGTAGCTGCCATGGGTGGAATGCCGCCTACCGGATTAATGATGTATGTAGCTTCGCGCAGCAATCATTCTGGAGGAGTGTTCTCAACATTGTTTGACGGTTCGGTGCGTTGGGTCGATTCGAATATTGACGTTAAGATTTGGAAGGCTCTGGGAACTCACAATGGAAGCGAGGTCATTTCGGATTAGGACTGCAAAATTCCAATACTGCGAATACTATCATGGGAGAACACAGGAAAGCGCTGGGATAAACCGGATTGGAGTTGCGAATGAAAGAGTCCTATAAAGAAGATTTAGCCAATCACTTTGGCCTCAAGTTGTACGCCGATGGCTTTAACGTCATTGGTGTAGCCACTGTCTTGGTTCACTGACAAATGGAATCTTCCGCGCTTGGCTAACGCAGTGGTAATTCATCCTGCTCAGGGATTTCGCCGCATCGTGCGGCGAAGGTTTATCGCATAAGCCAAAATTGGAATGGAAGGGGATCGGTTGTTTGCGTGCTGCTTCTAGCTTGCGATCGCGTTCTTCCCCGATCACTTCGCTTAACCTTGCGAGGTAGTCCGCAGGGGTAACAGCGGTCTTCTCGAAAGCCTTCTCTGCCTGCTCCATCACCACAGCAACCCACGGATGGATTTGCGTTGGCTGAATCGATAGCTCTTCGGCTATCGCGGCAATCGAATCTTTTCCCTTTAGGTGCCGCCGAACGATAACGGAAATTCCACTCCCCACTGGAGCAAGACAGGTTAAACGAAGTATTTCCGCGGATGTCCTACGCGTCGTTGTGTTTGGCGCGTATCATGGAGGACTCTGCGGAGACCAAATCAAGCGAAGCGAACTCTAACCCATCCTTATTGCATGTCGACTGCACCTGCTATTGCCAAATCGGTCACGAACGAACAAGACCCTTACTTTCAAGAACTCTTCGCCGATCGGATCGGCGGGCTCGGGTATGGAAAAGGGAATGAGATCTATAAATTCGAGAAGATCAAGCGGGCAAAACGCAAAGCACTGGCGGACTTCCCCGATCGCAGCTTGCTCGATTTCGGCATCGGCGAAAACGATTCGATGGCGGACATAAAAGTTCGTGATCAAATGGCGATCGAGGTGAATCGGCCAGAAAATCGCGGCTACATGGACAATGGCCCAACGGAGTATAAGCAGGCCGTCAGTCGGTTCATGCGACGTGAGTTTCAAGTGGATTTGGATGCGGATACGCAAATCAATCATTGCATCGGCAGTAAGACAGCGCTTTCGATGCTGCCTGCCTGCTTTATCAACCCGGGTGACATCACCATGATGACCGTACCCGGGTATCCCGTGGCTGGTACGCATACCAAATACTACGGAGGAACGGTTTATCGATTGCCGTTATTGGCAGAGAATCATTTCTATCCGGATTTCAGCCAAGTGACCGATGAAACTTGGGAACGCACGAAGATGTTGGTCCTCAATTATCCCAACAGTCCGACCGGCCAAGTTGCGACGAGTGAATTCTATGCGGAGATGGTCGAGTTGGCACACAAGCACAAGTTTGTGATTGTTCAAGATGCCGCTCATATCATGTTAAGCTTCCGTGGAAAACCCCTGAGCTTTCTCCAAACACCCGGGGCCATGGATGTGGGTGTCGAAGCGCATTCGATGAGCAAGGGCTTTGATATGATCGGCTGGCGAATCGGATGGGTCTGCGGAAATGCCAAGATCGTCCAAGCGTTTTCCGACGTGAAAGACAACTGCGATAGCGGTCAATTTGGTGCGGTTCAACGCGCGGCGATCACAGGTCTCGATTCGCCGGATATTCCAAAGCGAATCAATACGAAGTATCGTCGTCGACTTGAGAAGCTGGTCGCTTGTCTGCGCGATTGCGGGTTTACCTGCGACGTCCCTGGAGGCAGTTATTTCCTTTATACGAAAATGCCTAAAGGATTAAAGGGTGGTCTTGCGTTTGCAAATGCCGAGGAGGCCTCGCAGTATTTCATAACGCAGCACTCGATGGTGACTGTTCCCTGGGATGACGCGGGCAGTTTCTTGAGGTTCTCGGTGACTTACGAGGCGAACGACGAAGCCGAAGAAGATCGGATGATGGCGGAAACGCGTCGTCGCATCGGTTCGTTGCCGCTGGTCTTTTAGTTTTGATGAGCATCACACGCTTCCTGCAACCGCACGTATGTTGCGTTGGAAATCCTGTCGCGGGAAATCCAACGCAGTTCGTAATGTATCGCGCCGCTCGGGCTGCGGGAGTCGATTGGAGATTCTTTACTTCGCAAGTTGCGGTCGAGCAATTCGAAATCGCATTTCGCGGCATCCAGGCGTTAGGATTGGACGGCGTTGCAGTCTTGGAACCGTTCCAGTCCCAAGCGATTCCGCTGCTTGACAGTGTGACAGAGTCCGCAATAACGCTTGGGCGAGTCAATGTGGCTCGGTCCGACGGCAACTCGTGGCTTGGGGACAATACACTCGGCGCAGCTATTGCAAGGTGCATTGTGCCCAGTTTGGTCGGCACGGAAACGCCTGAGCTCAAGGCTCTAAGCGAAGGAGTGCAAACGCATCGGGGATCGGTCGTTGTGCTCAATGAACCGAAGATTGCAAAAGTGATTCGGTTGGCTGCGCACGCTTTTTCGGAACGCGTTGTGGATGCGAGCGAAGCGGTTATCGCAGCTTCGGGAGCGGCTGAGAATGCCGAAGGGATGAGCAGCCAAATGCCAACTCAGACAGAACTTTTGGAACGTTTTTCTCAAAAGGAAAAGCCCGTCGATTTTCTGATTTTGAACAGTGTTCCATCGACGACGGCTTTGCGTCAGATTTCTGCGTTGGCCTGGAGCGTCAATGCGGGCTGCTTGGTTCTTGGCTCCGGATCTGAAAAACAGTTGAGACCCTTGCGAGAGAATTTAAGACAAAGGAATGTCAACTTCATCGAGCCGGTTGAATTGATGGTCTACCAAGCTGCGGCCGACTTCTTTTTCTGGACTGGCGTTGCGCCGTCCGTCGAATTGATTCGCGAATCGTTCGAAGAATATTTGCAGTGGTAGGGGTGCGTTCATAGCCCACCAAGCATGTTGAGAACATTGGGTACAAAGCCCTAGTTCGCAAAGACAGGGCCGTCGCCGCCGCGCAAACCTTATTCAGAAAAGGTCACTTGGGCAGTTGATAGCAGCGAACTTCTTGGTCGTTTCGAACAAAAACGCATTGGTCTGCTATGGCGGGAAAGGTCCAAAGGATTTTCCGGCCGCCCGATGTGTTGGTTGGATCGATGGCATGAAATCGGCCCGTTTCCTTGTATCCCTCTGGTGTCAGTTTTGCAGAGATAAAGTCCCCTGTTTCGCTGAGAATGTAGTAGAAGCCGTTCGGTCCAACCACCTTGATCAGGTAAGCACAAGCGTTTGAGCCCCCTCGTTCGCGATCGACACCGGTTGTTGGCAAGGCCGTTTGCCACATGCGAACTCCGTCCTTGGCGCGTACGCAAATCAATGCTCCGCTTTGGTAGTCTGCTCCGTAGATGTACCCTGCGTCGAAGATGGCGCTTGTGTTCGACAGGCCCAGCGAAGTCTTAGGTGTCCCCTGCCACAACATTTTGGCTTGCGGTGGATTCGAGGTTAGTTGAAACATTGCCGACACACCCTCTCCGGACGCAAACAACATATCGCCCTCAATAATGGGTGGTGCGACGGACATACCATAGTCGGGCTTGAGCGGCTGTTGCCAGTAGGCAGCTCCGGTCATTGGATTGAGACTGGAAAGTTGCAATGGATCCCAAATCAACAATTGGTCCACTCCCGCGTGATTGATCAGCTTGGGAGGACAGTAACCAATTTCGCTCCCGGTCAATGCTCTCCAGAGTTCTTTGCCCGTCTTGCGATCGAGCGACACAACCAAGCTTCCCTCGCCTCCTGCAAGGCAAATCAATTGATTGCCAATCACGAGCGGAACAGCCGCTTGCCCCCAGATCGGCTTTTCGATCTTGAATTCGTCCGCAAGTTGGCGCTGCCAGAGTACTTTTCCGTTTTCTGCGGAGAGGCAAATTAAATCCCCTTCGGCACCGAGCGAGATGACGGTTCCCTCGACGACAACTGGAGTTGCTCTCGGGCCGCCTGGATAAGAAAGCGCGTACTTGCGATCGTAAGCATGGGTCCAAAGGGTCTCGCCGGATTTGGCATCCAAGCAAACGATTCGCTCCTTGCCCTCCAGTCGATCGCGGGAACCCGCATTGTTGGTTATTTTTCCGGATGCGAGCTGGTAATCCGTGAGGAAAGTGCGTCCGTTGGCGACAACGGGACCCGAATAGCCATATCCAATGGGCTTTTTCCAAAGCAGGGGGATGCCCGATTTGGGGATGTCGGTGGCTTTGGTCAAGGAGGTCAGCCTACCGTCGCGAGTTGGGCCATTCCATTGCGGCCAATCCTGCGCATTGCTATTGTTTTGCTGGGATAGGAAAGCACAGGTGGTAAACGTGGCTAGCAACGTTACTTGCACAATTTGTTTTTTCATTTCGAAGTTTCCACGGTTAAGTTCACGTTGGCGGGCGTGCCGTGCTGCAGCTGTTTGTCGGCCAACTGAATCAAACGATCGACCCGCTCGTCGATCCCTTCGAAAGGGCCCAATTGGGCGACTGGCTCGGAAATGCTTGCCCGAAATGCCGCTCCGCATCCGTGGCAACAAACATCTTTTCCTAATAACTCGACAGGTATTTGCAAAGTTCGTCTGCAGGTGGGGCAAACTTTCGCGAAACGCACCGAACTAGCCATATCGATTTCTCCAAATGGGTATTTATACTTGGACATCATTATTGTGGTTTAAATCCCTCTGTCAATACAACAATGGTTAAAACGACGCCAAAGAATCGCAATAGAGCGACAGCAAATAGAAGCAATCTGAGTGAGCTACCTGCACCAATTCTTTGAAAGTCCTATGCTTTGACCTTGGAATGAGAGTTAAAGCAACCAACGTGCCCAATGGAGATAGAAAGTGTTCATAAAGATCGCGCGTGACCGTGAAGGTTTAGGGAATTTCGCAGGAAGATTGGCAGCAAACCATTTGATGCATGTGCTGAAAAATCAGCCCAGAGCAAGGCTGGTGGTTGCGACCGGATCCAGCCAGTTCGAGGTACTTCAAGCCTTAACCCAGGAACCTGGCATCGACTGGTCTCGGGTCGACGGCTTTCACCTAGACGAATATTTGGGATTGGACAGAAATCATCCCGCGAGCTTCTGTGGCTATCTGGCTGCAAGATTTGTCGACTTGGTTCCGATTGGATCGTTTCATTTTCTCGATGGCAAAGGGTCACCAGAAGCAACGCTCGCCGAAGCCGCACGCAAATGGTCGGTTGGTCCTATCGACCTAGCAATGATCGGAATCGGCGAAAACGGCCATTTGGCATTTAACGACCCACCGGCCGATTTCGAAACGACCGATATCTTTCATGTAGTCAACTTGGATCACGCTTGCCGGCAACAACAAGTTGGCGAAGGCTGGTTTTCAAGCATCGACGCGTGCCCGACCCAAGCTATCAGTATGACGATCCATGCAATCCTACAGTCTCGCAAAATCATATGCAGCGTTCCGGATAGTCGTAAAGCGAATGCGGTTGCAAGCTCGATCGACGGCCCGATTACGACAGTCGTCCCGGCCTCCATTCTTCAGAAACACTCCGATGTAACCGTGGTATTAGACGAACCCAGCGCATCGCAATTAAGCGACAAAGCCCTGCAATCTTCCGAACGAGTCTAGGATCATGAGCTACGTAGATTTGCAAGTGAACGGCGCGTATGGTGTCGATTTCAACGATGATGAGCTGACGCTTGAGGCATTTGTAATGGCCTGTCAGCGGCTTCGAAACACAGGGTTGGTTGCCATGCTGCCAACGATCATTACCGATTCGATGGAAGCAATGTGTAGCCGGATCGCCAAGATTGCGACGTTCCTCGACGAAGAGCCGACCCTCAAGCCATTGGTTCGAGGTATCCATGTGGAAGGACCTTTTCTTTCGAATCGTCCAGGTTTTTGCGGAACACATCCACCGCAGCATATTCAACCAGCCGAGATAACCCCTTTGATGCGATTGCTCGATGCAGGCCAGGGACTCGTTCGAATGGTGACTCTTGCTCCTGAACAAGATTCGAAATGCCAAACCATCGAACGGTTGCGGCGGGAGAACGTCATTGTCTTTGCTGGCCATACCGATGCAAGTCACGTGATGCTGCAGCGTGCCATCGAGGCAGGGCTCGTGGGTTTTACTCACCTGGGGAATGGGTGCGTGCAGCAGGTCGATCGGCATGACAACATCATCCAACGCGTGCTTGCCCTAAAGGATCATTTGGTCATCACGCTGATTGCAGATGGTATTCACTTGCCTGAATGGCTACTCCAGTCTTGGTTGAATATCATCGGATTCGAGCGTTCCATCGTTATTAGTGATTCGATGAGCGCGGCCGGAATGCCCCCAGGCGAGTACAAAATCGGCGGGCAACCGATCCAAGTTGATGCATCGCGACGCACAACGCATCGCGATCATGGATACTTGGCCGGTTCGGCTTCGACAATGTTCGATATGGACCCGATGTTGGTGGAGAAGATCGGGCTAAGCGACCAGGATCGTAACCGCGTTATGCATACGAATGCTTTGAGGCTTCTCAATACACACGGTTGTAGCGGAACAGCGCAAGCTGTCCGGTGAGGATATTTGAAAACCCGACGCGTAACGGCTTGTTGATTTAATGGTACGACGGACTTCCAAGTCCGTCGAATTCCCCATTGACGGACTTGGAAGTCCGTCGTACTTCCCTTACTCAATAACGACTTCACTAAAGCAACAAGCCGGTAAGCAAGGGATTGCAGTTGGCACCTCGCTTACGGGCACGGGTTACCATTGCGTGGCACGACCGCGCTCGCTCGTGAATCCATGGGCGAGACGCCCATGCCACTTTCGAATACTTTGTCTCACAGTCATAGCGGCAGGGCGCGAGCCCACCGGTGATGACCCGAGTCTTTCTTCACAGCCCAATCTGTCCGGCAACGATGATAAATGTAAGCTCAATCGACCTAAAGCAGTCTTGTTCGTTTTTTGAAGGAATAAATCCACTTTTGGTCTGCCAAAACTGCCAATTGTCAATTAATTTAATGGTCTTGCAGTGATGGGCTCGCTGATGCATGTGCCTCCACTTCCCAGATCCGGCTAAAAATAGTCGGCTCTATTGCAGTTTTTAGGATCGGCTCACGTAGGTGTGGCTGTTTCTTGATGACATGGGCCCGCAGCCATTCGCCTGCCACGCCTCTGCTTTTGGGGGATTTATCAGCTAGAACTGCCGCGTCGTGAGACGCTGCCAACCGATCTTCAAGCGGTTGCATCGCAGTAGTTTGATTTCTTTTGATTGTGGATTCCTATTGCCATGTCTAAGCCAAAGCGGCCTCGTATCGAAACTCCGTCCATGCTCGCTGGAGAGCAACGCATCAACAAACTCCTTGCAGCAGCCGGTCTCGGTTCTCGACGGCAAGTCGATGAACTCATCACGGACGGCCGCGTCGAAATCGACGGCAAGACGGTAACCCAAGTTGGAATCAAAGTTGACGCAGAAAAAGTAAAGATCTCGGTCGACGGGGAAGCGCTCAAACGACATAGACCTCTTTACTTTGCCGTTCATAAACCAGCTGGTGTCTTGTGTACGAACCGAGATCCTGAGGGTCGCCCAAGAGTCATCGATTTGGTTCCAGGCAACAATCGACTCTTCCCGGTTGGTCGGTTGGACGCATCGAGTACGGGCCTTATTTTGCTGACCAACGACGGAGAGTTAGCTCAACGTCTGGCCCACCCAAAGCACAGTGTTCCGAAGAATTACTTCGTCGTTGTCGCCGGACAAGTTGAAATGGATGCCATGAGGCGGCTTCAGCGAGGCATTTATCTTGCCGAGGGTCTGGCACGAGTCGATGGTGCCAAAATCCGAAAAGTTCGCAAGGGCTGCACGGAAATCGAGATCACCTTGAGCGAAGGCAAGAACCGAGAAATTCGGCGCGTCTTGGCTCGCCTCGGTCACCGCGTGGTCACGCTCCGTCGAATGGCCATCGGGCCACTGAAGTTAGCCAGCCTGCCGGAGGGGAGCTTTCGGCCACTCACTTCCGAAGAAGTCTCACAGTTGTACTCGATCGTCGATGACATCAAGCGTCAGAAGAAAATCGACCGCAAGGAACGCGACCAACGTCGATCGGCTGAGATGAACGGAATCGAACCTGGCATCGTGGCGGAATCTCAGGATGAAAGTTCAACCAAAGAGTTATCGGCAGACGATTCTTCGAAGAAGAAAACCCAACGCGTCAAAAAGAAAACGAAGGCGGGAAGCAAAACCACGCCGACGTGGGAAGACGAAACAGATGGAATGCTGGAAAGTTTGCCGCCCTTGTCACAAAATCCATTCCGGCAAGAGGACGATGATGACAGCATCATTGACGCAGGGTACGAAAACGCGGTTCTGGTGCGGGACCAAGGTCCTGGTCGGGAGTCCGGCGTGAAACGAGGCAAAGTACTTGGCTATTCCGAACAAGCGGACGAGGATGACGAATTAGTTATCCCCGCCGATGCCATGGAAGCAGAGGGTTCCCACGCAACGTTCGACGAGGATTTCGATGAGGGCTTCGAACCCTTTGACGATGACGAAAGTGATTCGGATGATGAAGCGATGGGTCGCGACCTAGAGGATGCTCCTGTTCCGGCCAACAGCCCTTGGAGCAAAAGCGCCAAGAAGCACAGTCGAAACGATCGGCCATCCAACGATGGATCCGGAGGTGCCAGGTCGCGAAACCCTCGACCACAGCAAGAGGGTCGTGGTGAAGGGCGTCCGAGAACGGGATCGGCACCCAAACGACGTGAACCCGCTCCGAACTCGGGGACGGGCGCTGCTGCTGCGGATTCGGCACCGCGAACCTATCAGCCCAGAAGAGGCAGCGGCAAGCCAGCCAGCCAGCGGCGAGAAGAAGCCAGCACACGACTAGCAGCGGAAAAATCAGAAGAACGATCGAACGAAAGAAGTCGCTCGACAGGCCCAAACAGACAAGAAGGTTCTGATAGCCGACAAGACGGCGATCGCAGACCCACCGGCGATCGTAGACCGTCCGGCGACCGAAGACCCACGGGCTCTCGCAGGCCAACAGGTGCCGGCAGACCAACCGGAGAGCGAACCGCAACCGGCCAACGACGCCAAGTAGGTGAACGCAGAACCTCCGGAACAGGCAGGCAGGTGGGCGACCGAAGACCGACAGGTGGACGTTCGTATGGCACATCCTCCAGCGCAAATCGCTCCCCAAGCGGTGGCCGTTCCTCAAGCGGTGGCCGTTCCTCCAGCGGTAGCCGAAGCAAGCCGATGGGATCAAGAACCGGTTACGGCGGCGGAAGATCTACCGGGCCGCGTGAAGGTGCGGGTGGCGAAGGGGGACGAAGTGGCGGTGGCTCTCGATCCTCGGGCGCTCGACCCACAGGAGGTCGCAGCGGAAAACCATCTGGAGGCCCGAGAGGCCGCAAGGGCGGCGGAAAAGGCCGACCGCCTCGCAGCCGTGGCTAAGCTAAGCCTTGGCCAAACGGCCGCACCCTCAAATTTTTTTACGCACTTTGGAGCAATGGCGACGAAATGGATTACCTGCAACTCGAAGGCAAACGGTTTGTCGTAATGGGAGTGGCCAATCGCAAGAGCGTAGCTTACTTCATCGGTAAGTCGCTTGAGTCCAATGGTGCTCACGTGGAGTACGTTGTTCGCAGTCAGAAACGCCGTGACGAAGTGAGCAAACTCTTTCCAACCGCTCCTATCTGGATATGTGATGTTGAGGATCAAACTCAGATCGACGGACTCGCCGCGCAGCTTGCGGGTAGTACCGGACCGATTCAAGGCTTCGTTCATTCGATTGCGTTTGCGGACTACAGCGACGGCATGAAACCGTTCCACGAAACGACGCGCAAGCAATTTTTGCAAGCGATGGACATTTCCTGTTTCTCGTTTGTCGCCCTGAGCAATGCCATCAAGAGCTTATTGGCTCCGAACGCTTCCGTGGTCACGATCGGTATTTCAACCACTCGGATGGCGAGCGAAAGTTATGGTTTTATGGCCCCGGTCAAAGCGGCTCTCGATTCTTCGTTGGCATTTTTGGCAAAGTCCTTTAGTCGTTTTTCTCAAGTCCGGTTCAATGCCGTCGGCGCTGGTCTGTTGAAGACGAGCGCTTCGGCAGGGATACCAGGCTATGTCGATGCCTATCTCTTTGCCGAGAAGGCGATACCTCGGGGCGCTGGCGTAACAACACAAGAGGTTGCTGATACCGTTCTGTTTCTGCTGAGTCCACGATCGTCGGGCATTACCGCTCAAACTATCGTGGTCGATGCAGGCATGTCAACAAACTATTTTGACAACGAGATCGTCTCCCGCGTGGCAAGGCATTGAGTATCCCCTTTGGTATACTGAGTATCCCCTTGGATAACCCGATGCGTAACGGCTTGTCGCTTTAATGGTACGACGGACTTCCAAGTCCGTCGAACTCCCCATTGACGGACTTGGAAGTCCGTCGTACCGCCCTTACCCAACAACGATTTCACTAAAGCAACAAGCCGGTAAGCGAGGAATTGCAGTCGGCGCCTCACTGACGGGCTCGGGTTACCATCGCGTGGCACGAGCGCTCGTGACTCCATGGGCGAGACGCCCATGCCACTTTCGAATACTCCTTGATCCAACGAACGTACGTTAATCCCGCTATGATAATTAGAAATCAACTTGCTTAAGGATTGAAAATGCAAAACATCGAAGTCGACATCCATACCGTTCATCGCTGGTTAAAACAAGGAATCGATGATAGCGGACTGCCCGTCGCCTTCGTCGATTGTCGAGAACCCAGTGAAGCGGCAATCGCTAAAATAGAGGGGGCACTTTTGATGCCGATGCGGAGCTGGCCACCCGATCAGGAAACACTCGCAACTCTGGATGGCAAAACCGTGGTGGTGCACTGTCATCATGGCGGCCGATCGCTTCGCGTCGCCAATTGGTTTCGCCAAAACGGGCATCCCAACGCGACCAGTATGGCTGGTGGCATCGATCAGTGGAGTTTAGAAATTGATCCAACTATTTCGCGGTACTGAGAGAAATATGCGATGACTTGTCGAACCGCTTTTATTGTCTGTTGTGTTTGGCTGACGAATTCAAGTCTCTCCGCTGAGGTCCTTGCAAAACCGACCGATCCGCCGGCGACCACCGGAACAACCTCAACGTACCCATTAACGAAACCAAGTATGAACCCGCAAACACCCGACGGGAAGCTGACCCAATCGCAAAGTAAGCCGACATGGTCCATAGCCATTCATGGAGGAGCGGGCGGTGATATCGATCGTTGGACCGCAGTGCAAAAACAAAATCGCATAGAGGGTCTCAAGGCCGCTTTGCAACTCGGAAAAGATCTGTTGGAAAAATCAACGCCCGCCGTGGATGTTGTTCAAGCGGTGGTCCAGATACTGGAAGACGACCCAAATTTCAATGCGGGTCGCGGTTCTGTTTTGAATAGCGTCGGAGACGTATCTCTCGACGCAAGCATTATGGATGGGTCCGACTTGAGCTGCGGAGCAGTTGCCAATGTGATGACGGTTCGCAATCCCATTCAGCTAGCTCGGGCAGTTCGAGACAAAACGCCTCATGTCTTCTTGTGCGGCGATCCAGCAGATGTTTTTGCGAAGGAGATCGGATTGCCACAGGAGCCGCAAGCGTACTTTAAAACTCCGGAGCAAATCGAAAGTTGGAAGGCTTGGCAACAAAAACAAGCCGCACGAAGCTCGGGGACTTCCAGCAGGGATCATGACACCGGAAAGGACCGCTTGTTCTATTTGGGTACAGTCGGCTGTGTTGTGCGCGACCAACAAGGCAATCTTGCTGCGGCCACCAGCACCGGCGGATTGCTCGGCAAACGCTATGGACGGGTAGGCGATTCTCCCGTGATCGGTGCGGGCACCTATGCAAAAAACGCAACGTGTGCCATCAGTTGCACCGGAGTCGGTGAGCTTTTCATTCGGAACCACATCGCCTCTGCCGTCTCCTCTCGGATGGAATATCGCAACGAGTCGCTAGAGAAGGCCACCGGTTTTGAAATTCACAAAACACTTCCGGAGGATTCCGGCGGGCTCATCGCCGTGGATCGGGATGGAAATATTGAATTGCAATTCAACACCCCCATGATGGCACGTGGCCAAGCAAAAAGCGACGGAACATTCCAAGTGGGTTTGAAGGAGTGGGCCGAATAAGCCATTACTCGTGCCTGAGCGCTTCGATCGGGCTCATCTTGGCTGCCCGAATCGCGGGGTAGATACCGAATATCAGTCCAACAATGATGGAGACTGCAAATGCACCGACAATGCTCTCCGGTACAATACTTGGCTGCAAGGTCTGAACGACTTGAGGCAGTTCGCTCATTTGCTCCGTCCAAAAGGTATTTGCAATGTACCGGGCCAAGTTAACCGTCGGGCCGCACAATAGCCCAAACAAAATCCCGGTGATACCGCCAGCCAAGCTCAGCACGCTCGTCTCAGCCAGGAACTGGGTAATGATGTGAAAACGTTTGGCACCTAATGCTCGGCGTATACCGATCTCGCGAGTTCGTTCGGTTACCGTTGCAAGCATAATGTTCATAATGCCGATGCCACCGACTAGTAACGAGATCGATGCAATCATGACGGTAAAAATCCAAAACATCCACTGGGTCGTTCGCACTTGCTCAAGTAATTCCAAGGGCACGACAACCGCAATGTCCTCCATGCGATCATGCGACTTCAGGGCAGCTTTGACCAGCTCAGCAGTCTGCTTTACGTTGGCAACGTCAAATACCCGCAATGTAATCTGATTGAGCTCGATCACTTCGCCTTCGCGCGAAGCGGGCCGAATGCTCATGACCGTGTCGCCGATACGGTTTTGAAGCGTCTTGATCGGAATGTAAACGTCGTAGGAGAAATCCTGTGCGGCCATCGAGCCACCAATAGCGGCAGACGATCCCTTGGGTTTGAGAACGCCGACTACCAAGTAGTAATTTTTGTTTTCAGGCAGGTAAATGCGTTGACCGAGCGGATCTTCGTAGGGAAAGAGCTTTTCAGCCACCTTGGCAGCGAGCACACAGTGCGTGTCCAAGGCAGAGTTTTCCGTATCGGTGATGAAATGCCCGGCAGCAAGCTCTAAGTGAGTTACTTCGGCATACTCCGGTGTGCAGCCTACCAATCGACCATCTAATTTTCGATCCTTGAATTGAAACTGCCGGCGCATCTCGCGGATTGGCAGTGCGCTCTTGATCGTCGGAACGGTTGCTACGAGCATGTCGAATTCGTCTCGCATGAGACCATACGGCGTAAGCCCCGTGGAAGACATTTTCTCACTGGGCGGTTTCACCGTTCGAATCATGATCGTGTCGGCCCCCAAGCTTTCGACTTGGCGGACTGCTTCATCCCCGATCCCCTTGCTGATCGCGAGCAACCAAATAACGCTCGCAACACCGATGAATATCCCGAGAACGGTCAGCAGCGAACGCAATGGGTGAAGCCAGAGGCTTTTGATACTCAGTTGAATGGTTCCGATGAGTAGGTTCATGCTTCCACCGGCATATTATCTATTGCATACTGCGCAGCAGCGTCCCGAACTTCTTGCGTATTGGTTTTATCCCATTGGAGCCGACCATCCTTGAGTCGCACCACACGTTTTGCTCTTTTGGACACTTCATCTTCGTGCGTAACTAGAATGATTGTTTTTCCCTCGACATTGAGACGTTCGAACAACTGAAGGATTTCCTCGGACGTTCGAGAATCGAGGTTTCCGGTCGGTTCGTCCGCCAAGATAAAGTAGGGGTTGTTGACGAGCGAGCGAGCGATCGCAACGCGTTGCTGTTGACCACCGCTCAACTGGGTCGGTCGGTGATCCAAACGTTCGCCAAGTCCTACCATTTTGGCGAGTTCATACGTTCGCTTGTTTTGTTCACGCGTCAACGAACGTCCCTGATAGAACAACGGAACTTGAATGTTCTCGACGACCGTCAACTGTTGGATCAGGTTATAGGATTGAAAAACGAATCCAATGCGTTGCGAGCGAATCGTTGCCAATTGATTGTCGTTCATGGTTGCGACGTCATCGCCACCGAGCCAAAGACTTCCGGAAGTAGGCTGATCTAGGCAGCCGAGCATGTTCAGCAGGGTACTCTTTCCGGAACCTGAGGGACCCATGATCGCAACGTAATCCCCCTCGGGCACGTCGAAAGAAACCCCACGAAGCGCTCGCACGGTTTCACTTTTTAGAACATACTCCTTCTTGAGATCGACGACACGACAGGCAAAGTTGCGCGCGTCCTGTTTTATATCAAGCATTAGTTCGACGGAGCTCCTCGAGCCGAGCCGCCACCGCCCCCACCGCCGCCACCGGCTGACATGCGTTTTCGCATTACGGCAGTTAATTCCGCTCGGTCGATTGACCCATCCTTGTTCGTATCATACTCGCTAAAGGCGCCTGCCATTCGCTCATTCGAGGCGACTTCCTCTTTGGTGAGTTTGCCGTCCGTGTTGGTATCCAGACTTGCAAAAATGCTACCGGCGATTGCGTCTGGGTTTGGCGGGCCTCCGCCAGAGTCGGGTCGCCCTGAAGGTCCAGGTTTGCCGCCACCTTGTTTTGCTTCCGCCGTTTTCGCCCCGGCCGGTGCCTCAGCAGCTATCTTTGCAAGTGTTTCGCGGTCGTCGACTTCGGGAATGTCAGGAATTTCCATTTTGGAAATATGGCTGCGCGGGTCCAGGGCGACCAAGTCTTTCTCTTTCACTCCACTTTGGACCGTTACAAACTTTTCGTTTGTACCGCCCAGCTTGATCTCGCTGGTCTTCCAACCATCTCCGTCCTTGATCAGAACAAAATGATGGTTCTTGGATTCATAGACGGCGTGTACTGGCACCTGGAGAGCATTCGGAATTTGCTCCACAAAAATGCGGGCTGCCGCTGTCATTCCCGTACGAATCGATGGAGGCGGATCCATGATCTGCACAAACACCGCATACTCTTTTGCACTCGTGCCCATCCAGCTTCCTGGCTCAGCGTACTTGTTTACTTTGGTCACGCGACCAAGTAACTCGTTCGCGGCTCCTCCAATTGCATCCACATTGATTTTAACGGGCAGTCCCTCACGAATTAGAGTGATGCGAGATTCGTTGACCTTGGCTTTCACTTGCATTTTGCTCGGATCTGGGAGCAAGAATATGGTCTGTTGTTCCCGCACCAACGCGCCTGCCTCAACGACAAAGTCTCCACCGCCGCGTCCGCTAAACTTATTTGCATAGACAACTTGTCCGTCCGCCGGTGCTAAAATCGCGCAAGCGATAATTTGGTTCCGAATCTCCTCTAGCTTTTCCTTTTCTTCACTCAGTGTGTTCTTGTCCGAGGCAAGTTTTGCAGCGGCTGTTTCGATGTCGCTATTCAATTGGACAAGCATCTTTTCCTTGGTCAGCCTATCAAGGACCTTCATGCGTTGTTCCGCAGAATCTAATTTGCGTTGGGCGTCCTGGACTGCAAACTGTTCGGCCTCGATCTGCAGGGCTTTGAGCGTTCCCTTGGCTGCAAGGCGTTCTGCGCTCTGCAAGGACAATTCGGCTCTGCGAAGCCCCTGTTGGGCCACGGCGATTTCGCTCAGAATGGCATTGCGTTCCGTCTGATAAGTACCCTCGAGATACTCCTGCTTGGCGATGGCGGCTTTGCTAACCAAGGCCTCGCTGCTGATGACAGTCGATTCCGCAGAGCTAACGATAATCCTCTGATTCTTGGCATCTTGATCGAGAGCGGACGAGTCCAATTGACAGAGCTTGTCTCCCTTCTGGACCAATGTACCCTCAAGAACCACATTCAAGATCGGAGTGCCACTCGTGCCCCGACCTTTGACTTCGCATTTGACTTCGTTGTTCTTGCTGCTCTCGATTTCGCCTTGCTCAAGAACGATATGGTCGAACGGTCCGCTCACCACTTCGTGAAGCATCGGCTCACTCTCCACGCCCGCGTAGAGTCCCGTCGTTTGAGACTGCCACCACGCATATCCAGCCGACCCACAAACGGCAGTTCCAAGCGCCAAAAAGGCAATAACTTTAGCGCCGCCCATGCGGGAGCGGATCGGTTGGTTGCTTCGATTTAACATGTTCATAAGTGAGGATATTAGGAGGTGGGGGATAATTTTGCAAAGGATGCATTGGGTGGGTGCGGTCTGGTATTATCGATGAAGGTCAAACTTTTCGCTACAGCGATCCGAATCTTTGTTTGAAATCCATGGCGTCAGCCTCGCCCCGCTTCCCCTCTGAAAACCCTCAATATACCCATTTGTTTCGTTCCGAAACGATTCTTTATTAGAATTTCTGATTGCGGTAGGGACGAATGAGCGATATCGAACGGCTTCCTAGCCTGAAGGTAACGATCCCTTGGGATAAACCCTGGGGCATTCGAATTTGGTTCGAACCATTGTTTTCGTAAGAGGAGCGGCGCGAGCCGCCCGGTGAATTCCAGGTCATTTTCCAATCCTCACCGGACAGCTTGCGCTGTTCCGCTGCAAACAGCTTTTTTAATTGTTTACGGTTTAACGATCGGCTTCGCTCGTTGCCAGCCGGCTCGCCATTGAGTCGTCAGTTCATCCACCAACGGTTTTTTATCGGGTTGTAGTGCTAGATTTTGGTTTTCCTGCGGGTCGGATTGATGATCGTACAATTCGACCGAATCGACCTGGGTCGAATCGTTTCGGTCTACCCAAGCGGTAAATCGATAGCGATCGGTACGCATCGAATATCCCATTATCTGTTTGCCACCCTTGGACCTGGGGTACTGACTGAACGCAGCTTTCTTCCAAGATTGATTCGGTTGTTCGAGGAGCGGCTTGAAGCTTGTGCCTTCCAAGTGGGTTGGCAGCGGCAAGCCTGCGAGCTCTGCGAGCGTTGGATAGATATCAACAAATTCGACAATGCCATCGGTGCGGGCTCCCGCGTTCTTCATGCCTGGAACGGAGAGCAGCAATGGGACGTTGGTGTCATTCTCGCAGTTGCTGTGTTTGCACCACGCATCATGCTCGCCGAGCTTCCAGCCATGGTCCCCCCAAAGAATGACGATCGTATTTTTCGCAAGACCGGATCTCTCGAGCTCATCGAGAACTTTGCCTACCTGGGCATCCATGTAGCTGATGGCGGCATAGTACCCATGCTTCAGTTGCCTCGCTAAATCATCCGGAATCGATCCATCAGGGATTCCATGATAGCTGCGCAATTCACCTCCAGGTTGTATGGCGTAGTCGGCAGCGTCGTGCGGTCGAAACTTGTTGGTTGCAAGTTGGATCTTGGATGGATCGTAGAGGTCATAGTATTTCTTGGGAGCCACAAACGGCAAATGAGGCTTTGCAAAGCCAACCGCCAGGAAGAATGGACCGGGCTTTTTGCTAATCTCCTTCAAGGTTGCCACAGCTAACTCAGCCACCTTCCCGTCTTGAAACGTATTATCGGGTACGTCGGCTCCTTCAAACGCGGGTCCTCTTGAGTTCTTAGGAGTCGGTTTTTTTTTCGGTTTGCCATCTTTGTTGTTGTTCGCGGCCTTCGGTTCAGTTGAAATCGCAGACTTGTTGAGGGCTAGGTTTTCTGGCAGTCCATAGCCTTGAGCTTTGGGGGATTGCCATGGGACGGACCAAGTTGGAGGGTCATTGAAATTGCCGTGATAGATTTTACCCATACCTTGAACGAAGTAACCGTTGTTCTTGAAATGCTGACCAAGCGTCACCACATCCGGGAGGGCTGTTCGAAAATGCGTGTCCAGATCCCAGACTTTGGTGGTGTCCGGACGTGTGCCTGTCATCAGGCTTGATCGCGTCGGCGAACAAACTGCTTGCTGACAATACGCTCGATTGAACGTGATGCCTGCTTTCGCAATACGATCCAAATTGGGACTCTTGATGTAATCCGCACCATAAGCGCCGAACTCAGGTCGCAAGTCGTCGACAGCCAAAAAAAGAATATTGGGCTGGTCGGCATTCGCGCCGCGAACCATCAAAACGCAAAACAGAACCGGAAGGATTCGAAGCAAAATGGATTTCATGGCTTGGTAATTTCCTTGACCCTGAGGGTAATGTTAGCTCCGGCGGTTTTGACCTTGGCATGCGTCACGCAAGCCTTTGAGCCAGCGGTGGAGGTCGGCAGGCCACGGCATCTTGAACGACAAAAGCTCGTCGGAAATGGGATGCTTGAATTCCAGCGAAGCCGAGTGCAATGCTTGTCGCGGCGCACCGCTCTTGTCGTCCACTCGCACACCACCGATCGATCGATTGTAGATGGAATCTCCGCAAAGCATATGGCCTGCCTCCGACAAGTGAATTCGAATCTGGTGCGTTCTGCCGGTCTCAAGAGTGCACTCGATCATCGAATACTCTCCGATGGTTTCGATGGGGCGGATATGAGTGATCGCTCTCTGAGCACTCTCGTCTTCCGGACGATCCGTGGGTTGCGTACCTCGCTTGCCATCTCCGCGGTCACGAACCAAAATGCTGTCGAATGTCTGGGCTTCAGGATGCCCGTGCACGAGCGCATGGTACTTGCGAACGACTTCATGCTTTCGAAACGATTGCCCAATCAATTTCGCAATCGACGGGGTCCTCGCAAAAATCATCAGCCCGCTCGTGTCCCGGTCCAACCGGTGAACGGCAGTGACCTCAAACTTTTTGAGCTGGATCGATCGCTGACGTTGAGCATCTTGCGAAGACAAGCGACCTTTGGTCTTCTTGTTGACGGACTTGGAGGGATTTGCCTCTCGCTCGGCCAACTTCGATCGCGAGAAAAAGTACTTTTCCAATGCTTCCGGAAGCAGTTCCTCCAACGTTGGTTGCAACTGTTTTCTTTTCTTCGGGAGGTTGCGTTCTTCGAAATGCCGAGTCGACGTGATACCCGGCGGTTTCTCCACCACAACCAAAAAATCGTCGGCGTAAGCGAATTTGACAGCCGTAGGCTGCACTGGTTTCGCAAGCGATTCTTGCCAAAGTTTGACGACGTCCTTCGATGTAACCTTGCGAGCTTGGTCCAGGCATAAATTGCCGTTGACTTGCACCCGCCGTTTTAGAATTGCTTCTCGGGTCTGTCCCCAACTCCAATCTGCCCGGCGCTTTTTGATGGCAGAACCGAGCGTTTGGCCATTGTCTTCGTCGGTTAAATGAAAGAGTTCAAAGGGAGCTGGAATGTCTTTGGTCATAAGGCGAAGGCAGTTTGAAATCGACCTGGTATGTGGGCGACCTAGTATGTGGGTGGCACGCTCTGAGGAACTGCACGCTCTGCGGAACAAAGGGCGTGTGATGCGTCGATTGTATTGGACCTCAAAACAACGCTCATCGCTATCTCTGTGAGCGTTTTACCCGATGGTCTGGCGATTTTTTGCCTGCCTGTGGCACTACGCAATGCAGCTATTGCCAAACGCGTTCGTCGTTCGTCCAAGAGGCACCCGATTCTAGAGCGCTCGCGATCGAATCGTTTACCTTCAACTTGCTGACGACTTGCCACGAATCAACCATGACACCACCGCTTGCCGTCACAACCCAGCCTTGAACGGTTTGGATGAAACTGCATTGAGGATCGAGGGACTTTGCTACCTCGCACTTTGCAAGTTCCACTTTGGAAGTTTCGCCTACGATTGCAGAAAGATCACAATTGGCGAGTCCTTGCAGTTCCTGCGATTGAATCAAAGCGGCAACGATACACAAATCCATTGCGTTGCGCAATTCACCAAAAACAGGATCTTTGACTGCCAACTCGTCCATCTTCTTTGTGAACACTTCCGCCCATTTGCGAGCCAAGCCATCGACTTTACCCGTTTGCTTAAATGTCCCTTCGGCGGTCACTTGATCTTGCTCGGTCAATGTTTTGATACCTGGGCCACTAATCTTCCATGCTTTGCGATCAGCGCTGTGTTCCAGTGCCGAGTAATCGCAAGCCATCCACCAACGCGATTGAAGCTGGGACATACTGGATTTGTTGGCAATCATCTCAACGTAGCTAGGCAATCCCTTGACTGGCGCTTGGGCCAAGTTCATTCCGTACAGTTTCATGCGGTAATCCGCAGCCAGAATAACGCGGGCCATGTGGCTGTCTGGAGCAAGACCTTCCAGTTTGACCTGTTGGGGGCCAAAAGCTTGCATCATGGCAGGCTCCAAAGACTTTGGGTTCACGTTGGGCGACAACGCTTGTTTCAGCAATCGCTCAAGGTTTCTGACCCCTTCTTCGGTAGGTTCGATCGAAACCGAGATGCCTGTCGCACGGGCTTTGTTGACCGTCTGCAGTGCACACAACAAGTCATCGAGGTAAACGACTGGGCGTCCACTCTTGGTTCCAACCACGGAACCGTTGACTCCGACAGTCCAGGGCTCGGCAGGGCCGGCAAGGACGATGTCTTGCCTCTCGGGATAGACGAAAACGTTTTCAATGCGAGTCAGCCCCCCGAGGAACAGCACTTCTTCGGGCAACGGTTTCTTTTGTTCGATGCTCGCGAGTATGGTTTTTTGGAGATTCTTTAACGAAATGAGTCGTCGTTCGGCGGGCTGGTTGAGTTGTCCCTGAGGTCCGATCAATTGAGCGCGCATTTCGGACAATGCCAAAGTTTGATCCTCTTGTGTCGCAGTACGCAGCACCCCCTCTGGCGAAATACTGACTCCACCCACGACTCGAATATTGCCAAATCCACCACCAAATTGAGCTTGAACGGAAGAAGTCCATGGGCTCGCGGACAGGATGCCGGTAGCAACAATCAAGCCGATCGATAGTTTCAGTCGGGCACAGCGCACCGCCATTCCACGCAAACTCAAACCTCGAAAACACATAATCGAAACTCCGGAAGAAAGAGGTGACAAATTTTTCTGATGAGGAACAATGAATAGATGGAAGGATCGATCCATTTCAAAGGTATCCTATTGTGGCGCGAGTCGACCCAGTTGTGCCAGCGTCGAAGCCCCCAAAAAACCAAAATACTCCTTTACTAGAGTAATTTCAGTAACCTATCGATGCAACCAAACAATTTGTCCGCATACCTGATTATTCGGCAAGGATACCGTTGGACGGATGTTTTTCGCCTGGAATCGGGCCGTCCCTTGATCATTGGCCGGGCGTCCTCCAACGAAATCCCGGTCGCGGACGAGCGATCCAGTCGTCGGCACGCCGAGGTTTTTTTCGAAGAGGGATCTTGGAAAGTTCGCGATTTGGGCTCTCGGAATGGCACTTACGTGGACGGCCAGCGGATTTCGGAAGCAAAATTGTTGGCTGCGGGCAACCAAATCACGGTGGCAGCGTGTCGACTCACCTTCGCTTATTCGCTCGACGAGGTCGTCCCGCCCCTCGAATGGGATGAAACGGCTCCTCAAACCACACAACACACTCAAGGTGAGATTCCAGCCATCACCTACCGGCAGTCCAAATCGTCCATTCTGGATCCTGCGTCGCTTCAACTGGACATCAAGTCCCCTAGCAATTCCGTGCCGGTGCCCCATCGCGCTTTTCCAACCGTTGCCACTGAGCTTTTGCAATTGGCATTTGAGGTCGCACGCGAACCCAATATTCAGTCCGCCTGCGAACTGGCTTTAAATCGACTCATGCAATCCACCGGTTGCAAGACGGGAGGGGTTCTCAAACTAGAACCATCTGCGGACGAAAAGGACCAACCTAGTCCGACCGGCCTCCCAGGCTGTGTGGTTCTCGCGGCACTTCAACGCAACGGCAAAGCCTACCATCCCGTCGCCGAGCCGTTGATTGCGAATGTACTCAGGGATAACACGGCCATCTTGGCGCACAACGTTCATGCCGACTCGCATCTCGTCGGCGGACAACCCGCCAGTGCCAACGCGATGTCGTCGCAAGCCAGCCATGTGATGACGACGACCAGTGTGATTGTCGCACCGATGCGCATCGGTGAGCAAATCATTGGCATGATTCATTTGTATTCTCGACTGGGTGAATCGGATTTAACTCCGGAGCACTTAGAAATTACTTTGGCTGTTGCCGATGTTTTGGCGGTCTCGATCGACAATTTAACGCGCCAGCAAACGCTCGAAGTGAAACTCAAATCGTCGCGCAGCCGGATCGTGGAACTGGAGCTACAGCTCGGTCAATCCGCCGAATGGATTGGCCCGTCCGCGGCGCTTCGCCAAGTTCGCGACCAAGCCCAACGCGTTGGCCCAACCCATGCAACGATCCTAATTCGCGGCGAAAGCGGTGCAGGCAAAGAACTCGTGGCTCGCGCCATTCATGACTTCAGTCAACGTGCAAACGGACCGTTCGTGGCGATCAACTGTGCGGCTCTCACGTCAACCTTGCTGGAGAGCGAACTGTTCGGTCATGAGAAAGGTTCCTTCACAGGTGCCGTCGAACGCAAGATCGGGAAATTCGAGCAGGCCCATGGCGGTACGATCATGCTTGATGAACTGGGTGAAATGAGCTTGGAGATCCAGGCCAAATTCTTGCGAGTGCTGGAGGGCAAAGCCTTTGAACGGGTAGGTGGTAACAAGCCGATCCAAGTGGACGTACGAGTCATTGCCGCAACCAATCGCGATCTGGAGCAAGCCGTTCGCGAAGGCCAATTTCGGTCGGACTTGTATTTCCGTTTGCGAGTCATTGAGCTCCGAGTTCCTGCCTTGCGACAACGCACAGAAGATATCCTCCCGCTAGCGGAATACTTTCTTGCCCAATTCCGTTCGAAGTCGGGACATGGGCCATCCGGATTTACGGAACAAGCCCAACTGGCCATGCAAAAGTATCACTGGCCTGGCAACGTTCGCGAATTGCGGAACAGTGTCGAGCGAGCCTATGTGCTGGCGACCGGTCCACTGGCCGGCCCCGAGGATTTGGCTCTCTCGTATTTGCAAGTGCCAGGCCAGGAGTCGCCGAAGCCCGCTGTGCCAACGAGCGACACCTATCAAGAAAAGACGATTGATGCGTTGGAGCAAGAGCACATCGAGGCCACGCTCGAGTACACCAACGGCCAAAAGAATCGCGCAGCCGCTATCCTTGGGATTGAACGTTCAACGCTCGATCGAAAAATAAAGAGATTTCAAGGCCCCCTAGGTTGATAAACTCACTTATACTCGGGTTGCACCCTTTCTTTTAGAACGCAGGACGAACCGATTACGTTCAAACTCGATAATGCAAGAGCAATCAATGCGATCGAGCTGATCTTGCGCCCGCTCCAACTTACTTACGAGGTTGGCAACGAAGTGATGATGATTCCCTCGAAACAATTGGAGGCTAATATTACTAGGTATTACGATTTGAGTACCATCTTGCCAGACAACAGTCTGTCCGGCGAGATCGTCGAGCTGATCCAAGAGATGGTGGCAAGCGATAGCTGGCAAGTTGCGGGTGGGGACTATCATTTGCGCATGCTAGGTTCCATCCTTGTCGTAAACGCCCCCGACGAAACACAGCTCGCAATCACGGAACTCCTTCGTGCCATTGCCAAGCAACCCAAGAGTAACATGAAGCCTCGAGTTCCGCCCAAAGCCGTGCATCAACCCTTGGGCATGGGAGGTGGCGTGGGCGGTGGCGTGGGGTGTATTTTCTAATTCAAAAACTGCACAGCTCGTATCGGAATAGCGCAAGCTGCCGGTGAGGATTCACAATCACTTCGGAATTCACCGGGCGGCTCGCGCCGCTCCGCTACGAGCCCAGAGGCATTCGTTTCCAGCCACTACGCGACTAAGCCTTTGGTCACTAGCATGAATACGTCCTCAAGCGTTGGGTCTTTATCGCTAAACGATCGCATCTTGACTCCTCCAGCAACCAACTGCTCCAACAGCTTGGCGAGTCCCTCGTCGTCGGTTTCCAATTCCACGGTGGCTCGATTGCCGTCGATATCGATACCTCGCATTGCCGGATCGCTTCGCAAGATCGATATGCCCGCATCCTGATTCGCGATGAACTTGATCTCGACAATGCGATTGCGGCGAATCTTGCGATAAACCGAATCGATTGGGCCGTGCATCAGCAATTGGCCTCGTTCGATAATTCCAATCGATGTGCAGCAGTCCGCTAACTCCGACAAAATGTGGCTGCTGATCAAAATCGTCTTACCCATGCGTCGCAGCTCTTTCAGCAATGCCTTGACCTCGATTCGAGCTCTCGGGTCGAGTCCGCTCGTGGGTTCATCGAGAATAAGAACGGGTGGATCGTGCACTAGCGTCTTGGCCAAACACAATCGCTGTTTCATACCGCGAGACAGGCCGTTTACAAAGTCATCGCGTTTGTGCGTTAGGTCGAGCAATTCCAGAACGTCCCCAATCACTTGCTTGCGCTGCGACCGACCGATTTTGTAGGCAACCGCAAAGAAGTCCAAAAACTCCCAGACCTTCATTCCGTCGTAGACACCGAAGTCATCGGGCATGTAGCCGATATTACGTCGAACATCCATGGGGTTCTTGTTGACACTGAAACCGTTGACACTCCCGTCGCCGCGTGTGGGTTTGAGGAGAGTCGCGAGGAATCGAATCGAAGTGCTCTTGCCTGCCCCGTTTGGACCAATGAACCCAAACAGCTCGCCTTTCTCAATTTTCAATGAAACATTTTGAACGGCAGTGAAGTCACCGTAGTCCTTGCCAAAGTCATTCAGCTCAATCATGTGGCGTGGGCAATGGTAGATGAGGAAAGAAAGATCATGGTAACGAGCGATGATCGGCGAGAGGTCTGTGAAAAGTTCGTTGCGAGTATTGTACACCAAGCGGGCCGCTCTAAGGCGACTTGGTCGAGATCATCGCGTCGAAATCCGCTTCGGTTAAGATGGTAACTCCCAAGCTCTGAGCCTTCTCGAGTTTGGTACCTGCCGCCTCGCCCGCAATCAGGAAATCGGTTTTCTTAGAAACGCTGCTGGCGGCGCGCCCGCCGAGTTGTTCGATTCGACGTTCAATCTCATCTCGCGAGTATTTGTTGAGGGAGCCAGTCACCACCACTGTTTTACCCGCAAACGTGCCAGAGGCATTGACCGCATCTTCCGCCGATGTCTGCAGCGAAACGCCCGCCTCCCTCAATTGCCGAATGACTTCGATACCGTCTTCGCTCTGAAAGTAATCTGCCACGCTTTTGGCAATGACAGGCCCTATCTCGTTGGTATTCCCGATGGTTTCTAAGTCGGCTGCTATCAAGGCATCCAAATGCCCAAATTTTCTCGCGAGTATTTGAGCGACGCGTTGTCCGACATGCCGAATCGAGATGGCATTGAGGACCCGAGTGAGTCCACGGTCTTTGCTGGCTTCGATTCCATCCAATAGATTTTCCGCAGATTTCTTACCCATCCGATCCAACGACATCAACTTGTCGAGCGTTAGCGAGTAGAGGTCGCCATAGGACGCAACCACATTACCGTCCACCAATTGATTGACTAACTTTTCCCCAAGACCTTCGATGTCCATGCAATCTCGGGTTGCAAAGTATCGCAATCGCTGCCTCCACTGCGCGGGGCATTGCTTGGAAACGCATCGAATATAGACGCCTTGAGTGTCGCGTACCAGCAAACTACTGCACTCGGGACAATTCGTTGGAAACTGATACGGCGGAGGCTCACCTTCGCGTCGATGTTTTTCGACACGCACAATATGGGGAATGATTTTGCCGGCTTTTTCAACAACCACCCAATCGCCCACGCGAATGTCCTTGCGTTCGATTTCCTCGATGTTGTGCAGCGAAGCTCGGCTTACGGTAGTACCGGCAAGCTCGACAGGCTGCAACTCACCGACGGGAGTCACAGTCCCTGTTTTCCCGATCTGTGTTTTGATGTCTAGCAACTGCGTGACCGCTTCGTACTTTTCGATTTTGTATGCGATCACCCATCTCGGGCACTTCGTTGTGCTCCCGAGTGTTTCGCGTTGCTCCATCGAATTGACTTTGACGACAAGCCCATCCACTTCAAAATCGAGTTCATGCAAGTTCTCCACCAAACGATTGCAGTGAGCAATGGTCGCTTCCTTGTCAGCAAAGCAAGCGACGTCCGGAGTTGTTGGGACACCCAAGGCGCGAACGCGTTCGAGAAACTCCATGTGAGTACGGGCGTTTATTCCCTCGCAAAACCCGATGCCGTGGCAGAAGAAACGGAGCCTGCGTTGAGAGCAAATCTTGGAATCGAGCAGTCGAATGGAGCCGGCAGTTACATTGCGAGTATTCTTGAACTCTGAGTCGCCAGCCTTCGTTCTTTGTTCGTTGAGCGTCACTAAGTCGGCGTTCGTCATGTAGATTTCGCCCCGTACCTCAAGGACTTTCGGAACGGAGTCTCCGAGCAAGCGTTGTGGCAGTCCTCTCAACGTTCGAATGTTGTGGGTGATATCGTCACCCACTTCGCCGTTGCCTCGCGTGACAGCTTGAACGAGCAACCCTTGCTCATAGCGAATGGAAACTGCGACACCATCGACCTTGAGTTCGACAACCCACTCGATGATTTCGCCTGGGAGTAATTTTTCAATTCTCGTAAAGAAGTTGCGAAGCTCTTGTTCGGTGTACGTGTTCTCGATGGAGAGCATCGGTACTCGATGCTGTACTTGAACGAGGCCCTCGAGTGGTGCGTCTCCCAATCGTTTGGTCGGACTGTCGGCGGCGGCAAGCTGAGGGAACTCTCGTTCCAAATCGCTCAGTTCTCTCAGCAACCGATCGTATTCAAGGTCCGAAATAGAAGGAGCCGCGAGAACGTAATACTGATGATCGTGATGGCGTATTTGGCGAGTTAATTCCGCGATTCGCATTTCTGCTGGCAGCGGAGCGGGAATGTTAGTCATGGTCCGTATCCAGGGTTGCACCGTCGATGTTCGACATCTGGCTTGGTCCGGCAATAAATCGATACCCGGCATCTCGCAAGGTCAAAAAGTGCTTGGGTTTTGCCGGGTCAACTTCGAAAATTTTTCGGAGCCGAAGCATGAATTGGTCGACGCTGCGCGTTTGCATTTCACCGCTGACATCCCAAACTTCGGCCAGAAGCTCTTGGCGACTGATGACACGACCTTGGTTCTCGACAAAGTAACGTAAAAGCTGGAGTTCCTTGTGCGTCATCTTAATCTCGCGATTGTCGACATGAACTTCGTAGGTTTCAAAGTTGATCGAAGCCTTTCCGAAAATCGCTTCGGAAACCTTGGCGGGAATGGCCTGCGCGGTAAGGTGTTGTTGTTGCGGGGAATGAAATTTCAACAAATTCTTGACTCGCGCCAGTAGTTCGTCTAGGTCGAAAGGCTTGTTCAAGTACTGATTTGCACCGCAATCGAATCCGCGAGCTCGATCCTCCGGCAAGCTTCTCGCACTCAGGATCAAGATCGGAAGCTGGACGTTGTTGTCGCGAATGGATTGACAAACGGCATACCCACTCATTCCTGGCAACATGAGATCCAGAATCATAAGATCAAAAGCGAAATGATCCGCTTCGATCAGCCGAATCGCTGTCGGGCCATCTTCCACGAGTGTGACCCTGTACCCCTCCGCTTCGAGATTGTACTTGACGCCCATGGCCAAGTGCTTTTCGTCTTCGACGATGAGAATGTTTTTGCGAGCTCGCATGCTGGTGGAATCGAACTTTCGAGGGTTATCTGGTGGTCGCGGGAACTTCGTCGAAGAATGGGCCCGTAACGGATCTTAGTCTAGACTGTGGAAGGACCAATTCGAACCGCGATCCGGATTTTTTAGGAATGTCTATGACCCGAATCGAGCCTCGAAGTCTTCGCACAATGGATCGTACAAGGAACAATCCTAGACCGGTGCCGGGCTTGGTTCGCTCCAACTCGTTGCCTACTCGATAAAACCTGCGGAAGATTTTTTTGTGAAGATGCCTCGGTATCCCGATTCCATTGTCGGATACCAGGATGGTTGTGTTTCCGGTCTGGCTATTCACTTGAACCTTGATTTCGATTGCGGGGGGGTGACCAGCATACTTGAGAGCATTGTCGATGAGATTGCGAACCAAGATATCAATGTCGACCCGACGCGCCCACACATCGCAAGCCGGACATTCGATGCTAACGCAGTCCCGAGGAATGTGATACTGAACCACAAGTTCGTTTGTGAAGTCCTCAAGCGTTGAATCGATGGCCACCCAGATTTCAGGCTCTGGTTCATTGGAATCTTGCTGGAGGCGGGCTACATCGAGCAACTGGGTGATGAGCCGGTCCAATCGGTCCACGTCATCCAACATCGAATGATAGAACTCTTGCCGTTGTGCTTCGTCCATGTTGCGCTTGCCGAGGGTTTGAAGAAAAAGCTTGAGAGAAGCGATTGGGCTTTTTAGTTCGTGTGTCACCGCATCGATGAAATTGCTTTGGCGTCGATTTAGGTTGATTTGTTGAATGCTCCACACGAGATACAGCACCACCCCCAACAATACGAAAACAAACATGATGGAACCGACGCTCAGCAAAATCCAGTTCGCACCAAAAATGGTGATGAGGATCCAGCCAATCGTAAGACCAACAAGCATGACAATCATTACGATCGCGAGCAGGATTGGCCATTTCAAACTCTTGCGTTCGAACATCGTTTCCTTCCAAAAAATCGGTTGACCATTTTCTCGCTATCGATTCTAAACATCCTGCAGACAAAGATATCGTGACTCCACAGGAAGTGGTGGTTTGGGCGTGCGTGGAAGCCCCCCCATTTCCTTGAAAAAAAATGGACTTGTTTTCCAAAAACCTTAGATTTTGGTCTGATCGGGACTGCCCCTGTTCTTTCAATTGCATACAATGCTGTTTTCGATCGAATAAGTTGTACATCAATGGCGGAAGATGTGCCTTTAGGTACCGAAGGAATCGAGACTATGACTCCCGACACGGACAAAATACAATTTTCGAGGCAGGTATGGCAGGCGGCTTCCGAGCAGGCACATCGTTGTTTGGCCCGGCGGGAATTTTGTCCAGAACAGTCTCGAATCGAGAATTTGCGCCACGTCCACTTGGTAGAAGAGTCCGAAAGCATTTTTGGCAGGCAAATTTGGTGCTTCGAAGCCATCGGAATTGATCCGTTTGGACGACGCCATGTCTTGTACGGGGTGTTGGAATTTTCAATCCAGTATGGATTGTTGGAACCTTCGCAAACAGCCATGTTTGAGGACATTCGGGAGCGGGAGATTTTTATTCGGCAAGAAACGCAGCCCGTTTCGACACTTCCGTACTCTTATCCGTCGACGAAATTTTGGATCTTCTCTGCTTGGTGTAGCATTTCCATTCTAACGGCCATTTGGGTTGCTGCTCTAGTCAGCTCCTTAGTAAATTAGTGGTTTTGAGGGTGGTTTCCAACTACCCCTCGACGTGTCAAATGACACAGCCGACGAAAGTAGCAGGCACGCTCCGCCGTGCCGTTCGCAGTCAAGCATTTACCAGGATTCTAGGTGGACGGCACATGGAATGTGCCTACTACTTTGACTTTTGTCGGCTGTGACTCAAACGCCCGAACTGAGAGGTGGGGCATTGGCACACAGAAGACCATCGACCTCCAATTGCGAGAGCAGTTGAAAGAGCATCTCTTCTCGTCCAGGCCATGTTGCAAATTGCAACCCAAGCGGCAATCGATTTGGGCGATTGAAGGGTGCGGAAACGATCGGTATGCCAGCGACACTGAGTGGCTGAGTGTAAAGTCCTAGGTTCGCGCGAGCCGGGGCCGGTTTTCCATCCACCATCATGGTGGCTTGATCGATTCGCGGCGCAACCACAGGAACTGTTGGTGCAATCAAAATATCGAATCGCTCGAAAAGCTCCCGGACTTTCTCGCGATAGACCTTTCGAAATGCAATCGCCTTCAAATAGTTTCCTGCTGGCAACATTGCTCCAGCCAAAAGCCGATCGCGTACCGCTGGATCGTAATCCATTGCCTGGCGACGCAGCGATTCAAGATGAAATGCACCCCCTTGGGCTGCTGTCATTAAATGCGACGCGGATCGGGCCGCCTCCGCCTCAGGCATCTTGGCCACAGCATGCGATCCCAGATGATTCATGACCGCATCAACGGCTTGCAAGGCCTCTGGGTCAGCATTGCGTTCAAACCAGCCATCCAGTCGAGCGACTCGTGGCTGACGGTCACTTGAGAATCGCTTGGAATCGGACAGCACGTCGTATATCAAAACAAGCTCAGCCAAAGAGCGAGCGAAGGGACCAACCGTATCGAGAATCTCGACGAATGGAAAAACACCGTTCATGGGTATGGCGTTATCTGCAGGACGTATCCCCCAAATTCCACACAGGGACGCCGGTACGCGTATCGATCCGTTGGTATCGGACCCTAATGCGAGTGGTACTAGGCCAGCGGCGACTGCTGCAGCCGATCCACCCGACGACCCACCCGCCAAGCGGGACGGATCGTGCGGGTTGCGAGTCGGTCCGAAATGCGCGTTCACCGTTGCGAACCCGTATGCGTACTCATCCATATTGAGGGTGCCGATGAGAATGGCTCCGGCACGTTTTAGTCGAGCGACGACTTCCGCATCGGACTTGGGGGGCGGTGCATTGAGTCGCATTTTAGCCCCAGCCGTCGTTGGGATTCCTGAAATATCAAATAGGTCTTTGGCTCCAAACGGAACGCCCGCCAATGGGCCTGGGTCAACTCCATCCCTGACTTTTTGATCAATGACCTCAGCTGCCTTGCGGGCCGTTTCCGCGAGAACACGCGTAAAGCAATTGAACGAGGCGTTTCGAAGCTGGATATCCGCCAATACCTCTTCGACGATACGTTGAGCGCTTATTGCTCCACATCGCACTTTCTCGGCGACCACAATGGCAGACGCGTCGGCTCCAAGAGTCATCAAACGAGTTCCTCGTCTTGGATCGTTCCGATTTCCATTTGCACGACGTATGCGTCGAGGATTCGAGCGTGAGTTCGGAGCAATTCGAGGCTGGTCTCAATCCCGGTAACACACGCTTCCGGGATACGAAGATCCAGCAACTTGGAGGCATCGATTTGGAAGGATTTTGGGTCGCTTTGCATTGCGGAAAACTCGCGATGGAGGCGTTCGAAGCGTTTTGTGGGCTAGCCCGGATGATTCAGGGGGGGGCATGATCAGCCGAAAGGCGCTAGCCTCCGGTTATGACGGATTAGACAACCGTGGGCTATCGCCCAATGGCACTCACTTTCGGTTCGAACCAATGTTTTCGTAGCGGAGCGGCGCGAGCCGCCCGGTGAATATCCAAGTGATTTGCCTACGGTCACCGGACAGCTTGCGCTGTTCCGCTACAAAGTGAGTGCCATTTGGCTATCGCCCAATGGCTAATGAAGGAAAATTCAAGTCGCAGGTTTGCCTACAAGCTTATCGATGAGGTCGTCGAGTTCCTTTCGCTCAATCCCCATTTTCGCGGCAGCTAACGCGAACAGCCTCTTTTCAACTTCGCTCAACTTACCATCCGCAGCCATGATACGAACCAAGTCGGTCAGCATTGCTATTTGTTCGCCCTTTACCGTCGGCAGCTTAAGTGACGCTTGCTCGCTCAACGCGTATGCGACCGCCTTTCCAAGATCTGCTTCGTGCAGTCCCATCTCGCCGCACCGATCAACCAAAAGCGCAATTTCGCTCTCGGAAAGCGCGCCGTCGGCGGAGGCCATAATGACCAAATTCTTGAGGTGATCCAAATGTTGCATGGTATGAGAGGGTTCCCGCGTTTCAAGTAAGGCTATCAGCAGACTAGCGATGATGAGCTTCGATCTATCATAGTCCAACAAAGCAACCTTGAATGCGTCGATCGACTAAAAAGTGCCGACCGCCTCACCATTCGCAGACTCTAATGACGACTCTGCCGTCTCCAAAGGAGAGATACGAGTCTTCTTGGTAGGCAACGGCACTCTTCGAATTACGAGTGTAACCAAGATGCCATCTTGAACTCTTTCGCCATGCTGATTGAAGAGTTGTCGGTACCAATGCACCTCTCCATGCCTCCGACCTCGTGCTTGCAAGTCGATGATCTCAGTGATGGCGTGCAGCGAATCCCCGACGAAAACGGGTTTCGAAAAATTCCAGCTGCGGATGTCGACTAACGCTGCGGTCAAAACGGACGGGGCATTGGAACTCAGACCTGCCAGAATGGAGAGCCCCAATAAACCATGTGCGACGGGACGACCAAACGGGCCAGTCGCAGCGAACTCAGAATCGGTATGGAGTGGATCGTGATCGCCGGTCAGATCGGCAAACGAAATCAGATCGGAAGCGATGATCACTCGCTCTTCACTGGTCCACTTATCACCAATGCCTAATTGTTCGTACGCAAGGGGATCGTTCGTTTTCATCACAAGTTTATCTCCATTCAGATGGGCTCGGTGTCCTCAGATCTCTTTGAGACCAATCACCAAGTCGCTGTAAATTCTCGGGCGATAACCCCGTTGTTGCAAGCCCGCTTGGCGAATATCATGCGCTCGAAACTTGAAAAAGATTCAGCATGCTTGAGTATTTGCTAAATCTTGTCCAGGCTTCGTATTTGGCCCAAATTACCAAGTCCGAAATGCAAATAGCGTTGTGCTAGCGGGCTATTGCTTTAATGGTACGACGGACTTCCAAGTCCGTCGAATTCCACATTGACGGACTTGGAAGTCCGTTGAGTCTCCCTTAGACACAGCCGACAAAAGTAGCAGGCACGCTCCGCCGTGCCGTTCGCAGTCAAGCTTTTGCAAGGACTCCAGGTGGACGGCGCATGGAATGTGCCTACTACTTTGACTTTTGTCGGCTGTGTCCCCTTAGACAATAAAGACTTCACAAATTAGACAGCCCGCTAGATAAACGAGGCTTTGAACATTGATGTCTAACCAGTGTGATTTCTGAAGAGCTACACGGTCAATGGAATGTGGATGCGTTGGTAGGTCGCCCCTGCCGGGTGCGACCATTTTGCCAGTACCGCGTTCCAGCGGGCAACATTACGGACACGAGACGCGACTTACCAAGCCTCATTCCTCGGGTGGCTTGAACTTGGGTGCTGTCGTTTCTGTCGTTTCCGTTTCATCGTGAGAAACCGCACGGCTGGATTTTGGCTCATAGGTTTCGACGGCCTGAAACTCTCGCTTGAACTCGTCTACGCTTCGCTTGAGTCCGCGATAAGTCCCACCGAGGTTGCGAGCCACTTCCGGAAGCTTTGCTCCGAATAACAGCAATGCCACGATGCCAAACAACACCATTTCAAAACCGCCAATGCCACTAAACATAGGCGGAACTAGCTCTTTTTCTCTGTGTCATTCGTCAAATCCGAATCTTCGTCGCGCATGCCTTTTTTGAATTCGGTTGCACTTCGACCAAGATTCCGCATCAACGTGGGTAACCGAGCGCTGCCAAAGAGCACCATGGCAACCACCAAGAATATCAACAACTCGGTTTGGCCAATGCCGAACATAGGGGGGTTCCAGTTGGAGGGAGGGCTGAGTAGGTATGGGGACTGTAAAAGCAATCTTAATCCCGTCCTCCCATTCTATTGGCCCATCCCAAAGTGTCAAACGTTCGGGTGAGTTGGCGTAAAAGAAACATTGTCGAATGGATTGAAAATCAATGGGAGAGCGAGGCTCCTGCCGAGCTATTTACACAATAGTTCGGCAGGAGCCTCACCCTCCCACTACCAATGAATTGGTTGGGCGAGGCATAAACCGGACGCTAGCGCGTTCCGGCTGATTCGAAATGGTTCAGACGTTGCCAAAAGCTGCTATTCCACCTTCTTTTTGATGGAAGTTTGCAACCAATCATGAAAGGAAAGTTTCAGCTTGCCCTGCTGCTTGGCAATCTCGGTATTCATTTTGAGGACTAATTTTTCGCGATAGTCCTCAAGCCGCTTGTCCAATACCTCTCGTATCCCTTTTCCCAAAAGTTCCGCCAATGGGCCTTGGATCTGACTGATGCGTTGCACGCTGAATTCCTTCACTGACACCGTGGCGTCCGTCACAACGGGTCGAAATTCCACATCCGGGGGGATCTTCAACGGGTTCACAAGGACTTGAATATCGCACACCACGTTGAGCTCAATCGTCGATTCCGCATTGGCAGAGACACTGATCCATTGAAAATCGCGTTGCCATTGGCTAACTCTGCCAAAAAGTTTCACTGGGGCGACGACTTGAGTGACAACCCGAATCGACCCTTTCGGCGGAAACTCAATGTGCCGAATGTTGACTTGCAACTTTTCTGCAGGTTCGATGAACTCAATGAAATAGCGAGACCAAGTCCCATGATTGACAGTCTTCTTCTTGCGTTTGGTCTCCACTTTCCAACCTTCGAGTCGAAAGTCGATCCCATCGAAGACGTCTTTTTTCTTGCCCCATTTTCGATTGTCTTCAAAATTGGGGGGCAAATTTCGAAGCACCAACCATCGTACCCAAGAGGACAACTCTTGTTTTTCATCTGCAGTGGCTGGCACAATCACTTGATCCAATGAGTCTGGTAAAGCCAAGTTTTGTGGTGTGGGCCTTTCCTCTGCGGGAATACTGTCAGTATCAAAGAAATCGCGCAAGTCAGGCGAATTGGAAACGGGCTCGGAAGGCTCCTGTCCATATCCCAGCATCGCAGAAAAAAATAAGCTCGCCATGCCGAGATGCCTGATTTTATTCAAGATTCGCCAGCGATTGACCATCCAGTCGTAAGGCATCCAAGTTCCCATTAGCTAGAATGACAGCCGAGCAGCGAATTCCATCTCGGCCTAACCATTGCCAAACCCTCTTAGTTTAGAAGTTCGTGGAATGCAAGCACAAGATCACTTTGAACTATCCAGGAGCCTCTGTCACTCCCTATTGAAATCTTCGACGGGTAGATTTTGCTCTACCGCTCGCCGCATGGTTCTTGCGTTTTTGTCCGCGTGGATTCCGTTTGCTTGTGCGATCGGCCAGACTACGGACCCTGTCCTATCAGAGCCTTTCTCGCAGGAGAAAGTCGATGATCTTGTTTTACGCTCATCCGCAAACGGAAATTTTGAACGCGGCTTAAGCGTTTATACGCAAGCCAAGGCCGCATGTTTTTCGTGCCATCGCATCGGATCCGCAGGAGGAATCATTGGCCCAGATCTCACCCTGACTTCGAAACAGCGAACACCCTCTCAGTTGGCGGAAAGCTTGCTATGGCCCAATCGTGAGGTGGCTCCTGAATATCAAAGTGTCAAAATCGTAACGTCGGAGGGAGCATTCCTGACAGGCTATGTTTCGGGTCAGGATTCCACGGAAAAAACACTCGTCTTGAGGGACCCTGCAACGCAGGTTTTGACCAAAATCGATCGTGCAGATATCGAGAGTCAAGCCAACGGAATTTCCTTGATGCCGATGGGCTTGGTCGATTCGCTCAACGACCAAAATCAAGCCGATCTATTAGCCTTTTTGGTCGGACTCGGAACAAGAGCCGATCTAGATTTGCCAGCCATCGAAGCGGCGGTTCGATCCGCAAACACCCATGAGCCGGCCACCTTTCCGTTGGTTCGCGAGCCCATTCATCCGGAACAACACCCCGCTCGGACCGAGCGAGTCAATCGTGACCGCATCTATGACTTTTACACCAAGCAAGCCACGTTTTTCTCCGGACAAGTGAATCGTCCAAGGTTGCTGGCTCCGTTTCCAGGAGTCGATGGAACGACGTTCGGGCATTGGGGCAATCAAGATGAAGCTTACTGGCAAGGCGAGGAGATGAACGCGTCGGTTCAAGGGCTCGTCTTGTGCAATGTCCTAGTCACAAATCCCAAGCCGATTGCGAGAGCCGTGTGCTTTCGACTTGGACCCAATCGAGCTTGGTCCGCTTGCTTTAACCCAGAGACGTTCGCATATGAAAAATTCTGGAGCGGCGGATTCGTCAAATACTCCAACGTGCGACATGGACTGATGGACGGAGTGCGAATATCGGGTAAGGAATTGGGACTTCCCAAAGAATCGCGTTCGATTCGGGAGTTGATGCCACAGTTGGCGAACGCTCAGATTCAATACCGTGGTTACTACGTCCACCGTGATCAGATCTTGTTTTCCTACTCGGCAAACGGAGTCGAGTACATCGATGCGCCCTCCGTCGCAAAGGGAACGTTTAAACGCATTGTTGCACCGAAAGCGTCACACCCACTGAGAAATCTGCTCGCAGGTGGCCCAGTGCAGTGGCCTCAAAAGATTGAAACTCCGATAACGCTCGGAACGGGGGATGGGTTCGCGATCGACACCATCGGTTTACCGGTCAACAACCCGTGGAAGACGCTGTTGTATTGCGGCGATCACGCATTTCTTAGCGATGGGTCTGGAATTGTCGTCACCTTGCAAGGCGACGTCTGGCGAGTTCAAGGAATCGCATTCGATCCTAGCAAATCGAGCGAAAAACCGGGTTCGCAGGTCCAATCCAAAGCGAGTTGGCGGCGCATCGCAAGCGGTTTGCACCAAGCGTTGGGCGTGGTTGTGCATGAGGACCGTATTTATGTGCTTGGTCGAAATCAAATCACTCGTCTCAACGATCTGAACGGCGACGGCGAATGCGACTGGTATGAGTGTTTTTCGAATGCGTTCAAAACCTCGCCCGGTGGGCACGACTACATTTGCGGCTTGCAGCGCGATTCGAGTGGCAACTTCTACATCGCGTCTGGCAATCAAGGGATCGTTCAAATTTCAAACGATGGCAAAGACGCGAAAGTGATCGCGACCGGTCTCCGAAATCCGGACGGTTTCGGGATTCTACCCGATGGCACGTTGACGGTGCCCGCATCCGAAGGAGATTGGACTCCTGCATCGATGATCTATCAAATTAGCCCAAAGAGCAGTAGCACCAACCCAGCAGCAGACTTTGAATCCAACCCGCCACCCTTTTATGGTCACAAGGGGCCGCGAGAAGGTCAGCCGATTGAACTCCCGCTCGTGTATTTGCCTCGCGGGTTAGACAATTCGAGCGGCGGACAAGTTTGGGTCGACGATGCTCGAATGGGACCGTTGAATGAAAACATCGTGCATACCTCGTACGGCGCCGGCCGAGCCTTCCTGGTTTTGCGAGATCAAGTCGGTGAACGATGGCAAGGAGCTTTGGTGGTATTGCCAGGCGAATACCGATCTGGAGTGCATCGCGCGCACGTCAACAAGAAAGACGGCTTGCTTTATTTATCTGGCATGAACGGTTGGGGATCGTACACGCCCGATCCGGGTTGCTTTCAACGACTTCGCTACACGGGCCAAGACGTACAAATGCCCAGCGGTTTCCATGTCCACGGAAATGGAATCGCGATTCGATTTCGCAAGCCGATCGACGGCGACTATGCGGAGAAGGCTTCGCTCCATTTTGCACAATGCTGGAACTACCGCTATTCGCCCGGTTATGGGTCCAAGGAATACTCTGTTTTGCATCCACCCATGATCGGCCATGATGCGTTGACGATCGCAGCCTCGCACGTCCTGGACGATGGTTTCACGCTCTTCCTTGAGATTCCTGAACTCCAATTGTGCAGCCAAATGCACCTACGAGTTCAAGTTGCAAAAGAAGAGTGGCATGAACTGTTTGCGACCGTGCACGCCATGGACAGCGATCGCACCGATATCGCGAACTATCAGCCTCAAAAAGACAAAGTCATTCAGCCGCATCCGATGGTTCGCGATTTGGAATGGCTCAACCGGAGCATTCCAAACCCCTGGCTAAAACCAATAGGCCAGGCAAGGGGGTTGCGGATTGAATCGAGAGATAACTTGCAATTTTCGACCAAGACCTTTGAAGTGAAAGCGGGCGAAAAGATTCAGCTTACGTTTGCAAATCCAGATGTGGTTCCGCACAACTGGGCGCTGCTTCAGCCTGGCACGCTTGAGAAAATTGGAGAAATGACGAATCGATTGGTGAATGATCCAGACGCTTATTTACGGCACTACGTCCCGGAGAGCAAGGACGTGATTTGCTACACGGATATCGTCAACCCAAAGGAAGAGTTCACTATCTACTTCGAGGCCCCAAAGAAGCCGGGAAGATATCCCTATTTGTGCACCTTCCCCGGCCATTGGATGGTTATGAACGGCGAACTCATTGTTAAGTAGCGGAACGGAGCAGGCTAATGCCAACTATTAAGACCGTCGCAGACCCCTGTTTCCTGTTTCCTTTTCCCTTTTCCACTCTTGGACTCGCTAGCGTTTTGGGTTTTGTCTCCAAGGTTTGATCAATCTCCAAAATAACCCGAATCTAGTCAACCAGAATCAAGTTGGCCTGCATTGGGTATGTGGTGTATACTTGGGTAAGTCAGTGCATTTTCGAGCAAAGGGCATTCAAATGAACATGATCCAAGCTGTGGTAAGTAATGGGATAATCGAAATCAAGGCTCCAGCCGAGATCCACGACGGTGAGATAGTCTCTGTCTTGGTCGTAGGCCATGCGATTGCCGAAGATCCGATGACGGACCAAGAGATCACTCAGGCCCTCAAAGCCATCGATGAATTCAACGACGCGTTTCCAGTTCAAGAAGACGGCGAAGATTTAAGCGAAGCTGCTCGGGTGGCAGGAAAACTCGAAAAGAGCGAGTTCATGGACAACGCAAACAAACTGAAGAGGATGTTCGATTGAAGCGAATTCTCCTTGATTCAGGCGTGCTAAGCGATTTTGTAAATCGACGGAGAGGCATCCCGACAAGATTCGAGGCTACGCTTCGCAGGGAATACGTGTGGGTACCTGCGTTCCAGTGCTTGCTGAGATTGTCGCCGGTATCGAGTGCAGTCAAAGCCGCGATCGAAACATGAAGGCTTTGATGGCTTCGATTAAACCGATGAAGATTTGGCCGTTTGACGAATGAGCCGCTTTCAGGTTCGGCGAGATCTTCGCAGAACTTAAAAAACAAGGTCGCCCAATGCAAGTGGTCGACATCATGGTGGCATCCATCGCAGTGAATCGCGGAAGTTGTCTTGTTGCAACTACTGATTCAGACCTAAAAGCGATTTCGGGAATAGATGTCGAGATCTGGTAGCATCGCACGGGTTTCTCGCGATGAGCGGACTGAAAATCGATGCATCATTTGCGACAAGCGGGACAAATGACTGGTGAGTCACGTATCTTCCGAATTCCATGGCATTTACCAGAACATAGCGAAAGGAACACAGAGTGGTGTCCCCATGGGCCCCCCGTCTGGGCAAACTGTCCGAACCAACCGGGCATCCATTTGATGTCATTAGGGTGAAGTCGAGATTGGTTCAGTTGATCCCGAAAGAGTTCTAGGCCCACGTTTTCCTCGTACTCTCAAATGAGTGGATTTACTTCACGTCGCGAAAAGAAACCCGCGGGTTTGAATTTTCCAGAGCAGGGGGTTGTTGTCAAATTAACCATGTGCGGTTTTTTGTCGCGGTATTTTGCACGGCTCAGCCGTGTTTTCTCTCTTTTCTACCTCAGCTCACCGACGTAGACTGGATTTTCCCCCTCAACTCAGGCGGGGAGAATCTATTGTTCCCTCTACCTAGTGGCGTTTCGATCTCGGCTGAAACTTCGAGTGCCAATGAGTAGCGATGACATCACGGCTTTGGTTGGCACTTCAATTGCTTGGGCGAATTGACTCGATGACTTTGTGCCTTCGTGACTTTGTGAGAGACAACTCATCCCGTTCTCGCTTGCGACTCAAAACAATAGCGACCGAGTTCCTCATGTTCCGAGATGGTCACCGCTAGACGCGGTAGCCATCTCTTGGGGTATCGACACCCAAGCCAATTCCCTCATGGCAAGCGCAGTGCGTCACGCCCTCACCCCCAGCCCCTCTCCCGCGCGCGGGAGAGGGGTGCCGAAGGCGGGGTGAGGGCTTGCTGGCAGGCCAAGATGCTATCGGGTACCATTAGGCAACTGGAATCGGCTCCAGCACCTCGTACTCGAAACCTGACGGCTGCTCGAAGAGCCACTTGATGGAATCAGACAAGAGGGAACAAAGTGGTGCACCGAAGTCGCCGCCGGGGCCTTAAAAACTTTTTGAATCGTGGTCTCCGGCGACATCGGTGACCACAGACGTTCGTCTTTAAGACAGCGTGCAGACTCTGTCCCTGTAGTTGATTCGCAGATCAACATTTGACAGCAAAGCAGTCCCAATCAGTGGGAGCCCGCCAACATTTTCAACTACTTGCACGGGAACGATCTGCTCCATCCATTCGGCAATACAGTAGTAACAACGTAATCGAGCTTTGGACCCGTCTGCGAGCACTGCGTCGGTGTCAGCTAAAACCCCAAGACCCAATCTTTCGATTTCAGATTTGGACATAACGAGATGACCGTCGAAAGCCGTGTCAATCCAAGCTTGAATTGACTTTCGCTGTCCCCTAGCATGGTTGGCGATTTGGACTTCCACCATTGCCCGATTCTCTTCGTCGATCCATGCCCTCAAAATGACACTGCCCCAATATGAAAGGCTGCATCGCGTCCGATTCGAATTACAAACGGTATATGGTCGGGTTCCGCCTCACGAGCCGCTAAGGCTGCCTCCAAAAACGTAGGCCTTACAAAATGGCGTCGGGATTGGCTTACGATGGCGACATGTTGCCCGAGAAAGTCGCGTTCTAATGATTCCTTCAATTCCGTTTCGTACATCAACTTTGCGTCGTCTGCTGTCGTCGGCATGTTTGTACCTACTTGTTTGCTGCTGGAAGCTGGAGCCACCACAATTATCGACGAACAAAACGATGCAGCCAAGCCCTCGATCAACCCTTTTTTGACTTTCGTTGAGTCTCATGCTCGGGCTGGCTGATCGCGATCTTTCGGACATTGAAAGGTAGTAAAAATGCAAACAGTCTACCTTGAGACATCTGTAATTGGATATTTGGCATCTAGACGTAGTTCCGATTTAGTAGTTGCGGCGAACCAACTTTTGACGTTTGAATGGTGGACTGACCATCGGTCCAAGTTTGAGCTTTTTGCGTCTCAAGCGACGGTCGATGAATGTGCTGCTGGCGACGTCGTTGCTGCTCGCGAGCGTCTAGTGTTTCTCGATGGATTGCCGATACTTTTGGTCGATTCCCAGACGCTGGTTCTTGCCGAGGCCTTGATGAAGCATGTCGGACTGCCTGAGAAGGCAGGTGTTGACGCGATCCACATTGTTACAGCCGCACAAAACAAGATCGACTATTTGCTTACTTGGAATTGCAAGCATATCGCAAATCCGTCGTTTCGACATAGAATAGACCAAGTACTATCGGATTACGGCTTTGCTTCCCCAGTCATTTGTACGCCGCAGGAGTTGCTTAATGTTTGACGACCCAATTGTTGCTGAAACAAGATTGCAACGGGATTGTTACGCCGCCTCGTTTGGGTACGATCTCACAAAGATCGTGGCAGACCTACAGGCGAGGCAAGGCAAGGACGGCAGACGAGTCGTTGATCGCCGGAAAAATGCCGAACAAAACGATGCACCCAACCCGCCGAACGTCGGTTTTACTGATGGTGCGTCTACTGCGGCGGCTGGGTGATCGTTGGTCGTTGAACTAAACCGCTTCGCCTACGAGCCGCAGTGAGTCTTGTTTGCTCGCTTCTTTGCGGATCATTCTCGGCATCCTTGCCGAATGCATTGGAGCTTCCTGCTCCAATCATCATGATCCTCTTCTTGCTATCTATCCCGATAACACTCGCGACCAACACCTTGCTCATACTCTATTTTGCCCGTTTGACGATTAAAGCGGTTAAATGACTTGCGCTTTTTGTAACGATAAGCATGCTGCTCCGCAATATGTCCCTTCGCACCATCGACTCCTAAACCTACCACGTCGATCGCTTCGCCAAGCATTTCGGCAAACAGCCTGAAGACCTTGGGCCAGAAGAGATTCGTGAGTTCCAACTCTGGATGATCCAAGTCAATAAATCTTCTTGGAGCCAGTTTAACCAGGCCGTTTGTGGCCTACGGTT
>CAMCMB010000056.1 GCA_945875845.1 Pirellula staleyi DSM 6068
AGGGAGAGGGCAAGCAGGCAGAAGGCAAGCAGGCAGAAGGCAAGCAGGCAGAAGGCAAGCAGGCAGAAGGCAAGCAGGCAGAAGGCAAGCAGGCAGAAGGCAAGCAGGGAGAAGGCAAGCAGGCAGACGGCAAGCAGGGAGAAGGCAAGCAGGGAGAAGGCAAGCAGGGAGAAGGCAAGCAGGCAGAGGGCAATCAGGCAGAGGGCAATCAGGCAGACGGCAAGCAGGGAGAAGGCAAGCAGGGAGAAGGCGAGCAGGGAGACGGCAAGCAGGGAGACGGCAAGCAGGGAGAAGGCGAGCAGGGAGAAGGCGAGCAGGGAGACGGCAAGCAGGGAGAAGGCAAGCAGGGAGAAGGCAAGCAGGGAGAAGGCAAGCAGGCAGACGGCAAGCAGGGAGAAGGCAAGCAGGGAGAAGGCAAGCAGGGAGAAGGCAAGCAGGGAGAAGGCAAGCAGGCAGAAGGCAAGCAGGGAGAAGGCAAGCAGGGAGAAGGCAAGCAGGGAGAAGGCAAGCAGGGAGAAGGCAAGCAGGGAGAAGGCAAGCAGGGAGAGGGCAAGCAGGCAGAAGGCAAGCAGGCAGAAGGCAAGCAGGCAGAAGGCAAGCAGGGAGAAGGCAAGCAGGGAGACGGCAAGCAGGGAGAGGGCAAGCAGGGAGACGGCAAGCAGGGAGACGGCAAGCAGGGAGAGGGTGACGGAGAATCCAAGAGTCCGGCAGGAAAACCCAAACCGGGCGACCCTTCTAAGAGCAAATCGGGGAGTGCTTCGTCCGGTACGAACAACAGCGGAAGCGTTGGTAGTGGAGGCAACTCAAGCGATGGCGGCGACACACGTTCGAAGGATCAGGCTGACCCAGCCAACCAAGACTACGCGAACAAAACGACGGACTTGGCACTCGATTATTTGAAACGACAAAGGGACCAGCCTGATCCTGAACTTCTGAGGCGATTGAACTGGACCAAGGACGACATGCAAAAATTCATAGATCGATGGACAGAGGCCAAAGAATTGGCGAAGACCGACCCGAACAAGAAACGGGAGCTGGATGCAACGCTTAAGTCCCTTGGGCTTCGTCCAGTCAAGAGCAAAGAGCGGACAGTGGAAGATAAAGATGATGATCTCAAGGGGCTTTTGGAAGAGGGCTCTCGTGTCCGTCCTCCTGAATCGTTACGAGAGCGGTTTGAGCAATTCCGTAAAGCTGCAGGCAAGCTGTAGCCGACCCATCGTTGAGAGAAAAGGGCGTGCCAAGCCAACTTTGTAAACCGATGTCAACCCGCGTTTCCCACCAAAAGGGATTGGCGGGAGGGTGAGGCCACCCCTCTAAACATCTTTGCAGAGTCGAATGCATTGGAAACCATCGGGAGGGCGAGGCTCCTGCCGAGCTTACGACGCAATGGTTCGGCAGGAGCCTCACCCTCCCATTGATTATCCCCTCCATTCGCAGCGACCCTCGGGATAGCCGCAAAGCGGCACACGCATTTAGCCGCAACGCGGCGACATGCGTGTCGCGTCGGGCGTGAGGCCGAGGAATCCAACGCGACCCATTGCATGTGAGTCCCGAAGGGACGACATGAAATGATCGATGGGGCTGTCATGTTCCCTCGGAAACCTCCTCTCCCATACAAAAAACGCTTCGATTGATTGCTCAATCGAAGCGTTTTTATGATGGTTGCAGATCTCGGCGAATCGTCTATTTGACTCGCGTAAACTTCAGGCCAGGATCACTGGGAGGTGATCCGGAGACTTGGAAGTTCCAGGCATTTTCTCCATTGGATGTGACACCACCTGCAATCGTCCCTTTCTCAGGGTTGGTCAATTCGAGTCCATCGCTATAAGAAATGAGCAAACCCTCAAGAACCACGGGTGGCTGGTCCTTGGTTGTAGCAGTCCACTTGAACTTGGAGTCTTCCGAGATAGCTAATTGGATCTTGGTATCCTGTGCTTGAGCCACCCAAGAGCCAACCAAATCGGTTTCCGGTTCCGCTGCACCCGTGGCAGCGGGTTCCGCTGTTGCAGGCTTTGCAGCCGAGGCGATGGGTGCCGGTGTTGCAGCCTTTGGAGTAGAGGTTATGGGTGCTGGTGGAGTAACGGCTGGAGTGGTTGCAATCGCACTGGCAGGTGGAACGATTGCATCGAGCATTCGTTGAGCGACAACATCCTTTGGCTGGTTGGCTAAGACAACCTTGAGCGCAGTAATTGCCGAATCTTTCTCGTCCAACACTAGGTAGTGATAAGCGAGCACAAAGTGAGAAGCGGGATCGCTTGGATTCGCTTTGGTAAAGGCTTCCAGCTTTCGAAGATGGTCGGTGTAAAGGGCTGGGTCTCCATAGAGACCGCTCATCGTCGTCCAGTCCATTCCAGGTGAGGAAGCCAGAAAGGAATTTAAGTTAGCCGCAGCATTTTTGAATTCGCCAAGAGCAAAAAGAGTCAACGCGCGAACTTCGTGAACAATGGGATCACCGGGAATCTTTGCAAGAGCCACATTGAGTTCCGTAAGCGCGTCCCGGTAGGCTGCCTCTTTAAACTTAGCCAAACCACGATTGAATGCATCCAGCCCCAGTTGGTTGTTGGAGTTGGCTGGTTGGGCTTGAGGGGCAGTAGCTGTACCACTGTCGTCCGGTGCAACACTGGCGTCCGATGAAATATAATTGTTGACAACAACAGGCTGAGAAAAATCGTATGGGACCGATTGGCCAACGATCGGCTCTACTATATAGGGATTGAAATACGCGACGTTCGTTCCCCAGCCAGTCATCAAGGAGTTAAGACCCCACCCCACCATTACGGGAGCGACCCAACTGCTCCCAAAGCTACCGTTCCAAGCACCGTTGTACCAAGGATGGTGTCCACAGACATTGTTGTTCCAATTGTTGTTCCAGCCTCCGTTATTCCAGCCCCCGTTATTCCAGCCCCCGTTATTCCAACCCCCGTTATTGCCGAAAGAGGGTCGATTCCAGGATGGGTCATTATTCCAATTGGGACGATTAGGAAATCTGTTCCCCGGATTGAAACCCGTGTTATTACCGCTACCGATATTGTTTCCGCCGCTACCGATATTGTTTCCGCCGCCAACGTTGATCCCTGGACGGTTGATCACGACGTTATTGGTATTGCCGCTTCCGGGTAAGTTGTTGATGTTTCCACCGGGGCGATTCCCACCAATTCCAGGACGCTGAGGTCCACCGGGAAGGGTGCTCGGTCGGTTACCACCGATGCCTGGGCGATTGCCGCCCTCGCCCGGCCGGTTACCACCGATGCCTGGGCGATTGCCGCCCTCGCCAGGACGATTGCCGCCGAGGCCTGGGCGCTCGATGGCACCGGGAAGGGTGCTTGGTCGGTTACCGCCTAAGCCAGCCGAACCGCCACCAGCTCCCGGCTTATTCGAGCCGATTCCAGGTCGTTCGCCCCCTCCAGGCAAGGTACCGGGGAGCGTTGTCGGTCGGTTACCGCCTCCCCCGGGAAGCGTGCCAGGGAGGGTGGTGGGCCTATTGCCGGCTAGGTTGGGTCGTTCGATACCACTGCCTGGACGGTTGAGACCCTCGGGGAGAGTGGTGGGTCTGTTTGCGTTTCCTAGGCTAGGGCGGGTTTCTGGGCGGTTTGAACCCGTTCCTGAGCCGAGATTGGGGCGGTTTGAGCCTCCGAGCGAGGGTAATGTCGCGGGACGCGAGGCCCCTGGAAGTGTGGGGGCCGGTCGTGTCATGCTGGAAAGGTTGCCCGCTCCGCCGAGAGACGGACGGTTAGCCCCCAAGGATGAGCCGCCTACCTTGTTGCCGGCCATACCCCCTATGTTGCCCATGCCTCCTGGTCTCGCCATGCCACCTGCGTTCCCCATTGAGGGTCTTGCATTTGCATTTCCAAGTGAGGGCATCGATGTAGGCCGAGACATATTTGAAACATTGGGACGCTGAGTTGGCATGCTAGGTCGCGCGCCGCCACCAGCCATTCCCATGTTAGGTCGCGCGCCGCCACCACCCGCCATGCTAGGTCGCGCGCCGCCACCACCCACCATTCCCATGCTAGGTCTGGCACCACCGCCGCCACCCATGGAAGGTCTGGCACCACCGCCACCTCCCATTCTCGAACCTCCACCACCTCCACCACCTCCACCTCCGCCACGGCCTCGTTGAGCCATCGCCTCTGAGGGCAGAAGGGCCACGATCCCGATCACAACTGAGGTAGACAACACCAACAACATCTTAAATTTTTTCATCATTATTGCTCCAAAGATTTTCGTTAATGTTACTTGCCGACAGCTGGTGGTTTTTTGACAACGGTAATCTCGTAGTCAGGCTCTTGCGAATTGCCGACCAAGCGATTTCTTCCGGACATAACGTAGCGCCCATTTTCGCCCAGGGTAATTGTCACGTTGGCCGAACCAGTGAGCCCATCGGGCATGACAGCCGTCGACTGAACAACCCATCCTTCTTCCGTCTCAGTCCATGTGGATTCTGCGAATCCGCCGTCGGAATCAAAGGTCCATGAACGCGGCTTATTGAGTCTTGGATCCCATCCGATGCGCTGCGAACTCTTCATCACGGATTGATCATTCTTGTTAACGATAATATCACCGACGATGAAGTTATTATCCTCGGACCACTGATAAGAGATTTTCACGCGTGCATCGGTGCCTTCGTTAATCCAGTCTCCAATCAACCAGTTTAAGGGTTGAAGAAACTCGCCCGGATTTGTATCCGCAGCGGACTCGTCCGCGAAATCACTGAGCGAGGCGATCTTCCAGCCCTTATCGGTCTTCGACAGAACAGAGACGAAACGGACACTCGCATTGCTGCCATCCTTGGAGGACGTGAATCGTGTACCCTCCTGAATTGCGACTGGTCCAACTAGGCGGATGGAATCGACGACGATTTCCATCTGTGTACCAGGAAACTTAGCAAAAAACTTTTTCAGCAAGTCTTTGATAGCTTCTTGGCCCTTATAGACGGTCCCTCCCTCGTCAATCAGTTCGCCATCAGCGAGGAACATAGCTGCCAAGTCATCGACTTTCGCGCTGTTAAATGCATTGGTTAAATCCAACGTGATCTTTTGAATCTCAACGGTCCCTGGCACTCCTTGCGCAGAGGCAGCCTGTGCATTCGCAGGTACAGGCTGCGCAGTGGCAGGTGCAGACTGTGCAGAGACAGATGCAGAAAACATCGCGCTACAGTGAGTCAAAACGGCAACTCCCAAAAACCATCTCATCCGGCAAAGCATGGAAAGGATCCTCTTTGTATTTTGTACTGAAAGTGAAAAGGCACAAGAAAAGTATTCCGACAATCGTTTTTAAATAGCCATGGTCGCATGACGCACCAGCTAGCGATACCTTTTCGCATGCAGGAAGTCATAGTCGGACATCTGAGTTTGACGTCACGGAACTGCGTTATAGCCGTCTAACGAACCCTAAATTATCTCGTCCAATAGTCTATTCGTCTAGTCTACTCGTCAAAAGTCTCAAGACTTCTGCGGCATTTCGGGCCACGTGGGAATCGAACCAAATCGAATCCGATCGAAACCATTGCGTTTTCTCCCCCCCTCGCCCCGCTTTGGGGAGACTGCAGCAAATATTACTATGAAGAGAACCACAGCAAGGTCATGAGGGGGCAAAAACAGCCTGCTTCGCGGCTGACTCAGTGGTGCTGTTTGCATTCGACTCAGTGGTGCTGTTTGCATTCGACGCAAGCGCAGCGAGCGATCCTGCCCCAACGACCTCGTGTCGTTGGACAGCGAGTTTGGTCAGCTAACCCTCGTCAAAACCGCGCAGCGGTCCCGGCCCCCATGTGCTTGTCACATGGGTGAGGAAAGTTTCCTCGGTCCTGCGACGTTAGAAACTTACGCGACCCATGACACAAGGTCATGAGGGGGCTCAAACAGCCAGCCTCCAGGCGGCCATGAGGCTTCGTTGATACAATGGCAGCCCCTAACCTCCTTCCACCCTCCTGTGCGAAAGTCATTTCAATATGTTTCGACTTCTATGTGTTGTCTACCTGATCTTCACGGCCCTTTGCGCCGACACCGCGTCCGCTCAGGTTCCGGCTGTCACCGAAGACTACCCGATCCACCCCGACTCGGTGCAGAAGCCCGGGGTGCCCGAGGGAACCGTTCTACAGGGAACTTCCAAGGGCTCGAAACTGTTTCCGGGAACGGTGCGAGACTACTGGATCTATGTCCCCAAGCAATACGACGGGTCCAAAGCTGCTGCGTTGATGGTTTTTCAGGACGGCGGTGGTTATGCGAAAAGAAACGGAGGCACCAACGTTCCAAACGTGTTCGATAATCTCATTCATAGTGGCGACATGCCAGTCACGATTGGCTTGTTTATCAACCCAGGCGTTATCCCAGCCAAGAACGAAAATAGTCAGCCTCGATTCAATCGATCCTATGAGTATGACAGCGTCGACGATCGTTACTCTCGGTTTTTGATCGAGGAATTCATCCCGATGATCGAGTCCGAGCATCAGCTCAAGCTCAGTAAGGATCCGAATGACAGAGGCATCTGCGGTTCCAGTTCCGGAGGAATCTGTGCATTCACTGCGGCATGGTATCGGCCCGATGTGTTTCGTCGTGTGTTCACCACCGTCGGAACCTACGTTGGGCTGCGTGGCGGACATGAGTTTTCGACCATCGTCAGAAAAGCAGAACCCAAACCGTTGAGAATCTATCTACAAGACGGCGCCAACGACAACAACATTTACGGAGGCGATTGGTGGATGGCAAATCAAGCGTTGCTGCGCTCGCTCGAGTTCTGCGGTTATGAAGTCGAACATGCGTGGGGTATTGGTGGCCACAATGGCAAGCATGGGGCGGCCATCTTTCCCGACGCAATGCGTTGGCTGTGGAAAGATCACGGCAAAGTACCCGTCAAGACTCATCCTGAAAAATCCAAAAGTGAAGCCAACAAATTTCTCGTGGAGGGATCTGGCTGGGAACTGGTCACCTCCGGACATCAGTGGGCCGAAGGCATGGCCATCACAGATGACGGAACTCTGTATTTCACGGACGTACCCGCTTCGAAACTTTACAAGATTGCGCCCGATGGCAAACAGACGTTGCTGGTAGATGACACAGGAGAGGCCAATGGAATTGCGTTGGGGCCCGATGGAAAGCTGTACGGAGCATCCAGTAAAGCCAAACAAATTCGCGCATGGGATTTGGCGACGATGAAAATGGAGGTGGTTACAGACGGAACGAATAGCAATGATCTCGTCGTCCGCCACGATGGCTCGATCTACTACACGGATCCAGCGGCTGGAAAGATCTGGTTGCTCGATGGGAAAACCCGTCAAAGACGTGAAGTGGACCAATTTCGCGATTGCAACGGCATCACGCTCAGCGCGGATCAAACCCAATTGTTTGTGGCCCATTTTTCAGGAAGGTTTATTTATGCTTTTACCATAGCGGAGAACGGCTCGCTTGAGAATAAGCAACCGTACTATCACATGGAGATCCCCACCAATGAGCCTTCGGGGCATCTGGATGGCATGTGCGTCAGCAAGGACGGCTGGTTGATTTCCGCGACCGAGGCTGGAGTTCAAATCTGTGACCAGCCCGGCCGAGTTCATTTGATGATGTCGTTGCCCTACGGATCGAAACGCCCTTGTTATGCGAGGTTTGGTGGCAAAGACAACAAGACACTTTACGTTGCCAACGTCGACAAGATTTGGAAACGGGAACTTCAATTGGAGGGAGCCAGACCCTACGCGGCTCCCGTGAAACCGCCCAAGCCACAACTTTAGGCGAGTCGGATTGGAAACTATCCGGGGCGCACGGCGGACCTCGGGTATTGGCTAAACCGATCGACTAACCCGCTGGGGTTGCTCAGCCTCTCCGCGCAAGATCGCGTCATTCACGCTGCTTTTGCGGAGTAGAAGGCGACTCTGCTGCGCGCTAAAACAAGCCAAATTCCCTCAAAATGGAATCGAGGCCGTTGCTCATCAACTCGTCTAGCCGTTCTAATTCCTGCAACTTGGAGGGCGATACCTTATCGGGGGTCTTTCGGTTCCCTTTGCGACTTGCCTCATACGAAAGGGGAGTTGCCCCACCTTGTGCAGCCTCTAGCCGCATTTGACCTCGATTTTCAAAAGAGAAGAGTTCGTCTACCGAGGTTTCAGAATCCGTAAACCCTCGCGTAGCTTCAGGCCAACGGGAGACGAAAGCCGAGGGGTTCCAACTCCAATCCACTGGACCAAGAGGGTTGTCGCTTGAGTTTGACTCGCCTTCCCCGCTCCCTCGACGATTGATGTAATTGATGACCTCAAGAACATCGAGCGGATCCAACGTGTTGTTGCCGTTTACGTCGACGAACGAATACGCGTCCGGTTTGCTGGCATCAAATTCAGGAAGCTTCGCCCCGTTGCCAGAGCCCGCCGTTGTGTTGATTTGATTAATGATGATCAGCACATCGAGCGGTTCGACCGAACCATTGGCGTTGACATCGTACTTGTTCACGAAGTTCTGCCACTGTAAGTAATTCTGCAATTCCAGTTTTGCCGAACCATTCTCAAAGGTATGAACGAGTTTCCCATCCACCAACCCTCGCCGCTCCAATTTCCAGGTGGGTGAAACCGTTAGCTTGTCGTCTTTTCCGGCGATCACCTTCAGTGTCTTGGCTGAGTTCATGGCATTGATACTAGCCGGGTTGACGATCAGTTCTTGCAGACCAATATCGCTTAGATCAACCGTCCCCACTCCGACCACAATCGCCGGTGAACTTGTCAAATCGATGAAGGACTTCGTTGCAGCCACGCGAACAGGAAATCCTAAACCTAGATACTGGACTACGCCAAAAAGATTCGACTCTGGCCGAGTGACCTCATAAATAATACCGCCTCCGCCATCGATCAACTGGACGCTATCGATGGCGTTGGCCGAAGCACTAAAGACCACGATACTGTTTGCTTGGATCGTCAACTGGTTGTTCTCGATGAACAGATCGTGCGGTCCAAGCATCGATGCCGTCAGAACCAACACGGTTTTCGATCCTTCGTCCAAAAGGTTGACCCGGTAGTCTTCGACTTCGCCTCCGACTGCGGAACCCGTCGGCCTCAGACCGCCCGCAGCGCTCAGTCGGAACCTCGCATAAGTGGAGCCAGCAGTTGCATTCACGGGAATCGTGAAAGACAGTCGATTCTCACCTGCGATCACGGGTCTGGAACCAAAAATCTGCTCCCCCGCATCATCCCAGTCGCCATCCTGATTGAAATCCACCCAAGCATCGAGCAGCCCTGCGTCAGATGCCGTGGCGATCAGACTTGAGGTTGTTGCGCTCGTTCGACTTGCAAGCATTGCCATCCCAAAGGTGATTCCATCTTCGTCTCGGACACCCGCGTTATCATCCCCCATGGCATCGAGCGTGGGGACACCATTGGACTCCGGATCAACGGCTTTCCCCAGAATCAGGCTGCTCGGACTATGCCTAGCCCCGTCCGCAGAAAGTAGCGTTGGGTAACTATTCGCAAAACCGGTCTGAGACGATAAGGGGGCGTCGCCAAAGTCGAACTGAGTCGTGTCAAGGACACGTATTGCAAATGCCTTTTCGAGGAACGCACCATCCTGATCGGTCGATCGAACCCGGATCGAATAGTTCGTATCTGCATCGACGTTGTAGACGGCCGTTGTTCGCAACTCATTTCCCACAATAGAGAATTGATCGTTTTGAGTATCGGATAATCCTGCGACCAACGAATAGCTGAATGTGTTGTTGGCATCCGGATCCGTGGATTGGAAAACACCAACAACGGTCCCAACCGGAAGCTGTTCGCTGAGAGTGTTGCTCGAAAGATCAATGTCCGACGGAGAGTTGTTCACAGAGATCGTGAACGACACACTGGTTTTGTCGTTGTCCTTATCTTTGGCCGTTATGGTTACGGTCGCATTCGCTTGCCCAGCCAGCGGAACAAAGGACCAACTCCATGTACCGTCGGAATTTTTGATCACGTCTCCCAACGACGCGGTCAATGAGACGAGATCGTCGGCGACATCTTTCCACGTGCCATCATTGCGAAGAGTTGTTCCCGCGTTTCCCGTTACGGCAGTTCGTTTTTGAGTCAAAACCGGTGCAACATTCTTGATCGATACCGTCGCCAACGCGACGGGGCTATGCAATGGTTTGGCACCGTTATCCTTGACTCGCAAACCCACTGTTCTCGTACTAGGTCCATCGTTGAACATGACCTGTGGGGACTGCAATGTTGAATCGACTTGAAACGATCCACCATCAAAATCCAAATCCCATTCGTAGGAAAGCGTCTGGCTGGCATCCGGATCTTGACCGCTCCCGCTGAGTGTGATCGGGACTCCTTCGGTGGCTGAATAGGGCCCGCCCGCAAAGGCCGTTGGTCGCTGGGAGTCGGGAATTTTTGACTCCTCCTCGCCGTTACCCACATTATCCTTGGCAATCGTTACGAAGTCGTAGGTCATGGTCGCCAGCGTTGGAAACTCGGCCTCCACGAGCGTCGTATTTTGAAGCCAGGGGCGATATCGACCGCTATTCTCGGAAACATAGACATCAAAGGCGGACAGTCCCGCTCCGATTTCTCCATCATCACCCGACCATTTGACTTTCAGTTTTTGCTCCGACGGGACCGAATCCGCGGCCGCAATGGTCGACATAGGTTTCGTCGAGTCCAGGGTATTGAATATCGTGGGTGTATCGATCGGAGTATTTCCATCGAAAATGATTCGGGCCATGGCCTCAATTTTTGAACCGGTCGCCGCCGACTTCTTTGCGCGTATCGAATACGAGACGAATCCATCCCCTTGGGGCGGCAAAAGGTTCAACGGTAGGAACCCGTCATTTGGATCCGTGGTGTCACCCCCTGTTTCCGGTGAAATACTGGAGAGTGTCCACGAAATTTCACGCGTCGCAGCATCGATTCGAGCAAAAACGCGAACGATAATTTTGAGTTCCGCGCGCAAATCGAGATCGTAATTGAGTGTCTGCTTTCCGGTAGGCACTTTGTACTCGCGTCCTCCGAAGCCGAAATCGCCAAACTGGAACGAATTCGTATCGAGGTCGCTATCAAGCACCTGAACAACTCGCACGATTTGAGCCGGGCTCATCGCGTTCTTCGGGTCGTTTTCAAAGCGAATGGTATACGGCAATCGTTCCGATGCGGACACCCATTTCTCAGGACCATATCCCGCCGGTCCAAGGATATCGTTTGGATCCAGCGCTCGCACGTCTCGCGTAAAATTGTTCTTGAGCGTGATCGCAATCGCACCTCGTGATCGTATCTCCGAGTTGAATAGCCGACCAACACGCGTCTCCGTGTCGGGCGTTACCAAATCGTAATGAACAACAAAAGCGGATGTTTCGCTCGACAAATAACGATACCCACCGTCACTCTCCAGGGAGAATCCTAGAGGCGCTCCCCCGATCAACTCGACGCGATAAGGTTTGCCATTCAACGCAGTCAGCACGGATTCGAGAGCGTTTCCAGTTAAGGGCTCATTGATTTTGCCTGGCTTGGTGATGAACGGCGCCGAAACCTTCGCAATACCGCTTGGAACGCGAGGGCTTACTGGGGCAGCCGTTGTAAGGGGTCCGGCCTCAAGCGAAACGATCAACTTCGCATGTTGATTTGCTTCAAGACGAACTTGAAGCCCAGCCGGCGCTTTCACAGCCCCACCGCTGATCGATACGCTGTAATTCAAAGCAGGGAGTTTCGGGAAGACAAACGATCCATCGGATAGCACAGCGCTAGAGAAGCTCTGCGAGCCACCCACCTCCGACAAGGTCAAAACCAAGCCCTGGTAGTTCACGGCGAGACTATTGAAGTTTACCGAACCGGCCAACGACGTCTGACGGTCCGCACAAAATCGATCGAAGACTTCCTGTAGGAGATATCGAGACGCATCGTTGATGTCCATCGGTGAGCTGTTCCCTGACCGCCTGAGCCCCTCAACCAACGCCTGGCGCAGAGCACCGAGCGTTTCTCCACGTTCCAATTTGAATGCGAGGATCGCTTCGATTGCTTCATCGTCGCTCAGATACGAAAGATCGAGTTGACTGAGGTCGTAATCCCATATGTAGGCAGCTTTGCTGTCATCGTAGAAGTATTCGGCAACGTAATGGATGTCGACCGGCGGACTGGCAGCGTCGGATATGGCAGGTTTCACAAAGAATGAGGCGCTCGTGAACTCGCCTGATAACAAAATGTCCTTTGGGCCATCCGAATCAGTGAAACCCAAAAACTCAGTAGAAACGATTGTCTTTCCAGAGTTTGCATCGGCCAACGTCGCGGCAAAGGGTTCCGTTGACGAAAAATGGATCAGCGGAACCGCAATGTCGTTCAACGTGTTGTTGCGCCACGCGACGGTGACTGGAATCGTAGCTGGCGGGCGATCATCGCGTCGCCGATTGAATGTGTCTGGTCGTGTCAAACTGACAGGCTGTAGGCTTGCAGTGGTGAACACGACATCCAATGCGTTCGGAACCAAAATTGTCTCGGTGGTTGCTTCTTTGGAAAGCCGAACAGAATACGTCCCCGTAGCTAAGGCACGTAGATCAAAGGTCGCGTAAAGTCGAATGTCACTCGTTCGGGTGTAACGCAATGCATCCGTTGTCCGGCCGTCGGAGTCGACCAAGGTCGCGGTGACGGAGCGATCAAATTTAGCACCGTTGATCGCAATCGTTCGATCGCCCGCTGTTCCTCCTTGACCATAGCCGGTATCAAACACGGTGAACTGGACTGTGCGTGCCAGAATCGAAAAGTCACTTGAACCGTTTTCGACAGCATTTCCAAACGCCAATATGTAGTAGGTCCCTGAATGGGTTGTTGAAATCACGATCCTTTGATCGGTTTGAAAGGGCTGTAATGCGCTAAACTCTGCAAGGCTCCTTCGAGGCATCGTACCAAAACTCGCGTAGAGCTCAGATGATCCAACCGCACTCGCCGAGTCGAATTCGATGACAAGTGTTTCGCCGGCGGTGACGTCAACTTTGTAGTAAACGGATCCATTGGCGGTAATCGTTGCCGTTCGCGGTATTCCTAACGTCAGAGCGGGCGCATCGGTTGCAAATGCATTCAGACTCGCCTTCAGGTTGTTTGCTTCGTTGTTCTCCACAAGATTGTTGCGAATATCCGATCGAATGATCACCTTGTAATTGCCAGGCAAAACGCCAGGTAGCGGAGCTGACAAAGTTGAGGTATAGGACGTATTGGCAGCCACATCAGCCGATCGCCAGACGCGCCCAAAGTAGCCGTCGTCGATATCCCAAGCGACGTCGGACGAGATGTAGATCGCATCATACCACCCGCCACGGGCCAGGTTCTGTCCTTGATTCAGGACCGTGTAAGTGATCGATGCGGTTTGACCGAGATCTCCATTGGATGGGATCGTGATGTCACCGACAACGAGGTCTGCCGGAGGCAGATGGGTAATGATCGTTGGCTGGCTCGCAATGCCAAGGTTGTTACTCTCGAGCTGTCGTTCATACACTCTGTTGGTCGAATCCGTGACGACCAATACATAATAGGCGCCGCCAAGGCCCGCCGGGATCGACATGTTCGCTGTTGCTGTGTAGCTCTGGCCGTCAAGCAAATTGCTAGTTCGATCCAAATATCCGAGAGGTATGTCCGTTGCTCGATCCAAGATCTGGTCGAGAGAGAGGTAGACGCTGTCGGCCCATGAGGCGTTTGCCACTCCGCCGCCCGCATTCTCTATCGACCAAGAAACAGAAATCGTTCGTCCGGAGAAAGCTTGAGTTGGAACGTTGATGCTCGCAACCTGCAGGTCAGGAGTAGGACTCAGCGCAATGTTGGTCGAGTTGACGCTGACACCTTTGTTGTTCCCTTCGCCTGGGCCCTCAATGACGGAATTGTTCGAGTCGGTCTGCACGATCAAAAAATAGCTTCCCGACACGTCGATGCCAATCGGCCAGTTGATTTGCCTGGAGTACGACTGATTGATGCCCAGACCGTTGTAATGCGTGTAGTTCCCGACCAAGATGTCGGAATTGTCGATGGAGGAGTCCTGCGAAAGCCAAACCGCATCATTCCAGGCAGTCGTCGGCGCCGCAACCGTTCCGGTATTTTTGACTGACCAACTGAGCGGCAGCAGTTCCCCCGAGTTCGCATTGCTCGGAATCGTGAGAGCAGTCACTTGGAGATCCGCGAACTGCGTTCCGTTCGTTGCGGTGGTTACCGAGAAATCGGTAGAAACAAAGGTATTGTTCGAATCATTCAACTCAGGCACAACGCCCAAGGCATCTGCCACCAAGGCGAGTCGGTACAAACCCTCAGGAGTATTTGCGGGAATCGCGATACTTTCGCTCAATCGGAAATACGACCTGCCCGACCCCAAATCCCCTGGACTTGTGAAACTTCCTAGTGTTACGTCGTCGCTGTTGCCGACGATCAAGTCCGACGTCAGAACCACGCGATCCGTCCAAGGCCGACCATACGTGGCTCCCAAACCTCGGTTTTCGATTTCATAATCAAGTGAGAGCGAGCTGCCAGGTGCAATCGTGCGGGAACCAAGTCGCGGAGTGAATGAGAGGACACGCAAATCAGGTCGGTCGTCCCCGATGAAGATCGATACCGGCGAAATATTATTCGCGTCATTGAGCTCGTAGACTGAGTTATTGCTGTCGCTGTGCACAATCACAAAGGAAGCACCAAATCGATCTGTAGGCAGGCGAAAGTTAATCGTACGATTTTCAATCTGGTTGGGCGCAAGAACGCCTGTTCGTAGGCGTTGGTCCAGCAGCCGATCTGAATCGTCGATTTTGGCATCTGCGGAAAGGTAGATGGAATCGGTCCATGAATTGTTCGGGGTCGGACTGTTTCCGAGGTTTGTGACGCTGTAGCTAACCGAGAATTCACGTCCTGCGTTTGGATTATTCGACGTTCCCAGGGATGTCAAAACCAAATCGGGTGGATTGATAACGATACTTGTCGCATTCGCAGTGGCAACAATATTGTTGGCATTATCATTTTCCGGCACTTCGTCATCGCTATCGGCGGAAACGAGAATGAAATAGTTCCCTTGGAGCGTATCGGGCAAGACGAAATTGTAAGCCTTTGATTCGGCCTGCTCCCCTTGCAAGACTCCCGAACGGCTTCGGCGACCAAGCAGCAGGTCCGTCTGCGGATCCAATACTTTATCGGAGGACAAGTAAAATGAATCTTGCCAATCGCTTTGTCGCGTTGGAATCACCGATTGATTTTTCACCGTGTAAGCAATGGTGAGAGGTTGGCCCGCCGTCGCTGACGCAACAGGCACGATGGATTCCACCGCGAGATCCGGCCAAGATCGCAATACGATTTTCATTGGAAACTCGGTTGCTTTGTCATTGTTTCCCTCAAAACTATGTTCGTAAACCGACTTCGACGCATCCGTTCGAACGAGGATGTAGGCGTTGTCGCTCACCTTGTTTTCTGGCAGCAGAACACTAAGGTTCGTTACCGAATACGCGTCTCCGTTTGCCGCCAGCACTCCATCGTGGGATACCGTTTTGAGCAGTGTGTCTGTCGCGTCGATATCCGTGCCGTTGAGCGACAAGTAAACTTGGTCGGTCCATTGTGCAACGCGAGTTGGGCCGGGCCCTTGATTGCGAACCGTCCAATTCACGATGATCGGTTCACCCTCGAGGGCATCGCGTGGACCTGTCACGTTTGCGACAATTAAATCGGGCGGAGGAGTGAGTGAGATCGTCGTGGGTGCGCTTGCTCTCGTATTGTCGTCTTCGCGACCTGTTTCAACGACACGATTGGTTGCGTCTGTCTTGACGATAAAACGACGTGTACCCACTGCGTCTTGTGGGAGTGTTACCGTAAACCGAGTGAGATAAACTTCGTTCACGTTTAGGTAACTCGTGTTCGGTGCCTTACCGAGGTACGCGTCGTCATCGCTCAGGAACTCATCCGTGGAAAGGTAAATATAGTCTTCCCAGCTACTCGTATTGGTAGATGCATTGCCGGTGTTTCGAACGACCCAATCGATCGTGGCTGGTTGGCCTGTGAAGAGATTGCTTGTGAGCGAAATCACCGAATCGATGATTAAGTTCGGCGATGGGCGGGCATCGATGTTGAGAAGGGCGTCGTCGATCGCAATATTGTTCCCTTCGCGATTGAACTCCTGCACGGCGTTGTCCGCATCGGTGAAGACGACGACTCGGTATGCGCCCGAAATGCCAGCAGGAATTTGGACCGATTGAGTCCGTTGTATTATTCCTCCTGCAAGAATGGTTGTCGTGATGGGAAAACTCTTTAACAACAAGTCATTCCCGATGAATCCATCGTCGGAAATAAACACGCGGTCCGTCCATGTACCTGTTGCAGAAGCCGTTCCTTGGTTCCGAACGGTCCAGCTAACATCCACCGACTGGCCTGCAACTACCAAATCTTTGGTCGTAATGCTTTCGACCATTAAGTCTGGCAAAGGTGGAACCGTTATATTGACGAGCGAGTTGCGTTTGTTGTTCGATTCATCCAGCTCAAACTGATCGTTTGCGAAGTCGGTTGCGACCAAGATTTGATATTGGCCCGCTGGAATGGCGATGTCCAATGGGAGTACGATGGCAACCGCTTGCCCGTAAGAATCCCCTGCCGCCAACGGCACCCGCGATCCCGCGTCGACCGTCGCGAGAATACGATCATTGACATCGATTTTATCATCCGTCGACAGATAGACGCGATCGCGAATCGACTTGGTGAGCGACGCATTTCCCGAGTTGAGAACATACCACGAAATGTCGAATGGAACGGAGAGTTGGACGTTTGCGGGAACGTTCAGCTGAGACACGGACAATGCAGGATAGTCCGCGATGGTAGAGCTAAACGCCGAAGTCGTGGCATTGTTGGTTTCGGCATTTCCCGCCAAATTGGACTCGGTAATGTTGTTAGCCGAATCGACTTGGATGGTAACATCAAAATCCCCTACCCCAGGAACGCCGTCGGGTAGGTCGACAGTGGTGCTTCGGCTGACACTCGCTTTGGACGCGATTGTGTTTCCTGGGAACAGCAATGTGCGATCGACGATGACGGCACTCGTTGCACGATTCACAACATTGACTTTGGTTGACCAAGATCCCGATAGGGCGACGGGGCCATCGTTCTTTTCCGACCAGCCGATCGTTACTTTCTGACCCGAACGGGCAGCCGTAGGTGGTGTGATGGAGTCGACAATCAGGTCCGAGAATTGCGGTACGTCATCGTTGACGATCACACTGGAGGCAGTCGCTACGCTGATTGCTGTACCATTGGAAGGGTTCGAGAGTGTGACTGTGAATGACTCGTCTAATTCAAAGTCAGTATCGGAGTTGACATCGACGGTGATTGCTTTAGTCGCTTCGGAGGCAGCGAAATTGAGGATGCCGCTTGGTAATACGCCGCCAACGAAATCCGATGCGATCGCGGCATTTGTCCCAGATCCGGTAACTCGCCATGACACCGAACTGGGACTGCTCAAGTCTCCGAATCGAGCAATGTTATAGGTATACCTAGACGAGCCGGAGTTTCCCTCAACCTTACTGAAGCTATTCGCTGCCGGAGCAATCGACAACAAGGTTTCAACAGTTCCTGCATCGATGAGCGTTACAACGTAGTTACCTGTGTTCGAGGTGAAGGCGGAGTGTGGGCGGATTCGAATTTTATAGGCTTGGCCTTGAACAAGATTGTCGCTTGTCAACGTAACAATATTTCCGTTGGCATCATTTTCCGCGAACTTCAAAACAGTATTGCTCGTATTGAGCAACTCGACTCGGACTCGCTGCAACTGGGACGGCACTGCGCCAGTGACTCCGCTTGCACCTGGATTGACTTGGATCGCGACCGGTAAATTCTGTGTCGCCGTAAAAGTCCACTCGTCGGGTACTTGTGAGACTCGTTGCGAATCGTCGATCGTGCCAGGAGTGGGAGTCGAGAATGCGAGTGGCCCGCCGTCTGGGACAATGGTGGGGAGCACAACAACCGTGCCGTTGACTAGCCCGCCCGTCGCAATGCTTGCCGCCCGTACATAAAGTTTTTGGCCATTCAGATCGAGCTTTGCGCCCGTCGGAATAATGAGCGTGTTGACATACAGTGCCTCGTTCGTAGCTCCCACAGAATTGACTTCGACATTGGTCAAACGAGCGTACGTATTGTTTGCTAGTTCCAGCTTTCCGTAGACAAAATTGGAGGCGCTAAACCCGGCTGAGCTTGCACCCAAATCCGCTCCCATGACTTCAATCAGCTGCGGATTCGACGAGGTCCCGGAACCATTGAGCAAGACTCGTCCTTGCGGCAGGTAGTTCGACGGCAAACGTGTTTTTCCCTGCAAATTTGCCGAAAGTGCCAAAGTACTGCTGTACGAGACCTTGAGTGTCGCTGTATCCGCAGCCGTTTCACCAATTCGGATAGATTGTGTACTCAGGGTGGATCCGTATTTCACGTCGATGGAACGATAATACGTAATGATCTGCATAACCCCGTTCCCTGTTCGTCCAATGGCGTATGAACCTCCGCCGTCATACATGAAATCATTGACGTAAGTGATGGCCCATAACTGCAATACTCCCGGCATCGTCGTGTTGGTCGCGTTGAGCTTTCCTGACCCAATAACTTGGAGTGTCGATATCCAGTTGGATTTGACTTCCGCGATAGTCGCGCCGCTCGTGTTGAGCACTCCTTCAACGAAAATTGCCGTATCTCGTCCGCTTGCGTCAAGCGAAAGAACCGAGTTAGGTTTGAAGTTCGCAACGCCTTGGATTGTTAATTTTTTGGCCGCAGCGAGGTAGGACTTGACGCTGTCGTTTAAATTGAGTGTCGCTCCCGAAGCGATAATGAGATTGTCTGCGAAAACATAACGAAGGTTGGTGTTGGCATTGATGTCGGTTCCGATCACCGACAGATTCAATGTTGTTCCCGATGTTACCGTTCCTGCAAGAATGTTGATGTCCTTGAATCGAACATTATCCGCTCCACCGTTCGCAGCAGATAGATATGGAATCGTTTGCCAAGGGACATAAATGGCCGTGTCGAATCGGTTGCCTACCCAAGATCCTGACGTCAGCGTCGCGCCATTGATCAGTTCGACGAGAGTCTTTGTGAAAGTAGTGTTAGTCGCATTGAGGATTCCGGAACCCGTGACTTGCAGTCTCGTTGCCCAATTGCTTCTGGCTTCCGCAATCGTAGTTCCAGTCGCGTTGAGCACCCCCTCGACGACAATGGCAGTCCCGTTGTTAACTGCATCTAATGAAATCACGGAGTTCGTTCGGAAATTCGCGGTTCCTTGGATTTTAAGTTTCTTTGCTGCACTAAGGTATGCGGTCGCGGAAGGAGCGATATCCAACACGGCCCCGGTTGCAATCGTGAAATCGCCGAAGGTTGCACCAACCGAGACGGTAGCCTTACCCGCCGCCAAAGTGGAACTGTTAAGAGTACCGCCTGCAATCGTGAACGAACCCGCAAGCTGCGAAATAGTGGTGGCGCTTAGAGTTCCGCCGGCCAGGACAAAGGCTTCGTTGATCGTCAGACTTTTGACCGCAATAGTGCCTGCGTTGTAGGTGATCGTCGGTGTGCCGACCATGTCCGGGATGATGACATCGTCTCCTGCTGCCGGAACTGCTCCTCCTATCCAATTCGTGTTAAGGTTCCAGTTGCCACCCGCAGCGTTGCCCCAAATCACCGTGGCCAATAGCGAGCGTTCTTCTAATCGCTCCAGGCAGAACAAGCGACGATAACTAAGCTTCTTGAGACGCTGACCTCGCGCTGTCTTTCGAAGATTCAGCAGCGCATGAAACAAACTTGGGCGTTTCGGGTGGGCCATGAGGTTCTATTCCTGGCGGATGCGTATGTTCAAAGTTCAATAAGTTTACTAGGTGCCGTTGGATCTCACAACTAAAGGTTCGACCTTTAGGATTCCTGTCAAAGAAAAACGAGATTTCTCGTCGGAATTGCCGTTAGCCCAGAGGGCGGCTCGCGACGCTCCGCTACGAAAACATTCGCTCGAACCCAACGTGAGTGCCATTGGGCGCTACCGGCAAGGATATTTAGCCCACGGGGCTAAGTATTCACGAACCGATGAGTCCCTTGACTTCCGACTGCATGCGTTTGGTGATTCGAGATTTGGCTAGATGAACGAGGTTGATGGTGATGCCCATTTCTTGGGAAACGAGATCCGCCGACTTGCCCTCCAGGACGTGAGCTTGAAATGCGTGCCAATGAATTGGATTTACCTCCTCACGGACAATTTCGATAACCCGGCGAAGCACTTCTCGATCGTGTTCGTCATCCCAACGTTTGGCTGCAATGCTCGCTGGGTTTGACAGCTCGTCGAGTTGCTCATCGAGGGTTGGCGAATCCCCGATTGGGATGGGCTGTCCTTTTTGTTTTCTCGAAGCATTGCGAATTTGGTTCACGGCAACTTGTCGTAGCCAGACACGGAAGGACCCATCGCGTTGCCGTTGGAATTGGGGGAGTTCACGAACGAGGACCATAGCGATTTCTTGCGAGATGTCGTCAGCCTGGTCAATCAGTTGCGGATAACGGCGAACTTGGTTATCGATAAATGGGCGATAGATGGAGAGCAATCGATCCCAGTCTTTGTCTTGACTGTGGGAGGCGATGCGTTCGAGAAGGCTCACGGATGTGTCGAGCATGAGTGCAGTACCAGGGCAGAGCGGTTTTAGGATGACGTATGTTAGTCGCTTGTAGGCAGGAATGATATGTCGCCAACAAAACTTGCGTTTCGATGAGAGGCGCGTTCAGGGCTGCGCGAGAGAACCGATCATGCGTTATTGTTGGGTGGCCTCACCCTCCCGAGCAAGGAAGCAATGTCGAATGCATTGGAAACCAATGGGAGGGCGAGGCTCCTGCCGAGCTTACGACGCCATGGTTCGGCAGGAGCCTTACCCTCCCGAGCAAGGAATGGATCGGGCAAAGTCGAGGAAAACATGTTTAGTGGGATGGGCCTCACCCTCCCATTGAATCCTCCCACCTGCTTCGACAATGCCAGCTTGGGGGGGCGTCAGTAGGTGAGACTTGTGCTCAAGTAGAAATTGGCACCGGGTTGGAACACCGATAACCCATTGGGCGTCCGATAGTCGAAATGCTCCCGGTAATTTCGGTTGAACAGATTCTCGACGCCCGTCGCAATCACTAGCCGTTGGCTGAATGCGGGGCGAAAGACGGAGCGTATGTCCCATGTTGAAAAGCCCGCAGTGGTAGACTCTAGAAGGCTTCTTGCAACACGGTCCTGATGGTTGACTATTCGAGTCGATAGCTCAACACTCCAACGCTTACTCGGTAAAGTGTCGTGCAGTCGCCAACCCAACCGAACATCCAGCGGTGGGATGTTCGGTAGTGGTTCAGAGCTTGCGCCGAAAACGCCGCTGGTTGCGCCCCGAACTTGAGTAGGATCCTTTGTGCTTGCGTTGCCTTGGGAGCCGTTGGTTGTGGCGAATCGGCCGTTCCGCGTTCGATCCGTTCCATTCACGAATCGAAGGTTGGCAAACGGTGTCATGAGACTGTTCGGTAGCAATTCGCCATACGCTTCACAACCCGCGAGCGTTGCAAGTTCCGTGTTGACATAGCGCAAGCTCACTTGCAGAGTATCTTCGTTCGGTGGAAAGAAAGTTGTTTGCGTGTTCTCAAAAGTGATGTAGTCATATCCCAACGCATAGTAACCTCGCACGCCGTAGTTCATCGCATCGGATCGAAGCTCGTAGCCCACATCGAATTGCAGGAGCTTCTCTTTTTTTAGGGTTGGATCGCCCGTGACATTGTTGAGCCCATTTTGCAATAACAACATGAACGGCTGGGCAGCGTAGAGTTCCGTCAGGGTCGGAGCTCTCTCGGCATAACCCACCCCTGCCGTTCCAGTCGATTGTTCGCTAAGAACTTGCTTTATCGTGATGAAGCCACTGAGCAAGTTGAAGTCGCGATCGTACTGATCCGTTCCGACTACTTCTGCATAGCTCGCTGGGAAGAAGTCCAATCCGACTTCAGCCAGATTGGCGGGATTTTCCGTGATATCCGATGCAGCGTAGTCAAAGCGACCACCTGTTTTGACTGAAATCTGGTCAATGACTTCCTCCTCGTATTCCACGAACAAACCAGGGTTCGCAATAAACGATTTCGGAATGGGAGAGTTGCGGTTCACAACAGGCAATGGAAAAAGGAATGTGGTGCTATCGGAAATCTCGTTCAGTTCTTGCTTCACGAATCGCAAATCGTGACCGATCGACAGCTTGTAATAATCCTGAGTGCTACCCCCGACCACATACGCTTGGCGATATCCTGTCGACATCGAATCGACATCCGTAAATCCCACGTAGGAGATCAAGTCCAGCGCGGGAAAGTACGGACGCTTGGCAGGATTCTGAGCGTTGCCATCGAATCGCGTTCGGTTGTACCAAACTTCCGTTTGAACCTGATCGAAGAGCCCAAACTCGTCGCGGGTATGAGTCATCTCGTAGCCGTCGGTAACCAAGAAATCCATGTCGAAGACATAACCTGGAAGAACGACGTCGGTCTGATCGAGCCGCAGCACGTTGAACTCTAGGGAATCATTCTCCCAGTCACGTCCGAAAGCGAGCGTCATTTCCTGCGAACGATAACTGGATGGTACAACCGAATTGTTTCCATCTCGGTAGTCATCGCCCGATCGATTCGCATAGTTGAATCGAGTGCCCCAGTTCGACGATCCCAATAAGACGCTTTGTTGGCCAAAGAACTGGTTCCCGTTCGCTCGAAATTCCGCATCGGTTTCGCCATGCGCTTCGATGCCATTTCGATAACGTGGCGATTGCCACAACTGAACCTCTGTGAAGGCGAAGCCTGGACCGAGGAGCGAAGTGTACGGACCGGGCGTGATGTCGGTCGATTCCACTTGTCGCGAATCAAACTTGCTCACGATCGTATCGATGTCGGCCCGCGCAGGTACCCAGTGCGAGCCGGACGCAGCCAGCGAACCGACGCGAGAACCGCGAATGCGAGGGTCGTGAATGATCGGTGTTTTGGATTGAACGCCCACGCTTAATGCGGACGGTGACTTTTTGAGCAAATCCCCCAAATCGGTCGAAGCTTTTGGCAACGCTTCTGCGTTAGAGACGCGATCTCTCGTTCCGAAGAACGAAGTGCGTGTGGCGTCTGGACGCGTGGAATTCGAAGTTGCCGACGCAGTGGAACGTCTTTCGTTGCTGAAACTTGGATTGCGAGTGTCTGCTGATACTGATATGCGAGGCTCTAGCATGGGCGTTTGCTGGAGCATCGAGGCGGGGACGACCTGTGGCATATCCGTGATATGGGCATCCATATCGTCCACGCAAACGATACGGATGCCGCTAGGACTGTCCGTTAAACGGTACGTTTTAACTGCTGAGTATTGGTTGCGAGTGGATTCCGAGTCGGAAATCGAACTCTCTTGAGCCGTCGCCGGACTGGCAAGGCCGGCGATCGAAAGAATGGCGACTCGGAGAGCAAGTCCCAATCGCGGAAAGAACGCATTCGTAGGATAGCGATGCATTCTTGAAAAGTCCCAGCAGACGAAGTCAGGCGAAAAACGGATCCCTCATTTCATCGGCATAATCCGCAATCTCTGCCAGAAAAATCGTTACTGCCGGCACATTTTGCCTAAAACGCCTATCTGCCAAGTCGCGAAGGAAATGATTTCCAGTCCTCGCGTCCCTGCGTCTTCGCGCCTTCGCGCCATTGTGTTTCATGCGGTGCCACAACAGGAACCAGCCTGTGACTTCCCAATCAATTTGCGAATCTTCACCGGACAGCTTGGGCTGTTCCGCTAGAAACTGTCTCTTGGATCTGCCGTTGAATATCAAGATTCATCGGTCGGTTTTTCGTCGCCCATTCTTGGGCCCGCTCAATCGACTGTTTGGCGAATTCAGGCTCATTCTGTGCAATATGCATTTTGGCTTGGACCACATAATCAAATGCATTCCACGAACCATGTGAATCTTTGATCTCTCCGAGAACAAGTGCGCACTCGTTGGCTTTGCCGTTGCGAATCAATGCTTCCGCATAGGTGCATGCAAAAGCTCGATTTTCAGCGACCACTCCGCAACTTCGTTGGGCAAGTTCCAAGGCGGCTGGGTAATCTCGGAGTGACACTTCTGGGCATTGCAAATAGCTGTCTGCTAAACGATGGGTATAGACTGGTGATCGATTGACTTCGGACAAAGTTTTCCATATTCCAATCGCTTTTGCAAAGCATTGAACGGCAACATCCTTTTGACGATTTTCGTGTTCTAGTAGCCCCCTTCGCCAATAGGCGTATGCCAGATTATCCCGCGTTGCGAGTGACTCTCGATTCTTATTTGCGGCAAGCGTTGCAACGACTCGTTCGAGACTCGCGATGGATTCCTCAAACGAGTTCCTACTTTCTATGGTGTCATGATGCAAGTACAGCAGTTGCCCAAGTTGACTGAGGACGCCTGCTTTCAGTTCCGTGTAGTAGTCGGCTTCCTCTCGATGAATTGCAGAGTCGCACAGTAGGCTATACTGGTCGATACTGCTTTCGAGCGCCCGTTTAGGTAGTTCGAGATCGGTGCTCGACTCTGCTTGCGATTGCCCCAAGCCGCTCAATGCGGAAGCAAACTCGGCTCGAAAACGCTGGACTGTTGTGTAGTCCGCCATTAACTCTTCCAGTTGCATTCCGGCTTCCTTGAATTTCTCAGACGCACTTGTTGCCTCACCTTGCTCAAGCAATACTAGACCTTGGTCTGCGAAACCGATCGCCGCTTGTTCAGCGTAGTCGAGGCTGTCCGGCCAGGCTTTTCGTAGTTGATCGTACACCTTGGCCGCCTCATCTAGTTTCGTCTTGGCGGTTCGCAATGCACCTTGTTCGCGTTCGGCGACCGCTCGCGAAACAAGCAGACTCGCCAGAGCTTCGAGGAAATCAGGATTTTGTGGATCGGATGCAATCAATTTCGACAGAGTTGTTTCTGCTTGTTCGAAATGCAAGTCCGCTTCCTTTTTTTCCCCAAGCCCTCGGAACGCTCGTCCGAGGCTCTCTCGCGTCCTGATGCCGCTCAAGACGAATTTGGATTCACCTCCCGCATAGGCTCGATCGAAGTACTCTATGCTTTCTTGCAGCCACTTGATCGCGTCGTCATCGTTTCGCTGCCTCTGCTCCGTGCTTCCTCGATTCGAAAGTGCGACCGCTAGGTTGATGCTCAACCAATCTGAGGCGGCATGCTTCGTCTCAAGGGAACGGAAGAGTGCGACGGCGCGATCAAACTCGGCTCTGGCTTCGGTTACATTGCCTTCGTTGTCACGGGCCAAGCCAATTCTAGAATAGATTCGCCCAAGTTCGATCGCCCGGGTCAATTCCACTGTCGAGAGCGTTGCGTTCGGATTGTGTTTCTCGATATTCGGAGCGGTATCTTTTAACAATGCAATTGCGGCTTGGTAATGCTCATGAGCTTCGGCCACATTTTCTTGCAAATGCGAAATATCACCGAGGCGAACGACAGCCCGCACGCGTTCCAGCTCGAGCTCGGGATCTTGACTCGTATTCTGACTGAGTTTTTTGTAATCCGCTGCAGCCGCTTGCAGGAATCTTTTTTGAAGATTTTTGGTTGCGGAGAAGTCTTTGAGTGACTCGCTCCCCACGGTCAGAAAGTCGATCGCTTCCTTGGCGATCCGGTAGCGGTCGACCGCATCGCTCTTGAACTCGTTGGCCGCCGTCTTAGCCTGCGACTCGGCCAACCTCGCACGGTTCACCCAGTAGCTTGCAACCAGCGTAAGCAGTGTCACCAACACCAGCGATGTGCCTATGGCAACCGTCCAGCTTCGGTGACGTCTCAAGAGTCGTCCCGCTTGCTCGATGAGCGGTTCGCGACCCTCGTACGCAAGGACTCGTTCGTCGGCCAGCCAGCGTTCCACATCTGCACTGAGCTCCCTCGCACTTGCATATCGATCTGCAATAGCAAACGACATTGCCTTACAGCAAATCGCTTCGAGCGGCTTGGGAACTCCGCTGTGTATTGAACTCGGCAATGGAACGAGCCCGTCCTTAATTCTTTCGAACACTTGAGCCACGAACTCCGCCATGCCTAACTTTTCATCGCGCCCGGTAACGGTCGCTACGCCTGTCAGCAACTCGTAGAGAATCGCCCCCAAGCTGAACACGTCCGATTGAGGACAGAGTCGTGAGATTTGTCCGGTTAGTTGCTCAGGCGCGGAATAGGCGACGGTCCCTGCGAAATCACCCATCTTGGTCTGCCCAGTCAATCCGCTCAGCCAAATACGACTCTGCGATGGATCTGCATTCTCCTTTTTCTCACTTAGACCGACCACATCATTGGACAGTACCTTGGCCAATCCCCAATCAACGACCAACGTTTCTCCGTGTGAGCCAAGCATGATGTTGGCAGGCTTTAAATCGCGATGAAGCACTCCGCGTGAGTGGGCGAACTCAATCGCATTGCACACGTCGAGAAACCGACGCAGCAACTGCCTAAGGGGAATGCCATCCAAACTCCCGAAGGATGAATCGTTTGCAGCATGGAATTCCCGAATTCGTTGGAGGAAGTCGACGCCCGAAACAAACCTCATGGCATAGAAAGGTTTGCCTAGGTCGTCGACGCCCAATGCATAAATCGGAACGATACCAGGATGCTCGAGTTGGCCGGTCACCTCAGCCTCCTGATAAAATTTCTCTTGCATCAAACCTGAAATTGCATGAACACCTAGAATCTGCTTCAAAGCAACCGTTCGATTGAGCTGCAAATCCTGTGCGATAAAGATAACCCCGAGTCCGCCCTTCTTGTGCGCTTTGATGATGCGGAACCTGTTTCTCTCACCTCGATTTTTATTCGTTGGTTCCGGTGTATCGACGGCGTGAACATAGGGTGCTGTCGGTTCCACTCCCTTGAGCTCTTCCGCTTCGAATCGAGAGAGCTCATTTAAAAGTGGTCTTATCTTGTCTATGTCCTCGTTGGAGATCTCTCTCCGAGGTTCTTCCCTGGTTGGATCGGCGTACTTGGGTGTATTAGCCCCAAACAGGTCGACGATGGCTTTTTTGTTTTCCACGGACAAGGAGTCTTGCGCTAGAAGCACTTCGTCGAGTGATCTTAAGTTGTCCTTGAGCCATTCGCCGACCGCAGAGAGAAAGACTGCGTCTGTGATCAGTCCTTCTTGGACGGCAACGAGCCCGACTTGAATTTGCTCCTCTCGTCGCCGGTTCATGGAGACCTTCCTACGTCTTCGTCCGGCAATTCAGGATACATCTCCAAAATTGCACTAATTTGCAAACGATCACGTCTATTGCGTTGCAAGCTAGACTCCCCTTCACCCGATGTATCGCGCTGGTTCAAGTGGTTGATCACAACCAAGACGTCCAAAGGCTCGCTGTTGTTGCTGCCATTGGTATCAACGAAGTGCTGTGCCTTGGGGTGGCTCGGGTCAAAAAGTGGAAGGTTGCCGGGGGTATTCGATCCGGAAGAGCGATTCAGGTGATTGATGATCACGAGGACATCCAATGGTGAGACTATCCCGTCGCCATCCGCATCGAGCCGATGGATTGGATTCTGCCACGGCAGTGAACTTTCCATTCGAACCAAAGAATTGGATTGCTTGAAAACGTGAACGAGTTTGCCTTGTTCAAGCAGTCGCGTCTCGAGAACCCAGCCAAGACTACTTTCGATAGTGTCTTGGTCACCCAGTACGATGCGGACGGATTTGTCCGAGTTGAATGCTCCGATACTTGCGACGTTTATCTGAAGCACTTGGGGGACGGCTACGGAAAAGTCTAACGTGCGAATTCCGTAAAGTGAGCCTGTCGGAAAGCCTGCAAGATTCAACTTGGGCTCTGATGTGGAAATCGTAATAGGAGAACTCGAGTCAACAAACTGAAGTGTTCCGAAGAGGTTTGTCATGGGGAGTTGGATCGCATATCGCGATTGCCCCGTAGACGTCACCAGCAAGACTCGTTCGATATTGGAAGCTGGCCCACTAAAAATCGGTTTACCCTGGGAAAGAACCACGAGCGAGCCTCCCGTGACGAAAAGCTCGTGTTGACCAAGCTCCGATTCGAACAGAGTGAGGGTACTTGTTTCCTGAGTATCGAGGATTTGAATCGGATGGTCTTCTACCTCGCCATCTTCGGCCAGACCGGTAACTCCAAGCCCGCCCAATGAACTCAATCGAAACCGCGCATAGGTCATTCCAGCTTTGGATCCGGCAGGAATGGTAAAACCGATCAAGTTGCGTCCGGTCGTTACGGAAGCGGCTGCAAGAATCTGCTCACCGCTATCGCTCCAATCCCCATCCTGATTGAAATCGATCCAAGCGTCGAGCTTGGAATTTGCTGATGCAATGGCAACGAGGCTGGCGATCGTTGGCACAATTGGGGATGACATGGCGGTAACGGCGAAGCTAATTCCGTCTTCATCGTCTATCTTCTGATCATCTCCTAAAGCACCGTGCGTTGGTTGTCCATCCTGCTCAGCGTCGACCAGCGAGCCTAGATACAACTGCCCCGTTCGATGTCGAGCACCGTTGTCTTTCAGTTGAGTGGGATAGCTGGCTGCAAGACGCGATTGTGCGGCCGTGGGGGCATCACCGAAATCGATGTCTCCATCCGCTAGGTCGGTTACGAAAATTTGAAAGAATTGAAGCGAGGATCGATCGAGTCCCCCCGAATCGGTACCTCCATTGTCTCGGACTTGGACCCCGATTTTCGCAGCGCCCGATCCAGTGAGCGACGGTTGGTATCGCAAATTCCCATCATTGTCGATTGCTGGCTGACTCAGGAAAAGGTCCGTTCGATCATTTGTAACGATAAACTCAGCAATGGATTGGGATTGTTCGTCGATTCCACCACCCGGCCGAAACGCGGTCGCAAAACTCAAAACCGTTCGCAGGTTGGAACCTTGAGTGATGATCTGATTTCCACGTAGAACGATCGATGGCGGATCATTCACAGGCTTCACGGATACCAAAACGGTTCTTTCAATAGTCCCATCGTCGCTCGTGTCGAATTGACCATCCGCACCCGCGTCACGAACCACAACGCTTAGTATCGCTTGGCCTTGCGCATCCTTGAATGTTGCAAACGCAAGGCGACCGGTGGTTGAGCCCTCTGTGTAGGCGACGCTCGGATGCGGAACAACCGAGGGATTCGAGCTGAACGCAGTCACTCGAAGAGGTGGACCAACGACCCGTCCTTGCTTGATGCCGGTCATCGAAATGGAGAGTGGCGAAGCGTCCTCAAGTACTTCGATTGGACTGATAAACGGGTCCATGCTAGGCTTCAAAATCTCCGACCGAATGCCAAAATTCTTTTCATTGGTGGTACCGACTCCGGTGACTTGGATTCGATGCGCGCCGTCAATCCATTCGTTGCTAAGGATCGTGAGAGAATTGCTTTCGCTGTTCATAAGTGCCAAATCGACAGTCCCAGATCGATCGAAATCTCCGGCTGCAAACACCAGTCGAGGGCCAGTCGCAATTTGCGCGACACCAAAACTCTCCGCAGGCTCGAACAACATGCTGTTTGGATTTTCAGACCCCTCCTGACTCAGCCGATTTCGCAGAATCGAGAGCGATCTGGAACGTAGATTCGAAACAAGAATGTCGTTGTCTTGATCGCCGTCGATATCGAACAAAGAGACTTGCACGGGCCCTTGACCAACCGACAATTGCTCGGAAAGAACCGTGAACGAACCTGTTGCGCTTCCTCGAAGAACGGAGGCCGTATTCACGGAAAAGTTGACAACCACCAAGTCCTGGAACCCATCCCCGTTAAGGTCGCTCGCGTCGATCCCCAGCGGGCCAGCTCCAACAAGGTACGTAGTCACGGGCGCGAATCCTCCGTTCCCAAGACCAAGGATCACTGAGACGTTTCCGTTGTCGTTCGCTCGTCCAAAGTCTCCTTGATTGGCGATCGCAATGTCGGGAACTTGATCGCGATTCAAATCTTGAATGACCATCGACATAGGACGTTTCCCCCCCGAGGAAATCGACGCACCCGAGGTGAACACTCCTTGGCCATTGTTTAGATAGATCTTCAAAAGACCTGTGGCATTTGTAGTTTGAGATGCCACGACGATATCGAGATCCGAGTCGGAATCGATATCGGCAAGCACGATTTTCGTAGGCATTGCATCAACGCTTAGCAACGATGAAGATTTGAAGCCAGTGCCGTCGAAATCGAGAAAAACTGAAATCGTACTATTGAGCGCATTTGCAACCACGAGGTCCTTCGCGATCGGTCCGTTCAGATTGCCGCTCGCCATGGCAACCGGACCTTTGCCGTTGGGTGCGATGTTCACTGTGATGGGGGTTGAGCTAAAACCTCCCTGCCCGTCATTCAACTGGATAACGATCGAGTTTCCGGAATACAATGCAACGGCGATGTCTGGACCATTGAGACCATCGAAATCCTCGACGATGACATCCTGGGGTTTTGACAAAACGGTCGAGCTCGACGAGAAAGCTTGTTCCACGGACGAAAACTTATTGCCTATAGGGGAGGTGAGCTGATTCCCTTCACCTAACAGGGCGCGAACGGTATAGCTGCGACTGCCGAGACTTGAAAAGGAATAGTTTCCCAGTGAATCCGAAACATTCCGTGGTTCGTCAAAATCCCGACGTTCGTTTGCATTGAGATCGAGATAGATTTCGACACCTGGATTCCCAGGTTCGTTGGCTTGTTGCACTCCATCTTGGTTTGAGTCCGTGAATACCCTCCCCTCGATCCTTGCATTCTCAGATTGCCCGGTCGATCCGCGGGGCGCAAATCCAAAATTCCGTTGATCGATGTTTCCGGCTGCAGGCAAAAACACTCGTGATCCGTTGGTGTTGGGCAGGGGAGTCATTTGTACCCAACCCAATGGAGTTTCCACGCCGACACTATATTCTCGGAAGGATGGCACATCCTCAAACAAGTAGCTGCCATTCTCGTTGCTCATTGCAATCGGCTCATCGCCATCCCGACGGCCATTGTTGTTGACATCGAGATAGACCGTCCAGCCAGCCAGTCCGGGGTCGCCGAGATCGAATACTTCGTCAACGCTCACGTCGTTAAAGAGCGTGCCGCTCAGCCTGCCTGTTTTGGGCGAAAGTCCGATGGTTAATGCCGTGAGCTCCTGTCCTACTTGGAGCGTAACACTTCGGCTCGCGCTCTCAAATGGATTGGGAGCGGTGAAGATATCGCTGAACTGATTCGTATCGTTCACGACCAAGTTGTTCGCTGTGGATTGAAAGGCGATGGTCCGTCCGTCTTTGCTGATCGCAGCACGAACGCTGTCTCCATTGTTCGCCTGTCCAGAACTCGGCTGGCTAATTCGCTTGAAACGCGAAGCCAAGGGTTGAGATGGAGATCCCGTCGGTGACTGCGATGTGAATCGATCGTAAACAAAAACACTCTTGGTCAACGATGTGTCGCTCGGAGCTACGATCGAGTTGTATGCTTCGAACACAATGTATTGTCCATCCTCGCTAATGCTTGGACGATAATTGACAGCTTGTGAGGTTGCCTTGAACGGGATTTCCAATCTTTCGATGGCAGACGTCTGTACGTCTACTACAAACAAGTCGCTCGCTGCATTCGTATCTCCGGCAACTAGATTGCTTGCCAAGGATTGAAAAACAACAAACCGACCATTGCCGCTGATGGATGGCGGATAAGAAAACCCATTGCTTTCGGAACCATCGCCCGACACGTTCACACGTCGAATAGAACCATGGATTCGATCGTAAACAAAGATGTCCGACAGACCATTGCGATCCTCTTCAACCAAATTGCTTGCATCGGAAACGAAAGCGATGAATCGGCCGTCGCTGCTGATGCTTGGTTCTTCGCTATCGTTGTTGCCTTGAACACTATTGGCAGCCAGAGTGACACTGATGACGGACTTAGCCGCCCGATGGAAAAGAAAGATATCAGAAAAATCATCGCTGTCGTTAGGGACAAGGTTTTTTGCGAACGAGGAAAAGGCAATCCAATTACCATCCTGATTGGCCGATGCGTTGTCGCTATACCCGTTCGCGAGTTCGCCCGAGTTGGTAAGACTGACGGGCTCCAATACTTTGGTTTTTCGATCATATAGAAACACGGACGTATCGTCGCGTAGCAATACGAATTGATCTTGTTCACCCGAAATGCAGAGAACTCGCAAATTCATTCCCTCATGGGGCAAACGCTCCAACGATTGCTCGTCACGTGAGTAAACGAAGACGTTTGGATTGGGGCCATCGCCTGCGACCAAGTTGCTTGCATTGGATAGAAATGCGATAACGCGACCGCTTGGACTGATTGCAGGCAGTGTGCTGTTACCGTTTCCTTGGACTGCGCCGATTCCGACCATGGATAATGGTTCGGCCGACGCCTGCCACTCGTCCGGAACCATCGCGCGAAAGTTCTGTTTCGTTGGGGGAATATTGCGAAACGAGAACTCCCCTCGATCGCTATTGCTGACGGTTGCTAACGACCCGCCGGCAGTCACCGATGCGATTTCGCTGGACTGGTTTATTCCATCGCCGTTTGCGTCGAGAAAGACAGTTATGTCCGCTAGTCCAACTTCATTGCTGTCCCTGAGAAGATTGGAATTCAGGTCAACGAAAATGGAGCCAGTCGCGGATGCGGAAACCGCTTCCAAGGCGCCCGCATCTGGGCGAATTCGGAGACGATTCCATTGATCCAAAGTTCCAATGCGTTCGCTTGATGCGGCGTCAATAGCCGGGTTACCAAGGAGCAATGGATAGCCAGGTGGCAGGTCGTCAATGGATGAAAATGGCCCAAGCTTGCTCACAGCATCCCTTGCCAGGATATCTTGGGGGTGCAAGCTCTCTCGCGAGCTTGCCGATGCTAGGACGTTGTTACCCAACGATGCTGTCTTGGAGCCAAAATCGAATGCGGTGAAGTTGCCAGCATACAAACTGTTGCTCGAAGTTACATTGCCAGAAATCGTCTCGTCGCCTGTGTTGTAGGCAAGAGTCGAACTGTTTAAATGTACCGTCGACATTTGACTGAAGGCGGATACACAACGAACGGTTTTGGCAATTCGATCGAATACGTAAACTTGACGATTCGATGGGCCGACGGTGCCTCGATGGCTACTGTTACCCGCGTCCAGGTTGTTCGACTCGGACTCAAACGCGATATATCGACCGTCACCGCTGATCGAGGGCGAAAAGCTTGCACCGTTCGCTTGTGATCCATCGCTTGCCATACTGACTCGCTCGACGTTTCCTGTCGTTCTGTCGACCACAAAGATGTCGGACGCGGAATTGCTGTCGCCTGGAACCAGGTTGGTTGCGAGGGAACTGAACGCAACAAACCTGCCATCGCTGCTGATCGCAGGGCTTGAGCTGGGTTGATCGGCTTGGGAGCCGTTGCTTGCAAGGTTGATGCGGCGAAGCTGTTGCAGAGTCTGGTCGTAGACGAAGATGTCTGCGGCCTGGTTGGAATCTCCCGAAACGAGCTGCGAGTCGTCCGAAGTGAACGCGAGGAAGCGGCCATCGAAGTTAAACACAGGGTCGAAGTTAGAGCCATTCGATGTTGTGTTGTGGAGACGCAGAGCCGGCATATTCAGCGCGTTTGCTTGGCGATCATAGACGAAGATGTCATGGAAAGTTCCGTCCAAAGTTCCGCTTACTTCGGATGCCAACGCGATGAATCGACCATCTCCACTGACGGAGTTCGAGTTCAAGAAGGATATGTTGACGGCTTGGGAGTGGATCGTAAGATCCAGTCGCTGGATCGATGCGGTACTACGATCCGTGACAAACACGCCCCAACCATTGACGGCGTCGTCCGCGATCGCTTGTTGATAAACGAGCAATTGTCCGTTATCGCTGATGGCAGGGATTCCCCTGGTGTCACGACTGGCGGGCACGGACGGGCTTTCCAGCGTAGTTGTTTTGCTCGCAAGCGAACGTGCGAAGAGGTCTTTCGAGAACGCATCGTCGCCGGTAGTTAGATTGTTCGCGGCAGAGTAGAAAATCACCGTAGTACCGTCGCCGCTGATGGCGGCAGCTTCGCTTGGGCTATTCGCTTGCTGATTTGCAGACGAGACGTTCACGCGTTCGACTATGTCGTCGCCAAGACTGGTCACGAACACATCGGTTGAGTTGTTTGTGTCCTTTGGAACAAGATTGTTTGCATTCGACAGAAACGAAACGCGTTGGCCATCGCGACTGATCGTGGGCGAGTAACTTATGGCAGACCCACCGTCAAAGTCGCGGGCGCGACTTTGAATGGCACCACCAAAATTGGATGCAACGGTACTGTTCTCAATCCGGGCGTCCGTAGAGGCATAGGAAACAACACCACCGCCGCGATTGTTATCGATGGTAGTTTGATTTATGACCGCTTCGGTGTTGCCGCACAGCATTAGTCCGCCGCCAATGTCGCTTTGGTTTTCTGAGATACGAGATTGAGAGATGTTGAGATCTCCCGCCCAAACGGCGATGCCGCCACCCCGATTTAGCTCATCGGATGGTCCGTTTGAGGTCCCGAGCGCGGCGTTGTTTCGAATATGAACTTGGTCTAGATTCAATATGCCTGCCGATAAGATTCCGCCACCACCTTGCAATGGAGGGGAAACACCACCGGCTACGGTCAGTCGCTTCAAGGACAAGGAAGCACCTGGGTGAACCTTGAAGACGCGGTCTAATCCTTGTGCATCGATCACGGTGCTCTTGGGTAGGTCTCCAACGATCGTGACATTACCCAAAATATCAAAATCGCCAAACGCAGGCGAGGACCAACTGGTCTCTGATTGGGTTGAAGTGCAAAACTGATTTGGGTCTGCACGGAAGAAGTTGAAACCGGGATCGGAAAGATAAGGGATTTCGATCGCATATCGCCCGCCTTCCAAAAGGATGGTGCGTGGAACGCTGGGCTCTCCATTTGCGATCTCGATTGCATGGCGAAGCGATGAATTTCCGTTCGCGTCGAAAAACGAGTCCACATACACAATGGATGGGTCGATAATCTTGACATCAAAGCGGCCGATCGCTTGACTGCGAATGGGAATCGCTTTGCTTTGAGACAAAACAGAACCGGCGACGGTCGAAATCGAATACGCGCCGAAGTCCAGCGGATCCCATGTACCGCCGGGGGGCGTTAGGATGTAAGTGGCAGTGACAGACGTACCATTGTTCGCGGATTGAATCGAACTCGCTTTCAGGATTACGGGCAGGGTTTCACGGTTGCCCCATTGATGGCTGACCAAAAGATCATCATCACCGATCGAGTTCGTATTCAAACCGTTCCTGTCGGTGTATCGGACGGTAATCTCATGTGAATCGCCACCGCTGGAGACGACGTTCGTTGCCGTAACCACCTCTGCAACGGGAGCAAAAATCGTAGACTGCAGGGCGGAGAACGCATTTAGACGTCCTCCTGACGAAACGGAATTTATGAACTCTGGTTTCAGGTCCACGGATTCCAGAAGGGCTCTTCGCACTTCTGTTACGGACGCTTGCGGTAACACAGACCATAGGAGGGCGGCCGTTCCTGCGACAAGCGGAGCCGCCATACTGGTACCGTTTGCGTCGCCATAGCGACCGCCCGGCAAAGTACTTCGGACTCCTACGCCGGGCGCAGCGATATCGACAGAGCTGATGCCAAAGTTGGAAAAGGGGGCAAGCCGATCGTTTCCATCGCTGGCGGCGACAGTCACGATATTCTCCAAGTCATAGCTGGCTGGGTAAAACGGTGTTCTGTCGTTGTCGACGCCTTGGCCAAGGACGTTTCCATTCCCTGCCGCTGCGGCAACGAGAATGCCAGCCTCGCCAGCGGACAGGATCGCATTTCGCAGGACAGTGTTGGGGCTGCCTGGTTGCCCCCAACTGCTATTCAATACACGCACATTGGTGTTGTACTGTGTTCTCATCATGGTCGCATAGTTGATCGCTGCGATCGCAGAGGCCGTGTCACCCTGATTGTTCTGATCCAAGAATTTCAGCGACATCAAGGATGTCTTCCAGTTGACTCCGGTAACACCTCTTTCGTTGTTCCCTATCGCTCCAATGGTACCGGCGACGTGCGAGCCGTGGCCGAGAATGTCCGACGGATTATTAGGAGCAAACGATTCGCTCGTTCCATCGCGGAAATTCCATCCGAAAAAATCATCAATGAATCCGTTGCGATCGGTATCCAATCCGTCTGTCCAAGATGGATCCCGCAATAGATCGATGGCATCGATGTATCCATTGGAGTTGAGGTCGCGAACAAAACTCGCATTGGCAGGCGCGTTGAGATCGTAGAACGTAATTAGTCCATCGAGGTCTGTGTCCACCAGCTTAGAACGAAGCGGCTCGACAATCTCTCCCTGATTGATCCATATGTTGAGATAGAGATCAGGATGCGTCGCGTCGATCCCCGAATCGATCACACCGACCACAACCGATGGGCTCCCTGTCGAACTATCCCACGCCTCGACCGCATCGATGTCTGCGTCCGGCAACGCCCCAAACTGACCGACATTGTGAAGACCCACGAGGCTAGAAAAGTCCGTGTCGTTTGGTGAAAAAGCGCTGCGGAAAAGCGTATTGACTTCGTGCGATGCAATATAAGGGTTCGACAGCAAGGCGGATTCTGTAGCCGATGCCGTCGTGGCATAAGTTCGAACGTGTACGAGGCCTCGAAGCCCGAGACCTCGAATCGCTTCGAAATCAACTCCGGCACTTTGGAGAAGCCGATCGATGCTTGAGAACGAACCGAGGTGTGCGGACGCGTCTGCCGTCAATTGAATGACCCATTCGGCCTGTACGGCCGCTCGAGGACCGACAAATCGCAATTCCGCTTGCGACGGCCCTGGACCGAAGCCGACATCTGACGACATCGATTCCTTCCTATGGGCCGAAGCAAACCAAGCCGGCGAAGGGGCCTCGTCCGCTAAAATGTCAACGTTTGCCAGGAGGTAGCGAGACTCTAGGGACTCAACCACGAGCGATCGGAAGCGACACTTTCGATCCGAAATCTTCTTCCTTTCAGGGATCATAGATACTGGTCCGAAGAGACAATGTCGGTTTGGTTGAACCCAGTCTAATACGAACCGTTGATCAATTCCACCCTGCAATGCGGGGTCACCCCGTCGACTCGACAAATTATGGTTAAGATATATCCATCAAAGTTGCGTCATGGCCGTCTGAACAGTACCCGTCTCATGAAATGAACATGAATCACATCCGAACCGCATTCCTCATGGCACTCCTATTCAACACAGGTATGGCCATATTCAACACAGGTAGGACCAGTGCCGCTCACCTCATCCAAGGCGGTTCGCCGGTGGTAGCACCACTCATTACTGGCAAACCAGCACGCTTCCTGCGAATCGAGTTGCCAGGCGAAAAACGCATCCTCACGCTTGCGGAGGTGGAAGTGATTAGCGGCGGCAAGAACATCGCGCCGAGTGGGAAAGCGACACAGTCGAGCTCGAACGGCGATGCTGTGGCCGCACGTGCGACAGATGGAAACAAAGATTCCGACTTTGGAAAAAAAGGACAGACACACACATCCAATGCGGGTTCGACCAACCCGTGGTGGGAGCTGGATCTTGGAAAGTCGGTGGACGTGGAATCCGTCGGCATTTGGAATCGCGGATCGTTGGCGGCTCGGTTGGACGGGTTCACATTGACGCTGCTTGATGAAAATCGAAAGGAGGTCTTCCGTGTGAGCGCTGTTGCTGCACCGGAATCGATGCGAATAGAGGTAAAGAACCAAGGCAATTTGGTTTACCTCACGTATGATGGCAAACCGGGCCAGCCCGCCGGGAGCGGATCGCGAGAAGCCATGGCGGAAAAGAAAAAGGAAAAACCCAAGGCGGTTGAACCCAGCGGACCAACACTGGTCGAAGTGCCATCGGACTACCAAGATCCGACGACCTTTGCGTTTAGCAACGGCGATGTCGTAGCTATCCTCGGGAATGGCTTGCCAGATCGTTTTCAACACGATGGTTGGATGGAGACGCTCTTGCAAAGCGCGATGCCTGCGCAGCAGTTGCGATTTCGCAATATGAGCGCGAGCGGTGATCGCCCAGACTCGTTCCCACGCAGCAAGGGGGCGACGTCGATGACGGATTATCTGCGACATGTAAAGGCGGATGTTGTATTCGGTTTCTTCGGCTACAACGAATCCTTCGATGGCGTTACCAAAGCGGATGAGCATCGAAAGAAGCTCGTGGATTTTGTGAAGAAGACGCGAGGTTCCAAGGCCAATGGAAAATCATTCCCACGCATCGTTCTGTTCAGCCCCATCGCTCATGAGGATACGCATAACGCTAACGTACCCGATGGCAAGTCGCACAACGTGCAACTCGAAGCCTACACGCAAGCGACCGAAGCCGCTGCAAAAGAAGCGGGCGTTGGCTTCGTCGATCTCTTCCATCCCTCCCTCGCGCTTTTTCAGGCGAGCAAAACCCCACTCACGATCAATGGCGTGCATCTCACGGAAGAAGGTGATCGTCAACTGGCTGAGGTCATCGCCAAGGCATTGCTTGGAAAACAAGTCAGCTCATCGCCATCCCTCGAACCACTGCGGGCTGCGGTACAAGACAAAGACATGCATTGGCGCAACCGCTACCGCGCCTCGGATGGCAACGACGTTTGGGGTGGCCGTTCGACGCTCACCTTTACCGATGGTCAAAACAACGCTGTCGTCCTGCAACATGAGTTATCCATGCTCGATGTCATGACCACAAATCGCGACCCGCGCATCTGGTCACTTGCGCAGGGCAGGGAGTGGAAGGTCGATGATAGCAACGTACCCGCGCCTGTTCCCGTTGTTTCCAATGTTGGCGGTGGCAGCAAGAGTTCGAGCGCGCAAAAGGAAGGCAGGCTTAACTACATCAGCGGCCAAGAAGGCATTCAATATATGGCGGTCGCCAAGGGGTTCGAGGTCAACCTGTTTGCCGATGAAGAGCGATTTCCACAACTCGCGAATCCGGTTCAATTGCAGTTGGATATCCCAGGTCGCATCTGGGCCGCAGTGTGGCCGACCTACCCAAAGTGGGAGCCGCTCAAGCCGATGAATGATGCCTTGCTTATTTGCCACGATGACGACCAAGACGGACGTGCTGATCGTGTTACCGAGTTCGCGAAAGTGCAGAATCCACTCGGCTTTGAGTTTTGGAACAACGGCGTACTCGTGACCTGCATGTCCGAATTGATCTACCTAAAGGATACCGATGGCGACGACAAAGCCGACGTACGCATCGTCATGCTGCAAGGCCTAGACACCTCCGACACACACCATGGCGCCAACAACCTCACCTACGGCCCAGATGGCGCAATCTACTGGCAGAGCGGCGTGTTCATGCAGCACAACTACGAGCATCCGTGGGGACCGTCGCTGAATTCCACCGCGTCCGCCATGTATCGCTTCGATCCGCGTCGCTTCACTATTTCGATGCACGCAGAAAACTCGCCGAACCCGCACGGTACCTCATTTGATCACTGGGGCAATCAATACGCCACCGACGGCACGGGTGGTCGCGCTTACCATGTGCGGCCCGTTGACAAAGGTTTCAAAATGGTAGAGCTTTTGAAAAAGGAAGTGCGACCGGTCACGGCGAGCGAGATTGTGTCGAGCACACACTTCCCCAAGTCGATGCAAGGGGACTTCTTGATCTGCAACGTCATCGGCTTCCTCGGCATCAAACACTACCACCTTGATCGCAACGCCGAGACCGGAGCAGTCTGGGGCGAGCCAGCCGGCGATGAGCTTACCGTCATCACAGTCAACGCCGACGGCAGCAAGACCGAAGAAAAATCACGCGGTCTGATGATGAGTGGCGACAAAAACTTTCGACCGTCCGACGCGATCTTTGGGGCGGACGGGGCGCTCTATATCGCCGACTGGCACAACGCCATCATCGGCCACATGCAGCACAACGTCCGCGACCCCAACCGCGACCACTCCCATGGTCGCATTTATCGCATGACGGCCATCGGTCGCCCATTGCAAGCGCCCGTCGCTCTCGCAAACGCACCGATCCCGGTGTTGCTCGAAAACCTTAAGCACCCAACCGATGGAGTGCGTCACCGGACTCGCATCGAACTTAGCGGCCGCGACAGCAAGGACGTCATCGCTGCCACTCAGGAGTGGATGAAGCAGTTCGACCCCAAAAAGAAGGACGATGCACATCCTCTCCTCGAAGCGCTGTGGGTTCACCAGCAGCACAACGTTCGCAACCTTCGACTTCTCGGACAACTCCTGGCGTCTCCCGAGCCCCACGCACGCCTCGCCGCCGCGACCGTCAAGCATCTCTGGTTCAACGTCGAAGCATCCTTCCGCGGTGGCGTCATCGCCGAGGAGGCCGAAGCTGCCCAGCAAAAGTCCGGCATACTCTCGGACACACCTGAACTGACCACCATCCGCATCGGCACCGTCCGAGAACGGATGATGTATGACGTGAAGCAGCTAGCAGTAAAGCCAGGCAAGAAGGTCAAGCTTACCTTCGCCAACAACGATTTCATGCCACACAACATTTTGCTGGTAAAGCCCGGCAAGGCCGACGAGGTAGGCGTGAAGGCGATGGAGTTGGGGGCCAGGGGCTTCGATGTCAGCTACGTCCCCGAAAGCACCGACATTCTTTGGGCCAGCAAGTTGGTAGATTTGGGCGAGGAACAAGTCATCGAGTTCACCGCTCCGGAATTGCCGGGAGCCTATCCGTACATATGTTCCTTCCCAGGGCACCACCTCATCATGCGCGGCGTCCTCATCGTTGCAGAGAATGCCGCCGAGTTTCTGGCCAAGAATCCCGAACCGGTAGTGAAGGTCACGGAGTGGAAAATCAGCGACTTCACCGATGCCGACTTCAAGCGAGCGGGCCAGCATCGGAGCTTTGACAATGCTAAGCAGCAGTTCACTGTCCTGGCCTGTGCCCAGTGCCATCAAATAGGAAAAGAGGGGATCAACCGTGGCCCGAATCTCGTCGATGTCGTCAATAAATATAAAGGTGATGCGAAAGCAGTCTTGCAGGAAATTCTCGAGCCCTCACGTGGTATTGAGGAGAAATACCGAAACGTGACGTTGCAACTTGAGGATGACAACGTAGTGACGGGACTGATCCTCGCGGAGGACAATGAAACGGTGAAAATTCAGACAGGCCCCAACGGGGCACAGGTGGAGAATGTTGCCAAGAGCACCATCGTTTCGCGTCGTCCCTCGACGATCTCCATCATGCCCATGGGACTACTCAACTCACGGGACAAGGAGCAGATCCTAGACCTACTCGCGTATCTGCTCGCCGGCGGCAGCGCAAGCCACGCGGCGTTCGAGCACGCACACTGACGCACGGTCCGGGTGCTGATGCTTCTAGCCCGGAATCACCGGCCTTGTGGGCTGTTAATTGAATCAGCCGGAACGCGTTAGCGTCCGGTTCATGGAAAACCGGGGGCTAACGCTGAGGCACTCACTTTGTAGCGGAACAGCGCAAGCTGTCCGGTGAGGAGTCACAAATCACTTGGGAATTCACCGGGCGGCTCGCGCCGCTCCGCTACGAAAACCTTTGTTCGAACCGAAAGCGAGCGCCATTTGGCTAACGCCCTGCGGCTGATACGAGCTGAAAACCGGGGGCTAACGCCCTGCGGCTGATTGGAATTGTGGAAAACTCACTACTTCCACAACCCGCGTGCGTCGGTAGTATCCCATCGAACTACATATTGATTTCAAAACCCTTGCGGTTTTCTCGCTTGAGGAACGAGTTCGCCTGAGCATCACCGATGATCTCACGCTTGATCGGATCCCACTTGAGTTCGCGGCCCACACGCATTGCGATGTTGGAAAGGTGACAGATCTCCAGCATGCGATTGTGCGACCAGACGTCCGAGATGGGTTGCTTCCGCGACTTGATACCTTCGATGAAGTTGGCGGTGTGGTTCGCGCTGACCTTGCCTCCGTAGACTTTTTCGATAGCCCCTTCCGGTAGCGGGTTTTCCTTCAACTCTTCAAGCGGTTTGCCTGTGATTTTGCCTCGGTTGACGAAGAACCGACCTTGAGTGCCCTCGAACAAAATGCCATTGTCACCTTCGCTGGTGATGATCAACTCAACGTCGTTGGGCATGGCGGCGCGGATAGTGAAGTTCGTTGCCGCATTGTATTGGTCGCTTGGCACCGGGTTGCCATCCTTGTATTCGACCGGCAACTTGTAGTCGACGGGCGTGATTTTACTTGGGCCCGTGTCCGTCGCGCCGAGCGCCCAACAGGCGATGTCCACATGATGCGCACCCCAGTCGGTGAGTTTTCCTCCGGAGTACTCGTGCCAATTTCGGAACGAGTAGTGGCAATTGCTGAAGAGCGGTACGCCGCCACCGTAACCTTTTCGGAGCTCCGGTAGAGCCAGATAAGGAACTTTGGCCGCAGGGCCGAGCCAGAAGTCCCAATCAAGCCCTTCCGGTACGCCGACCGCTGGAATGACAGGCGAGGACTCCATGCTGTCGATGCCACAAGTCACTTTCTTAACGGTCCCGATCCGGCCGTTTCGTATGAGTGCGATTGCCAAAAGGAAGCGTTGGTCTATCTCGGTTCGTTGCATTGTACCGACCTGAAACACGCGGCCGGTTTCTTTGACAACCTTCTCGATGAGCTTGCCTTCATCGATCGTCAACGTCAGCGGCTTTTCGCAATAGACATCCTTGCCGGCCTTCATAGCCTCAACCGCTATCTTCGTATGCCAATGGTCCGGCGTGGCGATCATGACCGCATCGATATCTTTGCGATCGAGGATCTTGCGATAATCGCTGTAGGCGTCCGGTTTCTTGCCCTGGCTCTTGTCCACCTTGGCTATGTTTGCCCCGAGCACCGTTGAATCGACATCGGCAAGAGCCGCAAAATCGGCGAAGGCAAACGACTTGCTTGTAATCGTCCAGCCTTGATTTCGCAGTCCGATCGTTGCAAAGACAGGACGATCGATCGGCGACGCATAGCCGAGAGCCCGGTGGGCCGTAGGAAGCAGGACGCTTGCAGCCCCGGTGGTAGCGACACCTTGAAGAAACGTGCGCCGCAATGTCGGATGAGAGGATGGCATCTTAGGTGTCCTTTTGGAGAAATGAAAGGCGAGTGAAATGGCAGGTTGAAAGGCTTTTCAACGATACACCATATCGTCTCCCTTTTGAACTGGCACGACGGAAATTGTGGCGGTTCACGGCGAGCCTGTGAATTTATTCCGTTTGACTCACCGGAGGGCTCCCGCCCAATGGCACTCACTTTCGGTTCGAACCAATCTTTTCGTAGCGGCGCGGCGCGAGCCGCCCGGTGAATATCCAAGTGATTTGCCTACGGTCACCGGACAGCTTGCGCTTTTCCGCGACAAATGAGTGCCATTTGGCTCGCGCCATTCCGCTACCAAATGTTCGCCGCAGGGCGGGAGTCCTCCGGTGATGAGCACGGTTTTCCGCTTTCGGATATAATGAAACGGTTCGCCAACCCCGACAAGCGGAAGAAGAAAATGATGGAAGCAAAAAAATATCGACGCATCATTTGCCTCATCACTCTGCTTGCCGCAACCAACCAAGCGGCATGGGCGCAAGACGACAGCGGTTCCAAGCCGGAGTCCACCGAAAAGCCAGCATCTACTGAATTTTCCGCCAGTGATTCCTCACGTCCGACACTCGAAGAGCTCAAGGTAGCCGGCGCCCACCGTTCGATTGATCGAAAACCCCAACTGCGTTCCGTTGAAACAGAAACTCCCAAGCCGCAACTCGAGGCCTTCAAGAATGGCGTTGAGCCGGTTTTGAAGAGGGCCTGTTTTGAGTGTCATGGTCCAGATGCGCAGGAGGGGAATGTTCGGATCGATACTTGGAATCCCGATTTGTTGAACGGCAACGACGTGAACTGGTGGCTCGAAGTCCTTGCGGTGTTGAGCAAGGGCGAAATGCCTCCCGCCGAGGCCGCCAAGCTTGACGACAAGGATCGGAGCAAGGTACTTGAGTGGCTGACATCGGAGATTCAAGTTGCTTCCACATTGCGCCGCGCTCAGCAAGGAAAATCATCATTCCGGCGGATAACACGCTACGAATATAGCTACACGCTTCAGGATCTGCTCGGGCTGCCATATGACTTCGCCAAAGACTTACCGCCTGAGTCGGCTTCGGAAGACGGCTTTCTGAACAGCTCCGAAATGCTGCATATGTCACCCATCCAATTCGAAACTTTTCGCGAGCTAAGCCATAAAGCCTTGAAGAAAGCTACGGTAACTGGCGAAAGGCCCGATCTGATTTACTGGGGCATTTCGATGAAGGCAGCCTCGGCAGTGGATTGGTCCGAGCACGAAAAACAGCTCGAAAAAGTCCGTCAGGAGCACAAAGACGATCCCGAAAAATTGAAGCAAGAGCTCGAACGAAAGGTGGCACGGAAACGTGGCCGGCCAAACAGTGCTCACTATCTCAACTTGGCGACAGACCAGACCGTGAATGCATCATGGAGTTACCCGGGTGGAAAGTACGCTTGGAAACCAGCGACGACGCGTCCCGAGGTTCCGACAGATTCCGAAATCGTTGCCATTATCCCACCGAAACGGGAGCTGATCATCGAACTTGGCGATACCATTCCCGAGGAGGGGATGCTGCGGGTTCGCGTCCGTGCATCGTATACGAACATCGATGAAAATCGATTTCCCAGCTTGCAACTGGAATTGGGTTGGCAAGCGACCAACGACTCTCAAGCCTCCGTACGGATCAGCGACCATGATCTCGTCATCGATGCCGCTCCGGACAATCCTCAGTTTTATAGTTGGGACGTTCCCCTGAGTGAAATCTACCCGCGGAATTCGATGCGTAAGACATGGAAGATGGGAGATTTACCAAGCCCCTCGGAATACGTGAAGTTGGTGAACAGTTCGGTCTCGCAAGGCGATATTCAGATCGATTATGTCGAGATCACGGCACCGCTTTATGAGCAATGGCCACCGCAATCGCACACTCGAATCTTTATGGACAGCGAGAACAGGACGGACGAAGCGGTCTATGCTCGAGAAGTATTGACGAAGTTCATGTCGCGCGCCTGGCGACGACATTTGACGGATCTCGAAGTCGATCAAAAAATGGTATTGTTTGAAAAGATTTTCGCTCAGTGCGATGATTTTGAGGAAGCGATGATCGAAGTCCTGGCGACCGTTCTTTCATCCCCCCAGTTCCTTTATCTTGTTCGGTTGGACCAGCCGAGCCAAACGAACGAAGTGACCAGTTCGGAGCGATTGTCCGACTTCGAGCTGGCAACTCGTCTTTCGATGTTCCTTTGGTGCAGCACGCCCGACGACGAACTTCTGTCCCTCGCCTCGAATCGCCAGTTGAACCACCGCCTTATTTTGACGGGACAGGTAGAACGCATGCTGGCCGACCCGCGGTCGCGACGTTTTACAAAACACTTTGTGCGTCAATGGTTGGGCATGCAGCTCTTGGATTTTCTGCATGTCGACCAGAAGACTTATCCTGGATTCGATCGAGCTCTGAAAGAAGCGATGCAGGAAGAGCCTGTTGCCTTCGTTCACGAGGTAATGCAAAAGAATCACAGTGTGTTGGATTTCATTCACGCTGATTACGCTATGGTCAACGAACGACTCGCCAAGCACTATGGATTGAGCGGTGTGTATGGAAATCATTTTCGGCGCGTACCGCTCGAGACTCAACGCGAGCGAGGCGGTTTGCTGACTCAAGCTGGCCTGCTGGCTATGAATTCGGACGGCAAGGATTCCCACCCGCTCAAACGCGGCATCTGGATGCTCAAAAGCGTGCTCAATGATCCGCCACCTCCACCACCGCCCGCGGTTCCGGTCATTGATCTTGCCGATCCGGAGATTGCTAAGTTAACCTTGAAGCAACGCATTGAAAATCACAGGAACCAAGCGGCCTGCATGTCCTGTCATGCTAAGATTGATCCTTGGGGAATCGCTTTCGAAAACTTCGATGCGGTGGGAAGCTGGAGAACAGAGATCCAAGGCCAAGCAGTCGATGCCTCGAGCCTCCTGT
>CAMCMB010000057.1 GCA_945875845.1 Pirellula staleyi DSM 6068
CGCTTTACACGCGAACGAGTTTACTGATCTACGGGCTAACCCTCGTAAGATCGAATAGCAGCTTGCGGCGTACGACGGAAAATTTACCAACAATTGTCCCGACCACCCTTGACACAAAACAATACATAGCAGCGAAAGGCGACGATAATTCACGGCCTAAACAGGCCCCCGACGCGCATATCCACGCCGGAGAATGCTGGCTTTACCGAATCATTGCCAAATCAATCCTATTCCCAGCCAAAGCTGAGGATCAAGTCTGGGTCATTGACTTGATCGGCCCTGGGACTGCAAATTCTCGCCCAAAAAAGATCCGTTGTGCCAGGTATCGGAATGACCTTGAACCGCGATCGATCGTCTGGCCCCAGCGGCGCGATGAGTCTCAGCGATTGCTTTAGTTCCTCCAGCTTCCCATCCTTCGGAATGCGAATGGGTACAATGCGAATCAACTTGCGGCGAACATCACCCGTCGTGATCCAAAACATGTCTTCGGAAATGGGAATCAGGTCCAGCGCATAATCCGTCAAGAAACGATTCGCTACCTGCGGAAATGTTCGCCCTCGTAGCACGGATGTTGCTGGTTTGTTTGGTATCAAGCCATGATTCCATGCATTCTGCCAGTCGATGCACACATTCAAATTCGTGGACTTTGCAGCTGTCATCAGCAATTCCGGAATAGGCCTTGGCTCGGGGATGATCACAGACATTCCAACGGTGCGATTCAGGGCGGCAATGCTGCTGTACCAGTGATCCGGCGAAAAAAGGGATTGAAATCCCTTTTTGGGTTGCCAAGGATGGTCGTCGCGCAGTTTGCGAAGGCTAGCCAATGCGTTAAGAGAGGCTTGGACGTTGGCTTTTTCGATCGGGGTCGCTCGCTCATTCCATTGCAGGCGTCCGCTTGAAAAACTGCACAAGTCCTCATATCCCAACAATCGCAGCAATGCATCGCAACTCTGCTGTTCGAAGCCTTCTGCAAAAAGGTCCGGTACAGACCAATCGAGCGGCAACTTCGATTCCATCGCTGCGCGAGGGGCGGAAATGACTGGCAAGCCTTGTTTGTCGAGCGTCCATTCGAGTCCCATGTTTTCGACGAGTTCGGCAACCAATTCCGCAACCGTCTTGCCCTGCGAATCCAATTGCAAAGGTTTTGTCAACTCAATGCCTGCAATGCGACAGGATTGCCAGTCAACGGTGATTCCAACTCCCGTCATCCTCCCAAAGGAATCGATGCACCTTAGAAAGTTCGTGTCCTTGATCTTGAGAGAATGCAATTGCAGCTTCCCTTTTTCTTCCCAACTCGGGACCGCTTTTGCTTGTGGATGAAAGACTTGATCAATATAGAGTTCGGCATTTTGCACATCCAACTCATCCGCCAATTCATTCCTTCCAAAGCCCGCATCCGGAATGGAATTACCTTTGCCAAGAACATCGCCTAATAATTGACCAAAGATGGGTGGTAGAGCTACGCTTGAATTATCGTCCTCCTCAACGGTTGGTATTGATGCGGGTGGTGTGATTGCGTTCGGTAGCGTGGTTGTCGCCAAGGCTTGACTTGAGTCGGACTTTTTTTCCTCTGGAATGTCGACCTTGGGCTGCTCAATTCCGACCATTTCGGCGGTCCCGGTCGGTTCGGGTGAATCACCCATGTCTGGATTTGTGGTTGTATTGGGTTGGGCGATTGCTTCCGGGTCCGATTTGGAAGCGTCCTCGGTACCTTGTTCCGTTACGACTCCCGCTGCATCCTTCGGGACGGGAGTCGCTTCGCCGTTCAATGCGGAAAGGGTATTGCGGTCGCTACCCACCATTTTCATGAACGCGACAAAACAACCGATCGCCACAAGGGAACCCGTGATTGCGATCATAACCAACGTCAAAATTTGACGCCTTTTGGCAACACGGTTGCTTTGCCAAGGTTGTTTGTGAAGCGGCGTTGGGTCCGTTGAGGTCGGTAATGGGTCAAATGGAATCGGCGTCGATTCGATGGGGGCGAGAGCATAGTTGTCCGCACCACTGAGGGGTCGGAACCGCAACGTCGAATCGTTTTCGGTGTCGACTGGAATCGTGAAGTTCTCGCTGGCCAACATGTTTTCCCAATCCGGATCCCCTTCTTTGGTGATCGCACCCGAATTGATGACTTGTGGCCCGACTCTCTGTGGCTGCTGTGGGACCGCCGCAGGCGAAACGCGTTTCGCAGTTGTGCTCTTGACTGGCGTTGAATCGCTACCCACCGGGGGGGCCGTTGGAACCAGGATCGCACCTTGGCATTTCGGGCAAGGCAATGTTTGCCCCAACAAAGGTTCGTGGCGAACAACTATTTTGCTAGCGCAATGAGGACAGGCGAGTCGAAAGGGTTCCAACGCAACACCGAACCTGGAGATGAAATTGTGGAAATTCTACACACCGTTATGATATCCAATGACCCAACCTAAAAGCAAAGGTCGCCTTGCGTTGGCAAGCGATTTCCTTGTCTTTTGGGTCGATTTGGTTACCGTTTATTCCTGTCGTTCTCGTTTTCTGCTGGCACGACGGTAACTGTAGCTGCGCATTGTACGGAATGGCGAACTGCTAGCCACGAAAAGGCACAGAGTCCATAAAAAGTTTGAAAGTTCGATTCAATTGATCAGCCAGTTTGTGGCTTTTGTGATTTTGTGGCTAGGAAAAATGGTAAGGTTTGCCTGAGAAAGACAAGAAGTTAGTGCCAGCTAAGAAGTGATTGTCTGCGTCTACCACATGTGGCCTTTCCAGCCTCAAACGTTGCGAGGAAATCGACAAATTAAGTGCGTTGATCTTATTGTATTGGGGGCCGGTTTGGCCGGTAGCGCGATCGCCTGGCAAGCCCATTTTCGCGGCTGGTCCGTTGCCCTTATCGATCGGCTCGACCCTCAGACGTCGTCGCGCGTTGCAGCCGGTCTAGTGACTCCTGTCACGGGCTCACGCGGTGCAGCAAGCTGGCGATGGGACGAGTTCTATCCAATCGCAGAGAAATTTTACGACCGCATCGAACAGACCACCGGCAAACCTTTTTGGCACGTCGCACCCGCGCTGAAAGTCCTCGGCAATCAAGAGGAAAAGGATCTGTATCAAACGCGATGGATCGATCCAAATAGGAAACAGCCGTCGAGTGGGATTCGCGCGTCCAGCTTTCCCGCGATCAACGCAATTGGCATTTTCGCTCCCTATGGAATTTGTCAGCTCGAACCGGCCGCAAGATTGGACACGACAGCCTATCTCAACGCGTCCCATAACTATTTTGATTCCCTCGGAATGTTCTTTGTCTCCGACATCGACTGCAATCAAGCCATCACGTTCGAAATTACGGGTTCTGTCGCAATTGAGTCGTTGGGTATAACCGCCAAACGAATGGTCTTCTGCCAAGGTTTCGCAGCTCGGAAAAACCGGTTCTTTGATCGTTTGCCGCTCCACCCCGCACGCGGTGACATCATCCGAGTCCGAAGTCCCGAAGTTCAATGCAAGCATGTCATTCATAGCCACACTTGGGCTGTTCCGATCGGCGAACAACAATTTTTGATCGGTGCGACCTACGATCGGCTTGCTCTACACGACGATGTAGGCGACAAGAATCCGGATGCCATGCAATTTCGAAATCAACTTATGGGTCGCTGGGAGTCCATGGTCGCAGGCACTTTTGCAACCGGTGAACATCAGTTCCTCGATCAGCGAGCGGCAGTGCGGCCAGCGAGCTTCGATCGCCATCCATTGATTGGCCCACACGAGTCGTACCCAAATTTATATTGCATGAACGGTCTTGGCTCAAAAGGAACACTCATGTCGCCCCATCTTTCGGAAATCCTCTTGGATTCCATGGAGGGTGCCGCGATCCCAGACTCTCTGTTATGGACTCGACGAAAGTAATTTATGCACTTCACCGTGGAAGCACAGAGCATTGCCAAACGATACCTAGCGGAAGGAGCCATCGCCATCGATGCGACGACCGGCAACGGATTCGATACACTCTTTTTGGCCGAACAAGTAGGGGACTCCGGATTCGTTTACGGCGTTGACATTCAAACGCATGCGATCGAAGCTGTCCGACACAAACTCGAACTCGCCGGGACGTTTCATCGCTGCCGGCTCACTGCTTGTTCGCATGCGCAGCTCAATGCGATTGTCGAAGAATCCCATCAAGGCGCCGTATCGGTCGCGATGTTCAATTTGGGCTACTTGCCGTTTGGCGACAAATCCATCGTAACTCAGCCGGAATCGACGATCATGGCGTTAGATCAAGTTGCGGGCTTGATTCGTCCCGGCGGATTGATCAGTATTTTGGCATACATTGGCCACAACGGTGGCAAAACAGAAGCCTTGCAAGTAGGACAATGGGTCGAAACCAAAAAAGACCAATTCGATGTCGAACGCCATCAAGATGCAGGGAACGAAAACAGCCCGATACTTTGGGCATTGTCAAAACGTTTCAAAACGTAGCCAAGTGAAATGAAATTGTGGAACAACCTTCCAATCCAACCAAGCAGAGAGCCAACATCCTGAATCAAGCTCACCTTGAATTCAGTGGCGGTACGTTGGTGCTGGATCGATGGACAGAGAAAGCCATCAAAAAAGTCTTCGGGGATAAGTTTTGGACTTGGGATGACCGCGCGGAAACCTGGCGAACCATCGCCATTCACTATCCGGAGATTCATCAGATCCTGAGCAAAAATGCCTTCGGCACGCTCGACCGTGTTCCGCAATGGCAGAAGGTCGCTTGGTCGGAAGTGAAACTACCTATCCTTCGGCCCGAGCAACTCGATGCGGTCAGCGGATGGACGCAGCATCGCCGTGGAGTGGTTATCATGCCAACTGGGACGGGCAAGACCGAAGTGGCGTTGCGCATTATGGCAGACCAAGGGTGCAGCACGTTGGTCGTCGCACCCATCCGCGATTTGATGTATCAATGGCATCGTCGCATCCTTCAAGGTCTCGGCTACGATGCGGGCATCATCGGTGACAATATCCACAATGTGAAGCCGGTTTCTGTCACCACCTATGATAGCGCGTGCATCCATATGCCGACCTTTGGCAACCGTTTCCAATTGCTCATCTTTGATGAATGCCACCATTTGCCTGGTCCCATTCGCGGCGATGCGGCGAGAATGAGTATTGCACCCATGCGTTTGGGTTTAACGGCAACTCTCGAGCGCAGCGATGGCCAGCACTCCCAATTGGAACATCTCATCGGGCCAATAGCCTATCGGCTTGAGATCAATCAAGTCAGCGGCGGCTCGCTGGCGGAGTACGATGTATTTCGCATTTCGGTTGAATTGAATGATCGCGAGCGAGTCCGTTATGATTCTCTGGCGGAGCAAGTCTCAACCTATGTCTACGAGCGCCGACAAGACGAGCCCAATTTCAATTGGCAGGATTTGTGCGCAGAGTCGCTCAATAATGCTGAATCGGGAGCCATTTTGCGTGCCTTCAAAGAGAAGCAATCCATTGAAGATTGCGCCGAGGAAAAACTGCGCGTTTTGGAAGATCTCTTTCGATTGCATCACGGAACGCCCATGCTCATCTTCGCTGGCTCCAACATGATGGCTCGGCGCGTTTCTCTCCGCTTTCTTCTCCCCTGCTTGCTGAATCATTGCGGCAAGGCGGAACGACTCGACTATCTGGATGGCTTGCGAGATGGCATCTACCCAGCAATTGTTGCCAATCAAGTGCTCGACGAAGGGGTCGATCTACCCGCTGTCAAGATCGCAGTCGTCATCGGTGGTATGGCGTCGACCCGACAAGCCAAGCAGCGGCTCGGTCGGATCCTACGCCGACGAGGAAACGAGCGAGCGATCCTTTACGAGGTGGTCGCCAAGGATACCAACGAAGCCGAACGATCTCGCAAACGAAGGAAGAACGATGCTTACGCGGGAACTCGCCATCGCCACCTTTGATCGCGGGCGACTCATTCCAGATCGATTGACTCGCAAGTCGCATGCTCTCTATGTAGACCTTGCTCAATCCATGTTGCATGTTTACCAGAATGGCGTCGGAAAAAATCGGCGGACATTGCACAACACCGTCCGACAACTGTTCAGTGGGAGCGACTGCCCACCTCGGCGGATCCTCGCGTTTTGCAAACTGCTCGATGATGCATCCGAATATGCAGACGGAGACAGAATCAAGACCGCGAAACTTCGGCAATCGGTCTTTCGTGCTGCCGCGAAATACCATCCGCTGGTGACCATAAGCGATTCGCTTTTTGAGCACGATGAATCCGAAATGAAGCGTCGAATCGCCGAAGAGCACGGGATGGACTGGCCGCAATTGAAACACAGGCTTTTTGCGGATTTGATGGAGTACCACGAACTGAAGTCATTCAACGGATTTGAACGCTCTGAGTCCCTTTTGGCTCGATACAACGTGGCACAAGCACAAGTTGCCTTGTTCGATGCAGTCGAGTTGACGGTCGTGGCAACGCAAGATTTCAAATCGATTCTTCGCTATGCGAAACTTGCAAGGCTCATGCACCGAATCACCAAACGATCCAATCGGTATGTGTTTGAATTCGATGGGCCAGCGTCCCTTTTGCAAAATACACATAGGTACGGATCGGCAATGGCCAAGTTCTTGCCTGGGCTTTTGTCGTGCCAAGGTTGGTCGATGGTAGCCACGATTCGTGCATCGCGATTTCAAGGTTCGCTGCGTCTGGAACTCAATGACGAATGTGGATTGACGAGCGAAACGATCCGAGCGGATGATTTCGATTCGAAAGTGGAAGAGTCCTTTTGCGCAAAGTGGGGTGAGCAAGCGAGAAACGGCTGGCGATTGGAACGCGAGACGGAGATACTGCATCGAGGACAAACCGCTTTTTTCCCGGACTTCGTATTTGTCCACGAGGATGGCAGACGGGTCCTGATGGAAGTCATCGGCTTCTGGACACCCGAGTATCTGAACCATAAGTCAAAAGTGCTCAAACTATTTCACGATCAGCCCATTCTGTTGGCAGTAGCCGAATCACTCAAAGGAAAGATGCAAGTGGATGTTGGCCAGCCCTTACTCTACTACAAGACCGCGATTCAAATCGACTCCGTGTTGAAAGCATTGGAGGGAACAAATGGGTAGATTCATGCCATCTGGCTTTACGCCAGTGGTAGTTTGACCTTCGCCCTAGCATGAAGGTAACGATCCCCTGGGGTAAACCCAGTGGCATTCGATGCATGCCATCTGGCTTTATGCCAGTGGTAGTGTGACCTTCGCCCTAGCTCCCGTGGGGCCATCCATCTATGCTTACCGACTACTTGAGGGGTGGCCTTGTCAGGTGCTTGGTAGCATGGGCCTCTGAGCCCGTGCGAGGCTAACCTAGCAAATAACGCACGGGCTCGGAGGCCCATGCTACGGGTGGCGAGGGGGAGCAAGATCAAAAGATGTGGGTAAAGATGAGGCATTAAACCAGTGGCATGGACAACACGTTCGCCAAGTGCTTCAATACTCTTTCATCGCTTACCTCACAACGAAAGTCTTTCCATGCATTTGGCACGTATTCAAACCAATCAAGGACCTGCGGTCGCTCGTATCGCGAATCAGACGGCAAGCGTCCTGGATCTTTCCGGAACAGGATTGCATTCTCTAAGCCAACTCCTATCGGACCACCGACTGGTTGAGTTGGCTGGCGAATTGCCAACCGCCTCAACTCCGATTCCACTCGATGCTGTCAACTGGCTGCCACCGATCGATGACCAAGAAGTCTGGGCAGCGGGCGTGACTTACAAGCGATCTCAGACAGCCCGCATGGAGGAAAGCGAAGCAGCCGCAAGTTGCTACGATCGAGTCTACACAGCAGCTCGCCCCGAACTTTTCTTCAAAGCCACACCCAACCGATGTAGCGGACACCACGGATTGCTACGCATACGCTCGGATGCCACATGGAATGTGCCAGAACCTGAGTTAACATTGGTCTTGTCGAACAAGGGCAAAATTGTTGGATATACTGTCGGCAACGACATGAGTAGTCGCGATATCGAAGGGGATAATCCACTCTACTTACCTCAAGCAAAAGTCTACAACCAATGCTGCGGACTTGGACCTTGGATCACGTTGGCCGATGCGATGCCAGCACGAGAAGAGATCGGCATTCACCTCAAAATCGTTCGAAACAACCAGACCGTTTTTTCCGGTGAAACCTCCGTCTCTCAAATGGCAAGGCAGCTTGAGGACTTGGTTCAGTGGCTCATCCGCGACAACGATTTACCCAATGGTGCCTTTATGCTAACGGGCACGGGCGTTGTGCCGGATAGTTCATTTACCTTGGCAAAAGACGACACGGTGCTCATTTCGATCGACGGAATCGGCACACTTGTTAATACAATTGTACAAGGCTAGTGCATCACACGGCCCTCGGAAACCGGTAACTCTCATCCTCGATTTAGATCAACCATGACCCAACGCATTCACGATGTGCTCATCAATGGCCAATGGCGGCCAAGCTCTCATACCAGCGAGTTTTCTCCTACCAATCCCGCTACGGGTGAGCCGCTGCCTTTGTCGTTCCCCGTGAGCGATTGGTCGGACTGCGACGCCGCGTTGTCGAGCGCTGCAAATGCATTTGCTGAATTGCGAAAGAGGAAACCGGAAGCCATTGCGTTGTTCTTAGAAAAGTATGCGAGTCTCATCGAGGCGGACAAAGACGGCCTTGTCGATATTGCCAATCAGGAAACGGGACTTCCCAAAGCTCCGCGATTGGCAGACGTCGAGTTGCCGCGAACGATCAATCAACTCAAGTTAGCCGCCGCCGCTGCCCGTCAGCAGAGCTGGTCCATGCCGACCATCGATTCGAAGGCCAACATTCGCTCTTGCTTCGAAGCGATCGGACCTGTGTGTGTTTTTGGGCCCAACAATTTCCCTTTTGCCTTTAACGGTATTTCGGGTGGCGATTTTGCGGCCGCCATTGCAGCAGGCAATCCGGTTATCGCCAAAGCCAACTCGTCCCATCCAGCAACGACCCATCGCTTCGCCGTTTTGGCGGACCAAGCGGCCAAAGCGACCAACATGCCAAGCGGTTTGGTCCAACTCATCTATCGAACGTCGCATGCCGACGGCGAGAAGTTGGTTGCCGACGCGCGACTCGCAGCGATCGGCTACACAGGCGCTCGAACCGCGGGACTCAAGCTGAAATCCATTGCCGACCAGGTCGGCAAGCCATTTTATGCGGAGTTGTCGAGCGTGAACCCAGTCGTTTTTATGCCGGGAGCCTTTCGCGACCGACTGGACAAACTCATCGATGAATACGTGATGAGCGGCTTGATGGGCGCGGGCCAATTCTGCACGAATCCAGGCATGCTATTGATGATTGATAGCCCTGAGTCCACGAAATTTATTGAAGCGGTTACGGCCAAATACCAGGCGAGTGCAGCCGGAACATTGCTGTCGCGCAGCGTGGAAACCTCGTTGGTCAAGAGCATCGCCATTTTGAAGAATGCAGGTGCAGAGTTGTTGACCGGTGGTACCAAGCTCGATGGTGGACGATGTGCCGTCGCGAATACGGTCCTTCGAATTCGCGGCAGTCAGTTTCTTGGCGCCCCGGAGCTGTTTCAAACAGAAGCGTTTGGGAATGCAGTCTTGATCGTGGTCTGTTCGGATTTGAATGAGTTGGCAGCGGCCATCGAGCATCTGGAAGGCAATTTGACCGGCTCGATCTACTCCGACTCCAACGGCAGTGATGATGGCGAGTACCAAAAGATCGCCTTGGCATTAACACATCGCGTGGGACGGGTGTTAAACGACAAGATGCCAACAGGTGTTGCAGTCAGTCCTGCCATGAATCACGGTGGTCCGTTTCCTGCCACCGGCCATCCGGGATTCACGGCGGTTGGAATACCGGCAAGCATGGTACGATTTGCAAAGCTAACATGCTTTGATAATGTCCGCGAGACTCGCTTGCCTGTTGTATTGCAGAACGCAAACGCTCCACATGCATGGCGGTTGGTAGATGGCAATTGGACCAACGGATCGATCGTGTGAGAATGCGATGCAACACGCGGATTGGCTAATACTCGCGATCTTGGGTTTTCTTGGGGCGGCGATTGCCGGCTTCGGAAAACATTTGCTTCAGCATTTTCGAGGTCGAACGCTCGAAGCCTACTGTCGCCTCAAAGGAAATCGCGATCGCTTTGGGACGATATTGGATGAACAGAATGAAGCGAAAACCGCCTGCAATTACCTGTTTATCTTCGGCAGTAGCCTTGCGCTGATGGCAAGCGGGTGTTGGCTGTCGACTGTGCTGCAATGGCCACAAAGCGAATCGAATGCCCGACCTGTTTCTTTTCAGATCGTTTCTTTTAGCGTGATTGCGGCTACCCTTTTAATCAGCCTGCATTCGTGGATCCCCAAGATTGTCGTCCGCAATAGTGCGGCATTGTTGCTTTACCACACATGGTGGTGTTGGCATGCCATCAGTATCGTGGCGCGTCCGTTTCGGGCGCTAGAGCATTTGTTTGTGGCGATAGGGCATCGATTGAGCGATCGCCGTGTGGAGTATCGTGTTGAAGAAGAGTCGCTCGAAGACGAGATACGCAAGTTGGTCATGACCGGTGAACGCGAGGGGTTGGTGACGCGTTCGATGCGAGAGATGATCACCGGCGTGATGAACTTAGACGAGGGACAAGTTTCGCAAATCATGACCCCACGCAGCAAGATCGATGCGATCGATATCGGCTGGAGTTGGCATCAAGTGCTCGACTATGTAACCCAGTCGGGAAGAACACGAATGCCTGTGTACGAAAACTCCATCGACGACATCATCGGTATTCTTTTCGTCAAGGATTTGATGGCGTTGCTGCAGTCAAGAGATGCCCCCGACGACGGAACGAGTTTTAAACACATCCTTCGAGAGTCTTGGATGATTCCCGCCACTCGTCAAGTCGATGAACTGCTCAAAGATTTTTTGCTGCGTCGAAGCCATATGGCGATCGTCGTCGATGAGTTTCAGCAAACCCTGGGGGTCGTTACGATTGAAGACGCGCTGGAGGAGATCGTCGGCGAGATCGCAGATGAGTTAGATGTCGACGAGGTATTACCGATGTATGTCGAAGATTCGGAGGGAAATTTTAGCTTGGCCGGGGTGATGGAAGTCGCTGCAGCCAATCGGCAGTTGTCCCTGGATCTTCCGGAATCCGACGACTACGAGACCATTGGTGGTTTGGTTATCAGCAAGATTGGAGCCATCCCGAAGATTGGGGCTAAAACCAAAATTGGCAAATATCAAGTCTTTGTGACGCAAGCCAATGCAAGGCAAGTTCAACGTGTTCGCGTTGCGATTGCGTACCAAACGTCGCATCATCCCACGAAACATTAAGATGTGTGGTCGCTTTACCCTAAAGACACCTGTTGCCAATTGGCTTGCGGACTTGTTCCCGACTTGGCAGGATGGAAATGCATTTGCAAACGAAAACGTACCGATCGAACTGACGCGAGCTCGCTACAACATTGCGCCTAGCCAGTCGATTTTGGTCGTGCATGTCGATGCGGATGGACGACCAGTGTTGGAAGGGATGCGATGGGGATTATTGCCTAGTTGGGCGGATGCACTGTCGGTTGGGTACAACATGATCAATGCAAGATCGGAATCGATCGCAGAGAAACCCAGTTTTCGCCCTTCGCTCGTTGATAAGCGATGCGTAATCCTAGCGGATGGATACTACGAATGGAAAAAACGATCTTCCAAAATCAAGGAGCCCTATTGGATACATCAACCGGGAGAGGGTGTCTTTGCAATGGCCGGTCTTTGGGCAGAGAACTTCAAGATTCGGGTGCCAGACTCTGGGTGCAACTCGATTCGCTCTACAACGATTATCACGACCCCTTCGAACTCGGATACCGAAAGCCTCCACGATCGAATGCCGGCGATTTTTTTCGATGCAGAGCAAGTGAGCCACTGGTTGGCCCCGGAACTGAATCACACGCGATTCTCGACTCAACTCCTTGAGCAATTGATGCCAAGCGACCCAGGTTCGTTGATCACGCGGCGCGTAACGACTGCGGTGAACACGGTAAAAACCGATTCGGAATCCTTGCTTTACCCGGCACAATAGAAACGCACCGAGTGCATTAGCCCGACGCGACGACTCAGCTAAAATCTTTAACGCCGAGATGCAGAGATGCCGAGACGCAATGCATCAGTCTCAAGTTTTCATCAGCCGCAGGGCGCCAGGGGCTTGTTGATTTAGTGGTGCGACGGACTTCCAAGTCCGTCGAATTCCCCATTGACGTGCTTGGAAGTCCGTCATACCGCCCTTAACCAATAACGACTTCACTAAAGCAACAAGCCGCTAGCCGGCGTTAGCCAAATGGTACTCACTTGGTAGCGGAACAGCGCAAGCTGTCCGGTGTCCGTAGTCAAATCACTTGGATATTCACCGGGCGGCTCGCTCCGCTCCGCTACGAAAACATTGGTTCGAACCGAAAGTGAGTGCCATTGGGCGTTGGCCCCCGGTTTTCCATGCAGTATTGTCGAACGGTGCCGTTCTAGTTGGAAACGTCGAATTGTGTTACAACTTGAGCTCCACGTGCGGGATCAGGGTCCTGCGGACATTGAATCGATTTGCCAATATTTTCCTTGACATTCCATGAGCAATAACGTCGAAAACTGCATTATTATCGGTAGTGGGCCTGCCGGTTGGTCCGCCGCTATTTATGCTGCCCGTGCCAACTTGAAGCCGTTGCTTTTCGAAGGAGCAATGACGGAAGAAAACCGCGTGATGGGCCGCTACCCCATGGGTCAACTTGCTCAAACCACGGAAGTCGAGAACTACGCAGGCTTTCCGAGCGGAAAAATCAAAGACTTTCTCGAATCGGCCATCGACAAAGACCGACATTACATGCTGCCCCCGATCGAGGAACATCCACACGCCGTCACCGGACCCGAACTGATGGAATTGATGCGACAGCAAGCGATCAACTTTGGCACTCGCGTTATCACGGATGATATTGTGAGCGTCGATTTCTCTGGAAAGCCGTTTCAACTCAACACCAGCGAGAGTGGCTCATTCCAAGCCCATACGGTTATCGTTGCAACCGGTGCGAGCGCAAATTACCTAGGCTTACCCAGCGAAGAAGTATTCCGAAACAAAGGGGTTAGCGCCTGTGCTGTCTGCGATGGTGCTTTGCCTCGTTTTCGAAACAAGCCGCTGGTCGTGGTGGGTGGTGGTGACTCTGCGGTCGAGGAGGCAAGCTACTTAACGAAGTATGCATCGAAGGTCCACATGATCTTGCGACGCGGCGAAATGAGGGCTTCCAAAATCATGCAGCAACGAGCATTGGACAATCCCAAAATCGAACTTGTGAAATTCTCCGTGGTTGACGAGGTGCTGGGTGATGCCAGTGACATGCGAGTCGGAGTCACGGGTGTTCGAGTCAAGAATGTCGATACTGGAGCAACGACAGTACTCGAAGCGGCAGGTATGTTTCTGGCCATCGGGCACACTCCAAACACCAATTTTCTGGGCGGTCAAGTCGAGAAGCACGCCAACGGTTACATTCGCTGGACGCAACCCTATCGAACCATCACAAGCGTCGAAGGAGTCTTTGCCGCTGGCGACGTTGCCGACGATTACTATCGACAGGCGATCACATCCGCAGGCACAGGTTGCATGGCCGCCCTGGATGCCGAACGTTACCTCGCTGGAGTTGGAGTTCACTAATCTTTGGCAGCACAGGATCAACCGATCGTTGTTCGCGGCGCCCGCGAACATAACCTCAAAAGCGTCGATCTCTCTCTACCACGCAATCAATTTATCTGCTTCACGGGTGTGTCGGGGAGTGGGAAAAGCTCGTTGGCTTTCGACACGCTCTATGCCGAAGGTCAACGTCGCTACCTAGAAAGTCTTTCGACCTACGCTCGCCAATTTGTAGGTCAGTTGCCCAAACCGGATGTCGACTTCCTGTCAGGCTTGAGTCCCTCAATCTCGATCAGCCAAAAGTCAACTGGAAACAACCCCCGATCCACCGTCGGTACGATCACCGAGTTGCACGATTTCCTGCGAGTTCTGTTCTCTCGCGTTGGAACAGGCTTCTGCCCAACGTGCGACTCTGAAATTGCATCGCAGACTCGGGACCAAATGATCGAGCGGATCCAGAGCATGGATTCAACCGCCCCCTACATGTTTTTAGCCCCAATCATTCGAGGGCAAAAAGGGGAACATCGCGAACTGTTCGATGACCTCCGCCGACACGGGTTCAATCGCGCTCGCGTCGATGGCCAAGTTTGCTTGCTCAGCCATCCACCCGCACTCGAACGCCAAATCAAACACAGCATCGAGCTGGTTGTCGACCGAATTGCGATCGATCAAGCAAATCGACAGCGCATCGCGGAAGCGGTCGACAACGCCATGAAGTTTGGCGAAGGAACGATGCTGCTTTCACGATTAATGCCCGACTCGTCGGCAAGGCCACTTGAAACGCCTCTCGCTGGAGTACCCCCAAAAAAGGCAAGTCGAAAGAAGAAAGCTGCGATCCCCAATCCCGACGTAGAGAACGGAGACTTGTTGAACCATTCGCTGGACCGAAGCGACCCATCGGAGGACATCGTTTTCTCATCTAGTTACGCGTGCGCGAAGTGCGGGATCTCATATCCACCACCGTCACCGCAATTGCTCAGTTTCAATTCCCCCCAGGGAGCATGCAAAAGTTGCGAAGGACTGGGTGAAACATTTACATTCACGGAAGAGATGCTCGTTACCGATGTGAGCAAGTCGGTCAAAAACGGTGCCATCCAACTGGTAGGCAAATCGACGGAAATGACGAAGTGGTTTCGACGCTCGTTGACGTTCTTCGCAAACTACATCGAACATTTGAAACAATTGGAACGCAACAGCCTGCTCTCAACCCCATGGAAAAAACTGCCGCAAGAGCAACGCAACTGGCTGTTGCATGGTTATCACGGACTCAAGGTCCAAGCCAAGGGGCGGGCTTTGCACGGAGAAGCCTTCTCAGGCATTGTGCATGATCTACTGGCCATGTATCGGGCCACCAAGAATCCGATGATGACCAAGCAGTATGAAAAGTACATGGAGACGGGACAATGCAGCGCATGCCAGGGAACGAGATTGAACGCCCAAGCTCGCTCGATCCGGCTGAAAACTCTGTCGCCTGCCTTCCAATCCAATCCGTGGCTTGCGATCGGCGACTGCTCCCGACTCTCGCTGGACCGTTGCGCTGACTTCTTTAGCAATTTGGATTTGACCAATCTGCAAATCCGCATCGGAGGCGAAGCCATCAAAGAGGTCCGGGCTCGACTGCAGTTCTTGCTCGACGTTGGACTATCGTATCTCTCGCTCGAGCGGACGGCGCCCACCTTATCGGGCGGCGAGTCGCAACGCATTCGGTTGGCCAGTCAAATCGGTGCGGGCTTGGTTGGCGTCTTGTATGTGCTGGACGAACCATCGATCGGTTTGCATCCACGAGACAATGTGCAATTGCTGGCCTCGCTGGAACGCTTGCGGGATCTTGGAAACACGCTCATTGTCGTCGAACACGATGAAGACACCATGCGAGCGGCCGATACGATTGTGGACTTCGGACCCGGGCCTGGCGTGCGCGGCGGGGAGTTGCTGACCGCTGGAACACTCGAGGAGGTTGCCGCGAACCCAAAGAGTATCACCGGTGGATTCCTCAATCGCACCCGTCATATCCATCGCCCTGAAAAGCGACGTACCGGAAATGGCAAGAAGCTGATCGTTCATGGTGCCCAGCACAACAATCTTAAAAATATTGACGTTGAGATTCCACTGGGCTGTTTCGTCGCAGTAACCGGTGTGAGCGGTAGCGGCAAGAGTTCGCTCATCTCGGACGTGCTTTCGCCTGCGTTGCGAAACGCACTCCAGCGAGCCGAGGATACGCCCGGTCAACACAAATCGATCGAAGGACTCGAGCACCTCGATAAGATCATCGACATCGACCAGAGCCCGATCGGTCGCACGCCTCGCAGCAATCCAGCTACGTATGTCAAAGTATTCGATGAGATTCGGGACTTGTTTGCCGAACTTCCAGAATCCAAACGCCGTGGATTCTCACCTGGTACATTCAGTTTCAATACGGAACAGGGCCGTTGTTCGGCCTGCGATGGTCACGGTGCCAATCGACTCGACATGGAGTTTCTGGCAGACATGTGGGTCCCTTGTCCTGTCTGCGAAGGCAAGCGGTATGGTCGCCCAACGTTGCATGTTGAGTTCAAAGGCAAGTCGATCGCGGACTGTTTGGACTTGGATGTTCAGCAAGCGCTCGAGCATTTTTCGGCGTTCCCTAAAATTTACGAAAAACTTCAAACCCTGCATGATGTCGGGCTCGATTATTTGAAGCTCGGTCAACCCTCGCCTACGCTGTCCGGCGGAGAAGCACAGCGGATCAAGCTTTCCAAGGAACTGAGCCGGCGGGCTACCGGGCGGACGCTCTACGTTTTAGACGAACCGACCACCGGTTTGCATTTCTATGACATCGACCTACTGCTCAAAGTCTTACAGAGCTTAGTCGATCGGGGAAATACGGTCATCGTCATCGAGCACAATCTCGATCTCATTCAGGCCGCTGACTGGGTGATCGATTTGGGACCTGAGGGTGGGGCAGGTGGAGGCAAGGTTTTATGCCAAGGAACTCCTGAATTCATCGCCAAGCAAAAGAAATCGCACACCGGAGTTGCCCTCAAAAAATACTTCGAAAGCCATGGAAAAGCGCACGCCAAATCAACCTCCAAACCCAAGACCGACGCAAAGAAGACCAACAAACGCGTTGGCCAAAGTTTGGCATTGCAAGACGTACAAGTGATCGGGGCGCAACAGCACAATCTTAAGAATATCGATTTGACGGTTGCCCGCAATCAGATGACTGTCTTTTGCGGTCAGAGCGGCAGCGGTAAGACGTCGATGGCGATGGACACCATTTATGCTGAGGGTCAGCGACGCTTCGTTGAAAGTTTGAGTCCGTATGTGCGGCAATTCGTCGGTCAGATGCCAAAGCCGATTGTGGAACGCGTCGAGGGTTTGAGCCCATCGGTCGCCATCGAGCAACGCAACCTCTCGCATACGCCCCGCAGCACGGTTGGTACAGTGACGGAGATCTACGACTACTTCCGCGTGCTGTTCGCCCGGTTGGGGCAGATGCATTGCACTCGCTGCAACGAACCGGTCAGCACCCAGACCAGCGATCAAATTATCGATCGTCTTTTGGAATTGGATACCGGAGAAAAAGGGAAAGGCAGTCAACGTGCGCTGTTGTTGGCGCCAATCGCTCCGCATACCAATCAAACACCGGAGCAGTTCTTTACGGATTTAAAGCAACAGGGCTTCGTCCGCGTCCGAATCAATGGTCGTACATACGATATCGACTCAGCACCTCCGCTGCAAAAGAAGAGTCGATATGAGTTGCAGTTGGTTGTCGATCGAATTCACCTCAATGGGAAAGACCGATCGCGGTTGAGTGATAGCGTCGCCACAGCATTGACGATGGGGAGCGGTGTCATTCAGTTGGCGATTGTCGACGACGAACGAGCGGAAGTGCATTGGGATGTTCAGACATTTTCCTTGCAGTTGGCTTGTGCTGGCTGTGGCCTTTCTTTCCAACCGCTAACACCCCATAGTTTCTCATTCAACACAGCGGTTGGTTGGTGCACGAGCTGCAACGGATTGGGAACACAAACGGGAACCGATCCAGCCGCTTCGGTGGATGACCATCTCTCACTGGAGCAAGGAGCATTGCTGCTGTGGCCGGATTTAGCCAATCCATTAGCTATGGGAATGTTGCGAGCGTTTTGTCGCGAGTCAGGTATCCCGATCCATCGACCTGTTTCGGAATTGCCGATCGGGCAACGTTCCATTCTGTTCCATGGTTTGCCAGATCGCGAGATATCCGTTCACAAAGCGGATATCCTATCCAACGCGTCCGATTTGCAATCGAAGGACCCATCGGTCGAGATGGTTTTTCATTATCGAGGTGTGTTCCCTGCGTTAGAGCTTGCGTCCAATTCGAATATTGGATTGCGAATGCGGTTGTCGCATTTTTTAGCGGAGGTGCCGTGCACGGCTTGCGGCGGAGCTCGGGTAAGGCCTGAAGCAGCTCATTCGAGATTTCGATCGTTCACGATTGCAGATATCGGAAGGATGCCGATTGGCGAGTTACTAGCAACGACAAAGACATGGACATTGGAGCGACGGGAAAAGAAAATCGCGGGCGAATTGCATCGTGAGATAACGCAGCGACTGCAGTTTTTGGAAGATGTCGGTCTTGAGTACTTAACGCTCAATCGGGCCGCAAACACTTTGTCGGGCGGCGAGGCCCAACGCATCCGACTAGCAAGTCAACTCGGCAGCGGCCTATGTGGCGTTCTGTATGTTCTCGATGAGCCAACGATTGGACTGCATCCACGCGACAACCAGCGGCTGATTGGAGCCATGCATCGCTTGCGAGATCTTGGCAATACGTTGTTGGTAGTCGAACATGACCGAGACGTGATTGCGAGCAGCGATCAGTTATGCGATTTTGGGCCAGGGTCTGGTCCCTTGGGTGGAACGGTGGTTGCACAAGGGACGCCGAAGCAGATCGTGAAACAGGAAGTATCCGTAACAGGTCCGTTTATCGATGGCTCGAAAGGAATCGATTTGCCGAGTCGACGACGCATCGAGATCCCGCCGGATGAACCCTCTTCGTGCGGTGATTGGACTTCCTTGGTCGACGTGGCGAAAGGTTGGTTGACCATTCAAGGAGCAAAGGCCAACACGCTTCGCAACATCAGCGTTAGCATTCCGCTTGGGTGTTTCACCGCGGTCACGGGTCCGAGCGGGAGCGGCAAGAGCAGCCTCATCAACAGCATACTCTATCCTGCGTTGGCCAGAACGTTGCATCGCGCGGATCTCCAACCAGGCCCCCACGAGCGTATCGATGGGATCAAGAACGTGAACAAAGTGCTGCGAGTGGATCAGTCGCCGCTGGGCAATTCGCCATCGAGCAATCCCGCAACGTACACGGGGGTGTTTGATCACGTCCGGCACTTGTTTGCGAAATTGCCAGACGCAAAACTACGCGGGCTGCACGCAGGGCACTTCAGTTTCAACATCGTAGGTGGTCGCTGCGAAAAGTGCGAAGGAAATGGACAAATCCGTATTCAAATGCACTTTCTACCGGACGTTTGGATCGAGTGCGATGCATGTCGCGGGAATCGCTATTCCGAAGAAGTCTTGGCCGTAAAGTACCGAGGCAAATCGGTCAGTGACTTCCTCAAAATGTCCATTGGTGAGGCTTGCGATTTGACCAGTGAGATACCCAAGATTCACGGCATGCTCAAAACACTTTGCGAAGTCGGATTGGATTATCTAGCGCTCGGTCAAAGTGCCCCTACGTTGAGCGGTGGTGAAGCACAACGAGTGAAGTTGGCAGCGGAATTATGTCGCCCAGCCACCGGCAATACCCTCTACTTGTTGGATGAGCCAACGACCGGTTTGCATTTCGAAGACATTCGCAAATTGATGATGGTGCTCAATGCTTTGGTAGCAGGTGGCAATACAGTCGTGGTGATCGAGCACAACCTCGATGTGATCAAATGTGCCGATTGGATCATCGACATGGGGCCAGAAGCGGGTAAGAATGGTGGGCAAGTTGTCTTTGCAGGTACACCGGAATCGCTCGTGCGCTATGCCAACGATGTGAGCTATCAACGACCTCCAAAGAAGAAGAAGTCCACTAAAAAGCGTTCCGACACCTTGCAAGTTGCGGAGCAAGAGGGGGCTTCACCCAAGTTGCGGTCTTATACGGGGGAAGCCTTGAAATCCGTCTTACCAATGGGATGACGCGTTCTCCTCTGGGACACGGCGAACATCGCGTTGGGTACAATGCTTAGGGCGTCGAAAGGGCGGTCTTAGCGGTGCGCCCGTCAACCCTCGTTCACGTTCTCGCATTGACTCCTTTGCACACTCGCATTTCCGGAATTTGTTTCTATGCAGACTCTTCTCGTCGAACAGCCGTGGATTATTGGAGCGATGGGATCGGTTTTGTCGCTTGTGACGTTTTTTGGTTGGATTCAAAGCGGAAACTCCATCGCCTTCAAAACAGCATGTGGACTTGTTGCCACCACCATTCTGCTGGTAGTGCTCAATATCTGGGTCGTATCCGATCGCGAAATCGTCCATCAATGGCTGATGGAAACGGCGGACGAGATTCAAAACAACCAAATCGAAAAAGTCTTGAACCGCATACATCCAGAGTCGTCCGATCGCGTTGAGAATAGCGCTGCGCAACTCAAGGTCATCACGTTTTCCGCTCTCCGAATCACGAGAATTCATAGCATTGAAATTCAAACCAAGCGTCAACAGAAAATAGCTCTGGTCCGAATGAACGTGTTTGCGGAAGGTTCGATTCGCGGGTTTGAAGGCAAGCATCCACGTTGGATTGGCCTGACGCTTGAACAAGTCGGTAAGGAATGGCTGGTTACCGACATAGAGGAACGCGAACCGCAACACGAGTTCATGAATGCAAGTGAGGACTCCGTATTTTCCAACCTCAGGACGGGGCAAAGATAGACCATGTCTGCTGTTTGGTTGGAATTCGCTCGGGATGCGATGGCGTGTCGATTCGAGATATTGTTGCATCCGGGCAAGCCAGAAAATGGTGGCGAGGCAGCCTTGGAAGCGCTCGATACAATTACTTACCTGGAACAAGTCCTAAGTATCTACGTTGCCTCAAGCGAATTGTGCTTAATCAACGAGCGAGCATCCAAACAAGCTGTTGCCGTTTCGGAATCGACGTTTGCGTTGCTGCAGCTGGGACTCGCCATTTTCGAAAAGACCTGCGGAGCTTTCGATATGACGTCAGCCAAATTATCGAAGGCGTGGGGCTTCTATTTACGTCAAGGGAAAATGCCCACAGAGAGCGAAATCGAAACCGCGCTGGCACAAGTCGGATCTCAACACATCGTCTTGCAAGAAGAATGCCGCTCCATCCTGTTTCGCAAACCGATCGAGGTAAACCCGGGCGGCATTGGCAAAGGCTTTGCGCTCGATTGTGCAGCTTCCTCGCTCAAAAGAGCCGACGTGCTCGACTTTGCATTTCATGGCGGAAAAAGCAGCGTGTTGTGCGCGGGAAGTCAATCCGCAAAAGATCGCGACCAAGGCTGGCGAATTGCAGTTCGACATCCAGAGCAATCGGAGCGAATCCTTGGCTTTCTATCGCTACACGATCAAGCCTTGGGAACCAGCGGGCCTGCCAATCAGTTCTTTTACTTTCGGGGAAAGAGATACGGTCATATCATCGATCCGCGAACAGGCTGGCCTGCCGCCGGAATGCTCAGCGTAACCGTGTTGCATCCATCGGCCGGATGGGCAGATGCATTGGCCACGGGTCTGTACGTCATGGGTATCGAGAAAGCCGTCGCTTTTTGTGAACAGAACCCGGACGTAAGCATGCTCGCAATTCTGCCTGGAGATCGCGATGGGACTTGCGAAGTCGTGACTTGCAACATGCGGGAGGGACAATGGTCAAGTACGAAATAGAGCTGCGTCGACAGTAGCCCAAATGTGCATTATCCATCCCAATAACACAAACCAAAGTGCGGTTGCCATGAAGAAAAAGATGGCACCCGCTAGGATCCGACCCTGAAAAAGTTGGCCTAGACCGGGATAAAGAAAGCTGGCGAGTGCACAAAGTACGTTTCCGGTAGAGCCTTGACCGCTCATCTATAATCCCTCGACAAAGTGGGTGCAGAAGAAAATGACGAATGCAATTCGTCGGGCTGCGGCGAATGTTGGCAAAATTTTGCTGAACGAATGATTTCTTAGGGCATTAAACAATCAATGCTTGCACAGAACTACGTGCTAGCATTTCTCTAACATACTAAATGTAGTATCGCGTTTGCAATAAGGTTTGGTTGAAGCTAATGTTTGGATCTATCAAGGGCAGACTAGTATCAGTTGCTAGCCTGCGAGATGGAGTGATCGGAACCAAACAACACGAGGTTAACTCTTCTCTGCCGAACGCAAACGAAGGATTCGTAGTATCGACGGCTTTTTGTCCTTTGGGTCGCTACCAGACGTCACATTTTAGTTGCTGACAATCTTAGGATGGACTCCTTACCAGCACAACTAGTTTGTACACGAGTTCTTAGTCGCAAACGCAGTCTTGTTTGTCACCCGAGTTTGCTTGTTGATTTTCCCGAAAAAACAAGCAGATACGTTCAATTCATCCATCCTTTGCGACACGTCACTTTTCCTTTAGGAGGATCCTATCGAATGACTCAACGGCCGCTCATTGGTTTAAATTGCGATTACCGCGCTTCCAATCAAGGCACTCCAGCCTATTGTTACTTGGCAGCAGGATATTTTGATTCGATTGCGAATGCAGGCGGGATACCAGTTCTGGTGCCGCCTATGGCTGATCAAGCTTGTTTGGATCAAATTCTGGACCGTCTCGACGGTTTTGTTTTGGTCGGAGGAGCAGATTTAGATCCTCGTAACGACGGTTACATGTTGCATAGTTCCGTGCGACCCATGGAAGCCCGTCGTGAAGAGTTTGATCGTCGATTGGCCCAGGAAATTGCAAATCGTCGAATGAGCTTAATGGCGATTGGAGTTGGACTCCAATTGATCAATGTTATCCAAGGTGGCAACCTTTTCTACCATTTGCCGATCGATATGCCATCTGCGATTCCTCACAAAGATCCCCACGACCCGAATCACAGGCATTCGCTGGTCGTTGAATCGGATTCGATATTGGGTCGAGTGTACGGCGAAGGAGAAATCCGTGTTACCAGCCGGCATCATATGGCAATCGACCGATTGGCGGATTGCTTCCGCGTGACGGCGCGCTGCCAAGACGGTGTGATCGAGGGAGTCGAATGCCACGAAGACGATTGGTTCGTCTTCGGTTGCCAATTCCATCCCGAGTCACCCGCCGCAAGCGCTTTGGACATTCGCATTTTCGAAGAGTTCATTGAAGGCGTGATGGCAAAGTCCGGACAGGTTCGTTTAGCGGTTGCATAGTTGAGACTAGAAGCAACGGAACGGAATGTCTTGCAACTTGGATGCAAGGTGCAGATGTATTTTATCCATCCGCTCGTGGAATGAGATAAAATTCATGGCTGTGCTGGGCACGGACGCCCTGTTTCGTTCCACAATTGCCAAATCGATGCAGAGGAACGAAAATGGCGAGGCTAGCTCAACGAGAGCTAACCTCGCCAACGGGGGGAGGGAATGCAGAACGCGATCAATGCAAGAATCTCGTCGCGTCCCACCATCCAAACTAGGTCGGTGGCGATTCCTTTACCAATCCTTTTCAGGGAAATTGCCGACGTGACGCGCCAAACCAAGTTCATTCGTTTCGACTTTACCGATTCTGCTATGTCCACGAAGACTGTCCTTCTATGTTGGACGCTGATTTTGGCAGTCAGCCTTGGCTGTGTTCCACAGCGTGAGGGAAGTGTCGTCCTCTATTCGGCTGCCGATCGGGAGTACGCGACTCCCATTTTGGACGCTTATGATCGCAATACTCCGGGAACCGAGATCGCGCGCCAATTCGATGTGGAGTCCTCAAAGACACTCGGGCTCGTAACCAGAATCGAGCAAGAAAAGGCGCGTCCGCGCTGCGATGTTTTCTGGAACAACGAAATCATTCACACCATTCGACTGCAAAAACAAGGCTTGCTGGCCAGTCGACGTTGGAAGGTGCCCGATGCATGGCCCAAGAGTTTTCGAGCCCAAGATGGAACATGGATCGGATATGCTGCGCGAGCTCGCGTTTTGATTATCAACAAAGATAAACTTCCAGATTCGTCCACGTGGCCCACAAGCGTGCTTGAATTGGCGGACAAGAAATGGCATCACCGATGCGGGATGGCTTATCCCATTTACGGCACGACGGCAACGCACATGGCGGTTCTGCGATCGTATGCGGACGCTATTCGATGCGAATCCGAAGCGATGCGAGAATTTGCGAACGAACGCAGCTCGTTGGATTGGTCTCGTTGGTCGGGAGGCGTTGTCGAGCATGCCGTTGTTTTGGCTGGCAACAAACAAGTTGCATTGGCAGTCAGCAGCGGTGAGCTGGACTGGGGACTGACCGATACCGACGATGCCGCTGTCGAGAAAGAAAACGGGAAACCAGTAGAGATTGTTTTCCCAGATCAAGCGACAGGGGCATTTGGGACTCTGTTTATTCCTAATACGATATGTGTTTTGAAAGGAGCGCCACACCCAAATGCGGCCGCATCGCTGGCCGATTACTTGGCAAGTGAAAAAGTGGAATCGCGACTAACGATGGGTAACAGCGCACAGTTCCCGGTCTGGCCGGGTGCCAAGCAGCATTCGCGCCTTCAAGGCGACAAAGCCATTCGTTGGGCAGAAGTCGATTTTGAACGAGTAGCAATCGAATGGACGCAAGCGATGGAGCAACTCAAAACCAAGTTCGATAAGCGATAGTAGAACGACAGAGCCGACAAAAGGTGCAGGCACGCTCCGCCGTGCCGTTCGCAGTCAAGCTTTTGCATGGATTCCAGGTGGACGGCACATGGAATGTGCCTACTACTTTCACTTCTGTCGGCTGTGACTAGAAACGATCGTACAACAAGTAGATTTCAAATTGTCCCTCGCGATGAATACCAAATCTTGATCGACCAAATTGCTATTGCCGGGTATCGTTCCATAAGGTCGATCATCTTACGACTTGGGCAACTCAATGTCGTTACGGGCGCAAATGGTTCCGGCAAATCCAATGTGTACCGAGCTCTAAAATTGATTGCCGATGCCGCTGCTGGACGACTTGCGGAATCACTCGCGCGGGAAGGTGGTTTCAATTCAGTGCGTTGGGCAGGCTCAAAGTCGAATGGCAAAGATCCCGTCAGCCTTCGCCTAGGCTTTTTATCCAATTCATTTAGCTATTGTTTGGATCTTGGATTGCCGATTCCCTCTGATTCGGCCTTCGACTTTGACGCCGAAATGAAGAGAGAGTGTTTATGGCATGGTGCCAGTATGGATGCCAGGTCGTTGTGTGCCGACCGACGAACAACAACGCTTCGCGCACGTTCGGCTGGAGGAAAATGGTCCGACATTGATCTTTCGCTGTCGCGGCATGCGAGCATGTTATCGGAATACGCAGATCCGTTTAATGCACCCGAGTTGATCGTCATTCGTGAGACGCTCCGTTCTTGGCGATTCTATGATACCTTTCGTGTGGACAGTGAATCGCCCTCGCGTCGTCCGTCGGTAATCACATTTACGCCGATTATGTCCGGTGATGGGAGCGACTTAGCGGCAGCACTACAGACCATTTGCGAGATTGGCGACCACGAGGGACTTCATCGAACGATTGACGATGCGTTTCCTGGCTCACGGATTCGATTAAAAGTCACGGATTCAGGCTTGCAGGTCGCTTTGGATCAACCGGGAATCGCTCGCGAACTTAGTGCGCCGGAGCTTTCGGACGGAACTTTGAGATTTCTACTGTTGGTAGCGGCACTCTTGACTCCCCGTCCTCCCGAGTTGATGGTCTTGAATGAACCAGAAAACAGTTTGCATCCTGATTTGATTCCAGCCCTTGGGCGATTGATCAGATTGGCAGCGGAGAACAGCCAAGTGATTGTGGTAAGCCATAGCCCGATTTTGGTTGGCGAACTGGAGTCGGACGAGATCTGTGTACCGATACGATTGAGAAAGGATGACGGCGCGACGGTTCTTCAAGATGGCGACCTGCTGAGCCAGTATGGTTGGAAGTGGCCGTCAAGGTAAGGATTCCAATGCTCAATTACCACTGGCATAAAGCCAGATGGCATGCATTGAATGCCACTGGGGTTACCCCGCGAGACGCCCATGTCACTTTCGAATACCCCCGTCTCGCAATCCATTAATGCAACGAGCCGTTACGTATCGGGTTATGATTGGTATTTTTCAGACTGCCGCTCGCCTTAATAGGAAAAATCAATGCCTCAAACGGAATGGAATCTGGACCGCGATGGTTTCTGCATGCTGCACCATGCTGTCGATTTAGCAACGATCCAGCGACTGTTGTCCGTTTTGGACAGCGCTTTTGAGGACGATTCGAAATCGGTTCGTGCTCGATCGAGTCGCGGGCATATTTATGCAGCGAGGAACTTGATCGAGACAATTCCAGAAGTCACGAGTGTTTGGCAGGTGAATCCGATGCTCTCGCTACTACATGAACAGCTTGGCGCCGACTGCGGCTTAGTGAGAGCTTTGTTTTTCGACAAACCTCCAGACCGCACCTGGAGTCTGCCGTGGCACAAAGATACGTCGATTGCTGTGAAAGAACATCAGGCGGTGTCGCAATCCTTGACCAGGCCAACCGTCAAAGCTGGCGTACCGCATGTGATCGCCAGCGATGCAATTCTTCGCCAGATCCTGACGCTGCGAATTCATCTTGATAAAGTGACCGACGAAAACGGTCCGCTCCGTGTGATTCCTGGTTCTCATGTTGCGAGCGACAGCGATGGAATAGGCGTCGATCGCGCAGTTACGATCCACGCGGAAATCGGTGATGTTTTGGCGATGCGGCCGTTGATCAGTCACGCCAGTGGTTCATCGGCACCCAACACGCAACGCCATCGTCGGATCTTGCATTTGGAGTTCGCGGCGTCGGAAACACTGCCTGATGGATATCAGTGGCATAACTTCGTTCGGCCAGAATAATTTGAGTTGCCCTCTTCGGAACAACGGAGGTCAATTTGTGACACTATTGATGGCGCGATGGCGACGGGTCCCGCATCCCCTTTGGAGTTCAACCAATTGCGCCTAAGGGATGACTGCCACGATCGCGTCCATCATTCGGTGAGCGTTTGATTGCTCTTCGTGCTCCAGCTTGAGAGTTTTAACGGGTGGGAGACTGCAATCAACTGAATACACACTACTTGTCCCGTGTATGGTACGTTACGCTGTCCTTGCTCCCTGTTACTGAGCGAGTTTTCACGATCCTGTCAGAAACAATGTCGGTCGCTTTTTTAAGAGTCGAAGTCAACCCTTAACACTTCCATGCTTCAATTCAAAGGAGACTTTCAGTTCGTCAAGCATTTCAAACGAGTTCACGTACGAAACGTTAAACTCAAGGCAAACATTTGGAATAGGTATTGTTTTCGCTGCATCTCCAGCGAAGTCTTCATGCATTACAACCACCAGCTTATTTACCGACGCATACGCTACGAGCCAAGCATCCGCAACTTTAGCGAAGTCCTCCTTTGCCTTTTCTGAAAACTGCGTTTGGCTAAAGGCCCACGTTAATAATCGTCGGTACTCGGTTATCACTCGCGCGTCTTGTGTGCCCTTGAACATTGCGTCCTGAGTCGTGGCTTCCGCCCAGTCGCTAAGCAAGTCTGGCGGGCGATCTCCCAAAGACTTTGGTTGAATTAGTTCTTTCCGAACACGGTCGATACTACAGATTCGATCCAACTTGGTCAGACGATTCAGCGACGTCCAGAATCCGGGACAAATCGAAAAACTGTAATACTTGTTTTTGGCTTCGATAAACACATTCGAATCCAAGACATATCGCTTACTCGCGGTCATTTCTCATCCTTGTCAGTACATGACTGGCAAATCGATTGAACGTCTCGCCTTTGAGATCCGTTAGATTCCACGCGTCGCGATTCAGCATTCTCCCCTCTCGAACAGCTCGAACAATTGTGTTGCTAAATCGTCTACTAAGTCGAAGGTCTTGCGTCGCATAGAAGTCACCGCCTCCACTCTTCTTTCGAAGATCGTCTTTACGCTTCTGCCACTCGGTTCTATCTCGTTCATAAAACACCAAAAACTGAGCCTTTGTGATCATCCCCAAGCTCTGTGCACGACGTGCCGCGACAATAGGACTCACCTTGAACCTCCGAGCTATCAACGCAAATGGATTGTTTGAACTCTTTGCAGTTGGCCAGATTTCTCGAAGAGTGTGTTCAGGTACCAATAGTTCGGCGGCAACATTGTTGCAGAAGCGCTCGATCACATCACTTGACGGGGCCATCCCAATTAAGTTGAAAAGGCCGTCACGTCCAATCCAAACATGAACCAACTCGTGAGCAAGCGTAAAGATCTGCGCCGACTTCGTGTCAGCCGAATTTACAAAAATCAATGGAGCATGTGAATCACATAGGACAAAGCCGCGAAACTCCTCAGGATCGAGTGCGCGATTGTTGTTCAATCCAACAACGCTATTAGAAAAAACGAGGATGCCCCTTGCCTCAATCGCATTACGTAAAACCTTAATCCCATCCTCCCAAGAACCCAACGTCTCAGCCCATTCAGGGGACAACTGCAGATCTTGGCGTATATGTTGAGCAAGGGTCCGTGGGTTATCCGATGCACTCGCACTTCCGACCAATGCAACCTTCGTTCCCCCGTCTTCGATCGACAGGTCTTTAATCCACTGTTGTCGACCTTGCATAGTGCGAATGGTCTCAATCAAATTAGGACTTGGTCGCGTGATTTTTGTATCACCAAGAGTCCGAAAATCGGGTATTTGAATGGTTTCGTAATCAAGTGGCGGGTCGTTCAAAAAAAGGAACCCCAACGGAGTCATCGTCTTCTTTGCGAAGTCCTCCAGTTGACGAAACGTGGGTTCTTTCTCCCCATCAATCCAGCTATCAATCTTCTTGAATTTTTCGCGCAGTATCTCCATTGACAGACCAGATCGGACAATTGCCCATTTGATTAGGTTAGGATTTACAGGAGCGGTTACGTTCATCTTTGTCGCAAAAATTGAAAAACAGAACCTTTTCGAAAGCTTATAATTCTAACATCAAAAGCTATGTTGAATTAGACAATTGGAATTATTGTCCGAACGATCCGTTTTTGTGCAGTATTTTCCGCAATTTGCTGCGTATTTAACCGTTCGAAAGGAATGGCATGGCTCATCGCAAAGATGAACGATCGAGTCAAATGGGTCAATATTGCTTAGTTAGCAAGTGATGGACGGCGGCGGAGAGGAGTTGGGTGCTGGCGGACTCGGCCAGCGTCAGCTTGGCTTCCAAGGCGTCGCACAGCGACAGCAGCTCGGTCACCTTCGACACGATCCGCTTTTGCTCGGACAGCGGGGGGATCGGGTATCGGCGTCATTCGAAACTTGACCTGCGAGATGTTCATCTGGCTTGCGGCCATGCCGGATTTGGATCGCTCAATGTGAGCTTGTGACGTTCCAGCATTTAAGCAAAGAGCGATGAACTCCTCAAAAAGAAACGGCTCGATGAGATGAAAGCGGATAATCTTGTCAGAGATCATGAGTCGTGAGCGAACGGACTTCACGAGACAAGAGATCCCAACGCGATTCTGTGGTCCCGCACGAGTGATGAGTAGATCACCGGCCTTGGCTTCGGCCTCTGGTCGAGGTTTGAGGCCAGTGGGTAATCGCTTGTGTGCTGCCTGATTGAATGAGAGCGTCTGGACCGCAGTCGTCTTGAGCACACCCCACTCTAATTGTCAGTGGTCGGTTCTGCATCGCAGGCGGGACTCCATCCCGAATCCATAACGGAAACGAGATCGTTGAGGCGTGCCCATCGCCAGTGCTCTGGTATCAGAGACTCGACTTCACCATCTGCCAGCGGCACCGGTTTTGGGATCTCGGCTAGCTTACCTTCGGCAACCAGTTCTCGCCGCCGCTGGTGAATCTTGGATAATAACACTTCCGCCGGTTCGTCGTTGGGGTCTTGGGGGACGAGTTGGCCTTGGACGGCGAGTTGCAGGATGGCTTGGCGGAGTTGGGGGATCGTGGTGGGGGTGTCAAAGAGGCGGTCGAAGTGGTCGCGGAGGCGGCTCGCATCCATGTCTTTGCTCCCTTCTCCACCGGATACGGGGGAGGAGGGCTGGGGATGAGGGGGCCGACGTTGCGAGCGATGCTGCCCCTCTCCCCCCGACCCCCTCTCCCCGAAACGGGGCGAGGGGGAGGAATTATTCAGGTGGCTCGCTCGCGAGACCAGGCGGTCGAGCGTCGCCCCCACCAAAGCCAAACGCGCCTCGCGCCGCGCCGCCTGACGCGCGGCCAACTCGTCACACAGACCAAGCAGCTCGTCCACCTTAAGCACAATCCGCCGCTGCTCCGCCAGCGGGGGAAGCGGAATCATGGCTCTTTCCATTTTCCCTAACGTAACTCGCGTGATGGCGACACCCGTCATGTCGCCTCGCATAGTGTCGTAGAAAAATGGTGATCGCAGAACGTGAAGCAGATAGCGGTTTGAAAGTGCGCGAGGAATTTTCAAAAGCGCAACACTCGATAGCAGGCTGAATGGTTCGTCGAGGTCGTTGATCGTGACATTGCCAGTTGTCGCGCCGTCCTTCACGTACAGCACGTCGCCCAAATCGGGATCACACCGAGCGAAAATCTCCGCGTGATGAGCCGCGCTGATGTATGTCACATTGCCCAAATCGACGCCGGGCTGCCGAATGTTCTTGGCGGAAATGTATTTGAAATCTCCGCTTGGACCGTTCGGAGGTGAGCGGTGTGTGCCATCCGTCAATTTCAAGAGCACGCTCGCCAGTGGTACCCAGCACCAATTTGACGGCAAAGGAAATGGCCCGTTCGTAGTTACTCCACCTTCTGCGGAAGTTGCGCGGTTGGCTCCATACCTCTTGATGCGTTCCTCGCGAATTCGAGGTAGCAGGACTTCTGCCGGTTCGTCGTTCTCATCTTGCGGGACGAGCTTGCCTTGAACTGCGAGTTGCAGGATCAGCTCGCGCAGTTTCGCTACGCCGCTGGGTGCTTCGGCGAAGGTTTCAAACTGCTCGATGAAGGTTTCAGGGGTCATGTGCAACCTCCCTGAAAAACGTTTACGCAACCGCGTGGTCGGGATGTCTTCCGCTCCGAAGGAGCACAACATATCAGCCCAGGGCAACGCCCTGGGGGCCAAATTCCAACACGCCCCGGACGCCCTGAAGGGGCGAAACCAGTTCGCGACCGAAGGATGTTTCGCCCCTTCAGGGCTTGGGCCGTTGAATGGATCGTCGACCCAGGGCGTTGCCCTGGGCTGGTATGTTTTGGCCTTTCAGGCCGTCGGATTTCCGTCAACTTTGGCAATTCGTCAGACACTGTCTGACAAATTTGCCAAGAATGCTTGCGAGTTGTGGTCAGGGCTTTCTTTTTCATCGCTCAAACGCCTTCATCAACTCGTCCTTCAATCGGTCGCGGGTTTGTTGCAGGTCGGTCATCAGCCGTTGGTAGTCGGCGAGCAACTCGTCGGGGTCCGTGTGCGCGACGCTGGTGTCGTGCGGGTTCTTGATGTCAAGGTTGTAGCCAGCGGCTTGGACTTGCTCGACCGGCACCTTCCAAGCTTGCTCGGTCTCCTTCCGCTTCTTCCACCACTTCTTTTCGACGTCAAACTCTTCGATGCGGATCGGCTTCGTCTTGTTGTACGACTTGGCTCCCGGCAGATAAGGGTGCTCGTAGAACCAAATCTCTTTCGTCGGCTCCCCCTTGGTGAAGAACAGCAGGTTCGTCTTGATCCCCGTGTACGGACTGAAGACGCCGTTCGGCAGCCGGACGATCGTGTGCAGGTTGCACTCGGTCAGCAGCTTTTCCTTGATCGTCGTTTTGACCCCTTCGCCGAACAGCGTGCCGTCGGGAAGCACGATCGCGCCCCGTCCGCCGTCTTTCAGCAGCGTGAGGATCAGCACCAGAAACAGGTCGGCGGTTTCTCGCGTGCGGAACTTCTGCGGAAAATTGGTTTCGATGCCGTCCTCCTCCATGCCGCCGAACGGTGGATTGGTGATGATCGCATCGACGCGATCCTTGGGCGACCGAGATCAAACGATTCCATTTGCGTTAGGCGAAAAGCTGTTTCGTGCCTAGCGGCGGAGAACTTGTTGACAGAAAAATGCGATCCTAGTGCTTAAACAAGCGTTCGCTTGATTAAGGCACTAAGCACAACGGTATGAGTCTTCGAGTGAAACAAACTGATAGCCGAAGGGCGATAGCCCCGGTTCTCGACGAATGTCGAGCAATTGGAAAACCGGGGCTAGCGCCCAACGGCTAATTGGGTTGAAAAACAGTTGCGGATGTGCTTAGTTGGCAGATTTGGATTGAATCCAAATATTTCGGTAAGCGACCGGATTTCCGTGATCCTGCAAATAGAGCGGTCCTGGTGTGTTGGATTCCTTGTCCTTGCCCGGTGTGGCCTTGGGCAAGTCCAAATCGCGATGAATGAGGACTCCGTTGTGTTTAATGGTGACCCTGGCGTTGCTGCTCTTTTCCCCTGACTCGTTGTATTTCGCAGCGGTGAAGTCGATGTCATAGGTTTGCCACGTCAGCGGCGGGTAGCACATGTTGAGCCTGGGTTTTGCAATTTTGTAGATTCCGCCGCACTCATTGTCTTCGCCCGCGAGTCCAAACGAATCGAGCACCTGCACCTCGTAGCGTCCTTGAAGATAGACGCCACTATTGCCGCGCCCTTGCCCGGAGTCGCTCGGCTGAAACGGGAGGCGAAACTCGATATGCAAATGATGATCCCCGAAACGTTCCGTGCTCGACCCTCCTACGCCCAGAAAACCCTCGTCGTTACTTTTCCCGTCCTTGAACTGGTTAGCACCTCCGACTGCAAATAGCACGACACCGTCGGCGGGTGGAGCGGCACCGAGTGTCTGACTTTCGCGAACCACTTTGGTTAAAACGCCAAGCTTTTTTCCGTTTTCACCCACGATCGACAGCGACTCCGGTTTTACGCTCACGCGGATTGCGTCTTGGTTCGCTTCTGCCACTTCCTGTTTTGGTTCGATTTCCGCGTCGAAGACCTTAGAAGGGGTTCCTCCCATGAATCCTTGGCCGGGCAGACCGCCATCGAGCAGATGAATGGAAATTGTTTTCTCGCTTGTCGCGATGACTTGTGCGCCCCAAGTTCCACCCCATGACTCGACGACTCCCATGTATTCTCCTTGGAGCTTGTAGATGGGACCGGCTTTGGACGGCGAGGTGTAGGTTTCACTCCTGGCAATCGACAACGAGAGCATGCTGAATGGTAACGTGAGCAAAGCCAACGTCATTGGATAGCGACAGTAAATAGACTTCATGGTTTACACCTTGCGGGTTGGATTATCTTGCTAAACGAGCGGCAGACTTGGAAACGACCGAATGTAGATTGGGACCAATGTCCCGATCCGTTGTTTGGACGGGACAGTTGTTTGGACGGGACAGTTGTTTGGACGGGACAATGGTCCCATCTTACCCTCCGTTTCACGGGGTACGTTCACCCTGCCGCTTGCGCGACCAAAAGTTTTGCGGCGAGTTCGGTTGCTTCGCTTGGGATGGTGTGCGGCCCGTTGAACTCCAACAGATCGCCCGTGCATCCGATATCGCGCAGCAATTCGTGAAGCCAACGCCCAGTCGATATAGGCAAGACTTGATCGAGGGTACCGTGGCTTTGCACGACCGGAACAGATAGCGGTTTGTCTATTGCTGCCTTGCGCCAAAGGGATTCGCAGAGGAGAGCCCCGGAGAAAACGAGCAATCCGATGACGGGACCGACGGAGCCTCGAAGAGCCGTATCGACGGATAGCATGGCCCCTTGCGAAAAGCCACCCAGCACCAGTGGCATGTCCAGCCATTTCTGTTTTTCTTTGCATTGACGGATGCACTCGCACAGAGCTTCACGAGCTTCGTCGATTCCTTCGGGAACCGCATCGCGCATCTTGTCGAATGAATTGGTAGCGCTCATTTGCATCAACTGGGCCATGTTGAGCCGCCACCAAGCTCTCGCTCCGTACATCCCTTCGTCGCTCAGGTCGATTGGGGCTTCCGGGAAAAGGAAGGCGGACTTCTGCGAATTCTCGGGAAGATGATGAAGGATTTCTTCAAAGAGTCCTAGGAGATCGGAGCCAGATGCGCCAAACCCATGGCACAGAACGACTAGCGATGTGGGAACGGACTTGGCAGGACGGATGAGAACGGTGTCCAGTGTTCCGAGTCGCGGTCGCTCCAGGAACCAGGCTTCAGGGTCAAATCGCATAGTGAATAAATGCCAATCGGGTTGGCAGGATCGGTGAAACGAGCAGTTGGTCGTGACCCGAAGCTTTACCTAAGCTCGCGAAATGCAGTCCACGACATATAGCCGAGGATAGCAGAGCAGAGCATGAATGCGATATCCATTAGCGTGCTTCGGTAATTAAAAAGCGCGCCCATGCCTCCCAAGCCCATAATAAAATTGACTAGGAACAACAAAAAGACCAATCCAGCGACCACAAGACCGCCTAGACACAACATTCTGGGCATCAAGTACCTCGGCGCTCTTCAGGGATGCTCCCAATAGCTGGGTGGCTGGTGTGAATCGGGATGTCAGTGCAACAATGCAGCATGGTGATGCTAGGTTATCCTAGCTCTCGAAAGTCCGAATACAGAAATTTGATCTGAAAAGGTTGACCAAAGCTCTCAATTGAGACACCTCGCGTCGAGGGCTAGTATAGTTGAACTTTTTTGACTGTCATGGGCCAACTACCAGACGTTTTGTTTTTATCCAAAAACCTTTCCATTGGGGACAGAATGGCAGGAATTGCCGCCACATACGAACAAGAAAACAGGGGGCGAGCCTCGCTTCGCAGGCTGATGCCGGTCGTCGAGCGTTACGCCTATTTCGATCATGCGGCCGTGGGGCCGATGACTCAACCCGCAGCCGAAGCCATCCAAACATGGGTTGAGCAGTCCCGCTGTCACGGGGATGTGCACTGGCCGGAATGGTCCGCCGCCGCCGGTCGTTTGCGGTCTTCTGCGGCTCAACTCATCCATGCCAAAACCAGCGAAATCGCCTTAATTCCCAACACTACGTTCGGAATCAACGTCGTTGCTCATGGGTACCGATGGAACACCCAATCCACGCGGAAAGACAGCGTGGTCGTACTCGAAAACGAGTTTTCGAGCAATTTATTGCCTTGGCTGGCCTTGGAACGCAGGGGCGTCGAGGTGCGAAAGGTTCCCGTGGATCCTAGCGGTGTCGTAAGCATCGACGCCATTCGCCGCGCAATCGACAGCACGACTCGGCTGGTCGCGGTGAGTTGGGTCGGATACTTCAGCGGTTTCCGGATGGATTTGGCCAAATTGTGTGAAATGGTGCACTCTGCGGGGGCCGAATTGTTCGTGGATGCGATCCAAGGACTCGGCGTGTTCAGCCTCAATTCTCAAGAAATTCCAATCGACTACCTGGCTGCCGACGGTCATAAATGGATGTTGGGTCCCGAAGGCGCCGGCTTCCTTTTCGTTCGGCAAAGCAAATTGGAGGGGCTGGAACCGCTCATGCAAGGCTGGGGATCTTTGCAAATGGCTCATGATTTTGGAAACTCGCAAATGGTCCTCAAGGACGATGCATCGCGATACGAAGGCGGGTCGGCCAACCATGTGGGACAAATTGGCTTGTCCGAAAGCCTTCGTGTTTTGCTCGAGCTAGGTTGCAATCAAAAAAGCAATCCTATCGCGACGGCCGTCCTTGAAAACGCCGCCAAAATCGAGGAAGGGCTCCTTTCGGCTGGGGCTAGTGTCTTCCGTGCTCGTAGCTCCGATCGCTTGGATGGTGAATGGAGCGATTTGAGCGGTATCATCACTTTCAACGTACCGGGTATGAAACCCATGGACGTTCGCAAAAAGCTTCTCGACGAACAAATAGTCGTAAGTGTACGGCACGGACGCTTGCGTGTAGCCACACATGCTTACAATGACCAAAGCGACATCGATCGCCTAGTCGATACCATTCGATCACTTAACCCGTAGAGTAAGCAGCGTTTCCATGAGCACCAACCAAGCAAACTTCGATCCGTACCAACCTGTTAGTGGGCAAGACGATTTACCGTTGGGGCCGCGCCCGATTCAAGGATTTGTGAAGGTTGTCTGTATCTTTTTTATCGTTCTGGGCGCCTTGGGACTCCTGCAAACGCTTCAAACGCTAGCCGGGCTTGCAATTTCTATGGCAAATAGTGCGAACGGCGGCCCAGCAACCATAAACCCATTCGCGGGTGCACAGGTCATCGCTCTTTTGATCGCAACGTTGAATTTTTTCGTTTCCGTCGGCGAGATTATTGGTGGCGTCATGGGTCTCCAACAAAAGCGGCTTGGAGCCCTGTTGATCCGCGGCATCTCCGCATTCATGCTCGTATTCAAAATTGTGGAAACGGCATTCACCGCCGTCTTCACGTATCTCAGCATGGATGCAGTCAAAGCACAAGTCATGAAAGACATGCAGAAGCAACCCAATGGCCCCGACATCGATATGGGCTCTTTTTTAGAAATAGGCTTGTTCGTCGGGATCGGTCTCTCCATTGGCTTCGGAGTTTTGATGTTTCTGTTTTATCTCTTTTCGTTTTTGACGTTCAACCGACAAAAGACTTTGTCGCAATTCAATTAAAGGAGCGCTCAGCTATGCAATCCGACTTGAGCCCAACCAAAGCGGTCTACACCGGTACTTTTGACCCGGTGACGCTCGGCCATCTGCATATCATCGAACGCAGCGCCAAGCTCTACTCGACGCTCGTCATCGGAGTCGGTGTCAATTCCGCGAAGCAGTCTCTATTCAACACAGAAGAGCGCATTGAGTTGCTTCAGCGAGTCACAACCCATCTTCCGAATGTAATTGTCCAAGCCTTCGATGGTTTAGCGGTCGACTTTGTGCGAGGAATGGGTGCCAAAGTCATGGTGCGAGGGGTGCGACCACTCATGGATATCGCGGCCGAGTTCACCATGATGATGGCCAATAGGCAGCTGGACCCCGACATCGAAACAGTATTTCTGATGGCGGACGAAGTCTATGCGCACGTTTCAAGCACGTTGATCAAGCAGATCGCCAGCCAAGGTCATGGGCGATCGCTTGAACGTTTCGTCCCAAGCGAAATTATTTTCAGCTTGATGGAAAAAGTTCGATCCTCCGAAAATCCTTGATCGTATTGTGCCTCAAACCTATCGGCCAAAGGGAGCAGGGCGCTCTCACGATCCCCACGACGGCCTCGTTTTTATTCGTGGGTGCGGAGATACGCTGTGGGACGGCAAAGGCAAGGCCTACCTAGACTTCATTTGCGGCTATTCTGCCTTGAATCTCGGTCACGCGCATCCTCGACTCCTCGCGGTCGCACAGACGCAGCTTTCGCAACTTGCGTTTTGCACTGGCGCCACTCATCCTTGGCGATCCGAGCTCGAAAAAAAACTTGCTCAGCTCGTCGACGGCCCTTCCTTGGAATCAAGCGAATCGAATTCGAAGGTTTGGTTGAGCTCAACAGGCGCAAGAGCCGTCGAGATCGCTTGGAAGATTGCGTTTGCAAACAGGCCTGGGAAAATAATGCGATTCCATTTGAGCTATCACGGACGATCGCTTGCGACGGCTCACATAAGCGACACGGGCAATAGCGATGCACTGCGGCATTCTTTTGGCGTCCATCCATCCGTGGAGGGACCAGAACACTCTTGCGTGATCCCTTTTCCGATGTGTGGCAGCCAATGCGACGGAAAATGCGAGGAATGTGATGCGAGTATGGACGTTGCCAGACATTGGCTCGAGGGCCACAGCGAAGAGACCTCGGCCATGATTTTGGAACCTGCCATCGGTGCGCGCGGGTACTATTTTGCTTGTGGAGCCTACTTTCGCCGATTGGTAAAACTCCTGCGCAGTTATGGTGTCCAGGTCATTAGCGACGAAATCCAGATGGGGCTTGGAAGACTGGGCACTATGATTGCGTCGATTGACGATGGCTGGAAACCGGATTTCGTTGTTCTCGGCAAATCGCTCGGTGGAGGCATAACACCGATATCGGCGGTCATTGGCGACCGAGATCGCATGGACAAATTGCCGCAAGGGATCGAAAGCGAGACGTTTGCCGCGAATCCTTTGGCTTGCCGAGTAGCACTGGAAGCGATTTCGGTGTTGAATGATGAATGTGGTACGGCAAGTATTTCACGCCGTGGCAATTTATTTCGAGAAAGATTGCGGGACTCGATTTCTGCGAACTGCAGCGTGGATGGACGTGGGTTCGCAACCGTGATCGATGTGTCTGGATTGTCGAACCAAGGTGCTCGGAGTGATGATTCGTCACGCGTTGCTTGGGACTGGGTCTGTCACGCACAAGGACGAGGCCTACTTGTCCATTTGACGGGTGTCGAGCGGAATCGAATCGCCATCATTCCTCCGTTGAACGTGGGAGACGTTGCGTTGCAACAAGCCATTGAGATCTTGAGTTCGTTTTGGAAAGTCAGATAGGAAACAGGAAAGAAATGTTACTTGGAGAACCGCAACCGAGCCAATACGACTGGAATTTTCAAGTCTTTGGGTTCCCTACTCGAGTCACTTGGCTTTTTTGGGCTGTGAGCGCCGCGTTGGGCTACAACTCGGCGAGGAACATACAATTCGAATACGCCGCACAAGGAAGCAACGTGCCGTTGGCGGCGCTGCTCGCGGTTTGGGTAGGGGTCGTCTTCGTTTCGATTCTTGTTCACGAGTTGGGACATGCTCTCGCATTTCGCTATTTCGGCATCCGGTGCCAGATCATTCTCTATCAGATGGGAGGGCTAGCCGTCCCTGGCGCTGGCATGCTTTGGGGAAATCGAGGTCAGAAGCAACGCCTAACGCACATGGACCAGATCATCATTTCGGCTGCTGGTCCGGGGATACAATTGTTGTTGGCGGCAGTTGTTGGTTGCACTGCCATCCTTTGTGGAATTTACTCGCGAGATTTTTCATGGTTGACCAATTACCTTGCGTTGGAGGTCAGCAAACCGCGAAACCCATACGTCTTTGCCACGGTCCACTTCATGGTCATGGTCAATATCTGGTGGGCCCTGATCAACTTGCTTCCAATCTATCCTCTCGATGGTGGGCAAATTGCGCAGCATGTCATCGGAATCTTTCGACGCACGAGTGGCTTGATCGAGGCGTACACATTGGGCGCGATCGCTGGCGTATTGGTCGCGTATTGGTTCTATCAAAGTGGCTCTACGTTCAACGCAATCTTCTTTGCATCGATGGCCTACAGCAACATTCAAGCGTTGCAATCGAGCAATGGACCTCAAATTTGGTGATCCAACAAAAAAAATTTCAAATTTTTTTTGTGCACGTTGCGATCTGTTTTTCGATGTACCAACATGCTTGAATCAACTCGCATGAACGGCCCATTCGACGTCCCGAAATGAGTGCTGCAACCGATCGATGATGCTCGACAATGACCTCGCGTGAATCGTCTTTGCATCGCGCGCACGAGACCGAGTCAACAACGCGGTCCGGCGCAGGAGCAATACACTTCAATCAAACGCAAGGTTATGTAGACGCCAATAATTTTATTGGTCTTTTTGATTTTCTGTTGCATGAAACGATGCGACTCGACAATGCACAAGTGCGCGCAGCCTTGCTGGTTCCATCGACTCGCGTAGGTCATCCTCCCACCCAACAACAGGACGTTGGTTGGCTCGAGGGAAGCGAAGATCATCGATGTCGTCGCAGTCCTCAACGGCAGAGTCCTGAGCGCTGCGTGCAAGCGATGCGCGCGAAAGAAATTGACATCGAGTGGTGGAAAAATGGTTTCATTTATGTGGAAAAATTGTCGAAAAGATGTTGCATTAACTTTCGACTTTTATACAAATAGTCGAGTTGGATGTTGTTCCTTTGAAGAGATCGCTTTTGGTTGGGTCCTCGATCCGTCGAGAACATGACATGACGTCACCAGCCAAGGCAGTTTCGACAAAGGGTTACTAAGTACCGGTTGCCGAATACAGCTTGATCATCTACTGCTTCTGATGATTGAGTACTGTGGCGACCAATGTTTTCGCATTTCGGAGGATGTATCCGTGGCCAAGAAAAAAGCTGTAGCGACGAAGAAGAAGGTAGCTAAGAAGGCTGCCGCCAAGAAGGCAGCAGCACCTAAGAAGGCTGCCACCAAGAAAAAGGTAGCTAAGAAGAAGGCTGCTAAGAAGACTTCAACGAAGTCTCCTTCGTAATTCCGTTGCTCTGCTAGAGCACTCGGCTTCTTGTCGAGATTCTGCTCGAAGCAACAAAAGTTAGACCGCCGAGGTTCATCCTCGGCGGTTTTTTTTGCTTATACCCTAAGATTTAATCAGCGGAACGCGCTGGCGGGCTGTTGATTTAATGGTACGACGGACTTCCTAGTCCGTCGATTTCTCCATCGACGGACTTGGAAGTCCGTCGTACCGCCCTTACCCAATAACGACTGCACTAAAGCAACAAGCCGCTGGCCTCCGGTTTGCAAAAAACCAGGGCTCGCGCCCAATGACATGTCTTTCGCGGAATTTCTCTCTCGACCTCGTGCGGGTCATTTCCGTAAACTCGATGGCGATGTTGCCAAACGGCAATCGAAGGGAACAACCGAAATCTCCATGGAAGGGTGACTCGGAAGATGTCAGTTCAGAGAAAAGACGAATCGGGTTTCGCAAAGCCAGCAAAGCCAGCAAAGCGCCGGTTTCGAAAGCGCAAGATTGCATTGATCGGTTTGACCCTCGTGGGCGTCGTCATTGGGGTAGGTGTGCCTTTCGCCCTCCAAAATCGCGATTTGGTGGTTTCCGCCATTAACCGAAACGCGGGTATCGCACCCATGCGTATTGACCTCGTTGCTATCGAGGGAGGTTGGCTTCGTCCAATCAAAGTCCGAGGGTTGCGACTGATCGACGATAAAGGGGCTGAACTGATCAAAGTAGCCGAGATCGAAACGGAATTGAATCTGATCCGGCTTGCGACGAACTACAAGAATCTTCGCACCATTACCATTCGCGGTGCCGAAGCGGTCATCGATGTCCAGCCTGGCACAACCAATATTGAAGAAGCCATCAAGCCTCTTCTGACTTCCAATTCTCTGTCCACTCCCAGCACTCCTTCAGCATCGAGTCTTCCCCTTGGACGCATTCGCATTGCGGACGCCATTGTGCATGCCCGAGATAGCGTCGATTTGACCGCGTGGGATCTGAAAGTAAGCGAAGCCGACGTGCCGCTGCCCACGGCAGACCAACCCATTCCACCGATCACGTTGGTCGGTTTGGTGCAGCAAACGGCGGCCTTGCCGGGTGAGTCACTCATGGGCGGTCAGTTCACCATTCGAACTCAACCGATCGCTGGAGTTAACGGGGCTGCAAACTTCGATGGTTTGGTTCCGATGAAGATGAATATTTCGACCAATGGTCTGCCGCTCCAATGGTTTAGTCTGGTCAAGCGCCGCATGCCAGAGATCCCGATTGAACGCATTCTCGGATTGGCCACAGTCCAAGCCGACATCGAAATGCACAGCAACCAACAAATTTTGGCACAAATTCAAACGGCTCAAATAGACTCTCTCCGCATCATTGCTCCTGAACTGGTGGGGAATCGAGGAGCGGGTCTTCAGCAAATCAAACTCAGCGGCACAATCCAACTTCATCAGAACCGCTTGGTTGCGCAGAACGCGATGCTGCAGTGCGAAATTGGAGCGTTAGCAGCCAATGCCGACTTGCCTTGGCCACTCGTAATACCAACTGTCTCCCAACCTTGGATCCGAGACGCGGACCTGGATGTTCAAGGCAAAGTCGACTTAGCGCGTTTGATCGAAGCTGCTCCAGACCTTGTGCAAATGCAGGATCAGGTACAGCTCATTTCAGGCAACGCAACTCTCGCGGTATCGCAGCGCAAAGAGCCCATCTCGGCAGGTGCCATCCAGAGTCCGCCCACAAGCAACTATCGAATGCAGCTTGGCGGACTTCAAGCCAATGTTCAAGGCCAGACCAAGCGATGGGACCAAGCGCTCCAGGCGTCTGTCGATGTCTCGGCAAACAATCAAGGGCAACCCAGTTTCAAGGCAGACTGCACGGCTGAGTTTTGCAAGATCGAAGGTGCCGGCGATCTTCAAGAAGGTCAAATTGCAGGGCACTTCGATTTAGCGAAGATGGAAGAACGCCTATCGCAATGGTTCGCTCTCCCGGTAGAAAGCCTTAGCGGTGCCGCAGAATGCAGTGTTTTTTGGAAACAAGATGGTGGTAATCGGCTCACCGCCAACGGTAAGTTGAAAACGACCCCGGTCAAAATTGTGAACAAGAATGGCCAACTCGAGGAACCAGCCTGGGATGGCGACTTTGCAATCATCGCACGTGTCGACCAAGGACGCGTCATTCAAATCGATCGTGGGCAAGTGAAGCTTCAGGCTGCAGGCGAACTGCTCTCGGCGGAAGTCATGGAACCCATCTCGCTCGATAAGGCAATACCGGGTATGGCTCAATTGCCTCCCGCCGGTATCCAACTCAAACTTGTCGGCGATCTCGGTGGCTGGCAGCGTCGTGGCCAGTTGTTTGCCGGTGTCGACCCAGGTGTCATGCTCGGTGGCAAATGCGAATTGGATGCCCGAGGAGCGCTGGACATCAATCACATCGAAGTCACACAAGCCAACTTTGTCACTGAGCCGTTCCTCGTCAAGAGTGGCGAAACGACTTTCCAAGAGTCGCGTTTGGTGGGAAATTTTTCGGGCCGAGTCGACTCACAAAACATCACGCGCCTTCAAGTCGACAACCTGCTCGTTCAATCCGGGTCGTTCGCATTGCAGGCCAAGGATGAAGCCGTTCCAGGTCGCGAAATGGCTCGAAAAGGAAACGCCGGATTCCGAGTCGACCCGTCGCGTTTGATGTCTGCCGTACGCTTCGAGTCAGCGAATGCAGCAGCCGAAGCACCGAGCGGTATCTCTGTCGAAGGAGACATTACAGGGCAAGTCGGATGGGAAGTCGATCCGCAAAAACTAGTCTGGAAAATGATTTCGGATGCCACCAACATCAAAGCTTCCCAATCTACAGGCAACCCAGTTGCAACTCAAATGGTAAGTACTGGCGGCAGCAAAACAAATGCGATGAGCGTGATTTGGGAAGAACCTCAGGCCAAGCTCGTCATGGACGGTCGCTACGATATCAGCTCCGGCAAACTCGAAATTCCGAATGCGCAACTGATGACCGAGTGGATTGCCTACGCGGGTCAAACGATGATGGCCACGCAAGATAATACGACCAAGATCGTCTCGCAAGGAAGCCTAACGTACGACGCGGCCCGCGTTGCACAACGTCTTCGACCATGGATAGGCGACTTGCTGACCATTCAGGGCCAAAAAACGCAGCCCCTCGACGTGAATTGGACGTCTAGCGATAGCGGGAATTGGGCCGATTCCTTGCAAGCCAAATCCCAAATCGGTTGGAATAGTGCGAACGTGATCGGAATCGAAGTCGGAGCCGCCGAAGTCCCGTTGAAGATTGAAAACGGTCGGTTCGTATCGCGAGCCGAGATACCTGTTTCGCAAGGAGTCTTGCGATGGAACCTCGACGGCGATGTCGCTGGAAACCCGATTGTCATCTCACAGAGCCCCGAGAAGGTACTTGAAAACGTCGCGATCACGAGGCAAATGTGCCAAGGTTGGCTCAAATTCGTAGCCCCATTATTGGCGGACGTGGCGAGTGTTCAAGGCAACTTGAGCTTACAAATCGATCAGGCTGAGATTGTCCCTACCGATTTAAAGCGTCAGACGATCAAAGGACAATTGCTCGTGCATGGAGCCAATGTTGGCCCAGGTCCACTGGCCGACCAGTTGTTGGTGCTGGTCAATCAAGTGCGTGCGTTACGAAAAGGTGCAGGGGCCACCGACGGCGGTGGGCAAGCAGTATCCTGGCTGCAACTACCCGAACAAAAAATCAACTTCGACGTCGAAAAAGGCCGCGTTGCACACCGCAACATGCAAATCCAAGCGGGGGATGTGGTCATCAACACTTCGGGGTCTGTCGGCATCGACGGGCAACTTGAACTGGTGGCAGCAGTCCCGATCTTAAAAGAATGGGTCGATAAGACGCCTGCCCTGCAATCGTTGGCTGGCCAACAGATTCAGATCCCGATTCGGGGAACGATACAGCGTCCCAAGATGGACATGAACAGTATTGCCTCCATTGGGCAACAATTAGCGACCTCTGCACTTCAAAGCGCCGCTCAGAAGCAAATCGACAAAGGGCTGGGCAAGTTGCTAGGACCGTTGTCGCAACAACTTGGGCCGTTGCAGCAAGGGATGCAACAAATGCAGCAAGGGGTTCAACAAAACCTGCCGCAGATTCCCAATCTGCCATTCCCAGGTTTTGGAAGCGGCGGATTATTTGGTGGGGCGCAACCACCGCAACCGCCCCAGCCTCAATTGCCACAACCCCAATTGCCAGAGCCCCAATTGCCACAGTGAAAATTTCCACAGTCACCATCGCCACAGTCACCATCGAGCAAGCCGCGAAGCAGGCTGCTTGGCTGCTTTTGCCCCTCATGATGCTTGTGTCATGAGAAGCAAAGTCTCGTCGGCTAACAACCAATCGCCGTCAGGCGGTTGGAGCCCCCCACGACCTTGTGTCGTGGGTCGCTGAAGTTTCTAACGTCGCGGGGCCGCGGAAACTTTCCTCACCCATGTGGCAAGCACATGGGGGCCGGTACCGCTTCGCGGATTGACTCGGGT
>CAMCMB010000058.1 GCA_945875845.1 Pirellula staleyi DSM 6068
GAAAAAACCTTCCTTGGCTCGTTGCAACACCCAAGGAAGGTTCTGGATTTTAGCCAAGGCAGGTTTTTGAATCAGTACCAATTGCCAAGGTTGGTGGAATTTAACAAAACACCCACTCAGCCGCTAGAGAGCTTGCGCAATCAGCTAAGGCTCACAGTGCCATTCGTGCCAGGCACCCAAGGTCCATTACTCGCTTAGTAGCCCAACGGGCTTTAACATTCCTAGCCCAGGGGGCAAAGCAAAGCGCCGCCCTTGGAAACCCACTGTGCGTTATTTTTTACCACAGAGACACAGAGACACAGAGAAAAACATTTTCTGCCCGATACGACACAAGGAGGCCGTCTCGCTACCATCCATCGCCGTCAGGCGGTTTGAGCCCCCTCACGATGCTTGTGTCGTGGGTCGCTTAAGTTTCTAACGTCGCGGAGCCGAGTGAACTTTCTCACCCATGTGGCAAGCACATGGGGGCCGGGACCGCTGCGCGGTTTGACGGTGTTTAGCGGAGCAAACTTGCTGTCCAACGACGCAAGGTCGTTGGGGCAGGATCGCTCGCTGCGCTTGCGTGGAATGCAAACAGCACCGCTGAGTCAGCTGAGCTCGCGTGGAATGCAAACACCACCGCTGAGCCAGCCGCGCATGCGCTGAATGCAAATTGCCGCTGGGTTATTTCGGCTGAGGCCCTTGGACCGAGTTTTGTATGCAATAGAGTTTGGTCCAACTGCGCAGAAACAATTGGTCATGAACCGCCACAGGCGATGCATCGATCGCGTCATCCAGCGTATTGACCGCCACGACATCCAGGCTTTCGTTGTCTTTCAAAACGACCGTTGTTCCCTCGCGGCCAACGAAGTAGAGGTGTCCGTTGGCGATCATCGGCGAGGCGTACAGGGAGCCCACACCTGGGATTCGCCATCGCTCGAATAACGTCTTTCCCGTGCGAGCGTCGAGACAACTAAGGACATCTGTATTGCCCGCCGTAAAAAACAATCGGTTGCGGCTAATGATCGGCGAGGGGACATACGGCGTCCCTTGAGCCGCTTGCCAGCGTACCAGATTCTTGCCGGTAATATCGCCGCGCGAGCCGAGCGGGACCGCAACAGCGCAGGCAGCTCGATAGCCACTCATGCAAATCGCCGTATCCTCAAAGCGAATCGGGGACGGAATCGCATTGGTCGTTTGGCCACCGCAGGCCCAGATCTGCTCCCCCGTTTGAGCATCGTATGCTTTGGCGCTACCTGTTCCGTTTACAATAAGGAGTTGCCGCCCCTCGTAGGTCGTGACCAGAGGCGTGTTCCAAGACGTGACCTCCTCGGGGCGATCCACTTTCCAAACCGATTTGCCCGTCCGTTTATCGAGCGCGATAAGAAACGATCCTTCTTCCTGGTCCCAATTGACGATCAGTAAATCGCCTGCCAAGACCGGAGTCACGGCTTCCCCCCAGCCGAACCGCGTTCTCATATCTCCCAAATCGACTTGCCATACAAGATCGCCCGTCAACGTGTAACAAAAAATTCCCCGAGAACCGAACGAGGCGTAGAGTCGTTCGCCGTCGGTCGTGGGCGAACCTGCTGCATAGGTGTTCGTCATGTGACGCCCTTCATGCGGAACTTGTTCGGTTGCAAGCTTTTGCCATCGCATTTTTCCGGTAACGCGATCCATACTTGTCACTAGAAAACGATGGAAAAATTCGTCCGGTACCGTTTTGGCGCGTTCATCGTTTAGGACAGGTGTTAGGCTTTTGCGCAAGGTCTGTTCGGCAGACAAAACAAAGACTTGGTCGTCCCAAATGATCGGCGTCGAAGTTCCTTGCCCACTCAGATCAGCCACCCACGCGATGTTGGTTTTCGAATCCCATTGCAAAGGTGGGTTTGCGGTTGGACTCGCGATTCCATCCGCTGTCGGCCCACGCCACTGAACCCAGTTCTCGGCTTTGACTCCTCGAGCTTCTTCTTCACCAAAAGCAGAATTCGCAAGTCCGCTCAAAAGGGCCATGCATGCAATCAATCGCATTCTCAATCGAAAGCCCCCGTCCCAAAAACGCTCCCAAGCCATCTTCTGACCTCCTCGAAAAATCGAACTTCGTTGCATTTGTTTTCTTTTGTTTCTTGGACTTGCAGGCTCTCATTGCACTCATTCTAGTGCCAATGATTGGAATGCACGTCACACTGGAGACTACGAGTGAAACAAACTGTTAGCCGGTGGGCGCTAGCCCCGGTTCTCGACGAATGTCGAGCCATTGGGAAACCGGGGCTCGCGGCTTGTTGCTTTAGTGAAGTCGTTATTGGGTAAGGGCTGTGCGACGGACTTCCAAGTCCGTCAATGGGGAATTCGACGGACTTGGAAGTCCGTCGTACCATTAAAGCAACAAGCCACTAGTGTCCACCGGCTAATTGGGTTGAAATTGGGAAACCGGGGCTAGCGCCCAACGGCTAATGGGTATGAAAAACAAATGCTGATGTGCCATTTAGCTATCGCCTGTGGGCAAGTACTTTTTTTGGTGTCGCATGAAATCGCGGAACTCTTGTGGCCATTGTGTTTCCATTTGGATCGACTCGCCGGAACGCGGATGATCGAAGCCTAGCGATTCGGCATGAAGGGCCATGCGCGGATGCGGCCATGCCCAATGTTCCGCATGGCGCGCGCGATATCTTGGATCGCCCAGGATCGGATGACCTATCTCAGCCAACTGGACTCGTATCTGATTTCGCCGTCCCGTTTCGAGTTTGATTTCCAGAAAGGCTGCGTCCCTCCAAGCTTGGCGGGTTTGATAGTGCGTGATCGCCAATTCACCTTGCTCCGCCGATGGGACTACGAAGCGGTTGAGATCCGCGTCGGTCGACAAATAGTTTCGCAGCACATTGCTCGGTGGGCTCGGATTCCCAGCCACGAGGGCGATGTATTTTCGATTGGGTTTGCGAAGAGCGAACTGATTGCGAAGGGCTTCGGCAATTTCAAGCGACTTGGCGACGACTAAGACTCCCGATACGCCACGATCCAATCGATGAACACAAAAGGCTTGCGCATCCTTGTTTTCCTTGCGCAATTGTCGCTCGACCAACGAGAGCAACGTATGGGCTTCGCGATGCCTCGTCGGTACGGTTAGCAGGTTGGCCGGTTTGTTGACGACGGTGATATCTTCATCGTCATAGAGAAAATCAACCGAACGGCTTGGCTGTTTGTTTTTGGCCGAGTGACTTGGGGCGGCGATGGGTTGTGGGACCAAATCGACGGAGATCGCATCGCCAACGTCGACAATGTGAAAGGCTTGTCGTTTCACGCGACCATTGACTGTCACATGTCCTTGTTCGAGGAGCGGCTGTATTTGAGAGCGCGGTATCTTGAAGAGGTTCTGGAGTACGCTGCTCAGTTGACGCGCGGGGGCAGGGATGTTGGCTGGTACCTTAGCTGTTTTTTGGGACATAGACCGCTATTGGAGTCACTGTTGCCCGCACATTCAAGGCTTTTTGGCAATTCGCGTCAGGACTTGGCTAATATTCTCGATCCAAGCACGCAAGCTGTGTTTGTTCTCCACATAGTCCCGAGCTGCTTCGATTCTCGATAGCCAATGGGCCGGCCGTTCAAATCGATCCCGGATCGCATCGGCTAGCTCGTCGGAGTTGGCTTTTGCAACAAGCGTACCCAGCGGATGGGCTCGAAACAGTTCGCCAGCTCCTTGGGCGGTGTTGGTTGCCAGAACGGGAATCCTGCAGGCCATCGCCTCCAAGAGCGCGTTGGGCATTCCCTCGTAGAGCGAGGGTAAGCACAGAAGGTCGCAATGCTTCAGCAATGCAAAGGGGCTAGAAACTTGCCCGTGAAAGAAAACACTCTCGGCCACGCCAAGATTTGCCGCTAGGCTTTGTAATTCCTTGCGAAGAACTCCATCGCCCACGAGATGCAAATCAGCGGCCGGAACACGGTCTAGCGTGGCTAATTGCGTGTACTTGGCGAATGCCTGGATGAGATAACGGTGACCCTTTTCATCGCTGAGTCTACCGATGGAGACAATCTGTTTTCGATTCGGCCGCAGGCTGATCCCTGTCCAAGCCTTTTGGCTCTCCTGATCGATCCGCTCAATGTCGATCGGGCTTAGTAGGACTTGGAATTGGTCGCGTGGCAACTTGTAGTATTGCGACGCGTTTTCCGCCGTTCCGACTCCTACCGTTAACAATGCATCCGCCGTCGAATACGCCTTTCGCAAGCAGCGCTTTTTCCAAGTCAACCACCGCTTTTCGGACCGCGCCAGATCGAATTGAGGAGGTGAAACAATGGTCGATACGCGGGGAACATGTTGATGCTCCGTGGCCGGACCGGTCACCAGCGTCAAATGAAAGAGCCGATCGTACGCGACGTCGATCTGCTCGTTGCGGAGGACATTCTCAAGATGCTGAATTTGCATCCGATGAATCCGCCCTGGCCAATTCCACTTCGGGAATTTCGTTTCCGACCAAAATGAGTAGCGTCTTACGTCTTCGGGAACTTCGGCGAGCAGAACACCGGTTTCATAAAGCAGGTACAAAATAGGCTCAAACCGTTCGCGATCGAGTCCCTGCAGCAAATAGAGCAACTGCCGCTCACTGCCGCCGCCATCCATCGAGGATGAGCAAAGCAAAACTCGGATTCGGCGGTGAGTCATTTCATACCTTGCGAAACATTGGAATCAAACCGAATCGTGTCGGCTCAATACGATAGTGTACAGGCAAGATGCGCCGATGCGAGCCTTTGGGAAAAACTCGAACGGGATTAAGCAGTACGAGATCGATACGGTCGATCCGAAATCAATCGGACTTTTCGACTGGTCATCGAGACTGCCCTCTCAACCATTTTCAGCTTGTTGAAAACGACGGGCCGATTGCGGAAGCGGGACAGCGATCTTCTGTACTTCAAGAAAAACATGAAGGTCTCAGCAAAGTCTTCGCTTGCGTTCGTAGACGCATAGTCCGTAATGAACTGCTGAAAAAGACAACCATAGAAAAACTTCAGTTTCCCTTGCTCGCTCGAACGGCGACGCTTGCCGGCCTGATAGTTTGGATCTCGTTTCAAATGACGACGCCATGACTGATACGGAGTCGATGTGCAATTGTTGTAGGCAGCTCCAAACGTTCGCTCGAACCAATCTTGCTTAAAGAAACCTGGATCGATGTAGTACCAAGCGTGCGCATACTCGTGGCGAATCGTATCGCACAACGTCATCCCGGGCTTGTAGGGCTGATGAGGCAAATCACGAGGCAGATAAATGACTCCTGGGCGATACCCTCTCTTTCCGTAGTGTCCGACCTGCTCAAACACGTAACCACGCTCTCCCGAACTCTTGGCGTTCGATATGCACAACTCAATTGCGTCTAGATAGACGCCATCGGCTAGCAAGCCTAACTCGGCAAGTTCATGACGGACTAAGTTATATGCACGGTCTACGTTGGCCATTTTAGGACGCGATCTAGTATTTCTATGTGTGCTAGGTTGGGGCTGTGCGGATCGTCTTCCAACGACGGCATGCCTTTCAATGGGGTCGCATCCCTGCTCTAACAAGTCTGCTTTAAGGCCGTTGTCGCATCAAATTGAATTTGTAAAAAAGGCCGTATACAGCCCGAAAGAGGGGGTAAACAGGATGGCTTTTGCGGAAACGGCCCGTCGATCAATGCAGGCGGAACAATTCTTCGAGCCAGAAACCCGCGCGGCAACACCCTCCTAAAGGGGGGTTCTGGCTAAGTTGTCTGGCCATCGAGAGTTAGGAGGGCAGACGAAATTCCTAGGGTCGAGCGGATTCTTTTTGTCCAACGGGGCCAGCCCCAAAGTCCAACGGGGCCAGCCCCAAAAATGTCCGTAAGCCAGTAAAAACCTTGCCGATTGTTAGGATAATGAGCTTTCCTATTGGCCGGGCTGTATACTAGCATAGTGTTATCTAGCCCTCCTTAATGCCGGAGCCGGTCAATGCTTAAAATCTTGGTAGCCTTTTGGATCGTTGTTGTTCCCATTTCGGGCTTTGGCTCCGATCCTCAGCTTCTTAAGAAAGAATCGAGTTGGAATTGGCCAGACACTCAGCGGTTGATGCAGCAAGTTCAAGGCTACCTGGAGGGCAAACTCGTTGGGGATGAACTTCAGCAGGCCAAGCTGATTGCGTCGAACGCGAATTCCACTAGCGGGGTTGGGCTGCTTGATACCATTTTGACGACGACGGCCAAGGGTGAACCTGCAATCGCTGCTCTTAAGCTTTTGATCGATGCGCCGTTCACTCCCGAAAGCAACACCAAGATCGATGCGCAACTGAGTTCGATTTTGGCAAATGGAAGTATTCCGGCTTGGCTCAAGACCGACTTGCAGTTGATTTGTTGCCGATATCAGGTGCAAAATGACTTGTTCGATGAGGCCCTTCAGCGTTTGCTGCCCTTGTCTCAGGAAACATCGTCCGATCCAGCCACCTGGTTGTTTTGCATGGCTGTCTGCCAACATCATCTCATGCAACGCGGTTCTTGCCTCGAAACGCTTGACAAGTTGCTTGAGCGGGAGACCGAACTCCCAACGCGATACGCGATAACAGCTCGATTGATGCAGGCGGACATCAAGCCGCTTAAGGAGGACTCGCTCGACGAGATCGCTCGGTTGATGAATGATGTAGAACGAAGACTTGCACTGGGTAGAACAGGAAAGACAGTTCGGGAAAAGGAGCAATCGATCGTCGACAAGTTGGACAAGATGATCGACAAGTTGGAACAACAACAGCAGGAGCAACAGCAACAAAAGCAGCAACAGAAAAATGCTGGAAACTCCAAGGGTCAGAAACCAAATCCGGGCGAGAAGCCGATGGATGACAGCCAAATTGCCGGCACGAAGGGACCTGGCGATGTGGACCAGAAAAACATAGGCGATGGCAATGGCTGGGGTAATCTTCCCCCTGCTCAACGAACGGAAGCTCTGCAAAATATCACCAAGGATCTTCCAAGCCACTACCGGGAAGTCATCGAAGCTTATTTCAAACGCCTTGCATCCAACCAGCCTTAGCATTCAACGCAAGCGCAGCTCAGTGGTGCGGTTTGCAATCAACGCAAGCGCAGCGAGCATCCCTGCCCCAACGACCGCAAGCGCAGCGAGCGGTCCCTGCCCCAACGACCTTGTGTCGTTGGTCAGTGAGTTTGGTCCGCTAACCCTTCCAAACCGCGCAGCGGTTCCGGCCCCCATGTGCTTGCCACATGGGTGAGGAAAGTTCATTCGGCCCCGCGACGTTAGAAACTTCAGCGACCCACGGCACAAGGCCGTGAGGGGGCTCAAACCCGCCTGACGGCGATTGATTGTTAGCCGACCAAACTTTGCTTCTCATGACACAAGGTCATGAGGGGCAAAACCAGCCTGCTTCGCTGCTGGCTCAGTGGCGTTGTTTGCATCAAACGCAAGCGCAGCGAGCGGCCCCTGCCCCAACGACCTTGTGCGTTCCTTCTAACGGATGACTTGCCTGGCCTTGAGCAATTCGACGATCGCACTTACGCATTCCGCAACGCTCAAGTTGCTTGTGTCGAGCACCATGTCTGGGTCTTCCGGTGGTTCGTACACCGAAACATGGATTGCTGCGTTGGATTCCGCTCGACTTTGAGCCTTGGTGTCGCGGGCGGTTCGTACCGACTCTTGGGCCGTGCAATAAATAGTCAAGAATCGATCTTTGCCAATCACGTCCGCGACGCGTTCTCGCACCGATTGATTCGGGGCCACAAACGCTGCTAAACAAATCAGACCATGTTCGTTCAACAATTTCGCCACATGCGCTGATCGCCTCAAGTTTTCACTTCGGTCTTCCACGCCATAGCCTAGGTCCACGTTCACACCTTTTCGCATCAACTCACCGTCCAAAACAGCAACGGCTCGTCCGTCTTCGAACAGGCGTCGCTCAAGTGCTCGGGCTAAGGTAGTCTTGCCTGTTCCAGTAAGGCCAGTGAACAAAACGGTTGCTGCCTGTTGACCGAATCTAGATTCGCGTTCCGCCTCAGACACATTCGAAATCAGTTGCTGTCCATCTACGGTTTGCGATTCGGTGTTTTCCCAGGCGGCCGTCGGTTGCTTGGCCGAATCGCGGTCCGAAATCATACCGGCTCCGACCGTCGTATTGCTAATCCGATCGATGATGATGAACGAACCGGTGAATCGATTGCGTCGATATGCATCAAAATAGATGGGCTGACTCAGTGTTACCGAGCAACGCCCAATTTCATTGAGTTGAAGATCCGGGGCCGGATTTCTGTGCAACGAGTTTACATCGACGCGATACTTCAGTGAATCGATTTGCCCACTCACGGTTTGCGTCGTGTGTTTGAACAAATAGGTTTTACCTGGAACCAACGCGTCGGAACTCATCCACACGATCGTTGCATCGAAAGCGTTGCTAATTTTCGGAACGTTACCTGGTCGCACGATCATATCACCGCGCGAGCAGTCGACTTCGTCCTCCAACACCAGTGTTATCGATTGCGAGCAAAATGCTTCCGACAGATCGCCATCCTGCGTGACGATGCGTTTGATCTTGCTGGTGCGTTTCGACGGCAGCACCATGATCTGATCCCCTTGCCGGATGATGCCTGAGGCCAACGTTCCGCAAAAACCTCGGAAGTCCAAATTGGGTCGGTTGACCATCTGGATCGGTAACCGGAAATCTTCCAGATTGCGATCCGAACCAATGTAGACCGTTTCCAAAAAATTCATCAGTGTGGTACCGCGATACCAAGACATATTCTCGCTTGGATCGACTAGGTTCTCTCCGTGCAAAGCCACGATCGGGATGAAGTGCAGATCGGGCAAATCCAATCGCGAAACAAAGTCGCGGTAGTCGCTACATATCTCGTCAAAACGAGCCTGACTATATCCGACCAAATCCATTTTGTTGACCGCTACCACAACGTGCCGAATGCCTAAGAGCGAGACAATGAAGCTGTGCCGTTTCGTCTGCGTCAACACTCCATAACGTGCATCGATCAGAATGATGGCCAGGTCCGCTGTGGAAGCACCGGTGGCCATGTTGCGAGTGTATTGCTCGTGACCGGGTGTATCCGCAATAATGAATTTGCGTCTTGCCGTCGAAAAATAGCGATAGGCCACGTCGATCGTAATGCCTTGTTCACGTTCTGCTTTGAGACCGTCGGTTACCAGCGCTGGATCGAATCCTCCTCCGGTTGTTCCGTGCACTTTGCTTTCGGTTTCAAGCTGAGCAAGTTGGTCTTCATAGAGCATTTTGCTGTCGTACAGCAATCTTCCTATGAGCGTGCTTTTGCCATCGTCCACGCTACCGCACGTGATAAATCGAAGCAGTTCTTTGCGTTCATGTTGTTCGAGATAAGCCAGGATATCCGTGGCAATTAATTCGCTCTGATGAGACATAGTTTAGAAGTATCCCTGCGTCTTCTTGAGTTCCATACCTGCGCCGCCGCCGTCCTTGTCAATCACTCGCCCCTGCCGTTCGGAAGTGGTTGTTAAAAGCATTTCCTGGATAATCTCGGGCAACGTAGCCGCTGTCGATTCGACGCCTCCGGTCAACGGGTAGCAACCCAGCGTACGGAATCGGATCATTTTGTTTTCGATTTTCTCGCCTGGTTTCAGTTTCAGACGATCGTCGTTGAGATGAATCCAAGTTCCATTGCGCCATACGACTGGCAAAATTTTTGCAAAATACAATTCCGGGATCGGGATTTTTTCCAAGTAAATGTACTGCCAAACATCGAGTTCGGTCCAATTGGACAACGGAAAGACTCGGATGCTTTCGCCTGGGTTCACTCGCGAGTTGTAGAGATTCCAAAGTTCTGGCCGTTGGTTTTTTGGGTCCCATCTATGGAATTTGTCTCGGAACGAAAAGACTCTCTCTTTCGCTCGCGATTTTTCTTCGTCACGACGTGCCCCACCAAATGCGGCATCGAATCCGTATCGGTTGAGAGCCTGCTTGAGCGAGTCGGTTTTCATGACTTCGGTATGTTTGTCGCTATTCTCGCTCGGATCGATGCCAAGTTTCAGCCCCTCCTGGTTGATGTTGACCAGCAGTTCGATACCCAGTTCGTTTTTCACGTAGTTGTCGCGGAATGCTATCATTTCTTTGAATTTCCAAGTCGTATCGACATGGAGGAAAGGAAATGGCGGCTTGGCCGGATAAAAAGCTTTGAGCGCCAAGTGCGTCATGACGGCTGAATCCTTGCCAACGGAGTACAGCATCACCGGATTTTTGAATTCCGAAGCCACTTCGCGGATGATGTGAATACTCTCCGCTTCGAGTTGCTTGAGGTGGGTCAAGTTGTATGAATTCATTCGATCCTCGGCTCGTTTCCGTGAGCGTTTTAAAATCCCTGCGTTGAAAATCCTACGTGTCTACTGACTTAGGCGAACGGCGGATTGCAGTATCCCAACCCGAAGCGTAAGCGAGGGACAATTTCGTAGGTCCCTCACTTACGTATCGGGTTATGATCGGTATTTTGCAGTCTGCCGCTCGCTTTATAACGTAGTATTCATCCGAAAATGAAAAAGGGGTGTTCTTCAAACCTAGCCTTTTTGTTCGCCTCAAACAACACCTATTTGGCTCGCTTGGCGAACGATTCGGCAGCGGAACGAAGCTGATCCTCCGAATGGGCGGCTGATACCTGCGTACGAATTCTTGCTTTTCCCTGCGGTACCACTGGGTAGGAGAATGCTACCACATAGATACCGTCCTCTAGCATTGACTTGGCTACTTCTGCCGCTTTCGATGCGTCACCAATCATGACAGGAACGATCGGATGCGATCCTGGAAGGATGTTCAGTCCATGCCGCAGCATTTCCTCCCTAAAAAACCTTGTATTGCCTTCCAACTTGTCTCGCAAATGGGTTGATTCCTCCAACATTTCTAACGATCGGATGGTTCCCGCAACGATGGGCGGTGCCACTGTATTGGAGAAAAGATACGTTCTCGAGCGTTGTCGCAACAAATCGATCAATTCTCGGCTTCCCGACGTGTAGCCTCCGCTCGCTCCACCCAAGGCTTTGCCGAGTGTGCCTGTCAGAATGTCGATGCGGTCCATCACCCCGCATAGTTCGTGAGTTCCTCGCCCTTGCTTGCCTACGAAACCCACTGCGTGCGAATCATCTACCATGACCATTGCGTCGTATTTATCCGCCAAATCGCAGATACTCTCCAAATCCGCTATCGTTCCATCCATTGAGAACACGCCATCGGTGGCTATCAATCGAAAGCGAGCCGATCGGGCTGCTTCTAATTTGGCCTTGAGATCCTCCATGTTGTTGTTGAGGTAACGATGCCGTTGAGCTTTGCATAAGCGTACACCATCGATGATGCTGGCATGATTGAGTTCATCGGATAGGATCGCATCCTCTGGCCCCAAAATCGTTTCAAACAGCCCTCCATTGGCATCCCAACACGAATTGTAGAGAATCGTATCTTGCTTCCCCAAGAAGCTGCTCAGTTTGTTTTCTAGCTGTTTGTGGATGGTTTGCGTTCCGCAAATAAACCGCACCGATGCCATGCCGTATCCCCAACGTTGCAAAGCTTCTTCTGCTGCCCGTTGGACGCTTGGGTGCTGGGCCAAACCCAGGTAGTTGTTGGCGCACATGTTCAGCAACTCTTTGCCGTCTCCCAGCCGTACCATTGTTCCTTGCGAGGAGTCTATGATGCGTTCCGTTTTGTAGGTGCCCGCTTCTCGCATCGCTTCGGTGCCAGCAGCGAGATGTTCCAAGAAAGTCGCGTTCATATTTGTTTTGTTAACCCTTGATTGCGTGGTCTTCCAGATCGGATAAATCCACAAATTCCAACGCCGAGATGTGCGTTGACTTCAGTACTATCCTTGGTGCTACCCCTGCTTCAAAGGCTTCTTTCCAACGTTGGACACACAAACACCATCGATCACCCGCCTTGAGGCCCGGAAATTGAAAGGTTGGAACGGCTCGGATCAGATCGTTGCCTCGCGACCTCGAGTACTCCAAAAACTCTTGCGTCATCTCAGCACAGACCAAATGCAAACCTAGGTCGTCTGCCCCGGTACGGCAGCAACCATCTCGAAAGAAACCAGTCATCGGGTCCGTAGAACAGTTTTCTAAATGTGTTCCCAATACGTTCTTGGCATCGGATGGCATGTGACTAACTCCTAACGGCTAGGGCGTTGCAAATTTAGGACGGCAAAGTGACCGCTGGGAATTGTACCGTGACTTGAGCTTTGCGGGATGTTGGCTCTCAAAGGATTTGCAAAGTCGCTCGAAAGAGGTAGGTTCTCTATAACCTAAATAGAATTCTATTTTTGTAGTATTTGAAGAGGGCCGACGGAAGGTGTTCGTAACCTGACCAAGACCCACAGAAAAGGAATCAAAACAAACAAGGACGAGCAACGCACCTCTGTGGGAAAGTGGTTGGTGGATTGTGCGAGCGAGTTCGTTAAGCTGTTCACTGAGTTGCGAGTATTGAACAGCCAAAAGGGTATGTTGGAGGATTGGACCAAAGAACAACGATGTTCGTTGACAAGCAAACAAGTTATCCACAGAAAAACAGGGCCAATGAAAGCTAGACAGATTAAGGCAGTAGCGTTCGATATGGATGGCCTCATGCTAAACACGGAGGACCTTTACGGGCAAGTCGGTGAAATTCTCATGCAAAGGCGAGACAAAACGTATCGAGATGTGGTCAGGAGGGAAATGATTGGGCTGCCAGCAGAAATGGCGTTAGGAGTACTCATTCAAGAAGAAGGGCTAAAGGAAAGTTGGCAGGAATTGCAAAAGGAAGCGGAAGAGATTTTCGAAACGATTTTGCCTACGCAGTTGGCGCCCATGCAAGGACTTTCGGAACTCATGGACTTCCTGGACCTAAGAGGCTTACCACGATGCGTAGCGACAAGCTCAACGCGATCGTTTGCGAACAAAGCGTTGTCGCTCGTTGGCATGCTTGAACGAGTGGATTTCGTGATGACGGCCGAGGATGTAGAGCGGGGAAAACCTCATCCGGACATTTACTTGGCGTCGGCGAAAAAGCTATCAGTACCGGTGGAAAACATGCTGGTCCTAGAGGATAGTCCGAAAGGCACGACCGCGGGTGTTACCGCAGGAGCGTATGTGGTTTCGGTACCCAATCAACACACCCGACACGGACCGTTCGACGGGAGCCAGTGGATAGCCGACACACTGAAAGATCGAAGGATCTTTGACCTGATAGGGTGATTAGGGCCGACGGGGCGACACAACTTGTTCCGGTGGTGAACTCCTCGCGGGTCAAAGTGCCGTTGCCGTCTTTGTCGAAGTGATTGAATCGTTGTTCGAATTCCGAGGCCGTGCCTGGGCCTGGGCTATTCTTCATGCCTTTGATGTATTCTTCGAAGGTCAGAACTCCATCCTTGTTCGTGTCCATTCGATCGAATGCTATGGATAAATTCTCTGCCGATATCGTTGGTCGGGTGGTCGCTTTCATGGTTTTAGCAGAGCGCGACGATGATGAATGGATGGAGGTTTGGTTCCAAGAATTTCGAGCAATCCTGAGTCGATACTCATAGTATCATTAAGATTGCGCCAAGTGCCGCGTCTAAAAACCAAGAGTCTAATCGGTCATTCACCCCCCCAAAATATGTAAAAATCGATTTATAACTCCATTAAATATTGTTTAATGTTAAAAATAAACCCAATGATCAAGGGCGTTTTCCTACCGATTGTTTGCTATAAGGGATCGATACACATATGATTACTCGTGTCAATGTGAATGCTTCAAGAGGATTGCTACGTTTGCTCACGTTCGCAACCAATTTAACTCTGTGTTGGATGGAGAAATTATGTTCAATCGATTCTGGGTTTTTATGACCACCTTGCTAGCGGTATCTTTTTCGGGAACGACAGCAGATGCTGGCATGGTCTACAATGCGAACAACTCGTTTAAGAATTACCAGCTAGCGAATGCGGGCGACGTTTCGTCCACCTTTGGAAATTTTTCAGCTGGATACGATGAGGTCTTGGGCGGGTTCACCGCCTTTACCGACGCTGAAAACACGGATAATTGGTTTGATCCTAATTTGCAGGGCTGGAGAGTGACTAGCGTCTATAATGTAGCAGCCGCAGTCGTTAACACCTCGAACGCCCCTGTGTCCGGCGTGCTTAACCCAGGTTCGATAGCCCCCGCAGAGATTATATTGCATGGAGGTGGGTCAGATTTTGATGGCAGTGGCACGAATACCAACGCTGTTCTTAGATTTACGTCAACAATCGCGGGAGAATACACGATTATAGGTAGCTGGCGTTCCTTGGATAGCGGGTCTACGATCAACTACGTGTTGAAGAACTCGTCTACTCTTTTCAGTTCGTCGGCCGACAATTCTAGCTTCAATTTAACAACGACGCTCGGGGTTGGAGAAACGATCGATTTTGTGGTTAACAACAACAATGACGGCTTCGGCTTTGACTCGACTGGCTTGTTCGCAGAGATCACGGCAGTACCCGAGCCGACCATGCTTGCGTTGTTTGGCGTCGGAGGGGTTGGAATGTTTGGATTGGTAAAACGAAGGCGCAAGTCCAGCCTCGCTGTCTGAATACATATTCCAGGAACGCTGCACACAATCTGACTGCCCGTTATGCCAGAATTTCTGAAATCACATGCCCATGCACATCGGTCAAGCGACGCTGGATTCCGTTGTGGTAATAGGTCAGCTGGGTGTGGTCGATGCCGAGCAGATGCAGGGCGGTCGCATGCAAGTCGTAGCAATAGGTGGGCGATTCCACGGCTTTGAATCCGAGTTCATCGGTCGCGCCGTAGCCCACGCCGCCGCGAATTCCTCCACCGGCGAGCCACGCGGTGAATCCGCCCGCGTTGTGGTCGCGCCCCTTGCCTTCGGCCCCCTGAGCCCCTGGTTGCCGACCAAATTCCGTCGTGCAGATCACCAATGTGTCATCGAGCATTCCCTGTTGTTTCAAGTCTTTCAACAACGCCGAAGCGCCACTGTCGAGCACGGCGCCCCAGTAGCCGTGGTCGCGCACGACATCCTCATGGCTATCCCAGTTCGGACGAATCTTCTTGGCGGTCGTGTTTTCCGCGCCACAATAAATCTGAACAAATCGAACGCCTCTCTGCACTAGTCGACGCGCCCGAAGGCATTGAAGCCCGAATGGTCCTGTTTCGGGGTGATCGACGTCGTAAAGTTTCCGAATACCCTCGCTCTCGCGGCTCACGTCGGTGACTTCGGGAGCACTCAGTTGAAGCCGAGCTGCCATCTCATAGGCTTTGATGCGTGCTTCCAACTCGCTGTTGGTTTGGCGTGATTCCTGATGCATTCGATTGAGTTGCTGCAAGAACTGAAGTTGATCGCGATCGACTTGGGGTGTTCGTCCGGCGAACTCTGCTGGAGGAAACAGATCGGCAATGGGTTGCTGCGGATTCGCGGTGTCGAGTGTTGTGGCCTGATGTTCGGCAGGCAGAAAGCCAGCACCCCAATTGATGATTCCGCCAGGCGGCAATCCGCGTGGATCGGGCAGGACGACGAACGCTGGCAGATCGTCCGCTTCACTGCCGAGTCCGTACGTTACCCAGGACCCCATGCTAGGGAATCCGGGCAATGTAAACCCGGTGTTCATCATAAAGCAGCCCGGGCCGTGGAGAGCAGACTTGCTGCGCATAGAATAAACAAACGCCATGTCGTCGACGCACGTGGCGAGCCGTGGAAACAGATCGCTCATCCACAAACCGGATTTGCCGTGCTGGCGAAACTTCCAGTGACTCGGCTGACAATTACCCGGCTTAGAGGCGAAGAACTGCAGCTTGCCCTCCGGATCAAACGGCTTGCCGGCGCGCTTCAGCAGTGCCGGCTTGTAATCGAAAGTATCGATCTGGCTCATGCCACCGGGACAGAAAATCTGAATCACACGTTTTGCTCTGGCCGCACGCGGTAAAGCACCTTGCGATTCGGTCGCGAGCAACGCGGTCAACGCCAATCCACCCAATCCGCCAGCCGCTGTCTGCAGGAACGCTCGCCGCGAATGGCTCTCGCACGCAGGCAAAAAATCGCGAAGATTTGGGCCAAGAAGATTTGCTCGGCGACGATCCGCGAAGGCCGAGTGTGGTTTCATTTTTGTCACGCTTTGTGCCTGAGTACTTTGTGTGAGTTTCAATCGACGTAGACAAATTCATTCGAGTTCAACAGAGATCGACACAGGGCGAACAACCCTTGCTGTTCGACAAACGAAACCGATAGACGTTGCTCCTGATGGGACGGCAATCGCCCCAAAGAGATTTGAAATGCTCGGTTCACTTGTTCGACCGCGATCGCGCCCACTTCGCTCTCGATTCGTTGGGCAAAGTGCCTCGATTGTCGCAGCATGAAGTCGTTGTTGTAGAGCGCCAGCGATTGCAGCGGCGTGGTTGTGTTGAGTCGCTTGGCCGTCAGATTTGCTGGGTCCGGGCAATCGAATGTCGTCATAAAACGATCGGGCGTTGTCCGCACGATGTAGCGGTAAATGCTGCGTCGCCACAGTGCAGGCTCGTCTGCGGTGATGGTGCGGTAGATGGGTGCGTAGGCCTCCTCGTACGTAAAGTCCTGAAAGCCAGGGCCGCCCCGCTCCGAGTTCAGTTTACCACTGACCTGTAATACGGCATCGCGGATGGCTTCCGCTTCTAGCCGCCGAGGATTCTGTCGCCACAACCATCGATTGTCCGCGTCGACTCCGACGCTGCCAGCACCCTTATCATACTGAGATTGTTGCTGGTAGGTCTTGCTGTTTAGGATCATGCGGTGCACCGACTTGAGCGACCACCCTTGCTCTTTCAGTTGGTGCGCGAGCCAGTCCAGCAGTTCGGGATGCGAAGGTCGGTCGCCACCGTAGCCGAAATCACTCGGTGTATTGACGATTCCTTGACCGAAGTGCCAATGCCACAAACGATTGACGATCACGCGCGGCGTGAGAGGGTTCTCCGGATGTGTGATCCAGCGAGCCAACGCCGCGCGACGCTCGCCTTCGCTGGTGTCGACGCCTCCGAGCGACGGGTCAAGCATTTTCAGCGATGTGAGCGCCGCAGGTGCCAGCGGTTCTCCTGCGGGTGATTCCGAATCACCGCGAACCAAAAGTTGCACCGGAGGTACATTCTTTTCGCCGAGGACCCCATAAAAATTTTGCGACGGTGAGATTGAGGAAAGGCGTTCCTTTACCGTCGCACGCTCTTGCCGAAGCGACGTCAAACGCAGCCCGTCCTCATCGCTTAAAGTCACAGGCACGGCTGGCTTCAACTTGGGATCGCCGAAGCCAACTTGGTCATGTCCGTAACCGTTTCCTCCGTCGGTGGAGATGAGCGTAAGGAACCTCGCATCGACCGGCAGTTCCAGGTTGATGTCTTGCAATCCTTTTTCGCGAGTGAGTTGCGTATACTCCGCGATTCGCTTCCCATCCAGAAACACCCACGCATCCGCGTGGTTCCCGCCGGAAGCGCCAAAGTAACCGAGCTTCGCGGTGAATCGCATTTCGGTTTGGTGACTCGCCAAGCGAACCGCCGCGAGATCGAACGTGATTCCAGCGTTGGCATGCAAGCCGAGCAGACGGTGTCCATCTTTGGTAAAGTCAATTCCTCCCAGTTCAGGTGAATGCTGACTGGCAACGGGTCCGTTGCGAATGACGTCCCATGCCGCGCTCGATGTTTTTGGCAAACCGGTGACCATGACACCTGTGGTGCTGACGGTGATGACCGCTTTCCCATTTTCACCGTCCGGGATGAATACACCGTCAATGAATTCGGACTTCGTTCTCACCAACGTATTCGTCAACACATTGTCGAGCGCCCCGAGGTCGCGAGTCTGGACAGCTCCGGTTCGCGCATCGATTCCCTGTCGGTAAATCCCGCCACCCGATCCGTTACCGCCACCGACCATGTCGGCAAGATCAAGACCGGCACCTTCTAGTTTACCGATTTCCAAGTCGATCGACTGCAGCTTGGCCGTCCATTCCGCTCTGGTTTCCTCAGCCTGTTTTACGGCCGCGTCACTGATAACGCGATCCCCACGCTTGCTGCCCGCGAACACGGCTCGCAATTGGTAGTATTCTTGCTGAGAGATGGGATCGAGCTTGTGATCGTGACATCGGCAGCAATGGATGGTGGTCGCCATCGTCGAGGTCATGACCTGAGTCGCCATGTCGTCCAGATCGAGCGACCGGGCGGAACGTCGTAGTTCGTCACTCTTGGTTTCGACTTGGCCGACAAAGTCCCAAGGCCCAGCCGCCAAAAAACCGGTGGCGATCACCGCGTGCGGATCTTCGGGCCACAGCACGTCGCCCGCAATCTGCTCCTGGAGGAAGCGGTCATATGGTTTATCTTGGTTGAGAGCATGGATGACGTAGTCGCGGTACCGCCATGCATTGTCGCGGCGCATGTCGCGTTCAAAGCCATGCGTGTCGGCGTAGTGTGCCAGATCCAGCCAGTGCCTTGCGAAGCGTTCACCATAGTGCGGTGAGTCCAGCATGCGATCGACCAATTTTGCATAAGCTGCTGGATCGGAATCAGTGACAAACGCCTCGACCTCTTGCGGCACGGGTGGTAAACCCAAAAGGTCAAACGAAAGCCGCCGAATCAGTGTCCGACGATCGGCGATAGGGCTGAGCGCAAGTCCCTTCTCAGCTAGTTTTCCGAGAATGAAATCGTCTAAAGAAGCGTATGAGCTGGCAGCTTCCGCAACGCGAACCGGGACACTCAACGGCTGCAGCGCCCACCAAGAGGCATCGGCTTTGGATGTCTCTTGGACGACGACATCACTCGGCCACTTCGCTCCCTGCTCGATCCATTGACGCAGCAGGCCCACCTGCTCCGTGGATAACGCTTGCGCCTTTTGAGGCATGGCCGGCGGCTTACCATCCCGCGACGTGACCAGTTCGATTAGGTGGCTTTTGTCCGCATCACCGACGACGATATACTCGTTTGATTTTAAATCGTCGATGGTCGCTAGTGAGATCTCACCTTTGCTGTTCCCAGGCGAATGACATCGCATGCAGTGCTGCTGAAAGATTGGCGCAATCTGCTTACCAAAATCAACAGTCTCGTCGGCCGCGGTCGTAGAGCAACACAGGGCTGTCAGCCAGCCAAAGCTCAAACAAATGAACTCAGTCACCCTCGGAGGACGCGAGGCTCGGTTCGCTCCTGCGTTACTCATATCGGAAACTTTCTAGACCCTGCACAAGGAAAATGGGGATAGGAAATGTGGGTAGGAGTATGCATCGGGAGGACCAGCTCACTGGACCGCTATTGCAATCGCGGAAAGCAAACAAACCGCACCAATGAGGCGATTCACTAGCGCCGCTCCGGTGAGCCGGCCTTCGTCGTTGTGAAAGTATCGCCCTATGCTCCACACTAGCAGTACGCTCAGAAGCCCGCGAATCGAATAGGTTACGTTGGTTTGGGCGGCGCGTCCATAGACAGCCAGACAGCTGATAAAGAGGAGGCCTTGAAGCGAAAGGAGCAAGGCACCGGCCGAAAGCCAAGCCAACGCAGGTCGGGATCGCGAACGGAGCGGCGAACGGAAACCGCGCAAACAGGCGAGCGAAAAAACGGCATTGATCCAAAACACACAGGGGAGCAAGCGACCGACTCCCCAAGCTTGCCCCCATTTCGCCACGACGAGATCGAAGGCGGCGAAGCATATCGCCGCCAACAATCCGGACGTAACGGCAATTTTGAAACTGCGTGAACTGCCCCTATTTCCACCCCGGTTGAGCATGGTTACGCCGAACAGCGAGAGCGCGACCGCAACCCAGAGTTGTACTGGAATCGACTCGGACAACACGATTGGGCTCATGATGGCTACTACCAACAGTTTGAGTCCCATCACCGGCACTGCCACGGAAACGTCGCCCCGATTTAACGCAATGAACTGAGCCACCATTCCAGCGAAAAGGCAGATGGCAATCAGTGTCGGTTGGTACCATAACTCCATTCGCACGGGCGGACCGCCGACAAACCACAACCCTGAATAAATCACCCCAGCGGCGATATTCACTACGAACGCCGTTTGCCAGACATCCACCCCCAGTTGATTCGCTCGTTTCAAGGACAGCGCGGCGAGCGAGAAAAGAAAGGCTGCCGTCGCAGGTAGCACAATCACACCAACGGCAGGAGAAAGAGGAAACACGTTGGCAATCGGGAAAGCGTCGTTGGGAATATCAGCTAGAGAATGGATGGTCCAATGATAACTCGGAAAAGAAATTTTGTCGCCTGGCAGGATGGTGTTGGGAACGTGTTCGCATGAGATTCACGGTCCACCAGGCGACGCTTCATTGGAGCGCGCGACGAACTCACGCAATGATCTCACGGGCCACGTTTCCATGGACGTCCGTTAGCCGGAAATCCCGTCCGGAATATCGGAACGTCAAGCGTTCATGATCGATACCCATCAGGTGCAAGATTGTAGCGTGCAGATCGTGGACGCTCATTCGGTTTTCGACAGCTTTCACACCCAGATCGTCGGTCGCTCCGTAGGTCATTCCACCGCGAATACCTCCCCCGGCCAGCCACATACTGAATCCGGTAGCGTGATGGTTTCGACCTTTGTCCCCCTGAGCAGTAGGCGTTCTGCCGAACTCGCCACCCCAGACAATGAGAGTTTCGTCCAACAGCCCTCGCGATTTCAGGTCGCGAATCAGTGCCGCAATCGGCTGATCACTTTTCAAGGCATCTCGTCGATGATCCATAATGTCGCCATGAGCATCCCAGGGCTGACCGCTGCCGTAATACAACTGGACCATGCGAACCCCTCGCTCAACAAGTCGCCTAGCGATCAGACATCCGTTTGCGAATTCTCCACTGCCATACTGGGTCCGAGTCGTTTCCGATTCGCGACTGATGTCAAAGGCTTCCTGAGCTTCCGACTGCATGCGGTAGGCCATTTCGAGCGACTGGATCCGGGCCTCGAGCTGCAGATCCTGGGGTCGTTGCTCGAAATGCTTCTGATTCATCTGTTGCATCAGATCCAGCAGACGGCGCTGCGACGGCCCACCTAGCGAAGCATTCTTCAGATGACCGATAACGCGAGCCGGATCAATGCTCGAGTTGTTGACGTGAGTTCCCTGAAACACGCCGGGGAGAAAGCTGTTGGACCATAAAGCCGGTCCCACCACGGGCTTGCCCGGACAGAGCACCACAAAACCCGGCAGATTCTGATTTTCTGTGCCCAAACCATACGTCACCCAGGACCCAAGACTCGGTCGGATCGGTTGCTGACTTCCCGAATTCATCATGAACAGGCCCGGCTCATGATTCGGTGTCGTCGTGTACATCGAACGCACAACACAGATGTCGTCGATACAGTCACCTACATGGGGATACAATTCACTGACTGGGATTCCGCTTTCACCATAGCGTTGGAATGCAAAAGGGGACGGCATAAACTTTCCGCCCGGGCCCGGCAGCCCGGCTTGCTTTTTCAGTTCGGGTTTCGGGTCGAATGTGTCCACGTGCGATGGCCCGCCGTTCATGAACAAGAAGATCACATGCTTTGCCCGTGGCATAAAGTGTGAGGGCTTCGGGGTCAGTGGATTCCCGCTGCCGGTCGCAGATGGCGATTGCGAGGGTGACTCCTGCTCGGATGCGCAGACTCCCGCTAGACCCACCATTCCAAATCCGGCTGCTGCCTGTGTCAGCATGTGGCGTCGGGAAAGGTAGGGCAGATGTGTCAATGCTTGGTGATCGTTCATAATGGTTACTTCATCAGGGTTCAGGACCCTCAAACTTCAATCGATGTATGCAAATTCGTTTGTGCCCAGCATCGCAAGGCAGAATTGTTCCAGTGGCGAAAGCGATTCCCCGGTTACGGCGTAGGAAGACGACAGGAAATCCATTGCAGACCGCCGTTCTTCCTCCGTGGGCTGGCGGGCGAACAGAAGCGAAAACGCGCGATCGATTTGCTCCTTTTCGGATCCGCCGTCCATTTGAAGTCGAGCTGCAAGGGCTTTGGATTGAGCCACCATAAAATCGCTGTTCAGGACAAACAACTGCTGCAATGGAACCGTCGTGACCGTCCGTTCTCCGGCCGTGATATTGGGATCCGGAAAGTCGAACAGCCGCAGAAGATCGTTCAGTCGATGCCGACTGACAAAGCCGTAGAGCGTCCTTCGACGATGATTTCCATCCAACTCGGACGAAGGTCCGCCGATGGTCCCGTTCAACTTGCCCGAAACGGACAGCACGGCATCACGCCAGGGTTCCACTTCGAGACGGCGTCGATTCATTTGCCATAATAGGCGGTTTTCGGGATCAAGCTCCAGCCCGGTCGCGTCTCCAGAGCTGCTCTGCTGGTACGTCGCTGAGAGCATGATCTGACGATGCAAGTTCTTAAGCGACCAGCCGGATTCCATCAACTGAACAGCCAGGAAATCCAGCAGTTCAGGATGACTGGGGCGTTCGCCAAGTTGCCCGAAATTGCTTAGCGTGCGAACAAGACCGAATCCAAAATGCCCGGCCCAAACCCGATTCGCCATCACTCGCGCCGTGAGGGGATTTTCCGGAGAAGCAATCGCATCCGCCAGTTCGCGTCGACCACTACCGGTTGACTTAAGCGGCTTTCGCTCTCCGTTACTGAAGATCGCCGGAAAGCTACGCAACGCTGGCTCACCTTGCTTTTTCGGATCTCCCGCAAGATATATTTTCAGATCCCGGCCAGTGCCATCGACAAGCGTGTGAGCCATGATGACCTTGATCGCTGCCGAAGCCTTTTGACGAACTTCAAGCTCTGTTTTCAACTTAGCCAGCGCGATGGCAGGTTCGCCATCCAGAAACGGCTCAATCTGAGTTGCGGCAAGCCCTAGGATTCCTCGACCATCAAAAAGTTCGGAAAGCAAGGTCGCGTTCATCTTCATCTTTGCCTGTTCCGCTTCGGAAAGCTCACTCAGAGACTGCGTTCCCTGAGACTCTGCCAGCAGCGGAGTTGCCACGGGATACGTCAGACGTGCGTTCGAGAGCACAGCGTGATCGCTGCTGATCGTGTTTTCCGTGTCGGAGATCTGCGCTCCAGTCGTGGCAATGGTGAGGTAACGTGCCTCAGGAGGAACCGGTACTTGGAAGGAAACAAACTTTCCATCCGCCTTGAGTGGCGGAGGCAGCTTACCGTCGAAATAGTAGACCATGTCGTTTTCCGCAATCGTTGCCAACTGGCCATTCAGATAGCCGGCGATAATTGCGTCGAATGCGCTTTGTTTTTGATGCGGCTTTGAAACGACAACCGCGATATGGACGCTGGAACCAGACCCGAACGCATCGTCATTGATTCCCGCCCGGTCAACCTGAAACATCATCGAATCACTCGCTGGAATTAGGCCAGATCGACGAATCTCATCAAGATCCAACGTCATCAGGGCATTGGCGTGCATACCGATACCCTGTTCGGTGCGGCCTATGGACGAGGCGCACTTTGAGCCCTGTGTTCGAATCCCACCATCGCTGGACCATCCGTCGTTGGTAATCTGCCCATGCTTTAGCGAATTGCTGCCGATAGACATGAAATCGAACTGGACTCCGTCGGCAATCTTCGTCGAACCGCCCCAGCCCTGAGCGATCCGATGGACACCAAGGCTGTTTGCAGTGACCGTTGCTCGAAACGGGTCCGAACTCACCGCAGACGACAGCAACGCCCCCTTTTGATCATCAAACAGATTCCCCAGTGGGATCGTTCCCGGTTCCACAGTCGCTCGATCTTGGGCGGAGACAAAAGCAAAGTTCTCACCAAACCGCTGTGCGAGGATTTCTCTTTGGCTGATCAGCGATTCCGCGTCGGACTGAAGTTGCTGAGCGATCTGAGTCAGTTGAGCGATTCGCTCCGGCTCGGATTGAGATGCGTTGGAATTCTGAGCGTCCTGAAACGCACGCCATGCGTTGAGATAGGGTCGATCGGTCCCGACGGCACCCGAGCCGGCATCTTCGGCGAGCCACGCCACCCAGCGTTGCAGCAGCTCGCGATTGAGCTTGGCTTCGTCTGCGGTCTTTTCAATCAACTTCTTTTCTCGTTTTTTGGCATTTTCCGACTTCAGAACTTTCGACGCCGCAAGCATGTACTGCGGGATCATGCTAGTCAGTTTCAGCCGTGCCGCCGGAGCATGTTTCGCCAGCAGCGTATTGATTGCCAGTTCCTCCTCCTGAACCGCCTTGTCGGCTTTCTGTCTCGTTCCCACAATCTCGTCCGAAACCGCAGGCAGCTCACGATATTCTGAACTCGCGAAGATCCCGGCGAGACCATAGTAATCGGCCATTGAGATCGGATCGTATTTATGATCGTGACAGCGAGCGCACGACACGGTCAGCGCTTGGGTGCCTCGCATCAATGTGTCGATGCGATCGTCCCATTCGTCCGCCAGAGCTTTGTCCTGTTCGCCGTTGTCCTGATAGTAGACCGGCCCGAGTGCAAACAGTCCCGCAGCCGCTCGGTGCCGATAAGGCTCAGAAACGTTCACATGATCGCCCGCGATCTGAAGTCGCAGAAACTGATCGTACGGCATATCGTCGTTAAGGGCCTGCACGACCCAGTCGCGATAGACAAATCCTTGAGGATACATTCGGGCCTTAAATGTATGAGCCTGGTCTTCCGCAAATCGAGCCAAGTCGAGCCAATAACGTCCCCACCGTTCACCGTAATGAGGAGATTCCAAAAGGTCGTTGACTATTTTCCCAAACGCTGTTTTTGAGGGATCATTGACGAATTGTTCGACGACATCCGGTTCTGGCGGCAATCCGATCAAATCGAAATACGCTCGGCGTATGAGAGTCCGGCGATCCGCTGGTTCGGCTGGCTTGAGATTGCGCTCTTCCAGTTCAGCCAAAATGAAGTGGTCGATTTCATTGAGCGGCCAAGCCAAATTCTTGACGACTGGCGCCGCGGATCGCATGGGTGACTTGAATGCCCAAAACTCCTTTCCTTTCTCGTAATTGATGCCGGCGGATGCATTGACTGCGACATCGGACCGCGGATCCGGCGCCCCCATCTGAATCCATCGCTCAAAGTCGCCGATCACCGAATCCGGTAGCCGGCCTTTCGGTGGCATCTCGGAATCCTCGTATCGCAGCGCCTTCAGCAGCCGACTCTCACCCGGTTTTCCCGGAGCGATGGCCGGCCCGGAATCGCCACCCGCGAGCGTTGTAACCCGAGAATCAACACGCAACCCACCCGCAGGAACTTTAGACTCCGCCGAATGACACTCGTAACAATGCGTCACCAAAACCGGACGAATCCTGGATTCGAAGAACTCAGTCTGCTCCGTGGTAATTCCCTCGTCCGCCACGCAGGGATGTATGCCTATCAAATTCACAATGGAAACGACCATTGCCACAAACACATGGCTCTGTGAGACGCATTTCATGACGCACAACACCTAAAGCGGCGAGAGATTGTTTTGGGCGGGAAACCAGGCAATATAGATAGTCGAGAGGAAGGAATTGTATCAAGATGCGCCCAGTGATTGCAATGGTCTTCTTGTTTTCAGCAAGGATTGGGCTCGTTTTCGAAACTTTGTGTTGACAGTACAACTCCCGCTTCTACAATCAATCTTTCGTTGAGTTTTCAGGGCATTTCGAAAAGGGCGGACAGATGACGAAGACGGTTTGGATTGTTACCACCGCGGTAATTGTGGCTTGTTTTTCGGGGGCGGCAGCGAATGCCGGTATCATTTACAATGCAAACAATGAGTTCAAAAACTACGTGTTAAGTAGCCCTAGCGAAGAGGCTACCTTCGGAAATTTTAGCGTTGGAACCAGCGGTAACAATGGTTCGGGTGACCCTGTCTTTGGTAACTTCACCCCCTTTGGTACAGGCAACAAAAACACGTCGATACTCGGTTCTCCCTCATTGAAAGGATGGAATTTCAGCTCCCTTTACTCGATTCCGTTTGTCGGCATTAACTCGTCGAACTCTATCGTGACAAATGTGAGTACATTAGGTCCGATAGCTCCTGGTGAGATCATCATGCACGGAGACGAAAATCTCAACGCTGTTCTTCGATTCACAGCAACTGTAGCAGGAGATTACGCCATTAGAGGCAATTGGCATTCCTTGGATGTCAATCCTACGTACAACTATGTGCTGCACAACTCAAATGTTCTTTTTAGTTCATTTCAAGATAATTCTACTTTCAATTTAACAACGACACTCCTAGTCGGAGATCATATTGATTTTGTGAATAACAAGTTCGGCGATGTCGGTGCTGACTCGACAGGTTTGTTTGCAGAGCTTGAATTTAACCCCGTGGCCGCCGTTCCTGAGCCGACCACGATGACTTTGCTCGGTTTGGGCGGGGTTTGCGTCGTGGGATTTGCAAGGCGAAGACGCAAGGCAAGCGTCGCCGCCTAAATCGAAATTCTCGGATCGCTGTTTCCGATACGTTGCAAAGGTGAGCCGCTCTTTCTAGGGCGGCTCATTTCATTTTGCTTCCACCGTGGATGGCCGTGAGCTTACCGATTCCGGATTCGGGTTTAGGGTAAGCTTTCAGCTCACCGGACGGCTCGCGCCGTACCGCTAGTAAAAAATGATAGCGGCAGGGCGCAAGCCCTCCGGTGTTGACCCCAGCCTTTTTTCACGGCCTAGCCCCGGATCGTGTTTCTTCAGCGAATAGCGGGAAGACGATGATTTCCAAAATATTACCCCGTGAGATTTCGTCCTATGAAGTGCACGGCGAATTTGAATCGAAACCGATTTGGCCTGAAGAGAGTGTATTTATCAAAGGTGCTGTAGAAAAACGAGCCAAAGAATTTGCGACGGGCCGCTTCTGCGCCAGGATCGCTTTGTCGAGATTGGGCTTGCCCCCAGGGCCAATTCTAGTTGGCCCAAACCGTGAACCACAATGGCCGGTAGGAATCGCTGGAAGCATTACCCACTGCAAAAACTACTGCAGTGCTGCGGTGGCAAGAATCGGTGGGATCGTCAGTATCGGCATCGACGCAGAAATCGATGAACCCATTCCGCTGGATGTCCTGAGCTTGATCTCCAATCCTTCGGAGATTGCGGCCATCAATGAGCTTTCTGCTGGGACACATTGGGACAAGCTACTCTTTAGCGCGAAAGAGTCGGTATTCAAAGCGTTGTTCCCACTGACCGCGCAGTGGCTAGATTTCAAGGACGCCTGTATTGAATTTGCCCCCAACGATCGATCTTTCATAGCAAACCTCTCGATCGAGGCGGTGAAGAATTGCAGTTTGAAAACGCCCTACATCCGTGGCAGATACGCAATGGATTGCGGTCTAATCGTCACGTCCGTTGTCGTATTTTCTAGTTAGGGCATGGGTGAAATTTTCCTGCTGGACTTCGTGTACGTTGTCGCCACAATTACACACCTCACGTGCTCCAAACAAATCCTCACTCGCGATAGTCTTCGAGAACTGGTGGCTGCTCCGTATCGCGATCTACCGCAATCGACAGCACTTCTATCGAAACATGACCCTCTGCTTACGCGAAAGCGACCTCGTTGGCGTTTACCAACGGATGGTTCCGCACCGCGGATCTCGGCCGCAGGGATCAGGATGGTTACTATGTCAATAACGTCCGTAAGAAAGAAATGATCAATCGAGGCGGAGAAAATATTTCACCACGCGAGATCGACGAGGTTCTGATGGAACACGCAACGAATGATTCGCATGGTTCGCGCCAAATCGGGTATGAGCGGACGGCTGCTGTCGCTGATATGTTATGGAGCAGATTTGAGCAGGTCGTGAACATGCATGCTGACAGACCCGCCGTGGTGATGGGCGATGAGTCCCTGTCGTACGCAGAGTTGCTCGAGCGGGCCGAGGCCCTTGCATGTCGCATAGGCGAACCTAAATCAGGCGATAATCAAGTCGTCGCTGTACTGACTCAGAGAGGTTTCCCCTCAGTTGTCGGATTGCTCGCTGTGCTGCGCGCTGGGGGTAGTTTCGTGTATCTCGATCCCGCTCATCCTCAGGCTCGCATAGACGCAATCCTCCGTGAGTGCGGTGCTGAATGCGTTGTCACAGATCGCACCAAACCGAATCTTTCTTCAGCGTTTAGAGGTCGAGTGTTGATTTGCGAGGATTCCGATGCGGTGGGCACAAACCGGATCCGCCTGCCGAGCGACTCGCCCGATGAAGTAGCCTGCATCATCTACACTTCGGGATCGACTGGCGAACCCAAAGGTGTCGTTCATACACACCGAACACTTGGATCGGAAGTGAGTCGATTCATCCATAGGCATAGTCTCAATACTGCGGATCGAATTTCACAAGTCCTCTCTCCTGGAGTGCTTGGAGGATTGCGCGAAATTCTTTCAGCACTTCTGTCCGGGGCGACTCTATACCCATTTGATTTGCGGACTGAGGGTATCGGGCGATTTGGCAGTTGGTTGCGCAATGAGCAAATTACTGTCTGTCGATTGGTCAGTTCGTTTTTTCGGGAACTTATGAGCGTCCTTCCTGACACGAATAATTTCCCTGACGCCCGCGTCCTGCTTCTGGGTGGAGAGGCAGTTTCTCAGTCGGAAGTCAGTCAGTTTCGTCAGCAGTTTCCCGCAAGTTGTAAACTGGAAATCGCTTATGGATTAAGCGAAACAGGAATCTGCTGCTGTTGGTTCGCTAATGTCGACTTTGACCGCGTCCTGGAAACAGTTCCCGTTGGCTTCCCGGCTGACGATTACAAGTTACGGATCGTCAACGAGTCCGGAAAGGAGGTGCCGCAATTTCAAATTGGACAGATTGTCGTATCAAGCCGTTACCTGTCACCCGGATACTGGCGGCAGCCACAACTAACCGCTCAGGTCTACAGAGGTATTGCTACGGATCCCCATGGCCGTTGGCTCTGGACAGGTGATCTGGGCCGTCAACATCCAGACGGCCTCATTGAGCATCTCGGGCGATGCGATTCACAGGTCCAGGTCCGTGGATATCGGGTCGAGATCGCCGAAGCCGAAAAAGTGATCCTCAACGCCCCGATTGTTATCAACGCGGCGGTAGTGCCCGTCAAGAACAAGGATCAGATCAAGCTGGTCGCCTTTATCCATGCCGAATCGGAGCGTTGGCCAATTGCTCAGCTCCGGCAATGGTGTGCATCGCATCTCCCCGAGTATGCGATTCCGAATGTGTTTCGCTATGTTGAATGCTTGCCACACACCATTCAAGGAAAGATCGATCGGCAGGCTCTGGTAGCGTGGTGCATGGATGACGGGTTCTGGAAGGACGCTCATTCCTCGCTTTCGGCGGCGTACAGGAGTCCGCAGACAACCGTCGAGGAGCAGCTAGCAGATATATGGAAAAATCGCCTTGGACTGAGCCATATTGGGGTCGAAGATGACTTCTTCGAGCTCGGAGGAGATTCACTGGTTGCCATGGGAATCGCTGTTCGTGCATCCCAGGCGTTTGGGGTCGAAATACAGGTCGGCGCTATGTTCGTGCATCGGACCGTCAAATCATTGGCAATGCACATTGCATCGATCCGGGCTGATTTATCCTCAACAAAGGTTTTCGGTCGCGTGTCACCCGCTCGGAAACAGCAACTGCTGCGGTCGTCGTCGAAAGCCGAAAACACGACAAGCCTGCCTTTGCTCTCGTTCGCCCAGCAACGACTGTGGTTCCTGGAGCAGATGGAGGGGGAACTGACAGCGTACAACATGCCATACGCTTGGCGTTTGAATGGCTCGTTGAACATCGAAGCGTTGCGGCGGGCACTGGAAGAGATTGTGCGGCGGCATGAACCGCTGCGCACGACATTTGCAATAGTCCGTGAAGAACCGGTGCAGATCATTCGGCCAAGCGAACGATTTGATCTGCCGGTTGAGGATCTCAGTGGCCTTGAGTCACAACAGCAGAACGATCAAGTCGTTCGGCGATGCGGAGAAGAAACCAGTCGACCGTTTGATCTGACCGTCGACCGGATGCTGCGCGCTTCGCTGCTGCAACTGTCTGACGACGAGCACTTGCTGCTGGTGACCCTGCACCACATTGCCAGCGACGGCTGGTCGCAGCGAGTGCTGTGGCGTGAACTGGCTGGTCTGTACGACGCGTATAGCCGCGGTGCGGAATCGAATCTGCGGGAACTGCCTGTGCAGTATGCTGACTATGCGATCTGGCAACGCAGTGAACTCGAAGGCCAGCGACTCGAACAACTGCTGCAGTACTGGCGCGGACAGTTGGTTGGTGTGAGTACCCTGGAGTTGCCGACCGATCGTCCTCGCCCAATGGTGCCGACCCGTTGCGGCGCTCAGCACAATTTCGAAATGCCTGAGGCATTGGTCTCGCAGTTAAAGGGGCTGAGCCAAGCAGCCGGCGTGACACTCCATATGACACTGCTGGCGGCCTTTCAGACTCTGCTGTCTCGCTACAGCGGGCAGGACGACATCGCCGTCGGAGTGCCGGTTGCCGGACGCAGCCACGCCGAATTGGAGGATCTGATCGGGTTCTTCGTCAACACGCTTGTGCTGCGCACAGACTTGTCCGACGATCCCACGTTTCGAGAACTGCTTGGACGTGTTCGCGAGGTGTCGCTGGCGGCCTATGAGCATCAGGATCTACCCTTCGAAAAGCTGGTGGAGGAATTACGGCCGGAGCGTCAGCTCAATCGCAGCCCGCTGTTTCAGGTACTGTTCCAGCTGCTGAGCTTTGCGGACGAGGAACTGGCGTTACAGAATCTAGACGTTTCGCGTCTGCCGACTAGCAGCCAGCGAGCAAGGTTTGATCTGCAGATGCACGTGTGGCAGCAGGACAAAACCCTCCGCGGCCGCGTGGTCTACAGCACAGACCTGTTTGATCACTCCACCATCGAGCGTATGGTGGGCCACTTCATCACGCTGTTGCAAGGCATTGCAGCGGATGCAGACCGGCCAATCATCGCACTGCCGTTGCTGACTGAGCCGGAGCGTCATCAGCTGCTGGTGGAGTGGAACGATGCCGCCGTGGACCATCCCCGCGACAAGTGCGTCCATGAGCTGTTCGAGGAACAGGTGGAGCGGACGCCTGAAGCCATCGCCACGATCTTTGAAGAACAAGAACTCACGTATCGCGAGGTCAACACCAGGGCCAACTGCCTGGCGCAGATTCTGATCGGGCTGGGAACCGGACCGGGGATCCTGGTTGGTCTGTGCGTCGAGCGTTCGATCGAAATGGTGGTCGGTGTGTTGGGCATTCTCAAGGCGGGCGGGGCTTATGTTCCTCTAGACCCGGAATTGCCGAGTTCGAGGCTGCGCTTCATCGTGCAGGACGCTGATCTGAGGTCGGTTGTGACGACGTCGCAACATAAGCCTTTGTTCAAGGCGGAATCCTGCGATCTCATTCTGGTGAACGAGTTGTCAAATTCGCGAGCATCGGAGACGGCAAATCCCGTTTCCAGGGCCTCCCTCTCCGATCCGAACTATCTACTCTACACCTCAGGTTCCACCGGCCATCCGAAAGGAGTCATCGTTGAGCACGGCCAACTCCTCAACTATGTGCAAGCCGTCGTTGCAAAATTCGGGATGAGCGGCGGCGGAGCATACGCAATGGTCCAGCCGTTGACTGTGGATTCATCGCAAACCATGATTTTCCCGGCGCTGGGCTGGGGAGGCGTGCTTCATCTGATTTCCCGCGAGTCCGCACTGGACGCGTCAGCCTTGGCCAACTATTTTGACCGCCACTCCATTGACTATCTCAAAATCGCTCCATCGCATTTGTCAGCACTGCTCACAGTGGGCCAACCTCGGCGACTACTGCCGACGCGTGCGTTGATTGTGGGTGGAGAAGCGATGCATTGGACTCTGGTGTCGCGACTGGCGGATCTCCAGCCGAGCTGTCGCGTGTGGAACCACTATGGTCCGACGGAGACCACGGTAGGGGTCTTTACTTATCCCATCAACTTGGTCGATGACAAGCATCGCGGCAGCAGCGCGACAGTCCCCATCGGTCGCCCCCTGGCCAACGTCACCTGCTACGTGCTTGACAATCACGGCAGCGCCGTACCGATCGGAGTCGCCGGCGAACTGTACATCGGCGGTGAAGGGGTAACACGCGGTTACCTGAAACGACCAGAATTGACCGCACAACAGTTTATTCCCGACCGTTTCGCGAACTCGGATCAGGCGAGGTTGTATCGCAGCGGCGACTTTGTGCGCTGGCTGCCGGGAGGTGAAATTGAGTTTTTGGGGCGGCAGGATGGCCAGGTGAAGATTCGCGGCATCCGTATCGAGACCGGCGAGATCGAGGCGGCGCTGCACGAGCATGCTGAGGTGCGGGAGTCCGTCGTGATTCTGCGAACCGGGACAACAGGCAACCCATTTCTCGCTGCGTATGTTGTTCCACGCACAGGCTGTTCGCCATCGATACAGAGTCTGCGGGAGTTGCTGTCCAGACGACTGCCAGAAGTTATGCAGCCGACGGCTTACCTGTTCCTGGAGTCGCTACCACGCACCCCTCACGGCAAGGTGAATCGACAGGCTTTACCGGCACCCGACGAATCACGTCCGGAACTGGAAACGGACTACGTCGCACCGCGGAATCCGATTGAAGTACAACTCAACGCTATCTGGTGTGATGTTCTCGGCCTTGCACAGATTGGCATTCACGACAATTTCTTTGCCCTTGGCGGGCATTCGCTGCTGGCGACGCGCGTCATTGCACGGATCTCGTCCGCATTGCGGGTCGATCTGCCGATGCGGAAACTGTTTGAATCTCCCACAATTACGGAATTTGCCAGTGAGATTGAGACGCTCCGCAGCGGCGGACTGATTGCCAACAGCACGGCTTTGATGCGTATTGACCGGGGCCAGATTGATCGTCTGCCGTTGTCGTTTGCGCAGCAGCGGCTATGGTTCCTGGAGCAAATGGAGGGCGAACTGACGGCGTACAACATGCCGTATGGCTGGAAGCTGCGAGGGTCTCTGGATGTGGAGGCGTTGCGGCGGGCCCTGGAAGAGATTGTGCAGCGGCACGAGCCGCTGCGCACGACGTTTGCCATTCTCGACGATGCCCCGGTGCAGTTGATTCAGCCGAGCGGGCGATTCGAGTTGTTGGTCGAAGATCTCAGTTCCTTCGCATCAGAAGTACAGGCCGCAGAGATCCAGCGATGCTGTGGCCTGGAGGCGGAGAAGCCATTTAACCTGAGCACCGACCTGATGCTGCGAGCGTCCCTGCTGCATCTGGCTGACGACGAGCATCTGCTGCTGGTGACGCTGCACCACATTGCCAGTGATGGCTGGTCGCAGCGCGTGCTGTGGCGTGAACTGGCTGGCCTGTACGACGCGTACAGCTGCGGTGCGGAATCGAATCTGCGGGAACTGCCTGTGCAGTATGCCGATTATGCGATCTGGCAACGCAGTGAACTCAAAGGCCAGCGACTCGAACAACTGCTGCAGTACTGGCGCGAGCAACTGGCTGGTGCGAGCGTGCTGGAGTTGCCGACGGACCACCCGCGTCCCGCTCGGCCGACCTATCGCGGCGCTAAACATCGTTTCGAACTGCCGGAGGCTTTGGTCTCGCAATTGAAGCTTTTTAGCCAGACGGCTGGTGTGACGCTGCATATGACACTGCTGGCAGCCTTCCAGACACTGCTGTCTCGCTACAGGATCCTGCAATTGAATACGGAACCGCATCTACAGTGGGGCATCGAGCAATTTGCGGACGCATTCGCCCTGGAAGTGGAGCGAGCGGCAGCGTCGGGCCCAATCATTATCGTAGGGTATTCCTACGGTGGATTGAATGCGTTTGCGCTAGCAGTACGCTTGCGACGGAGAGTTGGGCAAAGCGTCGAGTTGGTCATGATTGAGCCTTCCGTGCCGTCTTGGAAACATAACCTTGCCCACACGCCTACAGAGTCACGCACGGATCGGATCGGCCGACATTTGGGAAACCTGCGGGCTGGCGGTGCTAAGGGATGGTCGACGTACATGATGGAAAAGGTGTCATGGGTTGTATGGCGGCAAAAGGAGCGTTGGAAGCGTTGGCTCATCCTCTGGAAAGTCAAACTCAATTTGCCGCTCAAACCAGTTCAAAGACAGAAATATAACGAGGCGACGTATCGCCGAAATATTGTCAATTATTCGATTGAAAATGTGCCCGGGGACGCACACTTGCTCGGCTCTGCTGAATATGTTCGCAGGTATAAGGATTGTTGGCGCAGGGCGGTAGAAGGCGAGTGCCGAATGAGAGAGTTGACGAACATCTCCCATCACTTAGACATCCTCGATCCCGCAAAGTCGGATGAGTGGATTGGTTTCCTAGCTGAGCTCGCCGGCAGTGCGAAGCAATGAGGAATTGCAGTTTGAAAACATCCGAACTCAGCGGCCGATACATCCTTGAAAGTGGTCTCATCGTTACGTCCGTGGTTGTCCGTTTTGACTCACCGGACGGCACGCGCCGTACCGCTACTAAAAATGATAGCGGCAGGGCGCAAGCCCTCCGGTGATTGCCCAAAGCCTTTTTCCATCGCCAAGCAAATCCTCACCCGATGTACGGAACTCGCTGTGCGAAGCAACCGGACCCGTTGGCGCGTCGCTTATCGCGAGCGAACGAGTTCGCTCATCATGCATTCTGTAATAAGTGTTCGAAGCCCCAGCCCATCTTCTTGTATCTTGCGATGAAGCTCGTCGACGACAACATCGTCGGACGATTCCATAAGTCGACCGGTTGCATAAGCGAGAAAATGACTGATGAGATGTCTACCAAAAAAATCTTGTCGAGTACTGCTGATCACTTTTTTGAACTCGGTGAAGTCTTGATAGGTTTCACCCGACGGGAACTCGCCCGAGCAGTCGATTTTGATCGCAGTGGCTTTGCTTTTCGAGGGTACGGGATACTTCGTACGCCAACGTCCAACTGGATCGAAGGATTCTAGAGAAAAGCCGAGGGGATCAATTTTGCGATGGCATTCAGCGCACGTGACATCGGCGCGGTGCTTCGCTAGGCGTTCACGAATATTGGTAGCGCCAGTCACATCGGGCTCGATCGCCGGCACTTCGTCCGGTGGAGGTGGAGGCTGTATTCCGAGAATGTTTTCACTCACCCATACACCGCGGGTGACGGGCGAGGTTTCGACTCCGTTCGCGCTCACGGTGAGCACCGCTGCCATCCCGAGCAGGCCGCCTCGATGTGGGTTGCCATGCAGCTCCACCTTTTGAAAACCATCGGCCAGCCGCAACGTTTTCTGCTCAGGTAAATCGTAGAGTTTGGCGAGCTTCTTGTCGACAAAGGTATAGTCCGCATCGATGAATCGAGCCACCGAACCGTCGTTTGCGAGAAGATCACGAAAGAAGTAAGCGGCCTCAGCTTTCATTGATGTCGGAAGATCCTCTGCGTAGTAAGCGAGGTTGGTCTCGCGCGGCGGTGGCATGCTACCGAGGTCTCGAAGGTTTAGCCAACTATCCAGGAAACCGTTCACGAAGCCGCTGGTGCGTTCGTCGTCCAGCATGCGATGGATCTGTGTTCTTAACTCCTCGTCTTGGACAAGTTTGCCTGATCTCGCAGATTCAAGTAGCGCTTCATCCGGGGATGTCGCCCAGAGCGCGTAGGAGAGCCGCGAGGCTAGATCGTAAGCATTTAATGCGGCAGTCGATTCGTCGGTAATTTCGCTGAGGTAAAGAAACGAGGGCAAGCAAAGGATGAGTTTTACGGTATCCAAGGCGGCTTGGCGAGGCGAGGCATCTTCGGCAAGCCGCTTTTCATAAAGCTCGCTGATCGTCTGGAGATCGCTCTCCGAAAGCGGCCGCCGAAAGGCTTTCTCGGCAAATGCGTTCAACTGCGCCACAACACGATCTTCTTGGAAACCACCCTTACCAAAAACGGCGACTTCTTCTGCACGCCCCTCCGGTTCAGGCATAGGACCCGTGATCTTAATCTCACTGATGCGAATGTGCGGCAGCTTTCCTTCACGCAAAAGAATGGCGCGGCTCACCCCTTTATCTACTTTTTCCTCAAATTCATCTTTGTATTCTTTGTTGACCTTGAGCACCGAGGCACGAGACTCATAGGGGCCATTCGGGAAGATGAAGCGCGGTGTTTGCCCAGCTTCGAGCCACACGCGAAACGGTAGCCGCGCCGGACTCTCATCCGGGACGAGCGCGGAGGCAAGGAGCGGCTCAATGGCTTGTGGGTAGTGGATGTGGCCTTTCGTGACGTCCCCCGGTACGATCCCGAGCATGAATGGCTCCGAGAAGTCGATCCCGAAAATTTTTGGATCGTAGTGGGTATCGCGATGCATGGCCTGGGCTTCGACCTCGATATCATAGAGACCCGACTCGGGCACGCCACGTAAAAAATCTTCGATGTGTCCGTAGCCGCCCTGCCGCGTGTCGGAGTTAGGCTGCTCGTAAAGGTTCAAGTAGCGGAAGTTGAAGACCGATTTATGTGGGCCCTGTAACTCTTCGTACTGAACGAAATGCCCGTTGAAGGTCCAGGTTATGGGTTCCGTCACCGGCTTGCCCAAACGCATTTCGACGAGACGATTCGCAGCTTGAAAGTACTGATCGACAAGAAAACCGGACGTTACGAGCGACGTCCCAAGGTTGTCCAGATGACGACTCGTCTGTTCCTTGGGGAAATCCGCAGTCAGTCCAAGCGTATCCACTCTTCGACCGAACAGTGTCGCCAACGTGTTCTCATATTCCCTTCTGGAAAGTCGGCGGAGCACGGTGCGGCCGCCCGAACTTGCGACCTTGCCGCGAGCAGCCGAAATCCCTTCCCGCAAAGTTCGGATGACGGCAAGTCGTTCCTCGTCTCCAGGTTGAAGTGATTCTTTAGGCGGCATCTCCTTGAGCGTCAACTGATCAACTATATCTTTCGCTACGATCATGCCAGCCTCCGACTCAACTGGCAATGCGAACGACTCGAACTCCCGGTCCCCCTTGTGCGCATCTGCGCTGTGGCACTCAAAGCAATACTTGATAATAAACTGCCGAATCTCCTTGGGAGAATCAACGACGTCGGCTTGGACGCTGGCAGAGGATAACCAAGCGAAGATCGCAGAAAACTTGAGGATTGCGATGAGCTGCAACGATAGAGAGTGCATGCTTACTTCCGACTTCGTAACGCCAATTGTGCGTCGACTAGGGTTGAGAGTGGGGTAAGCTTCTCGCTTGCCATACGAAATTCTCCGCAAGCTGGAAGCTTACGCCACTAGGTGAGATCCAACACCGGGATCAAGAAAAACGTCCCGTGCTATTGCCAAACGATTCGACCTCGACTCCCATCCGTTGAGCGATATCGACGTAGAGATTGCTCAGAGGCACTTTGTTGATACCCTCGCGTGGCACCTGACGGAACTCGCCGTGTCGATATCCGCCACCTGCGAGAATGATCGGCAGGTCTGAGTTTTTGTGCGAGTTCGCATCTCCCATCCCGCTCCCAAAGAGCACCGTTGTCGAGTCGAGCAACGTCCGCTCTCCATCCTGTATCCCTGATAATCGAGTTAGAAACTTACCAAAGTGTTGGATCTGATATCGTTCGAGTTGGATGAGACTGTCAATGGCTGCGGGGTCGTTCCCATGGTGCGAGAGACCATGATAGTCGCGTGTGATATTGAGATGTTGAGGTAGGAAATCGCCGCCGATCTCAAGTGTCGCGATACGAGTGCAATCGGTCTGCAAAGCAAGAGCGATTAGGTCATAGAGCAAGGGAAGATCCTCGACCGCGTTTCGATTGGCTGGCTTCTCAAAGGGGGCATCGGGCTTCGGCTGGCTCGTCCAACGCTGACGGAGTTCAAGACGCTTCTCAACGTCCCGAACCGAAGTAAAGTACTCGTCCAGCTTGGCTTTATCCTCCTGATTGATTCGTTTGGAAAGGCGATTCGCCTCGTCTCGAACCGCGTCCAGAATCGATGCCTGCAAATTGTTTTCTTGGTGGCGACTAGCCTTTCGTTCCTGGGAATCGCTGGTAAAAAGTCGATCAAACAATTGAGCGGGACCGGTGATCGGGGGAACGCGAACCCCGGACTTCGTCCAGGCGATCTGGCAACCGCCGTGAATTCCACCTTCGGAGCCGACCGTCAGCGAAGGGAAACGCGTCGCCGTACCGATTTCATCGGCGAGAAACTGATCGAGGGTAACGTTCCCGTCAGGACGGTTCTGGGCCTCGGAATTGAGAACACCGGAAAGAAAGCTATGAACGGCGAAGTGTCCGCCTTTGACACCGTGATCCAATCCTCGAAAGACCGTGAATTGGTCGCGATTGTCCCAGAGCGGCTCGAGCAGCGTGGTCTTCTCGTAATTCGAACCGGCGGTCTCAGGGAACAGTTGCTTGACTTGAAAGCCGAGGAGATTGCCAATAGCCACGAAGCGTTTCGCCGCGTCGTCTGAGCCCTTTACGGCCCGGAGTGCAGAGTCCGCCTGCACGGAACGCATTAGGAATGACGGCAAGCTTGGCAACGCGAGTGTTGCCGCCATGGATCGCAACAGTAAACGACGACGATTCATAATGGATCCCAAAGGTAGGATTCGGATAGGCAGGGAACCTGTAGCTTATCTGGTGTGGCGAGTGGTGTAAAGAGATTTCTAGGCGCGGCTTAAATTCGTCGGCACGGACGAGCCGAACCACTTGCAATCTACGGCTTCGGTAGGCTGGAGTGCAGGCTTTAGCCGCCTCTTAGAATCTTTTTGGAGCGGCTAAAGCCTGTACTCCAGCGCTACATCTCGGGTTCTCCTCCATCTTTGACAACGCCTTACGAAAAGTCGTCTGCGGAGCGGTACCTGGGTTTGCCGTGTTCCTGCTCTCAGCGATTCTCAACCTTCTGTCGCAGTTCCTTAACCTCGGATCGCAGGCGTTCGTTCTCGGCACGCAAGTCACGAACGATTTCTAGCCCGTCATTATTGACTTGGCGTTTTTGCATTTCCGCAGCCAATCGCTGTTTCCCTTCCTGTAACTCTCGCTCCATCCCTTCGGCCTTTTCCATGAGTTGATGGGCCATGTCGTGAGCCTCAGCCAACTTGAGGTTTTCGGCTGCGACCCGGATATGGTGAATGCGTCGTGCGAAGGCTTCGAGTTTTTCGGCCTGGGGACGGTACTCGGGTGGAAGTTCAGCCTTGCCGGCGTGGCGTAAATGGATCATGTCAAGTTCGCGTTCCGTTCCAGAAATTTGTTCACGGACTTCGGCAATTTCCTGCTTCGGTGCTTGGGCCTCCTTCATCTTCCGTTCTTTGGCAGTCAGATCGTTGAGACGTTCTTTGAGATTGCGAACTTCCTTGTCGATGTCTGGGCGATCTCTCTTCTCACCGCGTTCCTTGCCCTTCCGCTCCATTCGTTCAGCGGCCTCCAAGAGTTTCATGGATTCCTTTTCCAACCTCTCTGCTTGCTCCTTATTACCCTTCTCAGCCAAAGCCGAGGCTTCTTTTCGCATCGCCTTGGCTTTTTCCCGAAGTTCATCGACTTGGGAAGCCCTAACAACTCCGCTGGAGCAGGACAGCAAAAGGCCAAGGATCATTCCGGACAGTGTTATGCGTTGCATTTCGTTTCCTCACAAATTGGACAGGTGTTTTCAATGGGTTGAAGATTTATGATTAAATCGGATTAAGGCCGCGCATTGTACCCGTTGAAGTCGCGAATCGATCGACTTCTAGCCCCATGCGTTGCAACATCGACACGAATAAATTAGGCAGTGGGTAGTTGTCTTGCGTGTCAAATGCCAAATGCTGACCGTGTTTAAAACCGCCACCAGCGAATAGAACTGGCAAGTTCGTGGTGACGTGCGTATTCGCATTTCCTAGATTGCTTCCATACACGACCATGGTTCGATCGAGCAGCGTTTCATTTCCTTCTTTTACGCTTTTCAAGTTCATGAACAATTCATCCAGTAATCGCATATGCCATTGATCGATGGCTTCCAGTTGCTGGAGCTTCTTTTGGTTTTTTCCATGGTGAGACAAGTTGTGATACCCTTCCTGGATATCGGCCCCTTGAACGTCAATAGTTGGCGAATTAACGCTATCGAGAAGTAAGGTAATTGCGCGAGTGGAATCGGTTTCCAGGGCGAGCTTCGACATGTCGTAAAGCAGTCGCACCTTTTCCATATACTCCTTCGGATTACTGGGATCTAAAGGAGCGGGAGCTGTTGTCGTAGGTTTCGGAACTTCTTCCCATTTTTCAGACGCTTCCAGACGCAACTCAAGCTCGCGAACGGCGGTCAGGTATTGGTCGACGCGATCACGGTCCTTCGGGCCAAGTGTTCGCATCAGATCTTTTGTCTGACCTTCCACAGCGTCCATCATGCTCTTTCCAACCTTAAGCTTTTGAAGCTGCTCCTGGATCTCCTTGTGGGAGCCTTGAAGGAATAGCTGCTTGTAAACGCTCGAAGGCTTTTCTTCACATGGGATCAAAACACCTGCCCCAGTCCAAGACAAACTGCGTTGCCCCTTTTGGACATTGACACCGAGCGTGAGCGAAGGAAAACGGGTGAGATGTCCAACTCGCTCGGCGATGAACTGATCCATCGAGATCGTATTTCGAAAACCTCCGCTCCCTGGATGTGGAGCCGCTGTGAGAAAGCAGATATCCGCCGGATGTCCACCATCCACATCGGGATGGGACACGCCGCTGAAGACGGTAAAGTCGCCGCGATGCTTTTCGAGTAGCTTAAGGTACGGAGAAAGCTCGTATTGGCTTCCGGGAGCATTCGGAAAGAATTGATCCGGTAGGAGACCAAGGTTGTTACAAATCCCCAACATTCGTCGCGGCGGGTTGTTCACATCGAATTGACTTTTCTGCGAAGCTGTCGCCACAGCCGGAAGCATTGCGTCCAGAAGCGGTAACGAAATCCCAACCCCGACTCCTCGTAGAAACGTGCGACGCGTTAGGGATTTATTGGTGAAGGATGCTGTCATGGTATTCGTTGTAAAGTTGGGTCATTGGAGTTACGAAATGGCGAATGCGGCACGCATCGAACGATCGCTATTTGCTGAGGAACAAGTGACTAGTGACAATCTCGGTAATGATCGATTTTACCGGATAATGGTCCTTTGCGAGGCGTTCCAATATCTGATCGACCTCGACACGATCGCTGAATCGCATGGGGGCACCGGTCGCGTAGACGACTAGCTGTTGAAGCAGGTTTTTAGCAATGGATCGTTCCTCTTCGAGTAACAGCTTTTTGACTTGGTCGATGCCCGTGAACGCCTTTCCATTAGGTAGTTTACCCGAGGCGTCTACCGGAGGTCCTTGTCGGAAAGTGAATGGCTGCCCATTTTTTCCGAAGCCTTCCATCGGATCCCCTTTGTCACCTAAGCTTCGGTAGTGATCGCGCCAACCGCCAGCGACATCAAAGCTTTCGAGCGCAAAACCAATGGGATCAATAATCGCATGGCAGCTATTGCAACTGGTATCAACGCGATGCAATTCGAGCTGTTGTCGAATCGTGGTCGCACCACGCGTGTCGGGTTCGACTGCGGGAACACTTTTCGGTGGTGGAGGACTCTTGATTCCAAGGATACGTTCGTTGACCCATGCACCACGAACGACCGGCGAAGTGGTTGTTCCGTTGGCGGTAACTTTCAGAACGCTCGCTTGCGTCAAGATCCCGCCGCGTAGACTTCCTTGTGGAAGTTGGACGCGTCGCATCCCGACGCCTTGGATTGTGGGAATCTGATAGTGGGCGGCAAGTCGTTCGTTGAGGAAAGCAAAGTCCGAATCGATAAGGGTTCGGGCTGGCAGATTTTCGCGAATCAGTTCTCGAAAGAACAACTGTGTTTCACTCAGTGCAGCATCGACCAGCGAGTCGTCCAAGTAATAATCGGGATAAAGTCGCTCGTCAGGCGACGTGTCGTTGATCTTGCGAAGATCAAGCCAATAGGCCAAAAACGCATCCACGAATTGCATGGAACGCTCGTCATCGAGCAACCGGAGCACTTGCTCCTTCAGGATCGTTTTGTTCGATAACCTTTTCTCTTCGGCCAGTTTTCGAAGCTCCGTATCCGGAAGGCTGTTCCATAGAAAGAGACTCAGTCGAGCAGCAATCGCGGCGTCCTCTAACTGTCCAAGACGCTCCTCCAAACATAGAAATTTCGGTGAGCAAAGAATCGCAGTGTATCCTGCGAACATCGCTTCTTGAAAAGATTGCTTGGAGGCGAGCGCCGTATCGACTACTTTGAGGAATCGATTGACTTCGGAAGCATCTGCCGTATCTGAATTGTCTGCGGCGCTATGAAAAGCTGCCTTCAGAAAATTGGACAACAGTCGCCTGGCATCGTGTGACGGATCGTCGGATTCAACACTGAAACCATCCGTGGTTTTTGAGAATTTCAGATTATCAAAAAGGAGTTTCTGGCCTTCGGTTGGCCATTGATCTTGAATCGGGCCTTCCGCTTCCATGTAACTAAATGCAACGCCAGGCATTCCATCTTTTTCAGCTAGCGGGTTATGCCAGTTAGGAGGCCGCGAGCGAAACAGTCGAACCGCGTCCGGTTGAATGGATTCGCCCTTGAGCAAGTAAACATCGAGCTCTTGTACCGTCGGTTCAATTTGAAAATCAAACTCACCTAACTTCCGCAACTGGCGAGGGGGAGACACGGAATAGATTGCAACCGGCTCCGAGCGACGACCGATGGACGTTGTTTCGCGAACGGGTCGCCACCACTTCTTCTCTTCTCCGGCAGCCCAAAACGTATAACCTTTGAATCGAAGTAGGTAACGGCCAGCAACGGGTGCCTTAAACGCTTTAAACCGAAGCTCAATCGGTTCATAGCTGCTAGCAACGACCCCAAAGGACTCTCGCTCGCGTTTCGCTGGGTCGCTTTCGCCAACGGAGTATGGCGGTCCCTCTGCACTTAAGACGTCTAAGTCAGCTTCGTAATCGATAAGCGGGAACACGGCCCGTTCGGGACTTCGATTGAACTCGCTAAAACGGACTTTGCCCTTGAAACCGGCGTCTTCGCGAGCGTAGTACCGGTCGACTTTTCGCTCCGGTGCTTCAGGCGTACTTGCCGCAACTTGCCGCAAGGCATAGTCAGCGGCCTGCATATAGCGAGCAAGGTTGACATGCGAGGTATCCAACGCTTCACCAATCTTGTTGAATCGCTGCTGCTCTCCGTCCTCTGGAAGAATCGTCTTCAGCTGTAGCCATGGTGCATCGAGTAGATCTCGAAGGCTATTCTCGTACTCATATCGATTCATCCGTCGCCACACGGAACGTCCTGATAAGGACAACGCCTGTTGATCCAATTGGACGAGACGATCGAAGAGCACACTCGTAAAGGAATCTACCTCTTCTTGTTTCAGTTTGCTCTTCGGAGGCATCTCACCTGCAACAACGCGGTCATGAACCTTGATCCATAGATCGAGCGTCTCAGAAGTCGGACCTTGTTTTGCAAACGACGATAAATCCAGACCACCTTCCGACGAGTCTGTCGAGTGGCAATCGAGACACTGCTGAACCATGAAACGGGAAATGCCTTCGGTCTTGAAACCATCGACCGACACCAAGCTGCTTTTCGGTTGTTGCGCGCCAAGATGTGGCAATTCAAAGCCGAACATCATTAGACATAATAGACCGATGCACCAAAAAGTTGGCCGCATAAGGACTCCGGCAGGTGGGAAATGCGAGGCGGAAAAAAGGTCGAAGCTTTCCAATCGCGATAGGTCGGACATTGGAGGACAGCGAATTATACACTCCGGATAGGCTTCCGTACAATGTTGTAGCCATTGGGCGCGAGCCAAATGGTTCCAGACGCATGCCATCTGGCTTTACGCCGGTGGTGGTTTGACCTTCGCCCTAGCAGGAAGGTAACGATCCCCTGGGGTAAACCCAGGGGCATTTGATGCATGCCATCTGGCTTTACGCCAGTGGTGGTTTGACCTTCGCCCTAGCAGGAAGGCAACGATCCCCTGGGGTAAACCCAGGGGCATTCAATGCATGCCATCTGGCTTTACGCCGGTGGTGGTTTGACCTTCGCCCTAGCAGGAAGGTAACGATCCCCTGGGTTAAACCCAGGGGCATTCGATTCATGCCATCTGGCTTTATGCCAGTGGTGGTTTGACCTTCGCCCTATGACG
>CAMCMB010000059.1 GCA_945875845.1 Pirellula staleyi DSM 6068
GAATCGTGAATGGCGATCGCTTATCAAGTTTCGCAAGTCGCTGGTTCATCGCGTCAATCGAGTTCGTTGCTCCATTCGAAGCCTCTTTGTCAATCACGGTATCACCATTGACCGTACAGTCAAACTTTGGGCCTCGGGACGGGAATCGCTCAACGAGTATCGAAAACCACTCGACCAATGCTTGAGCAACGAGTATTGGAAAGGCCAACTTGATGCCGAATTAACGCAACTCGACGCGATAGGCTTACAGCTAATTTCCATTGAAAAGAAGCTGGATGAAATCGGCAAACGGGACCCTACTGGTACAAGCGGCCTGGAACGCTGTGCGTCATAGCGAATGGGCTAAGAACGTTTACGAGCGGAACTCCGGCAAACAAAAGACACGTAAAAAGAAAGCTGCGATCGCTCTGGCTCGAACGATAGCTGTTGTAGCCTGGGCTCTGCTTTGCGATGAGACAAACTGGGATCCCAAAGTCATGGACCGCGTCAAAATTTTGGGCAAAAAGAGACCCGGCCCATGGCGTCGTATGACGCCACAGGTGCCTTGAACTGTGCAAGGATATATGAGACGACACGACCCATCCTTGATGGTCCATGAGCGATTATGCACTGCGTGTCGACAACTCGAATAGTCGCATAATCAAGAAGCACTTGATCTGCGAAACGAAAAGCTTGGACGGGTACTCATACGGAAAAACCATGCAATAATCCAAAAAGCAAGAATTCCACAAAAAGTGGTGAAGGCCACTTGCCAAACCTAGTACCACATAGTCGCTCGCCTAAAGGACTTTCTATGCAGTCCCACTTAGATCGAGTAGAACCGATCGCGACGCCAAAGTCTATTGGCTACGTGGCCAACGGACGAAACGACAGGACGGTTCCCGCCAGGATTTCGGTGACGGCAAGTTGCTCGTTTTGAATTCGCAGAGCGCCCGATGGACTGATCCCAACGCAAAGTCCTTGAACGACTCCGCCCGAGTGCTTTACTTCGACCCAATGGCCGTCGAGCAAACTGCGCTCGGCCCAGCCGTCCACGAGCCAAGTCGGATCCTCCATTTGTCGTTTTTCGGTCGTCAGCCAGTGATGAACGAATTGCACCAGCACATTTTCTGGACTGGACAGTTCCGACTTTCCCTGCCGCAACCATTCGTGCAGACTTGTTGCATTGGCTTGCAAATCGGCTGAGGCGTGACTGAAATCAACTTGGCAGTTGATTCCGACTCCGATGACTGCAACCGTGGATGAGGTCGTTGGGTCGGGAACGACTTCGATCAGTACCCCACAAACTTTTCGACCTGCAAGATAAACATCATTCGGCCACTTTACCATTGGCTTACGAGAAACATGGGGTTCCATGCACTCCGCAATGGCACAACCCACTCGAAGCGGCAAAAGCGTTGATTGCGTTCGGGTTAGGGCAGAAGCACTCGGATCGAACGATTCCGCCTCGCTTGAAAGCACGATGGCCATCGAAAACATTAAGCAGCCACTTGGTGACCACCAACGGTTGCTCCCACGACCGACGCCAGCCGACTGCAAATCGGAGACGAGCAATGCGGGCAATGGAATCGATTGTTGCCGAATAGAATGAACAAGTGATTTGTTCGTGGAATCGATCGAGTCTACCCATCGAACGGATCCGAAGTATCCCAGTCCACTTAATTCTTCCAAGGCCATCTGTCGCTTGAAAATGCCTAGTTGGTCGATATGCATTCTCTTGTTTTCATTTTCAATACTAGAAAACGAGTTTGGATTTGAGGTTTTTTTGTCGGCGACACACTCCCTTCGTAACTCAGAGCGTGCCACTCCGTTACCAACAATTCTTCGTCCTTTAACTCGACTTAAAGTAGGGCCTTCAATGCAGCGACGGCAGGTTCGTAGTTTGGCTCGGCAGCGACTTCCGGCACGATTTCCTTGTAGACAACCTTTCCGTTGGAATCGAGAACATAGACTGCACGGGCCAAAAGCTTCAACTCGTCAATCATGAGTCCAAAGTTTGTTCCAAAGTTACCATCTTGGTAGTCGCTACCGACCTTCATCGCTTTGATATCTTCAGCGCCGCAGAATCGGTTCATGGCGAATGGCAAATCACGACTAACGGTGAGAGCATTGATTTTGTCCCCCATTCCACCCAGTTCAATATTAAACTTTTTGGTTTGGATTTGGCAAGTGCCTGTGTCGAGAGACGGAACAACACTGATAAATGTCGGCTTACCCTTGAGATCCGCGAGAGTGATCGTCTTCAGGCCACCTTCGAAGAAATGAATCTTAAAATCAGGGGCTTGGCTACCGACGGTCAGCTCCGGGCCAAGTAGAGTCATTGGAGTACCCTTGAACGTAATTGCTCCGGCGCGTGCCATCTTGAAATCCTTGCTTGAAATTGAACTTGAAACAAACAAACGAGTTAGAAACGTAAGGTTTTTTCAACGTTTCGTCAATCCACTCAGGCTTAGGACCGTCGCTGCCCTCTGTGGTTCAACAACCACCGAAGTTAAAAATTTGCTGCTAGGTTGTAAAATTATGGATGGACTACTTTTTGGCGACAGTTTGATAACCCGACACGTAACGTGATGTTGATTTAGTGAAGTCGTTATTGGGTAACGGAATTCGACGGACTTGGAAGTCCGTCGTACCATTAAATCAACAAGCCCGTAAGCGAGGGATTGCCCGTAAGCGAGGGATTGCAGTCAACGCCTCGCTTACGGGCACGGGTTACCATCGCGTGGCACGAGCGCGCTCGTGAATCCATGGGCGAGACGCCCGTGCCACTCTCGACGCCCCCGAGTATGGTTATACTCAGTACTAGACCTACTGCCTCCCCACAGGAACGAAAACATGCTCATGAAACGCTACCTTTGTCTGCTCGCTTGGATCGCGGTTATTCTTACGGCCGGCGAGGGAATTGCCGCCGATCGACCGAACGTAGTTATGATTATCTCGGATGATCACGCTTGGACGGACTATGGTTTCATGGGGCACCCACACGTCCAAACTCCGAACATTGACGCCCTCGCACGCAGCAGCCTAACTTTCCCGCGAGGCTACGTAACCTCGAGTCTTTGTTGCCCCAGTTTGGCAAGCATGATTACTGGACGCTACCCGCATCAGCACAAAGTCACCTCCAACGATCCGCCCATTCCAAACGGGATGACCAACCAGCAATTCAATCGCTCCCCTTTGTTTCAACAAGGGCGAGAGAAAATGAATCTTCATCTGGAATCTGCTAAGACGTTGCCGACTTTGCTGAAAACGGCAGGTTATCGAAGTTTGCAAACGGGCAAGTGGTGGCAAGGACATTATTCTCGCGGAGGCTTTACCGATGGCATGACCAAGGGAGGACGGCACGGCGATGATGGGCTAACCATCGGTCGAAAAGGCATGGAACCGATCATGACTTTCATGGACGACTGCAAAAAATCGAAGGAACCCTTTATGGTTTGGTATGCACCGCTCATGCCGCATGATCCGCACACCCCGCCGGACCGGTTGCTTGAAAAGTACCGTAACAAAACCGAGTCTATTCACATCGCAAAGTACTGGGCTATGATCGAGTGGTTTGATGAAACGGTTGGCCAGTTGATGGATGGATTGAAAGAAAAAGGATTGGCAGACAATACGATCGTCGTCTATCTGGCTGATAATGGTTGGATCCAAAGCCCTGACAACTCAAGGTACGCACCGAAGTCGAAGCAATCTCAGTTTGATGGAGGCTTGCGAACTCCCATTATGATCCACTGGCCCTCGAAAGTCGCACCGAGGATGTCGCAAAGCCTAGCTCAATCGATCGATCTCTTGCCAACGATTCTCCACGCCACTGGTTTACCGAACGACCCGTCACTTCCTGGTATTCACTTGCTCGATGAAAAAACGCTTCAGTCGCGCGGTGCCATATTCGGAGGTTGTTTTACGCACAACTCCAATGACTTGGACGAACCAAGCAAAAGTTTGCGATGGCGTTGGATGATCGAGGGAAATACCAAGTTGATTGTTCCACATGCGAGCGTCGAACCCAATGACTCGATCGCGCTCTATCAGTTGGACACGGATCCGTCGGAGATCAAAAACGTCGCAGAATCCAATCAGGCGAAATTACAAGAAATGCGAAAGAAATTGGACGATTGGTGGTTGCCATAGGAGCCTCACCCCACCGCTCTAAACATCTTTAAAATGGCGAATGCATTGAAAACGAATGGGAGGGCGAGGCTCCTGCCGAGCTTAAGACGCCATGGTTCGGCAAGAGCCTCACCCTCCCAAGCAATGAATAGATTGGGCCAAGTCGAGGAAAACATGTTTCGAGGGGTGGCCTCACCCTTTCACCCTCCCGAACGAGACATCGCTCGTTCGGGCAAGGTTGATGAGTACTCGCCATTCTATGGTTGCTACCAAGGGCCGCGAACAGGATAAACGCCGAACTGGTTCGTGTGGCTCGGCCAATAGGGCGTTGCCTTGAAAACTCCGCCGCCGCTGCCCGTCGGGGCATGCCCACCAAACTGATGATAGACTGGCGTCACCGTATTCTGGGAGACCCCCCAAGAATAGTTCTGTTGCATCACCACGGTTGGCGGCACAATCAATGCGGTCGGTTGGCCAGTGCGGAGATAGTAATACTCCCCATGCCAAGGTCTTTGCATCGATTGATTTTGTGCCCAATAATCGCCCTTGGACGCCATTGAGAGCCAACCAAGACGATGGCCGATCCCTTCGGTGTTCGTGTTGGCGACGGCGTTCCCGGATCCGTTCAAACCAGCGCCGAGCCCGAGCCCGTGCCCGTGTTGGGCTTCGGCCACGGAACCGAATGAAACGGCTGCAACCAAAAAGGTTGCAACCAATAGTGAACTGCGAGTCATGAAATTTTTCCTCCTACCTACCAGTGAGCCTTTGGCCTAGGTTGAACGGTCCGTGTGCAACTTGGGCCCTCGTGTTTGCTTAGACTGGTCTCCGACTCAGCCAACAGTAACTTTTTGATCCGATTACCGAGGGATCTCGATCATCTTGTAGAACTTCTTGCCAGCAGTACGGACGGGTGGTGCGTAGTACTTGGCGTGCGTTCGATTCAATCCTTGGCCCTGATCATAATAGGAATGGTAACTATCGTGATGCTGATACAAGAATTGATGAGGGTAAAGAGGTTGATAGGTGTTGTAGGTGTGACCTACCCACCCGGGAACTCCAATGGGAGACATGTACAAAGCAGCTTCGGCTGAATTCGCGTTTCCACGAGTAAAATAATTGTCAAACAAAGGCTGTGTGCCTTGGCCCAACATGTTGCCGAAACTATTCGAACCTCCCGCCGCAGTGCCACCCGGGCCCATGCCTCCCGCCCCGATGCCAGTGGGAACGTAGGAGCCAGCCATCGCTCCACCGCATGAACCGTTCGGGCATTGTGCGAACGCATCCTCGCTTGTCGTCACAAATCCCAATCCTAAACCCATTAGAACGGCTATCGAAACTTTCCGTAGTTGTCGCATATCGCACTCCTTAGCGAATTGATTGTCACTCTCAAATTCAATTCAAATGCGACACGATCAATGGATCTATCGCCACATCTTGGTTTTCGTCAAAACCCACAATCCTTAGATAGCAAAAACATGCGAAAGCGGTAGGCATTGTGGATTCCCATTCTTATTGCAACGAGAAAGCCGAGCGTAGCGAAAGTTCCTGCTGATTGATTGGGGGGGCGGGGGGCACCCTCCAAACAAAATTTTCAAGGTCGAACGCAAAGGAAATTAGTGGGAGGGCGAGGCTCCTGCCGAGCTATAAGTGTAATGGTTCGGCATGAGCCTCGCCCCACCCGACCAAGGAATGGGTTTGCCAAGGTCCATGAAAACTGGTTCAAGCGCGCTGCCTCGCAGGCAAATTACGCGTAGACCTAACCATCGCAATCGTTAAACTTTTTCAAGCACCTTAGTCGTTTACGTCAAGAATTAGCAAGAAAGTATCAGGATGGCCAAACGCCGGATCGTTGAGGGAAATGAGGACGCTGATTTCGATGATGATAGCGCGAAAGCCTCCGAGAATCAAAAGCCAAAGCGAAAACGTTCAAGTCAACAGGAACTGCCGATCGAGGACGCCGTCAGTAGCATCACAGGAATTTCGCTGCGTGATGCCGCTCAAGCCCGCTACCTCAACTACTCCTTGTCCGTCATCACGAGTCGGGCTTTACCGGACGTTCGCGATGGTTTGAAACCGGTCCAACGTCGCATTTTGTACACGATGGACCAGCAAGGTCTCGACTTCACGAGCAAGCATCGCAAATGCGCCAAGGTCGTCGGCGATGTTATGGGTAATTATCACCCGCACGGCGACACGGCTATCTACGATGCTCTCGTTCGCATGGCGCAATCCTTCTCGCTCCGAATGCCATTGGTCGATGGCAGCGGTAATTTCGGTTCGATCGATGGCGACAACGCTGCGGCCATGCGATACACGGAATGCCGTATGTCTGCGATTTCTCGCGAAATATTGACGGACCTCAGCAGCAGTACGGTTCACTTCAAGGCCAACTACGACGGCAGCCGACTTGAACCCGTTGTCCTTCCGAGTCGCGTTCCGAATTTACTCGTTAACGGTGCAACGGGTATCGCAGTCGGAATGGCAACGAACATACCGCCACACAACTTGGGTGAAGTTTGCCGTGCGTTGCTTAAGTTGCTCGCGGATCCTGAAATCAAAGACTATCAACTGGTGGCCAACGACGCAGTCAATGGTCCCGATTTTCCGACCGGCGGAATCCTAATCAATTCCAAAGAAGAATTGCGAGAGATCTATCGGACCGGCCAGGGTTCGCTCAAGATCCGTGGTACAACGGTTTCCGGGGGCGACGCGAAGACCGGCAAGATTTTGCACATTACGGCCATCCCATACGGAGTCAACAAATCCTTGTTGGTTGAGCGAATTGCCGACATCATTATCAGCGGTAAGATGCCGCTTTTGGAAGACGTGCGAGATGTCTCAACCGAAGACATTCGCATCGACTTGCAATTGCGCAAAGATGCGGACGAAGCGAAAGTCTTAGCGTACCTTTACAAGCATACGCCATTGCAAACAAATTTTGCAGTCAATATGACGTGCCTTGTGCCGACCGAGAATCCTGAGGTAGGCGCTCCGAATCGACTTGGACTCAAAGAGATCTTGTGGTTCTTTCTCCAGTTTCGACTGGAGGTGGTAACCAAGCGGCTTGAGCATGAGCTTGAAGCCTTGCTGAGACGCATCCATATTCTCGAAGGATTCATGCTGATCTTTGATGCGTTGGATGAGATCATTCGCATCATCCGAAAATCAGAAGGCAAAGCCGATGCAGCGGAAAAAATCATGCAGCGGTTTCCTGCGGCCAAGGGGGGGCTCGATGCAGAACAGACCGATGCAATCCTCGAACTGAAACTTTATCGCCTCGCCCGCTTAGAAATCAATCTGATTCAGGATGAACTCAAAGCAAAGCAAAAGCGAGCCCGCGAAATTCAACGTTTGCTCAAGGAAAGCACGGGCGACACCAACAACTCGGGTCGATGGAGCATCGTGCGAGAAGAAATCGAAGCGATCATCGGCAACTACGCCAAAACCAAAGAGGGGGCAAGGCGAACGGAGATCATTACGCTTGGCGAGGAACCCGAGTTTAGCGACAAGGATTTTATCATCGATGAGGATTGCCACGTTTTGGTGACACGCGATGGTTGGGTCAAACGACAGAAACAGATAGCCGATCCAAGCAAGAGCCGTCTGCGCGAGGGGGATTCCATTCTGGCGATGGTGGCAGGTTCGACGCGAGCCACACTTGCCTTCTTCTCATCGTTTGGCGTTTGCTATACCTCGCGCCTCATCGACATTCCTGCTTCGACGGGACATGGTGAACCGATACAGAAGTTGTTCAAAATGAAGGACGGCGAAAAGATCGTATCGGTCATGTCGCTCGATCCTCGCGTCATCGGCAGTATCCAAGAGAATCCAAAAAAACCCGATCTTTGCCCAGAAGTTCACGCGTTTGCTGCCACCACGAACGGCTATGCCATGCGATTCGGGCTGGAGCAATTTGCCGAGCCCTCCACACGAAGTGGGCGCAAGTATGCGAGGGTTGCTCCGGAGCACGAGATTGTTTCGGTTGAAGCGATCCATGGTACGGAAACGATACTCGCAATCTCCGCTGATTGCCGAGCTATGGTCTGCCCTTCGGTGGAGATCAACTATTTGTCAGGAGCCGGCAAGGGAGTTTTGCTGATCAAATTGGCTAAAACAGATCGACTCTTGGGCTTCAAAGCGTCCGCCGCGGATCGCGATTTGCTGGTTGTCGAAACCAATCGTGGTGCGCAAAAGACAATCTCGACTGCCAAGTATCGAGTGACTACCCGCGGCGGTCGCGGACTCGAGATTCAAAAGAATGGAAAGATATCATCGATCGTCACAGAGCCGCTCAAGGCTCCCCCCTCATTTGAAGCAGAATAGTTGATTCATGAGCACTGCATCCCAATCGTATACCGCATCGGACATCGTCGCTTTGGAGGGCTTAGAGCCCGTTCGCAAACGTCCATCGATGTATATCGGCGGCGTAAATTCTGCTGGCTTGCACCACTTGGTCTGGGAAATACTCGACAATTCCGTCGACGAGGCCATGAACGGTCATGCCAGCGAGATCGCGGTTACGTTGCACAAAAATGGCCGGACGATGACGGTCTCCGACAACGGACGGGGGATTCCTGTCGACAAACATGCGAAAACTGGGAAGAGCGCGTTGGAAATCGTTTTAACGGTTTTGCACGCGGGTGGAAAATTCGAGGGGAAGAATTACAAGACTTCGGGCGGCTTGCACGGAGTTGGCGCTTCGGTCGTGAATGCATTGTCCAAAGAACTCATCGCACTCGTTCGTCGCGATGGAGCGCAATACAAAATGGAGTTTTCGCAAGGCAAACCGACGACCAAGCTTCAGAAAGCCGCCTCATCGGCTCGCGGAACCGGGACATCCATCACCTTTACGCCCGATCCCACGATCTTCCCCAAGACCGAATTTGATCCAGAGCTGATCCGGCTACGACTCGAGATTACGAGCTACTTGCATCGTGGTGTCAGGGTCCTTTTCAACGATGAGACCACGGGGCGTAAAGAAAACTTTTTCCATGAACAAGGCATCGTTGACTATCTTGGCAAGGTGCTGGTCGAGCGACATGCTAAATCGATTCATGAAACACCCTTTACGGTTCGCAAGGAGGGAGACGAACGCGTTGAGATTGCGCTGCAATGGACCGAATCAACCGACGAGCATGTGCGATCCTACTGCAATGGAATCCCGAACGCGAATGGTGGAACGCATGAAAATGGGCTTCGGGCTGGGCTCGGCAAGGCAGTGCGTAATTTCTTTGAAACGCACAATTTGATTCCGAGAGGCGTCAAAGTGGGCCACGAAGATATTCGAGAAGGCTTGGTCGCAATTCTATCTGTGTTTATTTCAGAGCCCCAATTCCAAGGCCAAACGAAAGATCGTTTGAACAATCCGGAAGTCCAAACCACGGTCGACAATGCGATTCGAGCGGCCCTGGAACAATGGCTCAATAGCAATCGAACCGTTGCGGAGTCGATTGTGGCTCGCATCATAGCGTCGGCTCGTGCAAGGGCCGCATCCCGAGCCGCATCGGAATCCGTTTCACGTAAGACCAGTACCTCGAGAGCCATGTTGCCCGGCAAGCTGAGCGATTGCCTCTCGTCGGGACGAGGTCGATCCGAGTTATTTATCGTGGAAGGTGATTCGGCAGGAGGAAGCGCCAAGCAAGGTCGCGATCGAAACTTCCAGGCGATATTGCCATTGAGAGGTAAGGTACTGAACACCGAGTCCGTCGCTCTCTCGAAGGTGATGGAGAACAAGGAACTTCAGGATTTGGTAACGGCGCTTGGCTGCGGAATTGGCAAATCCATTGATATTGCTCGGATACGTTACGAGAGAATCATTTTATTAGCAGATGCGGACTCCGATGGACATCACATCACAACGTTATTGCTGACGTTTCTTTATCGTCATATGTTACCGCTCATCAACGATGGACGCGTGTATATTTCAGTGCCTCCCTTGTTTCGGATCGATATTGGCAAAGAACGCTATTGGGCCGCAGACGAGAAAGATCGGGAAAGGATTTTGGCAACCCAAAGCAAACGAGGGAAACCCGAAATCACTCGGTTTAAAGGGCTAGGCGAAATGATGCCAAAGGACCTTTGGGAAACCACGCTCAATCCTGCCACCCGCCGGTTGTTAAAAGTAGAAATTGACGATCAACTCGAAACCGATCGCGTCATGAACGACTTGATGGGACGCGACGCATCCGCCCGCTTTCGGTTCATTATGGAACGCGCGGAGGACGCACAAGAAATCGACGTCTGACTATAATCATTCGACTGCGGTGATCCCAGTGAGATTCCTCCCGCTCACCCCTATAAGAGGCTGCTCACCCCTATAAGAGGCTGCTGATTTAATCCCCATGAATCCCAACCCGACGCGTAGCGGCTTGTTGCTTTAGTGCAGTCGTTATTGGGTAAGGGCGGTACGACGGACTTCCTAGTCCGTCGATGGAGAATTCGACGGACTAGGAAGTCCGTCGTACCATTAAATCAACAGCCCGTTACGCGTCGGGTTACCAAAGCGTGGCACGAACGCGCTCGCTCGTGAATCCATGGGCGAGACGCCCATGCCACTTTCGAATACCCTGTGTCACAGCCCATTAAGGCAACAAGCCGGTAAGGGAGCGACGGTCTTTCCCTCGCTCATGCGTCGGGTTGTGATCGAGCCTTTGCTTGCAGCAAATCCACTAAATCAGCAGTCTCTATAAAAGGGGCGAGGGGAGCAAAATCACAAATGCCCCCATTTCTTGCATATTGCGGTAGAATCCAGTCGGCAACGAGGCAGAGAGCCTTGCCAACGTGTATGATTCGTAGGGTGGAATCGCTCGATGTGTTGACAATCCATTTCCTGCCTTTTGATTTCTTCCTCGCCTGCCATGAAAACAATTGCTTTTCTCACGATTGCACGACAGCTTGCGGTGATCGCTGTGGTTTTCCATATCGCAAATTGCGGCCCAGCCTGGGCGGCTGACCCCAAAGAAGTCGTACGCTGGGAATTCGGGGCTGAGGAAGCCACCCGCGTTGTCTATTCCGGCTTCGTACAACGCGATTCCCGTGGGCCGCGTCCACCGATGTTTCCTGATTTTTCGAAGACAAATACCGCTATCCGACTCAGCGGGGACGGGGCTCACGTCGCCATTCAAGATACGGGCGACTCAAGTCCATTCGACTTCACCAACGGCGATTCAATCACCATTGAAAGCTGGGTCTTGATCGATGCTATCGGCGAGGGCGAAAATCGCTATGTGGTCGGCAAGGGTCGAACTCACCACTCGGGTTTCGATCGCGATAATCAGAATTGGGGACTGCGATTGTCGGGCGTAAAAGGCAAGGGAGCCATCTCGTTTTTGTTCGCGACGCCTCGTTCGAAATCGAATTCCGGTGCAGGTAACAGCAGTCCGCACTGGCATCGATGGACCAGCAAAGAAGGGTTTGCTCCCGAAACGGGTTGGCACCATGTTGCGGTTGCGTATCGTTTTGGATCGTCCGAATCCGTTCGTGGGTGGATCGACGGCGTGCCTGTGGTTGGGCAATGGGATATGGGCGGGCCAACGAATGAATCGCCTGTCACCGACAACGACGATGTTTGGATCGGCGCATCGATGGGAGGAAACAAATCCACCAGTTTTCAAGGATCCCTCGATTCCATTGCGATCCATCGAGAAATACTGACGGACGAAGTCATGAAGACGCGGTACCGCAGAGAAGGTCCGGTTGTCCCGATCCCCGCCATGCCCGAGAAAGCTCCTGACGTAGGAGTCCTACCCGCAGGTCTCGTATATTTCTCGGCGCATGAAAACATGCCGGCTCACGCGCGTTGGTTCAACGAGGAAGAGACGCTTCCCAAGCCCACAATGGTCTGGTCGAGTAAGGATTTTTTACTTCCTCGACTTCCCTTTCGCTACGACGCGTGGGGAATACGCGACAGTTGGAGCGGCCCCGTTCTGTTGCGAATGGCTGCCGACGTTCCCTTGACCGCAGGTGAGCATCGAATTCTGCTGCGTGCTCGTGGATTAAGCAGGCTATGGTTGGGAGAACAAATCATCGCCAAGACGAAAACCGTAAGTGGTCAAACGGATGGTCATCAACCTGTCGCGCCGATCGCGGACCCACCTATGCCAGGCTTGCAACCGGCTGGCTACGAAATGCAGGAAGCCATCCAGAAATTCTCGGTTCCCAACGATGGGACCTACCGAATCGTCCTTGAATCCATGCTTGGCGGCAAGAAATTTCGGGCTGTTCCAGGCGATATGTGCGTCGCCATCGAAACGGCAGACGGCTCCTCCTTTACGTTGCTCGAACCTAGCACGGAACATGAAGCGTCCACTCATTTGACCGAGGAAAGTATGACTCGAAGGCTGGAGCAAGTTGAGCAAACACTGCAGCGAATCGACGATGACGCACGTCGAACGTTGGCTTCGACTCAGAACGACTATTGGACGATGCGGCATGATTTCGCGAAGCAGTATTCCAAGGAGCATCCGGTCGCTCACCCATCATCGGTCTCAATGCATCCCATTGATCGTTTTGTTGAATCCAAACTAACGCGGGTGCTCAAGCTGGCCCAGGACACGCCGACCGAGGCTGCTGCGCATTTTCAACGCAACGTTCTTCCGATCTTGAGTGAAAACTGTTTTCGTTGTCACGGTAAAAAGGAGAGCGGCGGGTTGCGACTGAATCAACGCGAGTTGGCTCTGAAAGGGGGCGAATCTGGCGAACCTGCGTTTGTGCCGGGGAACGCACATGCAAGTGCCCTGATAACTCGCATTCGCAGTTCGGACATGGACGAACGAATGCCGCCGGGTGACAAACCCCTCACGCAACAAGAGATCTCGATTTTGGAGGATTGGATCCAGAAAGGGGCACATTGGTACGAACAACTACCTGCACCCGAGACGCTTCGGAAAGCCGAACTCGTGGGAGATGAGGCATTCCTTCGCCGGCTTACCTTGGACACGATCGGTTTACCACCAACCGAAGCGGAAATTCGCAACTTCGTGGCGGACACACAAACGAACAAGCGCGAGAGTGCCATTGATCGTCTTCTGAATGAACCGCGTTGGGCCGACCACTGGGTGAGCTATTGGCAAGAGGTACTCGCCGAGAACCCAAATATGCTTAAGCCTAGCTTGAACAACTCGGGCCCTTTTCGTTGGTTTTTGCATGAGGCGTTTCGCGATGGCAAGTCGATTGATCGAATCGTTACCGAGCTAATCCTTTTGCGAGGGAGCGAACGCGAAGGGGGAGCGGCAGGCTTTGGGCTCGCGGCGGACAATGATGCACCGTTTGCGGCCAAGGCCCATATTGTCGGTACGGCATTCCTCGGCGTGGAACTGCAATGCGCTCGCTGTCATGATTCGCCGTATCACCGAACGAAACAAAAGGATCTCTATTCCTTGGCAGCCATGTTTGAGCGTAAAAGCGTGAAGGTCCCTTCGACAAGTACAGTCCCGGTGGGTTTCTTCGAAAAGAAGGAACGTGAATCGCTCATTCAAGTGACTCTCCAACCGAGCGAGTCGATCGAACCGGTTTTCCCGTTCACGGAGTTGTTGGATTGTCATGGAGACCTCTCGACCATTCAGGGGCTGATGCGCGACCCCAAGGATTCTCGCGAGCTTTTGGCAGCCGTCATTACAGCGCCACAGAACAAGCGTTTTGCCCAGGTCATCGCGAACAGGTTATGGCGTCGTTTTGTGGGTGCAGGCATCGTCGAACCACCTCATGATTGGGAGGGACAGATGGCTAGTCATCCCGAACTGCTCGAATGGTTAGGTGCCGAACTGGTTTCACACAAGTACGATTTAAAACACCTTTCGCGGGTTATCTTCACCTCAAAACTCTATCAGCGTGAAGCGATTGGGCAAAACCTGGAGTCCGCTCCTGAGCAACGATTCTTTTTAGCACCGGATCGACGCCGATTGACGGCCGAGCAAATTGTGGACTCAATGTATGCAGCAGCCGGTCATCGGATCGACGTGGAAGAGATCACTTTCGATCCCGACGGTCGTAGAGCTCCGGATGCGATGATCTCACTCGGGCGCCCCAACCGTGCTTGGATGTTTGCAAGTCTATCCAACGAACGCGATAGACCCAGTTTGAGTCTTCCGAAAGCGCAAGCGGTAAGCGACGTTTTGGAAGCCTTTGGCTGGACAGGTGCAAGGCAAAACCCACGCACGGACCGAGAAGTCTCGGCGAACGTTCTGCAAAGTGGAGTTTTGGCCAACAGCGTTGTCTCGACATGGATTACGCGAGCCTCACACGAAAGTCCCTTAGCAGAACTGGCCCTCAAGACAGACACACCGGAGTCGTTAGTGGAAGTTATTTTCTTGCGATTCCTGGGCAGGCGGCCTTCTATCGACGAGCAACAGTCGTTTGTTCCTGCCCTGTCGGTTGGTTTTTCCGATCGAAGAATTCCAGATTCGCAAGTCCGAATGCCGGCACCTTTTCCGCGACTTGCGCCTGTTAATTGGTCCAACCACTTGATGCCAGAGGCCAATGAGATTCAGGTCGAGAGGGAGAAGCAGGCGCGAGCCGGGGCACCTGTCGATCCTCGCATTGAACCAAGATGGCGCGAGGTATACGAAGACTTTGTGTGGAGCGTATTGAACACCCGGGAATTCGTATGGATTCCCTAAATAGTGCGAGACGTCCGGTGATATTATTTGATAGCGGAACGGCGCGAGCCGTCCGGTGAGTATTATTTAGTAGCGGAACGGCGCGAGTCGAACTAGGTCAAACACCGGAGGGCTTGCGCCCTGCCGCTATCATCATCCAAAAGGAGCGAATGAAGAAACCCACTATGAAACGACGCGACTTCCTTGCGGGCTCGGCAGCAGCCTCCCTGCTCTGCTCTCCTGCCTCGCATGCTAATGCACGTGCCGTCAATTTGCTGAAGGGCAAAGCTGAGCATGTTATCTCCATTTGGCTTGGTGGCGGAATGGGGCAAATCGATACTTTTGATCCGAAGCGAAAGGGAGACCCAAGCAGGAAAGTTGCTGGCTCCTATTACGACAGCATTTCAACCGCCGTCGACGGTGTCGAAGTGTGTGAGCATCTTCATCGCGTTGCGCCTTTGATGGATCGAGTGACGGCGGTTCGAAGTGTGCATCATGAAGTGATTGATGAGCATGCGGCTGCGACCAATCGTATGCACACGGGGCGCCCGGTTAGCGGTACGGTCGTCTATCCTTCGATCGGGTCGATTGTGGCTCACGAGTTGGGAGCCAAGGCAGATGGCGTTCCACCGTATGTATTGATCGGATACCCGAATCTGACTCGTGGTCCAGGTTTTCTTGGTGCCAAGGATGGTTACGTGTATTTAACGGATACCAGTCAAGGGCCAGCAGGACTAAGTCGCCCAGATGGTATCTCGCCTCTCCGACAATCGCGTCGTGACGCTTTTTTAAACCAGCTGCAAGCGAATCAACCGAAGTCGGACGAGAGCCGCTTGAAAGATTACGACGAAGTGATCGCACAACGCATCAAGCTAAGCGGCCCCGAGTTTACGAAGAGTTTTGAGCTCGACAGGGAGCCGTCTGAATTGCGGAAAAGTTACGGTGGCGAATTCGGTCAACGCTGCTTGTTAGCTCGCCGACTTGTCGAGCAGGGAGTTCGGTTCATTGAAGTATCGCATAACCTAAATTTCTTGAATGGGACTGGCTGGGATGTTCACAACGGCGGCATTGTCCAGCAGCACGCTTTGATCCAAGAACTCGATCAAGCGATGTCGGCACTCATTATGGATTTGGAGGCGCGACAAATGTTGGACAAAACGTTGATCGTGATTACCTCCGAATTCGGTCGGCCACCTGAATTTGATGGCGGTGGCGGGCGAGGGCATCAGGGTTCGGCCTTCACATGTGTGTTGGCTGGCGGTGGTCTGCGCCACTGTGGTGCTTACGGGCAGAGCGATGATCTCTCCAAAAAGATCCTTCAGAATCCAGTTTCCGTTCCCGATTTCTTTGCAACGATCTTAGCGTCGCTCGGTATTGATTACACCAAAAACATCTACGACGGCGATCGTCCTGTCCCGTTGACAGACAATGGAAAGCCCATTGCCGATTTGCTCGGATGAGCTACTTCATCAACTCTGTTAGTTTTGGTCCGATCGAATCCGCCCAGATTTGATAACCGGCAGCAGAGAGGTGGAGAAAGTCGGGCATGATGTCTTTCGACAGACTTCCATCCGTTTGTAGAAATTTTCCGCCGATGTCCAGATAATAGATATGCTTGCCATCATCTAGTTTGGAGATGGTCGCGTTGACTTGATTGATCTTGTCGCGTCCAGGGTTGGGACTGGCCAATTCCCCGCGAGGAAAAACCGCTAGGAGCAAGATCTTTGCTTGTGGCTGTTTCTCTCGCAGAGTTTGAACGATTGTGGTGATCCCTTTGGCGATTCCTTCTGCGGAATCCGTTCCGGTATTATTGGTACCGATCATCAGGACAAATGCCTTTGGCTTAATTCCATCTAATTCGCCATTGGTGATCCGCCAGAGAACATGTTGGGTGCGGTCGCCCCCGATTCCGAAATTCGCTGGCTTGTAGGCTCCGAACGCCTTTTCCCAAATCTCTTTCTTGCCTCCCCAACCCGCAGTGATGGAGTCGCCAAGGAAAACCAGCTCCGCAGTCCCTTCCTGGGCAGTTTTTACAAATTTTTCGTGGGAATTCAAAAAGCCCTGATTCACCTTGCCATCCGGTCCAAACTTGGGTGCCGCAACATCCGGTGCCTGAGGAGCCAGTTTTACAGCGGGCGCCGTGGCGGCCTTCTCCTGTGCATGAACTGGTGAAACGATGAGCCCGAGAGCCAAAAGTGCCGCGAACGCAGAATATTTCATGAGACATCAACTTCCGTCAAAGAGGTGATACAAGTACTTTTAGCTCCATGAAATTTAATCGTTGGCCGGCAGATATGCAACTGGCCGGCCGCGCTCACTTTGTAGCGGAACAGCGAAAGCTGTTTGGTGAGGAGTCGCAAATCCTTGGTCCGGTAAAGACTGTCCCCACAGAGTTTCTCCCCACAGAGCTTCGCCCCTAAAAAAGGGGCAAGGGGAGCAAGATCAAAAGATGTGGGTAACGATGAGGCGTCTCGTCCATGGAGTCATGAGCGAGCGCGCTCGTGCCACGCGAGGGTTAGCTGCTAGGCCAAGCGCTATGGCAGGGCCCAAACCAATCCCCCGACTGCTGTGGCTTGAGCCACGGCGCCGCGTAGACTTAGAGGGACGGGTCCGACGGTCCATGGAGCACAAGAACCTGGACGATAATAGCCGAGAGAATATTGGCATTCATTCATCGGATGAATACCCATCTTGTATGGCAACACTGCTATATTTCCAAAGAAGTGTGCTGTCGAGATGACAGGTTGAGCAAAGGGTCCCCATTCGTGACCATAACGTTCCAATTGCACCTCTTCGAAGTACAACGGTTTGTGGCATGCGCCTGTCGCCTTCCATGTCATGGTTGTTTCGACAAAATCGCGACTTGCGAAGGATCCATTATCGAGAGAACAGGTAATAGGAAAACCCCATGCCTGAGCTGCATAAACGCGATCGGAGTCACTCAATTTTCGGAGTAAGTAGGTGGTTCGCTTGCCATCGGCTCGTTCGATGACGGCCGCCCCTTTCGCGACATCCACCAGCTTTCCTTCGGCAATCATCTCGCCATCCAAGTTGGTCCAAGATCGGATTGGAGCCGAAGCGACGAAGCCTTCTTTTGTATTTGGCGACTTTACGCCAAGGCTTTTGTAAACCTCGACGAAACTCGGGGATGAGTCTACGTTGATCTTCGTGATATCAAAGTCTTTTAACGATTGGCGAAGCTCGTTGCAGTCGAGGGCTGCTGAATCCCTTCGACGCGGTGGTGCGGGGGCTTTGTCCAAGTCGTTCTTTGGATTTGCTTGGGATGGTTCGGAAACATCCGACGGCAAACGCTCAATTGGGTTGCGAGGCGTTTTCGAATTGGGGAATGGACTTGGAATTACTTGTTCGGGCTCGGTTTCTAACAGAGACCGGCCAGGCCGATTCGATGGATCTTGGAATTTGGGTGGCTCAGGACTCCTACTCTGTTCGTTGAGAGTCGGCAAAGGCACCGTTGATTGCGCCGGTGGTAACCCGAACGAGGGCAAAACTGGCGGTTCTTGGTAGCGAGTCATCTGGACGGCATTGCCGCTGTTGCCGCTCGCAGGTCCGATCACGATCTTTTCGGAGGCTGAGATGGCAGAAGCCGATCGATCGTACCAAACGCCGTTTGTGGCTGCCGAAGACTGGACAGAGCTTTCTGCGGAATCGCCAGAATAGGAAACGGTTTGCGTTTCACCGTTACCTCTTCGTGTATTCCCTTGTGTCGTAATTGCACTCGTCTCGATGCGGATGGGATTCCTTTCTTGTGGCTGGGAATCGAGGGCTTGTGCAGTCGGTGGATTCAACGAAAAGCTGCTGCGAGGCGCGGTTTGCGATGGTTCCGAAACGGTGGCATGCGCTCGCGGTTGTCGCATCGCATTGGACGGAGCATTGGTTGGGGCGACGGTTTGTGATTCGCTCGCTTGCCGGGGAATGGATTGGCTATAGTTGCTAGTCCGAGGTGCGGCAGTGCCTTCCGAATTCGCATCGCGCCACCGATGAACTTCTCCGTTACTTGTCGCATCGGAGGAGTTGTTCGCTCTGAGACTGTTTTGCGGTACGGTGCCCTGCTGTGCGTTGCTGAGTTCCGCAGCGGGTTTTTGAAATGGCTGTGGAGACCAAGCAGGTGGTTGTTGGGCAAAGGAAGGACTGAATGCGATAAGCCCCATGAAAACACTGCTTAAAATTGCAGGTTTGGGGGACAGGTCTCGAATCGATTCGAGAAGCAGCATGCACCACCAACTTTTCGTTGATGGGGTGCTTGAGCCGGGACTAGTTGTCCGTCGAGCTTGAGAGTTCCGAGCTGTAGTTTGGCGCTTCTTGCGTGATGGCGATGTCATGTGGATGATTCTCACGGACCGTTGCGGCCGAGACTTGGATGAAACGTGCGTCCTTGCGAAGCTCCGCGATGGTTTGGGAACCGCAGTATCCCATTCCAGCCCGAAGCCCGCCAACCAATTGATAAACATAATCTGCCAGAGGACCCTTGAAAGGCACGCGTCCCTCGACTCCTTCGGGAACCAACTTGGCAAGTTGATCTTGAGAGCCTTGGCGGTACCGTTCGCTCGATCCTTTCACCATCGCTCCAAGCGATCCCATCCCTCGATAAGCCTTAAATGTGCGGCCTTGGTAAAGGATGGTTCTGCCTGGGCTTTCAGCCAAGCCTGCAAACAAACTGCCAATCATGACGGACTGGGCACCTGCGACAAGTGCTTTCGTGACGTCACCGCTGAAACGAATTCCTCCGTCCGCGATGGTTGGTATGCCGGCTTGCTGGCATGCTTTTGTGGTTTGATAAATTGCGGTAATTTGCGGAACACCGACGCCGGAAATGACACGGGTTGTACAGATGGAACCTGGACCAATTCCAACCTTAACCGCATCCGCTCCAGCGTTGGCCAAATCCCGTCCGCCTTCAAACGTGGCTACGTTTCCGGCGATGACTTCAATGGACCATTGTCGTTTTAACTGTTTGACCGTTTCGATCACATTGGCTGAATGACCGTGCGCACTGTCGACAATAAGGACATCAACCCCGCGCCCAATTAATTGTTCAGCTCGTTCGAAATCGAACACTCCGATCGCTGCACCGACCCTCAGTCGTCCCAACTCGTCTTTGCAAGCGTCTGGAAAACCTTTAGTCATATCGATGTCTTTGATCGTGATCAGACCCGTTAGTTTGTATTCATCGTCAACCAGCAAAAGTTTCTCCACCTTTTTATCCGTTAAAATTCGCTCAGCCTCCGCAAGCGTTACATTCCCCTGAGCCGTTACCAAGTTCTCTTTTGTCATGACTGAGGAAATGGGTAAGTCAGAGGATTCAAGGAACCTGAGATCGCGGCGGGTGAGAATGCCTGCTAATCGCCCCATCGCATCAATGATGGGAATACCAGACACGTTTTGCTTGCGCATGACGTCTTGAGCGGTAGCAATACTGTCGGTGGGTAATAGAGTGACGGGATCGATGATGATCCCGTTCGCAGACCGCTTTACTTTGGTCACCTCTTCCGCCTGGGCTTCAATCGACATATTTTTGTGAATAACCCCTAGTCCCCCCACCTTGGCAAGCGCGATCGCCATTTGGCTTTCGGTAACTGTGTCCATCGGAGACGACAGGAAAGGGATCGGCAAGCGAATCTTGGCGGTCAGTTGCGTGCTCACGTCAACTTGAGAGGGGAGAACTGCGCTGTAGCGCGGCTCGAGCAGGACATCATCGAACGTGATCCCTTGGTAAGCGAGCTTGTCGTCCATCGTTGTTGTTTCCTCGATCGCAGTTGGCAAGAGATATCGAAAGATCTGGAAACCGTGAGATTATGGCTAATCAAGGCAAAACTGGCTAGGGCTTTCGCCCTCATCTTTGCCCACATCGTTGGTGTTCATCACGTGCTCGCAACTTTGCGATGGCATCCGTTACAGTCTTAATCAACCACTGAGCACTAGTGTCGCGAAGTAAAAATTTTATCCCATATGAGACACGCGCCGCAAGGTCTTGCTAGCGATCAGTAGATTCCAAAACTGCCAAAACGGGTAGTGCCTTAACGGGCCGTTCCAGTGCTTAATGTTGGTTTTCCGAGGACTAACTCAAGCAAAGGAACAGCCATGAGTGGCACATCTGCGAAAATTACTGTTATCCGAAGCCATACGTCAGATCTTAGCCGATTTTGCAAAGGCAAACACTACGTCTAGACAAATCGCAGTTAGGTCAAACATCAGATTCGTATTCATACCCAAAAATAGTTCTTGGCTAAATCAAATCGAGATGGTTTTTGGAGTAATCGCGAGGCGAGCGATGCGAAATGGCAACTTCACAGGACTGGAAGATCTGGAGACGAAGCTTCACAAATTTATCGACTACTTCAATCAGACCTTCGTCGAGCCAATAACTTGGAAGTATGATGGCTCGTGATCCGGAAGCAAGAATCTTGAGCGGCCTAAGACATGGCGTGAAGCTCGTACGCCCAGACGAGCGGAGCAAATCCTCTCACTTGTGGCCTAGGATTTCCAATTCGTGATACTAGCGTCCTGTTGATTTACTGGTACGACGGACTTCCAAGTCCGTCGTACCGCCCTTAACCAATAACGATTTCACTAAATCAACAAGCCGCTAGCGCGTTCCGGCTGATGGAATCAATTCTAGACAAACAACCTTGTCCGTACCGCGAACATAGAGCAATCCGTGCGATAGTACCGGCGGCGCCCAACTTGGGGTCTGAACCAGTTCTCTTCCATCGCGTGGGTCCTTGATTTGAGCCAACTGCATCTCTGCCTCGACCGAGAGTTTCTCTGGATCAAGTGCGATCAATTGGAGAGCCCCTGATTCGCCAAGCATCAATGCATGCTTGTCGACAATCAAGCCAGTCATTCGATCACGGTTTCGATTCGTCCATCGCACACGCGGAGTCATCGACTTTGCGTTCTCGGCGTTTTCTTGTAGCACGAGACAACGCAAATCCGTGTCGGGTTCGTTCCGCCCACTGCTTGCAATCAGCATATTGCCATCGAGCAGCGGCGTTGACCAGTGAGCTCGCATCACCTGATCCTTGCGATTCGCGCCGTCGCGATAGCGCGGTTCCAGTTTCCGATCCCGCAGTTTTAGGAAAACGCTCCCAATCTCGTAGCATTCGGAAACCACAATATGGTCTTTCCAAACCACTGGCGAAGCGGCATTCACACTCTCCAAAGTTTTCGACCGCCAAGGGAAAAAAGCGAGGTCGGAACCGTCGATGGGGTTGAACGTTAACAATCCCTCGCGAACCAACGCCAGGCATACGTCTTTGCCTTGGATCTTTTGCACCACAGGTGCTGAGTAACTTGCGAGATAATCACCGACACGATAGACCTCTTGGCCGGTCTTCTTATCGAACGCAACCATAGCCGATCCGGCTGGTTTGGCGTTGGATGGGTCGCCATCGGCCATGTCTTTGGGGCTTCCGCCAATCATGACGAGTATGTGGTCTTGGTAAATCAGCGGCGACGCACCGACCCCGAAGAAATTGAGAGAGACATTGAACTCGTTATTGGTGTCGTGACTCCAAACCAATCGCCCCTCTTCGATCCCAAGGCAAGCCAGCGTCCCCGTCACTCCAAAAACATAGACACAATCGCCATCGACAACGGGACTGCAGCGCGGCCCATTGTTGTATCCGTATGGGTCGCGATACTGAACAGGAGATTCCCATTTCCAGAGAAATTCCCCTGTTTCCGCGTTGAGACAGCTTAACCGCTCCACGTCGCCATATCGATCGAATTGAAACCAGCGACCTTGGGAGGCGACGCCATTTCCATAGCCGACACCTGTGTCAGCGGTCCAAACCACTTTCAGTCCATTCTTCGGCCAACTCTTCAAGATTCCTGTCTCTGGGCTATGCGAATCGTAATTTGGACCAAGCATTCGCGGCCAATCGATACCCGTTTTGCGGGTCCAAAGCGAACGAACCTCCGAAGTTTCGCGAACCGCAACCCGTTCGGGAGTGTCCGCAAAGCAGACTGCTCCCCAAAGAAAAAAACCGGAGGAGACGAACGCAAAAATTGAGGTCGAAAAGGTACGCATTTCGGGATATTCTATAGATTATGGAAGACTTAATCATACATGACCACCTGATTATACCGGCTGACGAGTTGCAACTGTACTTTGCTCGCAGTGGCGGACCGGGCGGACAGAACGTCAACAAAGTGAACACCAAAGCGACCCTTTGTTGGGACCTGGCCCATAGTACTCTATTGTACCCAGGCGCAAACGCAAGACTGAGGGCTCTCGCAGGTAGCCGCCTGACCGAGGCAGGAGTTTTGCAAATAACAAGTCAAGTGCATCGCGAACAAGGCAGGAATATACAGGCATGTCGCGAAAGACTTAGGCAGTTGGTCCTCGAGGCGTTAAAGCCACCGACCATCCGCAAACCAACGCAGCCCTCGCGTGGCTCCCAGCGTCGCCGTCTCAACGACAAGAAAATTGTGAGCGATCGGAAACAAGGCCGAACCAATAGTTGGGACTAGAAATCCCACGAAGCCAAGAGCTTGTCAAGATCGACCAGCGACTCCGTCGGTTTCTCGTCCGATTGGCGGAACAGGGTCACGCTGCTGTGCTTCGCAAGTTTGTTCTGAGTGACTGCAATGTCGAGGATCGACGGACTATATTCGCCGACTGGGGCACACGAAGTGCAAGCTGGGCACCCGCACTTCTCCGCTCCGATCTGGGCTCTCTGATCTCGTGTATTCGTGTTGCTAATGATCCAGGTTGTCGGATACTGAGCTCGCGCATCCACCACGAAGGAAGCGAAAGGCGATTGCGATTGGGACGATTGCGCTTTGGAGATGGACTCAGACGCCAAGGCATTCGATTTCGTTTCACCTTCACTATTTCCTCTGCTAGCTCGACTATTGATAACGTTGATCAGTTGCAGGATGTCGATCGGTGACAACATTCGGTCACCGTTAACATCGTAGTAGGGAGGAAACGACAAACCCGAGTTATCGAGTGGCCTGGATTGATTGAGGTTGATCTCGTTTACCAGAATGAGAACATCGAGCGGGTCGGCTTCCCCCGAATCATTAACGTCTTCATTGAGGCGAGGATTCTGCCATGGGCTTGCCTCCCGATTGACTCCAAAATCGACGTGCGCAACCACGCTGCCACTCGTAAAAACAACCGACTGTACTCCACTAAGTGGGTTGGTAGAGCGATAGCCTAGTCCCTCGGGCTGTACTAACATCCTGTAGGTGCCTGTTGGCAAGTAAGGCAACACATAGCTGCCATCACTCGCAGTTTTGACGATTGTCTTGGGACCAAATCGAACATTGTCAAATTTAAGAAACGAGTCGTCAAACCCGCGGGCTATCACCGAGGAGATCAAGGAGCTATCGGTGCCGACCTCCATTGTGATCTTTTGGCCATTGAGCAAACCTTTTCGTTCGAAGCGTTTCATCAACGAACCATCCGCACCATAAGCTTCTAGTCGAACGTCCGAGTTATCGCCGACCGAGATTGCATCGATTGAAACAAACGAAGTTGGATTGTCGAAACGGACACGCAGCTGCTGTCTGTTCCCCCGGAATGCATCAACATATTTGTTGGCCGAATACGAGAATGGTTTAAATATCTTAGTACCCGTTGAGGGAGTCGAGTCTTCGAAGACCCCCAGCTTGCCTAACGAATCTTCACCAACCACATCTAATCGAACGCCGCTCACAGGGTTCGTGAACTGGCCCGACTCGTAATTGTCTGGCTCAATAATGGTTTGCATCGAGATCGCTTGATTATTGCTGTCAACGATCGATATTGTGGCTCCAACAAGTCCAGATTCCGTCGCGTCCCAGCGACCATTGCGATCCTCGTCGGACCAGACAAATCCTTGAATACCAGTTTGAGTTGTCGTATCTGGTATGTTACCCACCGTGCCACGAAAGATGTTGCTAGTCATACCTGTGCGAGTCTCGGAGGCACGAATTTCAATTTGACCGGGATTCGCTATTAATGGAATGTCCAGATCAAGGTTAACAACGTACTCATTGGGAATCGACAATGTCGTCCAGAAGCCATTGTCAACTCGGTATTCGATTTTTCCAATGCGGTTAAGCGTGATGTCGTTTTGGAGGCCAAAGCTGTTGCGATTGGGCAACGTTTGAACGGATGCTTTGCCGACGAACCGGTACGAGTTGGTGGCTGGATTGAATCGCCCCGTCCCTTCAAGCTTGAGCGGGACATCAAAAACGTCAAAAATACCGTCGAGATCCGAATCTTTCCATCCGATCTGTGCCAACGTTGCATCCGAAGTGATCAGACGGTCGTAGGCTGACTGCAAGATCCCACCGGCAGACATGATGCTCGCTTCTTGCTGGAAATTGGGATCTGGGTTCAGATCGACCGCGTTGGTGTTCTGAGCGTTGTAATATCCTCTTCGTTGCATATAGTTGCTGCCGCCAGCGTATTCATCACGAGCCCAAAAAAGATGACCGGTTTCGTGCGCAAACGTGGAAGCAGGTCGCGTCGACGGAACGACTTGATACAATCCCCCCGCGAAAGCAAACGCGCGGCTGAACGACCCCCCAGGAGCAAAACTCTGGTCTCCATCGTTAACTGAGTTCACAACGAAAATCGTAAAGGACCAGTCCGTCCCAAGCTTCTCGCGCTGGGAATGATTGAAGGAGCGGATATTGTTATCCAAAACGCTGCTTGAAGAAAACCCGATGTCCGACAGAAATTTGCCCACCCAAAGTTCAGAGTCATTCGAACGCCTCGAGATCGGCTCGTAGGGAGTCGACTTCGGAGTCGTGGCATATTTTGTGTCGATGACCCACTCAAGAGTGTGCATGGAACTCTTGGTACGCAAAAGATCCGTCCACCAATTCAAACCCGCTTGAATGTTGTTTAGTACCGATTGGATCTGACTTTGCGTCCAGTTCTCGGTATTTGGATCGATGCTGCCGTCACTTTCCAAGAAAACGGGAGTGACCGCCACGCGTCCAAGCATGAATTCGGCGGTGTCGTCTACCTCAGCACCAAAAGGCAACGACGCCATGACACGACGAGTCTCAAGCGATTCGACCGCTAGCTTTCGAAATCGTTTCTTTGTCTGATCGCTCGCCATTCACTCTTCTCGGATTGCCGAATCTCGCTGTTTTTGAACCTCCCTTTGATACTACCTGCAAAGAAAGATTCCCGAAGCGATCCCGTCTTTTTACTCAATTTATTTCCACCCACATGGGGGGGTCGAGTGCCTAGTTTGTCGATTGTAGTTGAAATGGCTTGGGGCTTGCGGGGTTCGTGTTACCAGAACGGAGGAGGCGAGCAAGGAGCCAATATGACACAGCCGACAAAAGTCAAAGTAGTAGGCACATTCCATGTGCCGTCCACCTAGAATCCTGGCAAAAGCTTGCCTGCGAACGGCACGGCGGAGCTTGCCTGCACCTTTTGTCGGCTGTGTCCAATATCGCTTGACCTGTTGAAATTGATTGCAATTTTAACGGGAGGGTTAGGCCACCCCTCAAGACATGTTTTTCTCGACTCTGCCCAATCCATTCATTGTTTGGGAGGGTGAGGCTCCTGCCGAACCATTGCGTCGTAAGCTCGGCAGGAGCCTCGCCCTCCCATTGGTTTCCAATGCATTCGCCATTGCAAAGATGTTCAGAGGGCTGGCCTCGCCCTCCCCTTTTTTTTCCATGGAACCCAAGTTGCGTAGCTGCAATTTTGGCGAAAACCTCGTCGAGATGGCAAACTGCTATTCACTCCGATGGAGCGCATTTCTAGCCTCTTACGTCGGCGTGATCGAACGCTGCTGGGCGGCAATGCCTGCCCAGTCAGACTAATTTCTCTGATCGTTAAAAGCTAAAGAATCCGAACGGTCGAGCCGATACTCGCCAATAGACGACCAACTCATTTCTCGTTTTTACGGAAAAGGAAGGTCGCACCAAAGCCACTTTTTGCGCCCAATTGCAGGCAACTTGGTTCGAAAGGAATCGTCCCAATGTCCGAGGTTCATGAGCAACATCAAAATCTACATCCTCGCGGAAGCGGAAGCGGTACCGGTTCGGTTCCCGTACTCTTTTCGTTGAGAAACGTTCAACCTGCCATCGTGTCGGGCACAACCATTAAGACTCAAGTCGACCAATCCTTGCCAAAGACGCAAGCGTCGGACGTCGCCGTTGTTCCTGCTGTTGTGCTAACGAATGATGCCGAGCCGTCCAAAATCCGCAATCAAATGGTCAACGGGGCAATCCTTGTTTTAGTGCTGCTGCTCATGGCGCTCGCTTACAGCAACTTGCAAGGTCGCAACAACGACAAATCGTTGACCAAGGAACCCAACAAAGCGAGCTCGCCAGACAAGATAGCCGCCGATCCACGCGGGGGCACGTTCCAACCAATCCGTTTTCAATCGATTGAACCGCTTGATATCGGAGTTCCTCCGATCCCTCTTTCTTCGAATAGCGATCCGAAACTCGAGCTCATTGGTACGAGTCCAATCGAAAGCACGAGCGAGACAGATGCCTCTTTGACGGACGTTTCGATCGCTGCTTCGAACGACTTGATCGACTCCAGCGACTCGAACACTTGGTCCGCGACAGTGGAAGCAACGCGAGCCCCTTCAGGACCGTTCCTGCTAGCGGCCTCGGGAGCCACCGGCATTTCGGCCAACCCAAGTGTTCACTCACCGGTTGAAAAAGGATCTCCACGCGAAATCTTGCAATCGTTTCCGCCATCGGAAAACAAGTCCGCCTCGTTCGCTTCACCCGCTCCGGACGCAATTGTTGATACGGGCGTCAAGCCGACAACTCGCCAGTTAATCGACGCATACATAACGAAACAAGCACCTGCAAATTCAGCATTTGCAATCGTGCCTGCAAAACCGGTTTCCAACAAAACGATTGCAAACGATTCGGTTGCGAACGATTCGGTTGCAAGTGGTCCAAGCAAAGGGGGGACGCCCTATGCCCCATTGGGAAATGAGCTTTCGTTGACGAACACCTCCTCTGTAGCCGATCAAACTGCCCAATCTAAGGCAAAAGAGTACCAACCACTGTATCCCTACGAACAAAACGCAATCAACCACAACTCGACTGGGTTTCCTGTCATGTCGACCGAACCCCAGAGCCAAGCCATTCGACAACCGACTTTAAACGGTTCGAATCGGTACCAAGGACAACCAACCCAACAGCCTGCCTACGCCCCGTATCAATCGATGGCACCGGCACAGGGCGCGAACTCGGTAGGGTATCCTCCAAGTAACTGATTTCCCACGTAAACAGTTTGAAGGAATGGAATTGAAGATGACCGAAGTGAATCAGGCATATTTGCGGGCTTACCTCAAGAATCGACTTGCGCAATCGCAAACAAACGCACCTTCACAGCCGATGCGAGCGGTGCCTTCTACCGAAAGCCTAAGACTTGATCCAAGCCACGAGCAAGCTAACTTGGTCCAAAACCAATCGTATGCCGCGCCTTTGGGTCAACCTCCATTCTCCGATCTTCCCGTTTCCGTGCCTCCGACGAATCCACCTCAAAGAAATCCCAGACCTGGGATTTGGACCCCTCACGGAGTGGAACGCGGCATGAAAGCGATGGAGCCCATGTCGCTACCAGCAGTGGTGCAAAATGGCGTTGCGGCCGTCACAAGTGAAGCAGCACAATTTCGTCGTCCAACGAGTACACCACCACAGCAGACACTAAGGGTCGACGTACCGAGCCCGCACGAATCGGTCACTTTGAACCATTTGCCCAATTTGAACGCGACCAATCAATACGATCAAGTCATGTACGTCGACGGACTCGGTGGGCACTCAAGCCTTCATCCCACGTCCATTTCCCGTCCAAACGAACGAACGCTCGCAGAGATAACGGAACCGATCGCATTTGGTACCGGCCTTGCAACCGCGTTCCCGAATGCCAACAGAGTGTTTGTTCAGAACTCAACGCTGGCTCAACCGGCGACCAAGGGTGGGAGCACAGGCTCAACGTTTCGGCCATCGGTTGTTCCGATAGCAACGCCAGTCAACCACCGAATCGATCCACCGCATCGCTCCACTCGCGTTGCCCCGGTCAAACCAATGGTTTCTGTCAAGTTACCACCCGCATCGTCACCATCGTCACCATCGTCACCATCGTCACCATCGTCACCATCGTCACCATCGTCACCATCGTCACCATCGTCACCATCGCAAGCTTCGCTTGAAACGCAAGCTTCGCTTGAAACGCAACCTGCGCTTGAAACGCAACCTGCGAAGCTTCCGGTTTCTCCTCCCGCTCCAGCAACTTTCGCACCGATTTGGGAAGTGGACTCTTTCCTTTGGCCGGAAGTGGTCAAACGAATTGAGGAGTCACAACCCGATGCGTTTCACCAAATCGGAAAGCACCTGAGACTCGCCAATAGCGATGGACTCAAAGTAATGGCGATTACGAGCGGAGAACGTGGTGTCGGTCGGAGTACAGTGGCTATGCACATGGCGCGTTGCGCCGCGTCGCGCGGTCTGCGAGTCGCGTTGATCGATGGAGATACTTCGTGTCCTAGCTTGATCGATCAGCTAAGGCTCGACATCGAGCATGGTTGGCAGGATTGCTTGTTTGAGAATGTGCCGCTGAACGAAGTTGCCATTCATTCGATCAATGACGGCATCACCCTCTTTCCTTTGACTTGCGTTATCTCGCAGAAGGAAGTGCGCGCCAATCTGCATCGAATGGCAAAACTGATCAAACGTATCTCGACAGAGTTCGACATGGTCTTCATCGATGCCAATCGCCTAAACCTTGAGCAACGCGACATCGCCGGTGTAGCTCAAGAATCAATTGTAGATGCGGCCATCGTCGTCGTAGACACGGAACTCAGTGTCAAGGAAAAGGTGGATTCCGCAGTAAGTATCCTTCAAGGGATGGGGCTATCGTCGATTGGACTGGTTGAGAACTTCCAGTCCATTGCCACCTAACGTCGGAAGACTAAGCTTCAACAACCTTTCATTTAAGATCGCTTTCATGTACGAAGCATATTGGGGACTGCAGAGCCGTCCGTTTGATAACCGAGTGGACACCGGCTCATACTACCCTTCCGAATCGCATCATGCGGCCTTACTGAAGCTGCATTATGCTATTGAAACGAGGCGCGCTGTAGCGGTCGTGTGCGGTGAACCAGGACTTGGCAAAACCATGTTGTTGGATTCTGTGCTCGCTCAATGTCCTGAGTTCATAACTCCGACGATACGTGTCGTCTATCCTGCCATGCCCCCCGAACAGTTGCTTCGATATATCGCGAGACAATTAGCTCCCCAGGAAGGCTCGGACACGATCGGCGGAATCGGGCAATCGATTGAAACCATTGAGCGCGTGCTTAGACGCAATGTTCTTGAGAAACAGCATGCCCTAATTGCAATTGATGAAGCCCATCTGCTTGAAAGTTTTGGCTCGCTTGAACCGCTGCGATTGCTGCTAAACCTTGCAACCGAATTTTCGCAAACCGAGACAGCGATGACTGTGGTCTTGTCAGGATCACCGGTTTTATTAGCCCATCTCGCTAGGTATTCCGCCCTCGAGGATCGCGTCGCCGCACGCTGTGTTCTGGAACGATTCAATGAGACCGAAACAACGGATTACATCCAGCATCGACTAAAAGCAGCGGGTTGGAACAAAAAGCATATGTTCGACGAGGAAGCAATTGGCTTGATCCAACAATTGACGCTTGGAGTTCCCCGCAAAATCAATCGCTTGTGCGATTTGTCGCTCATGGTCGCATTCGCTCAGGATCGAACTCGAATCGATTCAACCTCGATCGAAAATGCGAACGCGGAACTGTCCGCTCAAAAACACGCGGCATAGACCCTGACGGCGTTTCCTGCTTTTTATCCACCACATCGGTTCCCGGGAATTGACAGACGATCGGTGGAACGTCATATTGCCATTGTTCGTGGTGATGAGCTTGCGGGATGATCGCAACTCATGAACAGGGAACTCCGGTGAAACTCCGGGACGGTCCGGCCGCTGTGAACTGCTTTTGAGCCCGACGCTCAAACCCGAAAATCCTTCTAAGTTTGAAGTGCCATTGCTCGCAAACGCGAGTGAGAAGGTGGAGATTTTCGGTCGGCAGTAAGTCAGAAGACCTACCACGGAATAGATGATTAGTGCCCTCCTGGATTGGGGCGTTCATTGCAGAAGATTGATTTTTGCGAGTCGCTCTCTGGGTTTTGGTTGGTTGGTAGGTCGGTCTATCTCTCGCCATCGTTTCCACCCGTGTGCATTCTCGCAATCACACGCGACGCATCGGAAGCGATTTTGAGATAGGGGTATTGCGATGATTCGATTTTTTCGTGCTCACTCAAGGCATGGCTTCACGTTAGTAGAGTTGCTGGTGGTCATTTCGATCATCGGAATTATGGTTGGTTTGCTGCTACCAGCAGTCCAGGCGGCTCGCGAAGCCGCTCGTCGCATGCAGTGCGGCAACAACTTGAAACAACTGGGTTTGTCACTTCACAATTACGAGTCTGCGTTTCGGGTCTGGCCAGCGCACTCTTCCGGTCCAACTCAGGGCCCCGGCTACACTGCCCGCCGAGCGAGTTGGTTCACCGCTATCTTGTCGTTCGTTGAGCAAGATGGTCTCTTGAAACAGTATGACGCTTCAAAACATTGGCACGACCCAGCGAACGTTGGCTCGGTTTTGACCAACGTGCCCGTGATGCGATGCCCATCGTCGCCGGACCGAGAGGGGTTCGAATGGACTGTTCTAGTGGACTACGCCAATGCATCAACTGCAACTGCATCCCTCGGGCCCCGCAGTTTTTACAAGGGTGCGATTACCGATTATTCCAATGTTGGCGGAGTCGGCACACAGTTAAACGCTGTCTTGCCCGTGCGACTTTCCGACCCATTGAATTGCGGCATCTTAAAGGGGACCGCTTCGCGATTGTCCGAAGTTACGGACGGACTGTCGAATACGTTATTGGTGGTCGAATGTGCGGGACGACCCAATTTGTACCAGAACGGTCGGTTGATTCCGGACGGGACAACCAAGAAAACGTGGAGCGGTTCCTCAGGTGTCACGCGTCCCTTTCCAACCGGTGGCGTTTGGGCGAGTCACAACAAAGGCTTTTTAGTGGACGGCGCTCTTGCGGATGGCAACACGTTGATTCGGCCAGGAACGTGCTCGGTCAACTGTAGCAACGATAACGAAGTTTACTCGTTTCACACCGGTGGAGCGGAAGTATTGATGGCAGATGGTTCCGTCCGATATCTTTCGTCATCTGTGTCAATCGATCAACTTGCAGCCTTGGTGAGCCGGGATGGCTCAGAGGTTGTTTCCGTTGAGTAGCGACTCCAATACACTCTGGCCCGCTTACCTTTCCCATCCAACGAACGGTCTGTCATGAAAGCGAAAACGTTGATGGTCATGGGAACCAGTTCTTCGGCAGGCAAGAGCCTACTGACGGCGGCGCTTTGTCGTTGCTTTTCAAGACGTGGAATCCTTGTTGCTCCCTTCAAAGCACAAAACATGTCCAACAACGCAGCGGTTTGCGCGGACGGCACTGAAATCGGTCGGTCCCAAGCGCTACAAGCATTGGCAGCGGGCGTGCCGCCTTGCTCGGACATGAATCCCATCTTGCTAAAGCCCGAGGGAGATTCTCGCTCTCAAGTCATTGTCAACGGACGACCGCTCGAAACGCTCGATGCAGCAGACTACTTCCAACGCCGCGCCAAATTGTGGCCACATGTTACTTCCGCGTTGGATCGCTTGCGATGCGAATTTGATTTAGTCGTTATCGAAGGGGCTGGTAGTCCAGCGGAATTAAATCTGTCCGACGTCGAGATTGTCAATATGTCAGTGGCCCGCTACTGCCGATCGCCCGTCGTGCTCGTGGGCGACATCGAACGAGGTGGCGTATTTGCTCAATTGCTCGGAACATTATGGCTGCTCGAACCGGACGATCGAGCCCTAATTTGCGGTCTGATCGTGAACAAATTTCGGGGTGACCTGTCGTTGTTCGATCGAGGCGTCGAACTGCTCGAACAACGTGGCGGTGTACCCGTTCTCGGTGTTTTGCCCTGGATCGATGCACTTCATTTGCCGGAAGAGGACGCAGTTGCCTTGAGTGCACTGATGCCCTCGCAAGAAACGACCCTGGATGACTCCAAGATCGATATTGCTGTCATCCATTTTCCCCATATTTCGAACTTTGACGATTTCGATCTACTCCTTCGTGAGCCCTGCGTCAATCTTCGCTATGTCCGATCGGCCGACCGACTGGGCAAGCCAGATGTGGTAATTTTGCCGGGTACGAAAAATACGATCGGCGATCTGGAGTGGCTAAAATCGACTGGTATGGCAACTCAGGTGCAGCAGTGTGTTCAGTCGGGAGTTCAAGTGGTAGGAATATGTGGTGGCTATCAAATGCTTGGCAACGACATCCACAACCCGCATTGCGTTGAAACCAATGCTGTTTCTGCCCGTGGCCTCGGTATGCTCGACATTGAAACCACGTTTTACACCGAAAAGCAGACTCGCCAAATCCAGATGCGATTGATCGACGAGGCCGTCGTGCCCGGCCTGATCGGCGAAACGTTATCGGGTTACGAGATTCATTCGGGCCGGACCAACTCGCGTTCCTCATGGCTCGCACGCATTGAAACGGACAATTCGTCAAACTTGCTCGGGCAGGATGGTGCTCATTCGAGGCACGGTCAGGTTTGGGGATGCTACCTCCACGGCTTGTTTGACAACGATCCATTCCGTTCCGCTTGGCTTCGCAAGCTAGGTGCCACGACATTCTTTTCCGATTCAAGTTCGGGTCGAGCGAGCATTGAACTGTCGCTCGATCGATTGGCCGATGCGTTTGAAAAGCATGTCGATTTTGATCAAATCATGAAACTTACCTTCCACTCAAATTTGCCTCTCGAGACCCAATATGCAGGATGACATCAACGAACAGCACCGACTACGGATGGTTCGTATCAACGAAGCCAAGGATCGGCAGCTTGCAAGCGCCACCAAAGAAAAGGGGCTGATCATCGTTCATACGGGGGCAGGCAAAGGGAAATCGACCGCAGCCTTTGGGATGGCCATCCGCTCCTTGGGGCAGGGAATGAAAGTTGGCATTGTGCAGTTCATCAAAGGAGCGATTCCAACCGGTGAAGCAGCCTTCTTTCAGAAACTTGCCTTGTCCGGCATGCCCGTCGAGATGCATACGCTCGGCGAGGGTTTTACCTGGAAAACACAAGATCTCGAACGTGACATAGCAACTGCCCAGAAGGGCTGGCAGAAAGCGGTCGAGCTGTTGCGTGACCCGACGATCGATCTAGTCATTCTCGATGAACTCAACATCGCCACGAAATACAACTACATCGCTACTTCGGTCGTGGTGGAGGAACTGCAGACCAAGCGTCCCATGCTGCACGTTGTCCTGACCGGCCGAAACGCGAGTCCCGAAATCATTGAGATTGCCGACCTGGTTTCGGAAATGAAAGTGGTAAAGCATCCGTACGCACATGGAATCCAACCTCAGCGTGGAGTGGAATTCTGATGCAAGTCGACAAAGCAGATTCGAGGGGCTCAATCGCACTGATTGTCGGTGGAGTGAGAAGTGGCAAGAGTCGATTCGCTCAAGAGTTGGCGAAACGTCTTGGCGGTGATGACGTGTTGTTCGTTGCCACGGCGGAATCTCGCGATGGAGAAATGTCGCGACGCATTGAACACCACCGCCAATCGAGACCAGTTTCCTGGCGGACGCTTGAGCAACCGCTTGGAACAGGTGCTGCGCTAGCAGCCAAGAGCACTTTGCCTGCCGTCGTACTCATCGATTGCATGACGTTGCTGGTGAGCAACATCCTTTGCGATGGGATGGCGGTCATGAACGATTCGTCGGGAGAACGCGAAATCGCAGCGGGAATCCATGCCGTGCAAACGCGGGTGCAAGCCGAAGTCGATGCGATTCTCGAGGTCGCGATGGAGCGAGCAACGACGATCATCATCGTGTCCGGTGAAGTGGGGGCCGGGATCGTTCCAGAGCATGCATTGGGTCGCGCGTTTCGGGACCTATTGGGATGGGCCAACCAATGCATCGCTAAGCAGGCCGCCGTAACCTATTGGATGATTGCAGGTTTGCCAATCAACGCCAGCGCATTGGCCACGAGTATTGAGGATGCAGCCATAAAACTTTGCCAAGGCAAACGACAGGAGAATCAAGTTGGCTGAACAAAAACGGGCAACAGTCCTGAACGTGTGCTCATTGAGTGTGATGTTTTGTGTGGCGGTCGGTTGCCATCCGGATTCGGTGCCGCCGCCGTCGTCGTCGAGTCACTCAAGTTTAGTTCAGAAGATTGTTTCGAGCGATACGGGGGAGAGTGTGCCTTTCGCTACCGAAGTGGTGGTGACTGACCGATTAGGGCGTTCGATCGCATTTCCGAGGCCACCTCGGAGAATCATTTCGCTTTCCCCCTCGACGACAGAACTGCTTTTTGCCATTGAGGGCGGTTCCGCCTTGGTAGGCGCCACTTCGAATTGCAATTATCCGCCGCAAGCTCTCTCGGTCCAACGGATCGGCGGTGGTACTTTGGAAGGAATCAGTCGCGAAATCCTTGTTGGACTTGAACCGGATTTGGTTCTTTGCAAATGGGATAGCCATAAGCCGCTGATCCCTCTGCTGGAGCAACTTGGCATTCCAGTGATCGCGTTAGGGCCTGAGACGCTCGACGAACTTTTCGGGGAGGCTCGGCTTTTGGGTCGTGTAACGGGGCACGTATCGGAAGCCGAGGTATTGATTGGTGCAATGTCGGCTCGGCTTGCGACGCTCGTCGCTCGCGTGAAGACGATCCCTCTAGAGAATCAACGTTCCGTATTTTACGAAGTCTGGGACGATCCGTTGATGACCGCCGGGCCGCAGTCCTTTATTGGCGAGATTATCCGACTTGGACATATGAGAAACATTTTCTCAGATGCGGAAGTGCGTTATCCCAAGGTGAGCGCGGAAGCGGTTCTGGCTCGAAACCCCGATGTTATTCTTGCTCCATCGACTCATGGCGAAAAGGTTGAGTTTGACCGGTTGGCCTCCCGTCCAGGTTGGAGCAGTTTGACCGCTATCGAAAGAAGACAGGTTTTTCTCATCGATGGCGATCAAATCTCACGATGCGGACCCAGGCTATTGGATGCATTGGAGCAGATGCTCAATGCGGTTTACCCCATCAGCAACACGAAGGTGACTTCACCTTGAAACGACCTGTTGGAATCCTGGCGATCGCCTTTGTGGTATTGATTGTGTGTTCGCTTGCAAGTCTTTTCGTCGGCGCGGTCGATATCTCGATGACCGATGTGGCCGACGCGTGGTTGTGGGGCAATGCGTCATCGCTGAAGACAACGGAGCGGACCATCCTGCATGAGTTGCGATTGCCTCGCATGATTAGCGGTTTGCTGGTCGGTGGTGCGCTGGGGGTTGCGGGAGTTGGTTTTCAAAGTCTTTTTCGCAACCCACTGGCCGATCCGTATATCATCGGAGCATCGAGCGGAGCAGCCCTGGGTGTGACACTCGCCGTCGTTATGGGCTTGCAGGTGTCATTCGCTGGACTTCGTTCCTCGGGCTTTGCCGCGCTTGCTGGATCGGTCCTGCTGATCGTTATCGTCTTGTCGATCGGTTCCCTATCACAGCGATCTGGTCCGACGTCATTGCTGCTAGCGGGCATCGCCATCAGTAGCATGGTGAATTCGGTTGTGTCGCTGCTGATGTACTGGCATGACGACAAAGTGGTTGTGATCGTTGCGTGGTTGACAGGTTCACTGGCCGGGAACAATTGGTCGTCGGTGTTGACAACCTTTTTTCTCTCGTTGGTTGGGGGCATCATCATCTGGAGCTTATCACGTCCACTTGACGCCTATCTACTTGGGGATGTTGCATCCCAATCACTCGGTTTGGAGTTAGTTCCATTTCGAGTCTTGTTGGTGACCGGCGCGAGTATCGCTACCGCAGCAGCCGTTGCAGCAGCGGGAATCATTGGTTTTGTCGGTTTGATCGCTCCACACGTTGCTCGATGGATCGTGGGTCCAAAACATGCTTTGTTGGTCCCCATGAGCTGGTGCCTCGGTGCAATTCTTTTGATTTTGGCGGACACGGTTGCGAGAACGATTATCGCTCCTGCTGAATTGCCAATCGGGATCGTGACCGCCTTGATGGGCAGTCCGTTTTTCCTAGGAATCTTGCTATTTCGTCCTCAAATGGAATCCGGACGCATGGGAGTTGGAGCATGACGAGGTTGCATGTGCGGGACCTCCAGTTCGGCTTTGATTCCCGGTTGATCGTCGATGGGCTCGAAATCGAATTGGTTGCAGGTGAAGTCGTAGCGCTCTTAGGGGCCAACGGGGCGGGCAAAACGACGCTGTTGCAGTTGCTTTCTCGACACCTGAAGCCTGGTTCCGGAACGGTTTCACTCGACGCAAACGACATAGCGACCTGGTCGCGGCGCACGTTGGCCCAGAAGATTGCGTTGATGCCTCAACAAGAGAATCGAGACTCGTCGCTCCGGGTCATGGACGTTGTCTCGCTTGGGAGAATGCCGCATTGCGGTTGGTGGTTGCCGATGTCGCCGATCGATCACCAGAGAGTGGATGAAGCGATCGAGGCGGCCGGTTTGGACGCACTTCGCGAGCGAAAAATCGATGCGTTGTCAGGTGGAGAATGGCGAAGAATGATTTTGGCACGTGCGTTGGCTCAAGATGCGTCGGTGTTGTTGCTGGATGAACCCATCGCCGGACTTGATTTGAAGTATCAGGTGGAGGTACTCGAGTACGTCCGCCAAACCACGAAGCAAAAGAGCCTCGTGACCGTCATCACCCTTCATGACTTGAACTTGGCTGCCACGTTTGCAGATCGAATTGCGGTTCTTCATCAAGGTCGATTGATCGCAGTCGGACCGACCGTAGACGTTTTGCGCCCGGAATTGATCGAGCTCGCATTTGGGATCGCCGTGGAAGTGATAAAGCACCCAAGTAACGGAACACCCCTCGTGGTCACGCTCAACCGAGCGTGTGCCTCTAGCAAGGGAGCTTCGGATGGTTGATTCGGTTGCTGCCACTGCGGTGATTGTCGCGGTTTGCGTGGATTTGGTTTTTGGCGACCCCCCCAATCGTTACCATCCTGTCGTCGCTATGGGAAACTTCATCGGTGCTATGCGCCGTCTGGCAAACGAAAAAAGCGAAGCGATTCGATTTGGTATTGGTATCCTTTGCCTGGTGATGGGCTCCGCATTGTTCATTGCAATCGGCTGGGGAGTCGAACGGTTCAGTCAAGAGCTACCTTTCGTTCTGGCCGTCCTATTACAAGCCTTGGTGCTCAAAACCACGTTCAGTATTCGCTCGCTAGCGAGTGCAGGGCGTTCGGTTGCGGAAGCATTGCAGATCGGTGACCTTGGACTCGCACGTCAACGTGTTGCATATCATCTGGTCAGTCGAGATGTATCGCAGCTGGACGAAGCCGAACTATCTGCTGCCGCAATTGAATCTGTCGCAGAAAACACCAGCGACTCTTTGATTGCACCCCTTTTCTATTATGCCATTGCAGGTCTACCGGGCGCCTTGGTCTATCGCTTTGTCAATACGAATGATGCGATGTTAGGATACCGAACGAAGGAATTGGAATGGCTGGGAAAGCCAGCCGCTCGCCTCGACGATCTCTTAAACTTGATTCCAGCTCGATTGACTGCGTTGATCATGTTGATCGTCGGGCGTGTTGATAATGAGAGTCGACGCTCTGCGTTCGCTGTTTGGTTTCGCGATCATCGCTTGACGGCTAGTCCAAACGCTGGACATCCCATGAGCGCCGCAGCCGGTCTTTTAGGAGTCGTTCTCGAAAAGCGAGATCATTATCGATTGGGAGCTGGTTTGCCGCAGCCGACGGTTCGCTCAATCGATGCCGTTATCAAGCTGTTGTATCGAACGTCCTTGGCGGGATCGATGTTGGTTATGCTTTGGTGCATTCTAAGGAGTGTTTGGTTTGGAGGGTCGCATGAAGCAACAGGATGACCACCTTCGTTCCAATGAGCCAACCACAAACGACACGACGCACGGTGGGCTCGACTTCGAAGAACTTGAGCGACTCGGGTTGACGGAAAGAGATGTCGTGGACTTTAGTACGAACGTGCTACCACACGGTCCCTCGCTCGCGGTGAAACTCGCCATTCAATCCGCAGCGATTCAACGCTATCCGGATCGCGATTGCATCCCATTGCGGCGGTCGATTGCGGATCACTATCACGTCCCATTCGAAAGGATCCTTGTCGGCAACGGTTGCAGTGAGCTCATTCATTTGATTGCATCGACGATCGTGCGTACCGGGGACCGTGTCATCGTTGTCGGCCCTACGTTTTCGGAGTATTCAAGGGCAACACGACTTGCAGGAGGCGTAGAATTGCAATGCGATGCTTTGTCGGAGGAGCTTTTCGCAGTTCCACTTCTTGCGATCGAGTCGGCACTCAACTGCTCACCGACGCGATTGGTTTGGATCTGCAATCCCAATAATCCGACTGGGCAATCGATCGCTCGAGCCAGTATACTTGAGTGGCTTGTGCGATTCCCGCAAACACTGTTCGTCGTCGATGAGTCCTACATTGAATTCACGACGCATGGTGAGTCATTATTGGAATGCGAATTTCCCAATTTGATTGTCTTAAGATCCATGACGAAAACGTACGCCCTTGCCGGTTTGCGGCTTGGGTTTGCTGTCGTGCCGGAGCCTTGGTTGTCATTGCTAATGACGCGTCGCATTCCTTGGTCAGTCAACTGCATTGCACAAGTTGCCGGGATTGCTGCACTAGCCGATCAAAACTACATCATCAACGCAATGCGGGAATTGTTACAGGAAAAGTGCTCTTTGATGCAACGACTGGATACGCACGGTTTCCAAACGGTGCCGAGCGACACGGCGTTCTTCCTTTTGGAAGTAGAAAATGCCGCTTTGTTGCGCGATCATTTACTTCGGCAAGGGGTGTTGGTGAGAGACTGCAACTCGTTTGGACTGCCTCGCCATGTTCGAATTGCATCGGGAACGGCATCTCAAAATCAGCGACTCGTGTCCTGTTTGACAGGGGTGGCAACAACCTCGATCGCTACGCCCGTGAAAGCCATTCTTTGCAACCATTGGAATGACGACTTTCAACGCCAGCTTCAACGATTGTTTCAAGTTCGACGGGACGTCCGCAGGTTTCGGACCGATGCATTAACCGATGGTACGATGCGACGATTGATTGAGACGGCCTGTATGGCACCTTCGGTCGGATTATCGCAGCCATGGCGTTTTGTATCCGTCAAGTCACCTGAGGCACGAGCGGCGATCCTCAGCGAATTCCAACAGCAGAACGACCTCGCGGCAGCCAACTTCGACGCCAAAACAGCGATTCACTACCGTCAGTTGAAGCTAGCAGGTTTGCGAGAAGCACCCGAACACTTGGCGGTTTTTGTTGATCCAAATCCAATGGCCGGTCGCGGTTTGGGACGCGCGACGATGCCCGAATCCGTTGCGTACTCGGTGGTAGCGGCGATTCAAAATTTTTGGCTGGCCGCACGCGTTGAGGGCTTAGGTGTGGGGTGGGTATCCATCCTTCGGCCAAGTCACGTTGCGTCGATCTTGAATGTCGACAACGATTGGCAGTTGATCGCCTATCTGTGCATTGGGTATCCACAGGAGACGGAAGAAGACAGCCCGGAACTTGAAAGATCTGGCTGGGAGCAACGCCATCCCATCGGGGATTGCTGGTTTGAGCGATGATTTTCTTCGTTGACCCCCTGTTGGCGAGCGTGTGGAGGTTGTTTGTTCATTCGAACTAGTTTAGGCTTGTCCATTATCCATCGCAGAAATTGGGGCCATCGAATGTTCTTCCGAATGTTATTCCAAAACAACTGCATCGTCGCGGTGTTCGCTGTGTGTTTGCTTTCGGGTTTAGTGGTTGGTGCAGAGTCTGACTTTGAAGCGACGATCGCTGGTATCTTCTCAAAGCGTTGTCTTGAATGTCACACTGCGAGTGAACCGAGCGGCGAATTGGACCTAACTCAGGCAGCCTCCTTTTTCTTGGGTGGTTCGAGCGGAAAAGCAGTGGTTCCAGGGAGCGCAGAGGACAGTTTTTTCATCGCTCGGATCACATCCGGCGAAATGCCTCCCCCAAAAAACGGCAAGTCCCAAAAACTAAACGAATCGGAGATCCAGTCGTTACGTGAATGGGTGAACGCAGGGGCCCTCTGGCCACAAGGGCGTGTGCTCGACCTATTCGACAGAACCTCCGAAGTTCGAGCGGGGCGCGATTGGTGGTCCTTTCAGCCCCTCCAGCACTCGCAAAACTCAGGAACATCCGCAGGTTCGCGTGGGAATCCGATCGACGCTTTTATCTCTGAGAAGCTTGCCGCCCACGGTCTCTCTCGCGCTCCCGCTGCCGAAAAGCGAATCCTCATCCGTAGGCTCTACCAGGACCTGATTGGATTGCCACCTCTCGCGGAGGACATAAACGCGTTCGTGGCGGATGATTCCCCGGATGCTTACGAAAGACAAGTAGATGACTTACTCGCTCGTCCTCAGTTTGGTGAGCGTTGGGCTCGGCACTGGCTCGATGTCGTTCGCTATGCAGACACCAACGGTTACGAACGGGATGCGGAAAAACAACATGCGTGGCGTTACCGCGATTGGGTCGTTAACGCCTTCAATAGCGATATGCCCTACGATCGGTTTCTCACCGAACAACTAGCGGGAGACGAGTTGCCGAATCGAACGGAGTCCAATGTCATCGCCACCGGCTTCCTTCGACTTGGGACATGGGATGACGAGCCGAACGATGTGGCGGAATATCAATACGAGCGATTGGAAGACCTTGTTCATGCCACAACGACTGCGTTTCTGGGATTGACGGTCAAATGTGCTCGCTGTCACGATCACAAATTCGACCCGGTCTATCAAGACGACTACTATCGGATCGGAGCGGCTTTTTGGCCAGGGCCAGTCGCCCATCGCGATCGAGCCTTCAATGGCGGCCCCACCCAAGAAGAGCTTGGCTTCGATGTCCTCGGGTGGACCGATATCAACATCAACCCTTCGCCACTTCGCGCGCTCAAAAAAGGGGATATCCATCAACCTTTGCAGGAAGTTCCTGCTGGGCCACTTAGTGGTGTCAAGCAACTGAATGAACCGTTTGTTCCAAAAGCAACGGATGCCAAGACGACCCAACGTCGATTGCAACTTGCACAATGGATGACGAATCCCTCGAATCCGCTCACGGCTCGCGTTATGGCCAATCGAGTTTGGCAGCATCATTTCGGTGAAGGCTTGGTTCGGACACCGGACAATTTCGGATTCAATGGGCAACGACCAAGTCATCCAGAATTATTGGATTGGCTTGCGACAGAACTCATGGCAGGCAACTGGCAATTGAAGCCTATTCATAAACTGATTGTGATGAGCGAAACGTATCAACAGTCGGTTTTGCACCCGCAACAGGCTGAATTCATGCAAGTGGATTCCGCAAACCAATTTCTATGGCATGCCAATCGTCAGCGATTGGACGCTGAATCGTTGCGTGACGCCATCCTTTTCACCAGCGGACAATTGGATCTAAGACAAGGTGGACCGAGCTTCCGAGCGTCGATTAACAGCGAAGCATTAGAAGGGCTCTCGACAAAGGGGGCTGCCTACCGTGCTTCGGAGTTGAAAGAAACGATGCGGAGAAGCCTTTACATGTTTAACAAACGGGGCTTGGTGGTTCCCTTCATGACCACTTTCGATATTTGTGATAATACACTTCCGACTGGACGCCGTGAATCTACCGTCGTCGCAACCCAAGCGCTGGCGATGCTGAACAATGATTGGGTTCATGAACAAAGCCGTGCTTTCGCCACTCGCGTTCTTGCAGCGTGCGACGTTGATTCGGGTCGAATCGACATCGCTTGGCAAATGTCCTTGGGCCGAAAGCCAACGGATCAGGAACGCACTTTTGCGGAAGGCCACCTTCGCCGACAGAGAAGGAACTTGGAAGCGACTCAGGGCGAAAAGAAGGTTGGCGATGTAGAGCAGTTAGCGTGGGCTTCCCTGTGCCATGTGTTGATTAACACGAATGAGTTCATTTACTTGGATTAAAACGATGCGCGTTCATAAAGCAGAATTCCCATGCCGAAATACTCGGCGAGAAATGATATGGGAGATGGGAGCGGGCTTCGCGGGGCTCGCGTTGGGTAGTCTGTTGAACTCGGATGGGTTCTTTGGACGAAATCTCCACGCGGCCGACGAACGACTCGCGACCCCACTTGCGCCGAAGCCTTCTCATTTTCCGACCAAAGTAAAGAGCGTAATCTTTTTACTAATGAATGGAGGACCAAGCCAAGTTGACACGTTTGATCCAAAGCCAGCCTTGGAAAAATATGCGGGGCAGCCATTGCCGCAAGACAAGCAGTTCATTAACTCAGGCGGGCGAGCCGTGGGATTATTGACTCCATCGGTTCGGAAATTCGAGCCGGGCGGCCAAAGCGGACTCCCCATTTCTGACTTCTTTCCCAACATTCGAAAGCATGCGGACAAGCTGGCGGTCGTTCGTTCTTGTTTTACCGATACGCATGCACACGGTTCCGCGCTAGTGCAAATGAACACGGGGAAACCGATCATCGGCCGACCCTCCATAGGGAGCTGGGCTGTCTACGGTCTCGGGAGCGAAAATCAGAATATGCCTGGTTATGTTGTCATGCTGGACAAACGAGGTGGGCCGATCGGAGGCCAACCGAATTGGTCAAGCGGCTTTATGCCCGCGACGTACCAAGGGACTCTGTTTCGCCCGGTGGGGAACCCGATCCTTGATTTAGCAAGCCCTAGCTATCTGGATACAAACGCGCAACGCGAGCAACTCGATCTATTGGCCCAGTTGAATGAGGAACATCTTAACCAAAGGCCCGGTGGCTCGGAGCTATTGGCAAGATCCGCAAGTTACGAACTGGCCTTCCGCATGCAATCGGAAGCACCTGAGGCAGTCGATCTTGCTATGGAATCGGCAAGTATTTTGCGAGCCTATGGGGTCGACCGTGAACCGACGGCAGAGTTCGGCCGCAACTGTTTGATCGCGAGAAGGCTTGTGGAGCGCGGCGTGCGCTTTGTACAACTCTACTCCGGCGGCGGGCACTTGGAAGAAACTTGGGATGCGCATGAGAGCGTCG
>CAMCMB010000060.1 GCA_945875845.1 Pirellula staleyi DSM 6068
AGGATGGGATATTTTGAAAGATACGAATACCGTCGAGTACACGAATGAAGAGGCCGATATCGAGCAATTCTGTAAATCATTTAAACGCTTAACGAAACCAGTGATGGTAGTTGTTGAGGCTACTGGAGGCTACGAGACTTTGCTATTGAAGATGAGCAATAGGTGCCAGGCACCCAAGGTCCGTGGGTGTAGCAACGGCAGTGGGTTACGCAGGCAAGCTATTGAGCTTCGATCCTCATCAGTACCGAGTGCCGACACTGTCTGTGTTGCGGGAGGGCAAAATGTTCCATTGCGATTTTGGCAAGCGATGGAATGGCTCGGCGGAGTCGAAGAACCTATGCCAGCCGAAAGAAGGCGTGCCCCCAAAGGCTCAAGGCGGCAAAGCAATGCTGTCGGTCGCTAAGACACAGTGCGTTGAGTCCAGTACCCCGGTCTTTGCCGCTCGTGTGCTACTGCAATAATCTCGATTCCGATTTTGGTCACGCGAAACACAATGAAATACGGAAAGCTCTTCATCAGATAGCGCTGGGTTCCGCACAAATAAGCGGGCCAAGTCAGAGGATTTCTCGCAATTGCCTGGCGAGATCGTTCAAGTTCAAGTTGAAAACGCTCTGCTAGCTCTAGCGTCACTTCCGCGTATCGATCGTGTGCGGAAAGAACTTCTGCATTTGCATCTGGGTGAAACCAGAACGGACGATCATTCATTTCGACGTGTACGCATTGCAGCCATGACTTCGTCCCATGGCGTCAAATTGACCTCGCCACGGTCAATTGCCTGAACACGGCGTTCGATTTCGGCGGCCCATGCTTGGTCCGCTAAAGGGTCAGGGCTTGGATCAAGGCTTCGAAGCAGCGATCCCGCCAGATTCGCTCGTTCAATCTCGGATAATGTCAATGCTACCGTCAGTAGCTCTTGGGTTTGTGTGCTCATGTGTTAAGCATAGCTTCTATAGCGGACCAAAGCCAATACTACCGACAAATCGGTTTTGCCGACACCGTCCCGCATAGACTCGCAAAGAAGATTTAGCCAATCACTTTGGCCATGAGTCGCCTCGCGTGGGGACACACCACTTCGGCATTTTCCGAAAGGGAGGTCGAATGGAGCCATCAGCGACATTCGGGAGGGGCTTGAGCACAGCAGTAGTCTCCTTGGTCCGAAACCCAGGTCGCACCCCCTCCCGGAGCTTGCTACGCTCGCTCCGACCTCCCCCAGCTTCGCTGGGAGAGGTGACGTTAGCGGCCTTTTTTGGAGTTTGGTGAGCGGCGAGAGCGCATTCCGGAAGAGCCCTTCGGTAGGTGCCATGGAAGAGCCCTTCGGTAGGTGCCATGCACTAGGTGCACGGTTGCCATCCGTACTGGGTTAAGGCCGAGGGCGCCAGTCGAGAGCGGGATCGAATCGACGCTCGGCCGCTTTGAGTTGATCAAGCGATTCCATTTGAACTCCTTGATCCTGCGTTTCCTCAATCCAATTTTCCAGCACGACTCGCAGTTTCTTTAGCGCCGATTGATGCTTGAGTAAGTCGGATTGAGCCAGATTTCTTATTTGCCATGGATCGGTTTGCAGATCATACAATTCTTCCTCTGGCATGTTTGCCTGGCAAAGGAATTCTTGAGGCGGCGTTAGTTTCCCTTGTGCATGAAGTTCCTTGAGCAAGTTCCAAACCGGATACTGCTTCTCTTTGTATTCATTGCGTGCAAGAAACGGGACCCAGGGGGTAAAGTTTCGAATGTAACGGTAGCGAGAATCGCGTACGGATCGGAGCCGCATTTGCGTCATGTCGCACCGATCTCGGTGCCCGAAAATGGTTTCCCGTGTTTTTTCGGTCCGCTCACCAAGAAAAACTTGGCCTTGCATCTTGGTTGGTTTGGCTGCTCCGGCAAGAGCCAGCATCGTAGGCGCTAGGTCGATTCCGTGGAGCATTCTGGTATCCACATTGCCCGCTTGGAAGGATGCAGGCGACGGAAAGTTCTTTGGCCAGCGAATAATCAGCGGGACAAGCTGTCCCTCTTCGTAGAGAAATTGCTTGCCCCGTACGTGCGACTGGCCGTTGTCGCCAAAGAAAACCACAATGGTATTCTCGGCCAGGCCCTCTTTGTCCAGCGAGGCGAGAACGAGGCCGATTTTTCGATCGAGTTCGGTGACTTCATCGAGATACTGTCCCCAATCCTGACGCGTCACCGGATGGTCTGGGTAGTAGGGAGGGATCTCCACTTTCGATGGATCGGCTCTCTTTGGCGCGGTGTATGCCCGATGCGTCTCACTGAAATTGATCTGCGCATAGAAGGGTTGGTGCGAGGGGAGTTCGCTCCATGCGTCGGAATCGAATAGCGGCCCATCGACCTTGAAATTCCAATCGGTTTTGCCTGACCCCTTAAAACCGCACGACTCAGGAAGTTGTCTAAGATTCGCAGTGAAGTAGCCTTGACCTCGCAGCCACTGGCAAAGTGTTTTGACCCCATCTGGTAGTGGCCGCTTGTTGGCGGTCCGGTGATTGTGTGCGCCGATGGTCGTAGCGTACATGCCTGTCATAAACGAAGAGCGACTGACTGAGCAGACCATTCCATTGTAAAAGTGCGTGTAGCGCACTCCATCGGCGGCAAGTTGGTCGAGGTTGGGTGTCCATACTTGTTTGGTTCCGTAGCAGCCCAAGTGCTGGCCAAGGTCCTCCCCGATCAACCACAGGATGTTGGGTTTGGTTGGAACGCTGTTTTGCTCCGCGCGTACGGTGGCAGCCACACCGATTGTGGCGAGCAAGCAGAAAAACCAAATGATTCTTTCGTCAATGGTTCGCATCGTCATGGTTCTGTTCCTTTGTCCTGTTGTTTCGTTTGTCAGGTTGTTTCGTTCGTACGATCATTCTCGTTCCGGCCCAATGGTACTCATTTTGTAGCGGAACAGCGCAAGCTGTCCGGTGACAATTCGCAACTCACTCGGGAATTCACCGGGCGGCTCGCGCCGCTATGAATATATTGGTTCGAACCGAATCCGTGGGAGAGCGAGCCATGGTTCGGCAGGAGCCTCACTCCACCGCTCCAAACATCTTTGCAATATCGAATGCATTGAAAACCATCGGGAGGGCGAGGCTCCTGCCGAGCTATTTACGCCACGGTTCGGCAGGAGCCTCACCCTCCCAAGCAAGGAATGGATTGGGCAAAGTCGAGGAAAACATGTTTACAGGGGTGGCCTCACCCTCCCGGGCCAGCAGTCGTTGTTGCCATTCTCTACGATCGCGCGGAGCGATATTTTAGCACGCGACTCTTTGAATCCTAAGCGAAGCGAGACGTTAAAACAGCAAGGCAGCAAAATCGACGTTGGCAACCTGTGCTTGTCGGTCCGGTCGAACAAAGATTCGAACGCGTTTGACCATGTCGTCAAATTGTCGCGTCGCCAAGGCGTTCACGACGGGCGATAGTTCACCCAGCGATCGAAATTCTCCGTTGGGTTGCCGAACGTCGAGTTGGAATTGTATTTCGAGTTTGACCGGCGGCGCATCGATCAGGATATCGTGCTTGTCCAACGCGATGCCGGTTTCGCGACTGACTGCGGCTGTCAGCCGTTCCGAAAGCTCGACGAGTTCGCCGTAGGGTTTCCTTGCGAGAGCGCGATGCTGTTCTGGATGACTATGGCAGTCAAACTGCGTAACACGTTTATAAAGTCGACGATGTTTCCCAAACAAACCGTCGACGCACGCTTCCCAAGGTTTTGCATGGCTGCACCTTTGCAAGGAATCGATCATTTCGGATTCATTCATATCGATCCAAGGAGGAATCTCCTGGCGACTGATTTCAAAGATGGTTCGCTGCAGCATCGCGGTGGCGCTTCGGACCGTATGGTGCCAGTAGACTTCGCTAAACATGACGTACCTGGCAAAGACCATCATCTCAGCCGCCGTACGCCCCTTGTCGGTAATCGCTAGTTTGTTGTTACCAGGATCGACACACAAAGAACTGATAAGTCGATTGCGATCAAAGTTTCTCCCGTAAGGTACTCCGGCATGCAAGGAATCGCGTTCCAAATAGTCGATTTTGTCAATATCGATGGGACCGCTCAGCATCGACTGCAAGACTGCAATCGGTCTGCTGCTCGGATGGTTCGTGTCCTCGAAACCCACAGAAGAGTGGGATAAAAAAGACGCGACTTCGGCCGGAGCAAGCTGCCAATCCTGCTCGATCGCGTCGGCCAACTCTCCACAAGTAATCAATCGTTCGGCTAAGGCCTCGTGGCGAGGTATTCCGGGTAGTCGCATGTCTTCGATCGCGTGACAGAAGGGCCAGTGCCCAACGTCATGCAACAGGGCTGCAACCAGAAAAAGCCTTGCGTGATAGTCGAGGACAAATTGCCCAAAGATTGGATCACTCGACAATCGATTCAGAAAATCCACCGCGTTTCGATAGACTCCTAACGAATGCTCGAAGCGAGTGTGCGTCGCACCGGGATAGACAAACGCCACCATCCCCAGTTGGCTGATCCGAGACAATCTTCGAAACGCGGGCGTATCGATGATGCGTTGAACGCGCTGGGTGATGGGAACGTTGACATCCGGTGAAATTCGAATCACGGACGAGCACGACTCTAGTTCTGGCAGATTCCAACCTGGTTCGCCTAGGCTACCTCGCATCTGGCTGAATTTCCTCGTCCTCGTCCTCGTCCACCGAAGTGATGGCCCAATCTGGATAGGCCTCGTCCCCTCGCATTGCATTCCAGAGGATTCGATTGAGAAGGTCTTCGGGCGCTTTGTCGATTTCGGAGAAGTTGATCGATGCGGAGCTTTCAGCAAACTTGCGTCGGACTGCATCGGATATCTTCGCGGGCGCAGCGTTGATCTCATCCAAGGGAATATTGGTCGGAAGCGATTCGAAGGGTGAGTTGTTCGGAGTATCGCCAAAGCAGTCGAACATAGGAGTCGCGGCAGCATCGAACTGGTTCATGGGGGGCAAACCTAGGATCTGCTCCATGGTTCGAATAATGCTGGTTGTGTTGTAGCGAGTGCTGATGGTTCGTTCGCGGTGGGTGTATGGGCTGATGCAATAGGCGGTGGTTCGATAACCGCTCACATGATCCCAACCCGCTTGCGGATCGTCTTCGATTCCAAAGATCGCCATCTTGGGCCAGAATTTCGAGCGACTCAGGCCCTCGACGATTCTGCCAAAGGCCAAATCGTTGTCCGCCATGCTGGATGCAGGTGTTGGGAACTTTGCAGACGTTCCGCTGGTATGATCGTTGGGTAAGCAAATAATTGTCAGCTTGGGGTACGACCCTTGCTTTTCGAAATCGGCTAACTCGCGCAAGATAAAGTCAGCGCGAAACTGATCTGGAACGTGCATCCCCCAGCCAACGTACCCAGTGGGTGAGCACGCGCGAATGCTCTCGATGGCGGGCTCGCTCGCGAACTTAACTTCATCTGCCCCTTTCCAAGTTCGGAAACATGCCATGTAGTCGGGCGAGCCTTTCTTGTTGGGATCCATCCAGCGGACCTTTGGCATCATGAATTCGCCGTAGTTGCGAATCGACTTGCCATGCAAGATTGCATTGTCCCAAAGGAAGCCTGCTGGCGAGTAGGCAAGTGCATCCGATTCATCCTCACCCATTCCATCGGGGTAACTACGCGGGAAACCTGCGAAGCTCTTTTCCAAATAGGCGGTGGTAAGCGCCGAGGTGCTCCATTGGTGTCCATCCGCGCTCAAGATACCGCAGCAGTACGTATTGTCGAGCAAAACGAATTGTTCTGCCAGGCGATGTTGGTTCGGAGTAATATTGCGTCCAAAGATACATAGGTCTTTGTTTCCATTACCTCGTTCGATATCGCCGAGGACTTGATCGTACGTGCGGTTTTCCTTGATGATGTAGACGACGTGTTCGATCAAACTCGGTTCGCCAATGCGTTCGGGAATGGCTTTCGGAGCCTGATTGGGGCGCGGTGGAAGGGCTGCATCTCGAATGGCGTTTCGTCGCATATTTTTGGATGCTTGCTCGGAAAGGATAGCCAGTTGCTCGGAACTGGGGTTTGGAACCATGCTGATGGATCCATAATGTTGATGGGAGTTGAATCCAAATCCGTCCCCTTTTTTGGATGGTTTGACTGGTAGCCCCTTAAGATTGGCAGCGCAAATTTGATTGCGAGCTGCGTCGAAGGCTAGAGCGCCAGGGTACCAGCCCACTGGAATAAGCCCCTTGAGTTTGGTATCTCCTTTGTCTTCGGGTTCGAAGTTCATCACGGCAATTGCGTTTTGCGATCCATTCGCAACGAACAGGGTTTTTCCGTCCCTATCGAACGCGAGCGCGTTGGGGGCCGCCCCGTACAGGTCGGATTGCTTTGCGTTGACCCAAGCTGTGTCAACGACTTGATCGGTTTCCGTGGACAGGATGGAGAGGGTGTCGCTGTTGGTATTGGCACAAACGAGGAATTTGCCGTCGGGCGAAAGAATCAAGTCGCTTGGGCCCAGTCCAACGAGGCACTCTTTGGCGACGCCAGAAGCAAGATCCACAATGGAGACGGTTCCTTCGTTGGCAATATGTCGGACCGGGTCAACGCGAACCTTGGTACCCCGGCCAGCGGGGCCAGTCAGGTCTTCTGCACCTGGGATCCGTCCTCCCCAATTGCTAACGTATGCTTTTTTGCCATGTAGCACGATGTCGTAAGGCGCGAATCCAACGGGAATCTTGCGTTCGACCTTGCCGTCTGCGATGTTCACCTCGATCAAGTTGTTGGATAGGTTGCCACAGACGTAGAGTTTCCCAGTCGTTTCCTCCAGGGCTAAACCGCTTGGGATTTCTTGTGCCCGACGCGGTGCATTGGCTGGAGGCAAGGGGATCGTATGGGAGGGCGAGACGACGCCCGATTCGTCGATGGAAAAGACCTTGATGGAGCCAGCGACGTTGCTCACATACACGCGTTTACCATCCGAAGAGCAGACCAGTCCCGTAAAACTGACCAGGGCAGCCGTATCCGGCATGAGAATATTGGGCGAAGCAACGGTCGGTTCTGCAATTTGATCCTTGGACGGGAAGTCGACGGACTGAGCAATCTCGCGTGTTTCGGCGTTGATGATCGAGAGCTTGTTGGTTTTGCCGGAGGTGATCAACCATTTCCCGTTGGGGGTCAGAGCGAGGACTTGCGGACGCATGCCGGGCATGTCGACCTTGTAGCCCGCTGGAGTGACAACTTGATTCAGCGGCGTTTCACTCCCCTCGGTTGCTAGCTGTGCTCTCAGCGTGCCTCCCAAACAGAGCGCAGCAAATGCCCCAACAGGGACGGACATTCTTGCCAAGAAGCGAGAATCCCAACGGAATAGGAAATTATTTTTTGGACGCGGATGCATAGTGTTAATGCTCATGAGGTTGGAAAAAAGGTGGGGCGGGGTTGAATTGTTGACGCTAATTGGAGGAATGCAGGTTGAAAAACAAAATTGCATTTGAGGCGTTTCCAGCCGCATTGATTAGGTCTAATGGGCCATGATTCGCGATTACTAAAAGCTTGGTACCCGTTGCTTACTGTTTGGGGATAAATGAGAACCGAGTACCTAATAACTAGCAATCCTTTCCCTGACGACTTTCTGAACTTCCCACAAGGGGTTAAACGCTGGATCTATGTTTATTTTTCTTGACTTTACTTGCTCCATGTCAATAATCATGGAACATTGGGAGAATTTTTGGAAAAGTTTGTGGCTGTTCTGTTCGTAAGACGCATTTTTTTGGCATCGTCCATTCAGCCGCTTGTTTTCTGGAAGCACCAAATTTATACCCAACCGATATGCCAGGAGTTTATGGCGACACCTGGACGGGAATACACATTTTGGAGGGCTTGGACTTAATGAGCAATCTTTGCAAGAACGTATTTGAAGCGATTTTGAAGTATGGACATGACGAGGATTTTGATCCGGTCGTTGATTTCAAGTTTTTGCCAACGGATGCACCTGCTGGTTCGCAGGAAAAGATCGAAGTCTTGCGCAAGCGAGTCGAGCTCGGTCAGCCTTTGTGGCACAACGACGACCGAGTCGATTATAGCGGCTTGACCGGTGCCATTCGGCCACGCGAGTAGTGTCTAACCAAATTCAAAAGAAGCTGTTTTAAGGCTCGGGACTCCTCTCGAGCCTTTTTCTTTTCATAGCGGAGTGGCGCGATCCAAATGGGGATGCTCGGTAACGCTCGAGTCCACACTATTAGGCTATCGCCGTTCTGCTACCAAGTGATCGCCATTTTGCTCAGCTTTTCGGAGTTGCGCTGTCCCTGCTGTTCCGCGAGGATGCAGCTTTCGGCACGTCCTGCGGTCTGCTAAACTTTTCAATTCACGAGATTTGACCATTCCATTTTTGGAGTTTCAGAAGCGTTCATGACCGACGGCCACCAAACTGATTCGATGGTCGAAGAAACGTACGAGCATATGAAGCGTCTGGCAGCCAGCTATTTGCAAATGGAGGCTCCGACGGTCACCTTGTCCCCTACCGTTCTCGTTCACGAAGCCTATGTAAAGCTCTCGAAACAGGCCTCGGACAAGTACCAAAGTCGAGGCCATTTTCTTGCAATTGCTGCGACCATGATGAGGCGGATCTTGGTGGATCACGCCCGTGCGAGGAATCGTCTCAAACGCGGTGGCGATTTGGTTCGGGTGGTATTAGATGAGGATAAAACGATTTCGCCTTCGCGCGATAGTGACGTCTTGGCACTCGACGAAGTGCTCGAAGAACTACAAAAGCTCGACACGAGGCAAGCAAGGATCATCGAGATGCGGTTCTTTGGCGGTATGACCGTCCCCGAGGTCGCGGAAGTGCTAGGTCTGTCCACGCGAACGATCGAAAATGAGTGGAAAATGTGCCGAGCTTGGTTACGAAAACGACTAGACGGTGATTCCAAACTGTGAATCCTGAGTTGTATGCTCGCGCGAAAGATCTCTTCATCGACCTGGTTGACCAATCTCAGCCGGATCGGGAGTCTCGCTTGAAGTTGATCAGGCAATCCGACCCCGAATTGGCGAGAGAAGTTCAGGATCTCCTCGCCAAACATTTCAGTCGCACCATCATGGTGCCAACGGGGAAAATGGCGAAGACAACGGTTCACAGTCGGCCATTCTCGACGATGGGGCTTCAGAAAATCAGTTCGAACTTGGTCGGTGGTGCGCTTCCGATGGCAAGCGCGCTGGGAGCCGCTTTGTTCTTAATCGGAGTTGGCTGGTATCTGCAAACCGAGCTGATTCGCAGAACACGGATTGAATACGACGCATTCTTAAACTCGATGGCAAAGCAAAAGAGCGCGTTGTTGCACCAGTGGATTCTCGGCCACGAGCTTCGCATGCAGGACTGGGGGCGACAAAGAGAGTTGCAGGAACTGGTCGTAAACTTAGATGCGAAAATCCATGACCCATCTTCCGTGGAAAATGAGAAAGCCAAAGGTTTAGCATTTTCCGAGGAACAGCCCAAGATAAAGTCCTTGCTTGAAGGGCTTTTCCGTCGACCACTGCGGATCGAATCGGAGGGGAACTCGGCCGTGACGGAAAAAGAGCCATCGATCCAAGTCGACGCTAGGCCTGAGGTGCGTTATGCGATTTGGAACCGCTCGTTGAATTTGCTCGCCGATTGGCAATACACTGACCCCAGAGCTGGACTGGGTGGAATCGCGACACCGAACGGTGCGAGCCTGTTGAGTCGAGTCTTTGATCGACGCACTACTTCGATTGAGCTACCGCGTCCTTCCGCAGAGAGCTTATCCAAGGACTACCCGCTGGAGACCACAGATCAATACGTGATGTTCTTTATACCGATCTTCTCTCCAGAAAATTCCGATCAAGTGCTTGCTGTCATGATGATTCGTAGCGACGGATTTATGGAGGAGCTCCAACGTTTATTAAGTGCGTCTGTACTCATGGAGAGCAATTGCTATTTGCTCGACGACCGCGGAGCGATTGCAACAAAAGGGCGCGACATTGACTTGCTTGCCTCACAGCCCTGGTTTTTGGAGAACAAGCAGGTCCGCGGTGCGATGGTGATTGAGTCGCGTGATCCAGGCGGAAACTTGCTTGCAGGTTTTAAACCAAAAGTGAGCGTCCAGGAGTGGGCGTGGACGAAACCCGGCAAGACCGTCTCACAGCCCGGCAATGGATCGGATGTTTTGGGGTATCGCGATTACCGAGGACAGGAGGTTGTGGGTGCATGGCATTGGATTGAGACGCTGCAACGATTGTTGGTTTTGGAGATACCCAAGCAGGAAGCTTTCAAGACACAGGCGTTTATTCATCGAGCATTTCGCTTTGTCTACGGCGTCCCGATTGTTATTTCCTTGGTGCTTGCAGCGCTCTCCCTACGTAGAGCCTTCTCGACCATGGACCTCAGGAACAAATCGCTTGGTGCCTACAAGCTTGGCGAGAAGATTGGGGAAGGAGGGCTTGGTATTGTTTACCAAGCGGAGCACAAATTGCTTGGGCGAACGGCGGCGATCAAATTGATCAAGGAACCGCTAGCGAACTCCAGTTCCCTCAGACGGTTCGAACGGGAAGTTCGAATGGCCGCTAAGCTCAGTCACCCCAACACCGTAAGCATTTACGACTTTGGCGTATCCAAAGACGGTTTGTTGTATTGTGCGATGGAATTAGTGGACGGGGTCAATCTAGCGCATTTCATTGCTTTTGAGCCAAAGCTCCCAATCGACCGGTGTATTTGGATCTTGCGTCAGATCGGTGGTGCAGTGGAAGAAGCCCACTGTGCCGGTTTGATACACCGAGACATCAAACCGCAAAATATTATGATCTGCCAGAAAGGTCAATTGGCTGATCTGGTCAAGGTTGTTGATTTTGGACTCGCCAAGACGATGGCGGATCAGGGGAGTCGCGATGTGACAGCGACGCGAGTACTCATCGGCACTCCGGGGTTCATCGCGCCCGAACGCCTTGAAACACCTTGGATTGCAGACCCCCGAATCGACATCTTTGCATTCGGTGTTCTTGGAATCTATTTGCTCACGGGTAAAGTCCCCATGCTTGGCGTGACTCGCGATACGCTGTTACAAACATTGCAGCTTGGTCGGTTCTCCGAACTTTGCAACGACCTGACATTTCATGGCTTTGTCAGCTTGTTGGCCCAATGCATCTCGCACGACCCAAGTGACCGACCTAGATCGATGAGTGAAGTCGTCGAAAAACTTGAATCCATCGCTTCCAGCTTTCCATGGAATGAAGATCTGGCAGAGAAGTGGTGGCGCGCCAACGGAGCCGACTTGATGGCATCCTCCCGATATCAAGACTCTTCGTCGTCATGATCAGGGGTTCTGCGAATTGACAACCCGCGCCCGTAAGCGAGGTGCCGACTGCAATCCCTCGCTCACGGGCTTGTTGATTGAATCACAACCCGAAGTGTAACGGCTTGTTGCTTCAGTGAAGTCGTTATTGGGTAAGGGCGACAAGACGGACTTCCAAGTCCGTCAATGGGGAATTCGACGGACTTGGAAGTCCGTCGTACCATTAAATCAACAAACCCTCACGGGCTCGGGTTACCATAGCCTATTCGACGGCGACCGCGAACTTTCGCGGATAGGCTGTGAATTTATTCTGATTGACTTACCGGACGGCTCTCGCCGTTCCGCTAACAAATGTTAGCGGCAGGGCGCGAGCCCTCCGGTGATGACCCAGGCATTTTTTCACAGCCTAGGAGCGAAAGGCGACGATAATAATTTCACAGCTGCGTTTACAACAACGCGAGTTCCAATACAGACACTTCAGGTAAGCATCCCCATCGAAATGGGTGGACTCCTGAGAGTCCGCGGCTGACATGCATTAAGGTTTCGTTTTTTTCAAAAACACCCGAAGCGTACCTCGTGCCGTACCAGCTTGGGGCAACAATGGGGCCCACGATCGGGAGCCGAATTTGTCCACCATGAGTGTGGCCACACAGCATGAGTTGACATCGATTTTCAATTCCCCATGCAAACTGGTCCGGCGAATGCGAAACACCAATCGTCCACTCGTTTCCCGGAGATGTCCTACCTGGCTCAAACTTGTAGGGGGACGGATTACGTTGAAACCAAGGCTGTTCGTTTCCTATCAACCGCAGTGTCGTTTGTTGGTGTTGCCGCATGGCTTGCTCCTTACCTAAATCCACCCAGCCAAGCTCGCAAAGCTTGCGGCAAACCATCGTCGGATCCGTAAGTCGACGATCATGATTCCCCAAGACGAAGTACATGCCGAGCGGCGCATTCAAGCCATCGAAGACGGGTTGGATCTGGTGCAGCGATTGTTCGTTGTCGAGGATATCACCCGACAGAATGATCATGTCTGGACGTTGTTCGGCGATCCAATCCGTTGCCAATCGATAGAACGCGTTTGATAGTTGACCGGTCAAATGAATGTCTGATAGATGCGCTATCCTAAGTCCCTCGATATCGTTTGGAAGATTTTTGAATTTGAGGCGCTTGCAGTTCCTCTGTAGGGAAACAATTTGATTGCCAGGTAGTTTCGACATTTTTCGAAACGAGCGACCACGCAGATAGAGTCTGCGATTCTTGACAGTCTCCTTCAATGGGTTCAAGTCCTCTGCGCTTGTGACTTGATATCTGTCTCTAGCGATTGCAAAGTGGGGGCGATCCATGATCCAAAACGGGGCTAAAACGATACCTAGCAGGCCGGCAAGGACGCTATATGCAATGGTTAGCCACGACCAAGCGGAAGCGCCACCAAACAATCCAGCCAAAACACCAACCAAACCATGCTGATTCAATTCGATCAGCAAAAGCAAAAGGGGGATAATCCCACACGCGAGAACAATGGCTTTTTCAATTCGTTTGATTGTCGTACGCTTGAGCCCAGTGGCATTGATACGGTTATACAGAGCGATCCACATCCCCAAGTGCCCAAACGAAGCGACAACGAGCATCGCAAAGGCAAGCAGAAATTCAAAAGTCACGCTTGGCCAGATGATGAAGAGGGGTTGGGACGATAATCGATTAGCGTTTCGGTAACGCTGAGAAGCTGATCTAGCCGAAAAGGCTTGTAAAGAATTGCCTTGGGGTGAAGCCCGGATTGGCGAGCCTTTACAATCGAGTGCCCTGGGTCGTAGCCAAAGCCAGTCATCAACGCAATTGGGACGTGGCTCATGAATTTTTGAAGCCTCAGCATCAACTGATAGCCTGAGTAATCGGGCAATTTGATATCAGAAATGATGACGTCGTAGGGTTCGTCCAGGCAATTGCGAACCATGGACACGGCTTGGTCGCCATCGTGAGCCGTCTCAACAGTGCAACCGTATCGTTCGAGCAACGCATGCGCATCGTTTCTGACTTGCTCATCTGCATCCACCACTAAAATGCGTTTATCGACAAGTTTGTAGTGATGCTCCGACTGGCTACCTGCGGGACTTACGTCGGCCGGTCCTAGCGTCTGCCCAATTTCCTGAATCGATTTCTTAATGCTGCGCGCCTTCGCCAGCACGCTCCTGAGTTTTGCGACGGTCTCGGTATCGTGACCGATATACTTTTCCATCAAGTGCACTGCATCCAACAGTAAGTCATCGATTGGTAGGGCGACAGCGGCATGGATCGCTTCGCAGCTCTGCTGGGCTGCATTGGTTCGCTGGGCTACGAGCAACTCCAATGTGTTCAGTGCAACGGCCACGTCGCGAGCAAAAATTTCGAGAAACTGTTGGTCGCTATGGGTGAATGCGTCAAGCGATGGGCTTTCAACGTTGATCGTACCAATGACGCTCTCGTGCAGCAAAACAGGAACCGTCAGAGAGCTGCGAGCGCCCTTGAAGGCTTCAAGATACTTTGGATCTTTGGTGGTGTCGTGACAGAGATAGCTCTTGCCGCATGCGGCAACGTACCCGGTCACGCCGTTGCCTTGCGGACTCGCCATGAGTCGGCGATCGGCAGCGGTCTGATCGATGCCTACGGATAGCAAGGGGATCAGGTTGCCCGTAGATTGCTCGAGCAATCGAATCTCGATCACCTCAACATTGAGCAAGTCTTGGGTGTAGTGCCGAATGTTGTCTTTGAGCAGGTCGATTCTTTGTTCAACATCCATCGCGAAGATCTCATCCGGTTTGAGATCCGTTAGTTTGGCACCCGCTTGATGGATTGCGGCAAGTTTTTGTTCTTGGAGAATCTCCTCGGTTATGTCGCTGAGTCGAACGACGATTCGATCAAATTCCGCTCGATCAAAATCAGGGCTATTTCGCACGTTCGTTCTCGCGCCTAGGGCTGCACTCGCGAGCGGTGCGGCATGGATGTGGTAGTAACTACCTTTTTGTGTCTGAAGCGTTGTGCTAGCGTTTCTGCCACTTGAAAAACAGGTTTGGAGCGGGCAGTGGCCAGCCCCGACGATTTCCGGATTGGAGAGCGCCGAGTAGAAATTCTCACCTGTGCGGTCTACTCCGCCGAACCATTCTTGAAAGCACTTGTTTGTCCAGAGGATGGTTAAGTCCGCTCCCAAGAGAGCCACAGCGTCTGGTAAACAGTTCAAGACATCTTCGGCTGCAATTCCCGCTATGCTGATTTTCGGCACCCTAACCTCCACAACACGGTTTACGTTGACTTCTATGTACAACGTTCAAAAGCTGCAAACCCGCAAGCCCAAGGACAAACTCATCCTCCAATAATATAGAGAAGTATTGAATCGTAGCAATGTCGCTGACAGGGAACGAGTGTTGTAGGCGATAATTCCGAGAAGTTTTTTTCGAATCTCTCTACAGATACTGCTGATGTCCAAGTTCTGCGAGTTGTTTCACAACCTCTCTCACTCGTTCCTCCTCGGACTTTGGGGCGACGAGGGTCGCATCGGGGGTATGGACGACAATGGTGTCGCTCATCCCGATGGTCACAATCAGGTGGTTCGCTTCGCTTCGTATAATCATGTTCGTCGAGTCGATGGACAGGAATGGGCCATCGACGGCATTGCCGTGTTCGTCCGGTTCAATCAATCTTGCGATGGCTTGCCAACTGCCGACATCGTCCCAAGAAAACGGGGCTTCCACCACGACCACATTCTCGTGGCGTTCCATGACGGCAAAGTCGATGGACTTGCCTTGGATCTTTTCGAACTGCTCCGTAAAGTTTCTTTGGAAATTGCTTGTTCCGATATCACGGGCGATGTTTACGATATGAGAGTGCATTTGCGGCTCGAATTTTGCCAATGCTTCTAGAATCGTTTTTGCTTTCCAAAGAAAGATACCGCTGTTCCAATAGAATGTGCCGGCTGTGACATACTCCTCCGCGGTCTTGCGGTCGGGTTTTTCGCGGAAGCGATCCACCTTAAACGTGGCCGTTCCGGCGGTCCCTTCGATGGGTTTTCCTCGTTGGATGTAGCCGAACGATTCGGATGGATAATTGGGGCGAATACCGAACGTAACAATCCGGCTGGGATCCTCTTCGACAAGTTTTGCGCCTGCGCGAATTGCTCGGTGAAACTCCGATCTCGGTTCAATGACGTGGTCGGATGGCATGACCACCATAATCCCATCCGCGTCTGCCGCTTGAACCAAGGAGGCGGCGACTCCGATACAAGGGGCCGTGTCTCGCTTGAATGGTTCACCCACGATGTGCTCGATTGGCAGGTCGGGAAGTTGCTCTGCGACCGCATCGGTCAACTGATTATTCGTCAACACCAAAACGTGTTCGCTCGAAACCAAGCCCTGCATACGGTCGAATGTGGTTTGCAACATGGTTCGGGTTCCACCCATTTTGAGCAGTTGCTTGGGTTTGATTTGCCGACTTGCGGGCCAAAATCGAGTGCCGGATCCGCCAGCCATAATAACTGCATGAAGCATGAATGGTTCCTGTTTGAAAGCTACGCAAAGTAAGTGTCGACTTGGATATGAAAGGGTGGCTGAATTTTCTGGCGGACTTCCTCGGCGTCGAGTGCCCAGTTAGGGTTGATCTCAACTTTAGCGTTTTCTTCGATGGAAATGCCGGCCTGCTCAAGCCATTGGCGGTGCTGCTGGACGAGTGCGTTGCGGGTTGTCGTGGGGGTATCGGTCGCGGACCCCTCTGCATTTTTCACGGGTGCAAACACCTCGGCTGGGTTTCCTTCCACCACGATCGATCGTTCCGCTAGCGGCAACAAGTCAAAAACAAATCGCTCGAATTTGATCGCATTCGGAGCCTTAGGCTTCACAACGTCACCGCTGTGATCGAGGAACGGCACCGACTTCATCGCCCGGTGGAATGGCAAACAATCACTCTTTTGTGCGGCCTGTTGCAGGAAACTTCGTTCGAGCACGTGGATGGCAATGTTCCCAGCCCAAAGCTGCAGGCCTCCATCCGGATGAGTGCGTTGGGCGGCCTCCTCGGTTAAGTCGCTGTATTCGATGATGTGGGTGCGTCCATCGATCGAGACGACATTGCCAACCTTTTCCTTAGCGAATCGTTTTGAAACGACCTGCGTTGTCATCTGAGACCGCGACAGCAAGTGGTAGCCAATCAGCGTTGGGTCGCATGCCCGAACGAGAGGGTTGTCAACCTGTGCATAAAAAAAGTGCTCGATGCCTCTGGCTGCAGCCGATTGCAAGATGCCTTGTCGGTCCAAGGCAGCAACTATGCCTCCGTGACCATCGGGACTCAGCGCGATGCTCGACGGGGACTCCATTAGGACTTTGCCGGAGGCAGCATCCATGGCTGGCATCGTGCCTTGGCAAAATGTCACCAAATCCTCTTCGCTCAATCCCAGATTGCGATTTTGGGCAAAGTACTCGCGCGTTTGGGCGTCCGTCGCTGGGCTTGTCATTACGAACATCGGAATGGAAACACCATAGCGTCGCGTCGCAGCCCGAAGCGAATCGGCATGCATTGAGAACAAGCTGCGGTTTGAAACGGGACCGATTCGAAACACACCCTTGGGTTGGTCGAAACCAAGACGAGTCCCTTGTCCCCCCGCCACAAGAATCATTCCTAGCTTCCCTTGCCGGATCGCCTGCTCGCCGCAATCAAAAGCATCCTTGGCAGAGAACGCGACGTTTGGATCGTTCAACCGTATTGCGTCGGGTGCTTGCGCCTTGTTCGAGAGTTCACTCCAATCCACCGATTCTTCGGAGCCTTCAAAAAGGCTTGCCAATTGCGAAAAGTCGATCGATTGAACTTGTTTTGCCAGCTGCTGTTGTTCCTCAGCAGACAGACGATTCCAGAATTGGAAGACATGCGACTGCCCATGCTTCTGAACAATCGCCATCCATTTTTCAACCGCATCTTGCATTTTGCTATCCTCAACTCAGTTGGCGCGGGACCTATTTCTTGACTACGTCCAGCAATTCCAATTCAAAGATGAGTAATTCGTTTGGACCAATCGACTGAAACCCTTCTTCGCCGTAGCCCAAGCTTGGTGGAATGGTTACGAGCCACTTGTCCCCGACCTTCATTCGCTGAAGTGCTTCTGTCCAGCCTGGGACAAACTTACTAACCGGATGCGTCATTGGCTGATTTCTCGCAATGGAGGAATCGAACACAATTCCATTGAGCAACTTGCCTTCGTAGTGAACCACAACCGTATCGGTCAGTGTTGGTGTTTTGCCGTTTCCTGTCTTCAGTACTTCGTATTGCAGTCCCGTTTTCGTCGTCTGGACACCATCTTTTTTCTTGTTGGTTTCCAAGTGCACTTTTGCGCGATCCATATTCTCTTTCGCAAGTTCAAGCATCTTTTTTTGCATGCGTTGATCCAGCGCTTGAAAGGCAGCCTCAAGCTGTTTCTGATCGAGTTTGCATTCCTTTTTACTTAACGCATCAAGTAGTCCTTGCATGAAATCCTTGCCATCGATTTCCTTTTCGGTCATGGAACGTTGCGCGAAACTGCTTCCAACGTTAAACCCAAGCGCATAGCTTGAAGTGTCTTTGAAAGCTGCATTCGCGGGGACAATGGGAGCGAGTGCAGCACCACCGACTTGTTCTTGGCTATGGCAGAGAGAAAGGCCACATCCCAGGACCACAAAAAGGGCCACTGATGCTCTTAACAACATGAGAGAATATATCCTTTGAATCGATAGTGAAACCAAACCAGCACATACGCTAAACTGGTTACAATTGGCGAACACTCAGACTACCCAACAAGTGGCCCTGGTTACAGGGCCTTTGTGGCTGAAATGATGGCCAACTTCGATTTATTTGTTCCCGGATTCCTAATTTCTTACCTATTTTCAACACAGGACTCACCCTTTGAAAGCCTTGCAACTTCAGGAATACAAAAAACTAGAGCTTGTGGAACTCCCGAGGCCCGTATGCGGGCCGGAAGATTTGCTGGTTCAGGTTCAAGCATGCGGTATCTGCGGGAGCGATATTCATGGATTCGACGGTAGCTCAGGCAGACGCATCCCGCCACTCGTAATGGGGCATGAAGCGGCCGGGATCGTCGTCGAGGTCGGAGTTTCCGTCGTTGGCTTCCGCAAAGGGGATCGCGTGACCTTCGATTCGACTGTCTCCTGTGGGCGATGCACGTACTGCAGAGCCGGAACAATCAATCTCTGCGAAAATCGCCAAGTTCTTGGCGTCTCCTGCAACGAGTTTCGCCGTCAAGGCGCATTTGCTCAATTCGTGACCGTACCACAAAACATCGTCTACAAAATCCCCGACTCCTTGTCTTTCGAACATGCAGCCATGATCGAGGCGGTTTCGATTGCGGTTCATGCGACCAATCGAACACCGCGACACATTGGTGGTTCTGTTGCCGTCGTCGGCGCAGGTATGATCGGATTGCTTTGTATCCAAACGCTTCGCTTGGCTGGATTCGCGAAAGTGATCGCCGTCGACCTGGAAGACGCTAAGCTCAAGATCGCAACCCAGCTTGGAGCGACCCACACCGTCAACGCCAGGTCTGAGGACCCTGTTGCTGCGGTGATGGCGATCACCAATGGACGCGGAGTCGATGCGAGTATGGAAGTCGTCGGGGCCAAAGCGCCCGTTCATACGTGCTTTCAGATCGTTCGACGCGGCGGCTCGGTTACCCTCGTCGGCAATCTTACCCCTTCCGTAGACCTGCCACTACAAACGGTCGTCACACGTGAACTCTCGATCTACGGCTCGTGCGCATCCAACGGCGAAATCCCACAGTGCATCGAGCTACTCGCGTCGGGCGCAATTCAAGTCGCTCCGCTCATTACGGCCACCGCAAAGCTTGAGGAAACCGCTCAGTGGTTCGATCGATTGTATGCGGGAGAAAAAGGTGCGATGAAGGTTATTGTGAAACCCAACGCAGTATGATTTCGACATGCGAGCATATGTACAACAAGTAAAGCAAGACTCTTCATTTTACCTGGCGTCCATCGAGGCATCGCATTGGTTTTGGGAACGCGGATACGAAGTCGTTCCGTTTCGGTTTCAGGATATTCATGGGGGCATCCTGGATGAATGGCTTCTGGAGAGAGCCGACGAGACCGTCGTGCGAGCGGGTGTCAAGGCCATACGTTTACTGCTCGCCCGTGCAGGAAGACCAACTCCACCCAATTTTGATCTGCCCGATTCCTTGTCGCCGTGGATCTGCCGCTTTACATGGGAGACAACGCTGGGTGAAGTCCGCGATCAAGTCGATTCGGAGATCCCATTTAATCCGTTCCACGTCAAGCCTCTGCTCCACCACAAACTTTTCAAAGGAACGGTCGTGTATGGCCTTCGCGACTTAATTGCATCGGCCGCGCTACCCGACAACACCCCTGTCCTAGCCCAGCAGCGAATCGAGTTTGTATCGGAATGGAGAGTTTCGATCCTGCGAGACAAGATCCTCAATGTCGCAAACTACAAAGGCAATCCGCTCTTGTTCCCAGATGTTGGAATGATGCAGTCCGCGATCGAAGCCTTCACGCAGCGCCCGATTGCTTTTGGAATGGATTGGGGGATTACGGCTTCTGGTCAAACGCTTCTGGTCGAGGTCAACGATGCCTATGCGTTGGGGAACTACGGACTCAACGGCATGCCATTCATAGCCATGATCGAAGCCCGTTGGCGACAACTCATGGGGTTGCCCGATAACGGCGTCGGAGATTGTTTCACGCTCTGAACCGTGGCATAGGCTTCCAGCCTGTGTGTGAGCGATAGGTATTGAGTTTTTGTAGAAAAAAGCAAAATAGTACTTCGAACAAACTGCGATCCTTTTCGGATGTACATTCAATTTGATGGTTTCGTCCACAGGCTGGAAGCCTATGCCACTGGGAGATAAAAAATGCTTGATCACGAAGGCTTGATTAGGCGTAGGGATTTGCCGCATATCGACGTTGAAGGAAAGCCAATATTTATTACAGCCTGTTTGCAGGGTAGCTTGTCGCAAGTAGGACTGAGCAAGATTCGTAAGTATCGCGATGAACTGAATGCAAAACGAACTCCGCCAGACACGACGGCGACGGAATGGGAGATGAAGAAGCACAAGCTGGTGTTCAAGCTCGTGGATTCATTGTTAGATCGAGCTTCACCGGTAAAGATGCTGGAAGAGGATCGACTCGCTAAAATGGTACAGAATGCGTTCCTTCACTTTGCAGACGAACGATATCGGTTATTGGCCTTCGTTGTGATGCCGAGCCACCACCACTGGATGTTCCTACCTCTAGAGAGTTTTACGGAGGAACTTGCCGGGAGCCAAATGAATCTCGATGTTAAAAAGCGACGCACGCCGCGCGAAGTGATTTCCCACAGTATTCAGAGCTACACTGCGACGCAGTGCAATCGCTTGCTCGGAAAGACAGGAGCATTCTGGCAAACCGAGACATTTGACCATTTCGCGCGGGATGAAGCGGAGATGCTAAGGATTATAGACTACATCGAACAAAACCCGGTAGTTGCAGGCTTGGTCAAGAAGCCGACCGAACATCGCTGGTCGTCTGCTCACCTGCGGCAGAGACTCGGCATCCAACCCGGCGAAGCAATTCCCAAAATTGCTGTGGCCTAAAGTGGCATAGGCTTCCAGCCTGTGTGTGAGCGATACTCAAGACACAGGCTGGAAGCCTATGCCACCGCGCGACGTTTAGGAATACACAGAAACGCTTCGACTACCAAAGCCAACAACATAATGATCACAAACCATCGCCAAATCTCTTGGACCAAACTGTTCGCGGACGCTCCCGCTTCGATGCGAGACCACTGCAAGTTCCCAAACAAACTCGACAACGATTCGCTCCCGACTAATTTCCCGCTGTCCTCCTCCGCCAGCCTGTTCTGAGCGATCAACAAATCGTTATCCCGATAAACACCCGTCTGCTCTGCGTATTGATTCGACAAAGTACTATTAGCCCCCGCTTCTTGAACCGCATGGTCGAAAACGCTTCGATCCAATTGTCCTATCGTTACCATCTTGGCCGAGCCAATGCGAGCGGAACCCGCCGCCAAGACTCTTTGAATGGCAATGTACATGACGATCCCATCGACGGCCAACGTCGAATCGCGCATGGATGGAGTGGTGGTGCAAACGTACACACCATTTTTTTCGGAGCCAGCCGAATCCATACGCATTAGCAACGGGATATCATCGCGGATAGAAGCCAAAGTCGTTCCTTCACCTTGAAGCCTGCAAATCCGTTTGATACCCAATTGCCCAACGGGTAACGGTGCTCCATTGAGTGTATTGCCGAGTAACTCCGAATCGTTTCTCCATTGCTGGACACGAGTCAAGCTCGCGGCTTCGATTTCCTCGTTGGACGGGCTTCCCGAAGGATCGCTTTGCAGCGTCTCCCAGCCTGTCCATTTCAGACCGAGGGCCTGATTTTCATTCGGATTTTCAGGGGGAAAGAACAACACCTGTCCACCCTGAGCAACGAACCCTACAAGCAGTTCAAGGGGTCGGTCCTTGGGCAATTGCTCATGCCAAACCACCAGGGATACCGAGTTCCAATCGACCGTGTCCAACTGGCTCGAGGAAACCGTTTCCGTTACGCATTGGATCGATTGTTCTGGAGAGATATTGGTGCACAGTTCGATCGCTTCGATAACACGCGGATTGTCGCTGACGATAATGGTGCTTCGGGCCGGCGGCTTCTCGTACACAAAGTAACCGCAGTTGTCTGCCATGTTGGCGTCTGCGGGAATGCGCACCAGTCCCCAGCCTTTGGCGGCACTGACGTCCCCTTTTTCGGACGAGAGGGCAATTCGATAATCGTTGACTTCGGCGGAATCCGATTGAAGATCGACATTGAGCACACTGCGTGCACCTCCGACTTCGATTTCAACGGGAACTTGAACCGCAGTGAATGGCTGAGAATTTCCGGCATCACTGGCATTCTCGATACTGGCATTCTCGATACTGGGCGAAAATTGGCGTTCGATCTTAAAACTTAGAGCAAGCTCAGTCTGCGAATCGCTTTGAACGCGTTTTGCAGACACGACACGAATCGAAAGATTTTCGCGAGAGACCGCCCCTAGATCCAAGACCTGAAATCGAACATCTTGGGCTAAGCTAGAGAATCCTTCTCGCGAAGCAGCCCACCGACCGTCGCGACTGTGCCAGTCACTCTCTCGCATGTCCGAACAAATCCAAACGGTGGTATTACCAAAGCGATTGTTCTTGATGTATGCTAGCGCCCGTTCAAACATTCCCGGCATATCGCTGGTGTACCCATTTGCAACCAACGTCGGATTCGACTCCATCTCGCTGGGGGATTCTAATTCGAGAGGCTTCTCGGTTGCTGTATCGAATACGACGACCCGTTGCATGCCCAACGTTTTCAGCGTATTCGAGATCTGCATGATGGCCGACTGCAATTTCGTAAGGCCGCTACCCGGCTGTGTTTCTTGCATGCTGGGTGATCGATCGAGCAACACGATTGCCACTTCCGTAGAACGGCTACCCATGAGACCCATCAAGCCGCTCGCCAGTGGTCTCGCAGTAAAAAAAATCAAACAGGCCACCGCCAAAGTTCGCAAGAGCAGGATCAACCATTGCCTCAGTTTTGTATAACCACTGGACATCTTGCTGGCTTGCAAGAGGAACATCATGGCAGCCCAAGGCACCGTCTGAAATCGGCGCTGATTGACTAGGTGAACGATGATGGGGACCGAAACCAGCGGCAATGCGACCAACATCCATGGTTGCAAGAAATTCATCGAGCACCCCGCCCACGCGTACGACCTATTAAAAATCGCATCATCGGGTGTTCGTAGGTTTCGCTGGTGACGACCCGATGGTAGTCGACTGCGGTCTCCAAGACGATTCGATGCAAGTCGGTCAAATAGGTTTTCAATGCTCGATGGTATCGATCCGCAATCTCGGTGGGTTCCACAAACAATGGCTGCCCGCCCTCCATGTCGGTAAATCGGACCGGCCTTTGGAATGCAAACTCCATCTCTAACGGATCGAGCAAATGAAATGCCGCGACATCGTGTTTTCGAAATCGAAGGTGTTCAAAGCAACCTTTGAGAATCGATGGATCGACAAAGAAATCGGAAATGATGACGATCAAGGCTCGCTGTCGAATGGTTTCGGCAATCTCATCGAGAATCGCTGGTAACTGTGTTTCACCCTTGGGCTCGGTTCGTTCCAGCGTGTCGAGGATGACTTTCAAATGGGCTGCGGAACGTCGAGGCGGGATACTTTGGACGATCCTTTCCGCGACGCATGACAGTCCGACGGCGTCCCCTTGTTGTGCCGCGAGATACGCCAAGGAAGCAGCGATTCGTCTGGCGTATTCGATTTTGGTCATCTGGCCTTTCGATGCATAAGCCATCGAACCGCTCGTATCAAGCACGACGCAACAGCGAAGATTCGTATCGGCCTCGAACTCCTTGACGTAGTAGCGATCGGTTCGACCAAAAGCTCGCCAATCCAAGCGTCTCAGATCGTCGCCAGGTACGTACTTTCGATATTCGGCAAATTCAACGCTGGATCCACGATGAGGTGACGCATGACGCCCCGATACGTTGCCTTGCATGGCGTGACGCGACACGAGCGGGACGGAGGAGAGTCGCGACAGAATCTGTGGATCTAAAAACGAGCGAGCTACTGGAATCATAAATGGGTGCCAGGCTTATTCCATTTCCTCGACCAAACGCTGAACAATTTGCTTTGCCGTGACCCCTTCGGCCTGTGCTGCAAATGTCGTAATGATACGGTGCGTTAGGACAGGTTTCGCAACGTGCTGAATGTCTTCCAATCGAACCATGTAGCTTCCAAGCAGAGCCGCCCGGCTCTTCGCACCCAAGATCAAATTCTGGACTGCCCGTGGACCGGCTCCCCAACTTACGAATGGCTTCAGCCAATTCGGCGCAGAATCCCCTAGGGGCCTCGTTTTGCGTACCAGTCGCGCCGCGTATTGGTAAATGTGATCCGGCACTGGCAAGCGACGCACCAAACGCTGATGAGCGATGATTTCATCAGCACCCATCAAAGCGCTGAGCGTAACGTGATCGTCTCCGGTTGTTGTTCGGGCGATTTGGATCTCTTCCTCCTCGTTGGGATAGTCAAGCTCCACCAGGAACATGAAACGGTCCAACTGGGCTTCGGGCAGAGGGTACGTTCCTTCTTGCTCGACCGGGTTTTGGGTCGCAAGAACCATAAAGGGACTAACGAGCTCAAACGTCTTACCAAGCACGGTAACGCGTTGTTCTTGCATGGCCTCTAACAAAGCGGCCTGCGTCTTAGGAGGAGCTCGGTTGATCTCGTCTGCTAAAATGATGTTGGCAAAAATAGGACCCTTGATGAATTGAAACTCGCGACGCCCTTGTTGCGTTTCTTGCAAGATGTCCGTTCCGGTGATGTCCATCGGCATCAAATCCGGCGTAAATTGGATTCGGCTGAAATCGAGCGACATCGTTTCCGCGATTTTGCTGACCAAGAGTGTTTTTGCAAGACCCGGCACTCCCATCAACAATGCGTGCCGTCTGGCGAAAAGACAGATAGCAACCTGCTCAATGACGGCTTTCTGGCCAACAATCACTTTGCCCAACTCGGACGAGAATCGAGAATAGGATGTACGCAATCGATCGATCGCTTCCACGTCCTGGTCTGTTAACGAAGAGGAAGTATGGACGCCAGTTGTGGCGGAGTTGTTCATAAGTGCATGGCTCAGTCGGGAAGTGTTGCGAAAAGATCACTCTGGTTTAGACCAAGCTCCCTCCGATTGCAATAGGCCACCCGGAGAGGCCGTGAATTGCACCCCACAAATCCCTGGAAAAAATGGCGGGGTTAGGGCACCGCTCTAAACATCTTTCCCATGTCGAACCATCGGAAATCCATGGGAGGGCGAGGCTCCTGCCGAGCTTACGACGCAATGGTTCGGCAGGAGCCTCACCCTCCCAAGCAAGGAATGGATTGGGCAAAGTCGTAGGACAGATGCCCAGTCCTTTTCTTCTTGGACAGGCCTGGCAGGGCGCCCTGCGAAGGAAAACAAGAGTGCTTCCAGGCCGGTCCGGTGATTTCTAATTCAATGTCGGCGTCAACATCAGTGCATCGATACCCGTTGCAGAGCGAATGATTCCATTTCCAACAGTTTGAATCCCTTTGCTCCACATGCTGTTTTCATCGGAGAAAACCAATTCAGGAATCGCCGGCAGCACGTGCCAGTCCCCATTCACAATTTCCGTCTCAAGCTGAGAAACTTGCCAAACAGCGTGTCCAATAAAGAGACGGCAATGGTCCGGAGTCACTTGCGCGATCTTCCGTAGCGTTTCCGTTTGTGCGGAAAGATAAACGCCTTGGCTATTTCCGCCTTCTGCCAACAACTCATTATCATGTATCGCTAAAACGGGACCGTTTTGAGGGCCACCGAAATTGATATGTGAAACGGCATTTTGGGGCTTGGCTGCCCCCTCGAGCAATTGCTCCCAAAGCAAATTCGTATCGATTGCCAGCGGCCGATTGAGCATGATTCCAATTGTGCGTTCCAGCGAATGCTCCACAATAATACAAACGGATCTCGCGAACACAGGGTCTTGCACTCCTGGCGCTGCGACCATCAGATACCCAGCCAGCGAGATACGCGGTGCCAAGTCGTCTGAATTTGGAACTTTGGGAATTCGATTCATTTTCGTAACAGTAACTCAAAAAAAGTTAGATCCACTGCCAAGCTAGGAACCGGGAACCGCTCGCCTGTTATTACCTCAAGTGATACGATTTCCAAAATGACATCCTAAGCATTCATCAACAATGCAAAAATTGTGCCGAAGAAAAGGAGAAAGACTTGTCCATACATCATTTGAGACGAAATTATACGTTTGGTTCCCTCTCGCGAAGTGATTTGCCGGTCGAACCGATGCAACTTTTCAAGGATTGGTTTGCGCAACTACATGCCTTAGAACTTCCGGAGTGGTTCGAAGTCAATGCGATGACACTTTCGACATCCAATTTGGCAGTAGGTGTTAGCAGCAGAATCGTGTTGCTCAAGCATCTGGATGAGGACGGTTTTCTTTTTTTCACGAATTATGATTCGGCGAAGGGCCACCAAATTGCCAACGAGCCCAGCGTTGCTCTTCATTTTTACTGGCCCATTTTCGATCGCCAAGTCCGTATCGAAGGCAAGGCCACAAGGACTTCTGCCGAGATTTCGGACACTTATTTTGAGTCGCGACCGCGATCCAGCCAGCTAGGTGCCGTGGCTTCGCCTCAATCGGAAATTATCCCGGATGACGCGCAATTAGCACGGGACATCGACGTTCTGGACAAAAAGTACGTCGGGCAATCGGTTCCTCGACCTGAAAACTGGGGCGGTTACAAAGTCACTCCGCACACGATGGAGTTTTGGCAGGGGAAGCCGTCTCGACTGCACGATCGATTTCGATATCAACTGGACGAACCAAGTGGCGTTTGGACGATCGATCGATTGGCGCCATGACGACCGTCTACTTGCTCCGACATCCCCAGGTGAGACTTGATTTCAAGGGGATCTGCTATGGTGATAGCGACGTACCCTTAGAACCTGGTTGGGAATCAACTCTCCACGCTCTTGCACAACAGATTCAGCAACTGCCGGACTCCAACAGGCCAACGGAGGTCTGGCACAGCGGTTTAATACGTTGTTCGGAACCTGCGGCTTGGCTGGCTAAGGAGTTGCAGATCGAAGTTCGAGGTGATTCCCGGTTGCGCGAGCGCCATTTTGGACGATGGCAAAACATCGCATGGTCTGACATTCCGACGGAGGAGGCGATGCGTGTTCACGACATGCTTGAACATCCATCGACCTATCGACCTGGAGACGGAGAAACTACAGACGAAGTGATACGTCGGGCCATGGCTTGGCTGGAAGACGCACGTAAAGCGTCGGAGCCCACTCACGACAAGTGCATCTTGGCCGTGGGCCACAGTGGTTCTCTAACAGCCTTGTGCGGCGCTTTGCACAAGCTGCCCCCTCTGGAATGGACCCCCTATTACCTGAAGCCATCGCAACACTTGATGCTTGAGGTGTAAGCTTCCAGCTTGCCATCCTGGATTCATCGCAAGCTGGAAGCTTACGCCACGCATGCCGACTCGATCCCTCGCAGATGAGCATCGACACATACGGGCATATGCTGGAGATGGTAGCCACCTTCGAGCAACGAGACCAACTTGCCGCCGCAATGACCTTTGGCCAAATTGCAAATCCACTCACCTGCTTGTTGATAGTGCTCGGCTTCGAGGGTTAAGCCACCGACCGGATCGTTTCGATGCGCATCAAAACCAGCACTTAGCAGTATCAAATCCGGATGCATTTCATTGGCAAGCTTTTCCGAAGCATCGAATAGCCGCTTTAAGAATTCGCCAGCTGGGATGTCTGCCGCAACAGGAATATTCACTTTGGTTCCGATGGCTTGACCACCGCCCGTCTCCTCGGCCTTGCCGGTACCTGGGTAAAAGGGAAACCGATGAATCGAAACGAAGCCTACGTTGGGGTCCTCCCAAAAGGAAGCTTGGGTGCCGTTCCCATGATGCACATCCCAATCGACGATGAGAACTTTGTTGAGGCCCAACGAACGCGCAAACTGGGCACCTATCGCTACATTGTTGAGCAGACAGAATCCCATCGGTGCCGAAGACAGGGCATGGTGGCCTGGTGGACGGATCGCGCAAAACGCCGTCGTGTCTTCACCCTTGACAACTCTCTGAACCGCATCGCAAACGGCTCCTGCGCCCAAGGTCGCGGCCGTCCAGGAGCCTTTTGAAACGACGGTATCCACTTCCACCCGACCCGCATCGTGTTCGCACCAATCCTGCAGTGCTTCAAGATACGAATCGGGATGAATACGAGCACATTGCTGTTGAGTCGCGGGTTCCCATGCGGGCATTTTGCATCGCTCCGTCCAACCGGAGGACTTCAGCATTGCATTGACGTGCACGATCCTGGCAACCGATTCCGGATGGCTCTTGGTATCATGCAAGGCAAACTTGGGACTTTGGTACAACAGCATTTTCGGGTAGGCTCCGAACTTATTCGGATGCTTCCTTTCGAATTCGCATCCCGTAGAACGACTGCCAAAAGAAGATAGCCGCGACACTGCAAAAGCCAACGGCGAGCCACATAACCAGCGCAGGACCTTGCTGCTCTTTCAACATCACCGCCAGCTCCACGGCCAGTAAGCCAAAGAGCGTTGTAAACTTGATCACCGGATTCAAGGCGACACTCGATGTGTCTTTGAACGGATCACCTACGGTATCCCCAACAACGCAGGCATCGTGAAGGGGCGTGCCTTTTTGCTTGAGCTCAACTTCGACAATCTTCTTGGCGTTATCCCATGCTCCGCCAGCGTTGGCCATGAAGATCGCTTGATATAATCCGAAGATCGCGATCGAAAACAAGTAGCCGACAAAGAAGAAAGGCTCAATGAACGCGAAGCCGAGCGTGATGAAAAACACAGCCATGAAGATATTGAACATCCCCAACTGGGCATAACGCGTGCAAATCGCAACGACTCGTTTGCTATCCTCCACCGAAGCTTTGGTGGCACCATCGAGTTTGATATTCTTTTTGATAAATTCGACAGCACGATAGGCACCCGTCGTGACGGCTTGAATCGATGCGCCTGTAAACCAATAGATGATCGATCCGCCTGTGATCAGGCCGAGAACGAACGGCGCATAGAGCAACGAGAGTTTCTCCTGGTCCTGCGTCAGCCCATGTGTCAGGGACATGATGATCGAGAAAATCATGGTGGTGGCACCCACGACCGCAGTACCAATCAAGACAGGTTTGGCAGTGGCTTTAAAGGTATTGCCAGCCCCGTCGTTTTCCTCAAGCAAATGCTTGGCTTCTTCGAAGTTTGCATCCATTTGGAACTCGGACTTCAAGCTGGATTGGATGTTTGGGATCTGCTCAATCAAAGATAACTCGAAGACGCTCTGGGCGTTGTCGGTCACAGGTCCGTACGAATCGACGGCAATCGTAACAGGCCCCATCCCCAAGAAACCAAACGCAACCAATCCGAATGCAAAGACCGCTTCGGCCTCCATCATTGCGCCAAGTCCCATGGTTGAGATTGCATAGGAACCCGTCATTAACGCGACGATTCCAAGCCCAAGCCAAAGACATGAAAAATTCCCCGCCACCAATCCTGAGAGAATATTGAGCGACGCTCCCCCTTCTCGACTCGAAATAACGATTTCCTTGACGTGAGCAGAGGAGGTGGACGTGAATACCTTAACCAGTTCCGGGATCACGGCACCAGCTAACGTTCCGCATGAGATGATCGTCGAGAGTTGCCACCATAGCTCTCGATTGCCCGAGAGTGACGGAATCATCAGGTAGGATACGACATAGGTCAACGCGATTGAGATAAGACTGGTCAGCCATACAAGGCGTGTTAACGGCATTTCAAAGTCCATTTTTGTAGCCGTTTCATACTTCGATTTGGTCCATACTTCATTCAAGTAATACGAGCCAAACGATGCCACAATCATCATGATACGCATCATGAACAACCAAACCAGCAGCTGCACCTGGATGGTTTCGTAGCCAGCGCCTGCGGATTTTTCGTTCACAGCCAACAGAATAAAGGTGATCAGAGCAACGCCGGTTACGCCGTAGGTTTCAAAGCCGTCTGCGCTTGGACCCACGGAGTCACCCGCATTGTCTCCAGTACAGTCGGCGATCACACCAGGATTGCGGGCGTCATCCTCTTTGATTTTAAACTCGATCTTCATCAAATCGGATCCGATGTCGGCGATCTTGGTGAAGATACCGCCAGCGATCCGCAAAGCCGCTGCTCCAAGGCTCTCGCCGATGGCAAAACCGATGAAACAGGCACCAGCAAATTCACGCGGAACAAAAAGCAAAATACAAAGCATGATGAACAGTTCGACACTGATGAGCATCATGCCGATACTCATCCCGGCTTTGATGGGTATGGCGTAAACGAGATACGGGATCCCCTTTAAACTGGCAAAGGCAGTTCGCGAGTTCGCATAAGTGTTTACGCGAATACCAAACCAGGCCACAACGTAACTGCCAAGAATACCAACGATGCTAAAGCCGACGATAATGCCAACGACCGTCGACGATTTCTGGGATAGCCAACCAAAGTACAGCACAATCACCAACGCGATGATTGTCCAAAGCACGGCCAAAAACTTACCTTGGTTGATGAGATAGGTCTTGCACGTTTCGTAGATAAGATCGGAGACCTCCCGCATGGACGAATGAACGGGCATGTCGTGAATTTCTTTGCAAATGCGAATCCCGAAAAATAGCCCCGCAGCACTGACTACCAATCCACCATATAGAATAACGTTCCCAGGCACCCCAAGAAAATTGGTGCCGCCAAGATCCGGCAACACCAGATTGGCTTCGCCACCCGGTGAATGAATGGCCGTTTCAGGGCCTTGGGAAAAAGACGTACCTACGAGGAAAGTGCTAAAGAGTAAGACTGCAAACATTGAGAGGTTGCGTTTGAAAAAAGCACTACGGCAATTCATTCAGAGTTTCCTTTTCTTGCGAGAAATCAATTGATGTATGGGCTCAAAGTAACCAACGCCAACCGATTCCTCAACACCCACAACGCCTTTTTTGGCGGAATTATCGCTTTTCAAGTCGCTTTAAGGAGCCGTGCTTGCCTTTATGAAAAGGCGTCCAAAACGATCTCCACATACGCCTTCGGCGACGGTCAAACGAAATTTTTACGAAATTGGACGTCGTTGAACGGTATTTGGACGAAAGGTTGATATTCTGGAAGCCTTCGTTTCAGAGTGGTGATGTTGAGAGATTGCAGGAGCAACCGTATCGTGTCTGGCAGAATGGTTGAACTTGTTCAAGGAGATTCTTGTTCCTCATCTCAGCAATGTTTCCTTGTCGCTTGTGTCGCATTGGTATGTTTGATCGGCTGCGGCCTGAAAGACCATCCCAAAGCCGAACCACTTGAGCCACCCTTTCGTCAACAGGTGGAGGCTGTTCGACAAGGTCGATCGCGCGAGGTCCGATCGGATGCCACGGTCGGGGACGTCGAGTTCGCTCAGCTTCGTGGGTTGACGACACTCGAAACTCTCTCGTTATCCAATGCCCTCGTGTCGGATTCCGATTCGATGGCGGATGCATTGGCTACTCTTGTCGAACTAAAACAGCTTCGATTGGAAAAAACCCATGTCGGTGACCGATTGGCGAAAGTCATCGGGAAACTTTCTAAGTTGACGACCATCAATCTACCTCATTCCGAGATTTCGGACGAAGGAATCAGCGAATGGCCGTCCCTGTCGGAGTTGGTTTTGTTGCGAATCGGCAGCCCGAATCTGTCCGACGCAGCCTTCGAAACGATTGCGAAAATGCATGCCCTACGTTTTTTACATCTGATCGACGTATCGATCTCCGACGCAGGACTCAAGCATCTTCACGGAATGCAACAGATGGAATCGTTCTATGTGGATGGTGGCAATGCGACGGATAGTGGGCTTACCGAACTCATCCAAGCATTGCCAGAGCTCCATTTTCATCGCGATCAACAACACATTCCGAATGATCCGCGATCCGACAGTCATCGGAAACGCTGAAGGCGGCAGTTTGATAACCCGACGCGTACGCAAGGAGCCGACTGCAATCCCTCGCTCACGGGCTTGTTGATTTAATGGTACGCACCAGCACATAAGCGGACTCTCAAGATTTTCAATCCAATCGGTCGAGAAGATCGTCGAGCAATCGAACTGGATGGTCGGATGCGATGACATCATCCAACTTTTCTGGAAAAAGCACCAACGGGTCACGCCCAATGGGTGGAGATGCGAAATCGGCCATGAAATACTCCTATCCACGAAAGGATAGCGCGATTCTAATAGAGTATCAGCTCACTAACGCAACATGCCGGTAAGCGAGGGTCAATTTCGCAGGTCCCTCGCTTATGGATTTGTTGATTTTATGGTACGACGGACTTCCAAGTCCGTCGAATTCCCCACTTACGGACTCGGAAGTCCGTCCTACCGCCCTCAACCAATAACGACTTCACTAAAAACAAGCCGCTACGTATCGGGTTATGATTGGTAGTTTTCTGTCTGCCGCTCGCCTTACTAAACCCTCAACGATGATTTGGAGAAGAAAATGGACATGCATACTTTGACTCGCGAACTACAACTTAGCAATGACAGCAAAATTGTCATGCTGGTTGCCGACGGGTTAGGTGGACTGCCCATGTCGCCAGGCGGGAAGACGGAACTCGAAACGGCAAAGACCCCAAATTTGGACGCGTTAGCCGTCCGCGGCGTTCAAGGGGCTAGCATTCCAGTCAAGCCGGGAATTGCTCCCGGAAGCGGCCCCGGACACTTAGGCTTGTTCGGCTACGATCCGCTGAAATACCAAATCGGACGGGGTGCATTGGAAGCAACCGGGATCGGTTTTGAGCTCAAGGAAGGTGATGTCGCAATTCGGTGCAATTTTTGCACGCTCGATACGAACGGAAACATCTCGGACCGGCGTGCTGGCCGAATCAGCAGTGAAGAAAGCGCTCCGATTGCTATCTCTCTCCGGCAAGTGAAGATTCCCGGAATCGAGATCTTCGTTGAACCGGTCAAGGAACATCGCTTTGTGGTGGTCTTTCGGGGCGCCGGACTGGGCGGAAATGTTTCGGACACCGATCCACAACGAACGGGCGTACCCCCGCTTGACCCACGAGCACACGACACAGGAAGCGAACGGACGGCTCAAGTCGCGAAGGAATTTTTGGTACAAGCCAAGAAAATTCTAGCGGGGCATCCCAAGGCCAACTTCCATACGATGCGTGGGTTTGCCAACAAGCCGGCCTTGCCATCCTATCAAGAAGTTTACGGCCTAAAAGCAGCTGCGATTGCGGTCTATCCAATGTACAAAGGGCTTGCGCGTTTGGTCGGCATGAACATTGTAGGCAACGCACAAACGCTTGCCGAACAAATAGATACACTGGAGCAACTCTGGGCACAATTCGATTTCTTTTTCATCCATTTCAAGTATACCGATAGCACGGGCGAAGATGGCAATTTCGCGGAAAAGGTAAAACGTATCGAAGAGCTCGACGGTGTCCTACCCCGCATCGCGAAATTGAATCCAACGGTCATGATCGTAACCGGCGACCACAGCACTCCTAGTTTCTTGCAAAGCCACTCGTGGCATCCCGTTCCGACGCTTTTGGTGTCCGATTGTTGCCGCCCAGACCCGCATACCGCTTTCAACGAATCGACATGCATCACGGGCGGTCTTGGGCACTTCGAAGCTCAGTATTTGATGACTTTGGCCATGGCAAACGCAGGTCGGCTCGGCAAATATGGAGCATAGAGTCAATGAACAAACGATTTGTTTTGCGCCTTTCGATTGGCCTGTTTTTTTTGGGTGCGTGCATCGGCAGCGCCTATGCCGAGAAACCGCCTGCTAGCGTCAAGTCCTCGGTGATTGTCGTTCGCCCTCGGGGATGGGGCGACGCATTGGCGGAATGGATGCAATATCGACAAAGCAGATACCATTTGATTGAACTGGATGCATGCGATTCTCCGCATGAGTTGCGCCGAACAATCCTTCGTCAAGTAAGCCAAGCCAGGATTCCCGTCACGGCTATTTTGTTGTGCGGTGATGTTGCCGTTGCAAACGATCCCAAGTCCACCAAGGCGGTACGAGTGACTCTTGTGCCGACCTTTGAAACGATAACGCGAGTGAAACTGGGTCCTTTCACCACGCCAACCTTGGCAACCGATCTTTTTTACGGGGACGTCAACGACGACGAGTGCCCAGACATAGCCGTGGGACGACTGCCAGCAAAATCCGCTGCAGACTTAACGCGAATGCTCAGACGGAGTATCGACTACGAGCAATCGCAGTCGTTTGGACCTTGGCGAGATCGCATTCATGCCACGGCAGGAGTTGGGGGTTTTGGCGTCATCGCGGACACCGCCATCGAGACCGTTACCAGGCGATTGCTCTCAGAAGGCATTCCCGATCGGTTTCAGTTGCAGATGACCCATGCAAGTTTGACAAGCCCGTTCTGTCCCGACCCGCATCGACTGACACAATCCTTCATCGGTAAGATCAACGAAGGCGGACTATTTTGGGTCTACATGGGACATGGAAATGTGCACCAATTGGATCACTTTGCGGTCGGCGATGAGGTTTTACCTATTTGTTCGGAGGAACACATTCCACAATTCCACGTTCAAGATGGTCCGCCGATTGCAGTCATGCTCGCCTGCTTCACCGGCGCATTCGATGCCAAGATCGATTGCTTTGCGGAAATGCTCTTAGCCAAAAACGACGGCCCTATCGCCGTTATCGCCGGTTCGCGGGTCACCATGCCCTACGGACTGAGCCAGTTTTCGACTGAGTTGATGGACGGCTGTTTTCAAGATCGAACCGAGACTCTCGGTGAGATCGTCCTCAACGCAAAAAAGAGTATCTGGAACCAAACAGAGGCGGGCAAGGACGGCAGCGACCAAGCAAGCACGAAAAATCGGCTTCGAGACAATCAACAGTTGTTGATTGCAAATATGGCCACCGCGCTTAGTCCGGCCGGACATGATTTATCGGAAGAGCGCAAGGAGCACGTTCGTTTGATGAATCTGCTCGGCGACCCTTTGCTTCGCATTCGGCAACCTGCTGAAATATCGATTCAGTGTGAAGAGCAGCACCAGTCTGGCGCAACGATCAAGCTCAAAGGGATTTCTCCCATTTCGGGACAATTGCATGTTGAATTGGTCCTGTCGCGAGATCGATTGCCTGACGGGATCAAAACGGTTCCTACCTTTGATGGAGCTCTGGAACAGCGTCAACAAATGCAACAGAACTATACCCAGGCCAGCAATTTGGTTTTATTGCAATCAGAACAGACCGTTGAACCCGGGGATTTCGCGGTGGATATTCCGATCCCAATGGACTGCCGCGGACGGTGCGTCGTTCGAGCGGTTGTTTATGGTGCCGACGATTGGGCCTCGGGCACGCAACGCATCAAAGTGACAAGGCCATCCAAGTAGAAAAGTGTGTTTAACCACCTTTAAGGCGAGCGACAGACCAAAAACGATCAGTCATAACCCAATGCGATGGGACCGGTAGGGGCAAGGCCATTTAGGCCGCCCGGTGCTTTGCTTAATGGGAGGGTGAGGCTCCTGCCGAACCATTGCGTCGTAAGCTCGGCAGGAGCCTCGCCCTCCCATTGATTTCCGATGGTTCGACATGAGAAAGATGTTTAGAACAAAACGTCGGACGTGGCCCGAGCGTCCCGCTCCTCGGCGTCAGGTTTGAGAAACCGCGATGTAAACAAGTGCTGCAAGGACCGCACCGGCGATTGGACCCGCAACGGGTATCCACGCATATTCCCAATCGCTATCTCGTTTTCCCTCAATCGGTAGAAAGTGGTGTACGATTCGCGGCCCGAGATCGCGGGCTGGATTGATCGCGTGCCCGGTTGTTCCTCCAAGGGAAAGGCCAATGCCAAAGACGATCAACGCAACGGGGATCAGTCCCAAACTGCCCAATCCAAACTCGGGCGGATTGCCAGCGTTCCCTTGAAAAACGTTTTCAAGCGACGCGGGCTCGATCAAGAGGATGGGGAGAACGAGCATCATGGTCCCAACGACTTCGCAGAAAAAACATTGCCAAGCTCCTCGGATATTGGGGGCTGTGCAAAAGCAAGCGAGTTTGTCATCCGCGCTTTTCGTTGCTTTAAAATGTTCGCGATAAAAGCAATAGATCACGACGGCCCCTACCATAGCGCCCAATATCTGCGCGATGACGTAACCCAAGGCTTTGCCTACCGCGAACTTTCCAGCAAGTACTAACCCGATCGTGACCGCAGGGTTCAGATGAGCGCCGCTTGCTTTTACACTGCAAAGCGCCCCAATAAAAACGGCCAAGCTCCATCCTGCCGAAATGACGAGCCAGCCCGCGTTGTTTCCTTTGGTTCTTGCCAACACGACGTTGGCCACCACGCCATTTCCAAAGACAATCAGAATCAGTGTTCCAAGAAACTCAGCCACGACAGGATTCATCAATTGTTTTCCTTTGGGAATGCGAGGTGGGTTTAACCAAATTTAAACCAGAGTATACAAGCTCGCAGTCCGTTGAAAGGCTGCCCATTGAGCCGCTTGCCATTTTTCGTCGCGATTCAATTCACTCGCCATTATTTGGCAAACGGCGGGAGCCATTTCGAGCGATGCTCGTGCGTTGAGAAACAGAGCGCGCGTTCGTCGGGCCAGTACATCCTCCAGGGTGCGCGCCCATTCGTGCCGAACCGCCCAAACCACGTGTGCCCCGCAGATGGGCAAGTCCGCATGCAAACGTTCACCGAGCGACGGCGTCTGGCGGATCAATTGCTCTAGCCATTCGGCATCGGATCCATAAACCGAACCGTCCACCGAAGGGGCTATGTCAAGATCTTGAGGACAGCCGTGGAGGCGTAAATCATGAGTTACCGAGGGACGATGCGGTTTACCGATTAGTTGAAAAACGCGATCGATACAGTCCTCTGCCATTTGCCGATACGTGGTCCACTTGCCGCCGGTGATGGTAAGCAACCCTGCGGAGGAAACCTCCAGTGTATGGTCGCGAGAAAGCGTCGATGTTTTCGCGCCAGGCCGAGTTTGGACGAGAGGCCGTATGCCCACAAAAACGCTCAAGCAATCCTCGCGAGTGGGCTGCTTGCGCAGATATTGCCCTGCCGTTTCCAGCAAAAACGCGATTTCCTCGTCCAAGGCCTGAGGCTCTTCGTGGATTGCGGTAATCGGAGTGTCGGTTGTCCCCAGCAACACATGTTCGTGCCATGGAATGATAAACATCACCCGCCCATCGCGCGTCTTGGGGACGATCAACGCCGTCTTGCCTGGAAAGAATTCTTTGCCAAGGACCAAGTGAATGCCTTGGCTGGCTGCCACTAGGGGTGCAGTGTCGGCTTGGTCCATTCGTCGAATCGAATCACAAAACGGGCCGGTTGCATTGAGAATACAGCGTCCGCGAAACGTGTGAGTCGCTCCTGTTTCTTCATCGCGACAGACAACACCCTCGACTCGTCCGCTTAGGTTTTTGGCAAGTTCGAGGACCCTTGCCGCATTGACGAGCGTCGCTCCTTGCTCGGCGGCTGTTTGAACCATGTTGACCAACAAGCGTGAATCGTCGAACTGGCCATCAAAGTACAAGATTCCTCCATAGAGTCCGTTGGGTGCGAGCGCTGTTTGTTTCGAAAGGACCTGAGCCTTGGATTGCCCTTTGGACTGCGGGAAATCGCGACTGCTGGCCAACCAATCGTAAACCTTCATTCCGAAGCGGTAAAAGCAGAATTCGAAAAGAGAGCGACAGGGTAGAATGAACTCCAAGGCGTGAACGAGATGGGGCGCGTTTTTTAGCAATTGAGAACGCTCTCGAAGCGATTCCCGCACCAGTGCGAAATTGCCTTGACCCAAGTAGCGAACCCCCCCATGAATGAGCTTCGTCGACCGGCTGGACGTTCCTTTACCAAAGTCGGTTCCCTCAAGGAGCAGCACCGAAAGGCCGCGACAAGCAGCGTCCAGGGCTGCTCCAACGCCGGAGGCGCCCCCTCCGATGATGATAAGGTCCCAGGGGTTCGTCCGTTGGATGGCCGCTTCCAGATGCCGATCGCGATCGAATTGGGGTGTCATGAGTTCGAATGTTCCCAGTCTTTGGAACGTTCTAGGGCTCGCTTCCATTGTTCGCGACGACTGACGGCTTCGTTGGCCGGCATGGTCGGTTCGAAGACGCGATCGGTTTGCCAAATCGATTCGATGTCCGAGGGATCTCGCCAGTATCCAACAGCCAGCCCCGCTAAAAAGGCTGCGCCGAGCGCGGTTGTTTCGATGATCTTAGGGCGTACGACGGGCGCTTGAAGAATGTCCGCTTGAAACTGCATGAGAAGGTTATTGGCGGAGGCGCCACCGTCGACACGAAGCTGGTCGATTTGAATGCCGGAATCGTGTTCCATGGCATCCAAAACATCAGCGACTTGAAAGGCGATCCCTTCCAAGGCTGCGCGAGCGATATGGGCCTTGTTCGTCCCTCGCGTCAATCCGAGAATGGTGCCTCGCGCATAGGCATCCCAGTGAGGCGCCCCGAGTCCCGCAAAAGCAGGAACCAAAAATACACCTCCGCTATCGGCGACACTCGCCGCCAACGCTTCGACGTCGCTCGCCGATTGAATGATTCCAAGTTCATCGCGAAGCCACTGAACCACTGCGCCAGCGATGAAGACACTCCCCTCGAGCGCAAACTGTGACGGGGACATTGGACCGAGTTTCCACGCGAGAGTTGCGAGCAACCGATGTTTGGAAATCTGCGGTTTATCGCCCACATTCATCAACATGAAACAACCGGTGCCGTAGGTGTTCTTGGCCATGCCATGCCGCAGACAATTCTGACCAAACAGTGCCGCTTGTTGATCGCCTGCGATCCCCGCGATCGAAACGGGGCGATCAAAAATACCTTGCCCCGATTCACCGTAGACTTCACTGCTGGCTCGAATGGTTGGCAGCATGGACCGAGGGACCTTGAGCAACGAGAGCAATTCATTGTCCCAATCACCGGTCTGCAAATCGAAGAGCAAGGTTCGCGAGGCATTGCTCGGATCTGTGATGTGCAAATGGCCGTGGGTCAATTTCCAAATCAGCCATGAATCGATCGTGCCGCAAGCGAGTTCACCGCGGTCGGCTCTGGCTCTTGCATTGGGAACGTTGTCAAGAATCCACTGGATCTTGGTCCCAGAGAAATAAGCGTCAACCACCAATCCTGTCTTGCGTTGAATGAGATCGGCATGCCCGTCCTGGCGAAGTCGATCGCAGATGAATGCCGTTCTTCGGTCCTGCCAAACGATGGCGTTGTAGATCGGTTTTCCAGTCGCTCGCTCCCAAACCACGGTGGTTTCGCGTTGGTTGGTGATGCCGATGGCGGCAATGTCTTGAGTCCCGAGCTTACAGGCTGAGATCGCTTCCTTGGCGACTGCCAACTGCGAGTCCCAAATTTCTTCTGGATCGTGTTCGACCCAACCGTTCTGCGGATAGATTTGACGGAACTCTTTTTGCGCGACTCGGTGTATTGAGCCTTGATGATCGAAGAGGATAGCGCGAGAACTGGTGGTGCCCTGGTCGAGAGCCATGATGAAGGACATGATGCTACCTTGTACTGCCGAGGAGAGAGTCGGGACGCAACGGCGATAGAGTATAGCGTGAAAGCCTTTGGTCGACTGGCACAAGGCCAGTGAAACAAGGCCAGTGGAGCCAACCAGTGGCATGAATCAAATGCCCCTGGGTTTACCCCAGGGGATCGTTACCTTCACGCTAGGCCAGCGGCATGCAGACTCAGGCACTGCAAACTCAGGCACTCTCTTTGCGTTCTGGCACGCTCTTAAAGTGAGTTAATTTTCCGTCGGCTGAATTGACGTCGATCGTGTAAACGGTTCCAGCTTGTTGGTCGGGCAATTCGAACATGATGTCCAGCATTGTCTCTTCCACAATCCCGCGAAGACCGCGAGCACCGACGCTCTTGATGTGCGCCTTTTGAGCGATGCTCTTCAAGGCGGATTCGGTGAAGTGCAATTCACAGTTCTCCATTCCGAAGAGAGCTTGGTACTGTTTAATGAGAGCGTTCTTTGGTTCGCTCAACACTTTGATCAGACCTGCAATGTCGAGTGGGGCAAGGGACGTAACGACGGGCAATCTCCCAATCAATTCTGGAATCATCCCGAATTGCAGAATGTCATCGGAGGTAACTTGAGCCAGCAACGAGGCCACATCCCCGTCTTCGCGGATACTCGCTCCGGGCCCGAAGCCGAGCGACTTTTTGCCCAGTCGCTTGCGGATGATTTCTTCGACCCCAACAAAGGTTCCACCGCAAATGAACAGGATGTTGGTTGTATCCAATTGGATATATTGCTGTTCGGGGTGCTTGCGGCCGCCTTGAGGGGGCACATTTGCGACGGTTCCTTCGAGCATCTTCAAGAGGGCTTGTTGGACTCCTTCGCCCGACACGTCGCGAGTGATCGATACGTTTTGGCTCGTCTTTCCGATTTTGTCCAATTCGTCGATATAGAGAATGCCGCGCTGTGCCGCTTCGATATCGAAGTCTGCAGCATGCAAGAGTTTGAGAAGTAGATTCTCAACATCTTCTCCAACGTAGCCTGCTTCGGTCAGCGTGGTCGCATCGCCGATGGCAAACGGAACGTTGAGCATTTTCGCTAGGGTCCGGGCCATGAGAGTCTTGCCGCTACCGGTTGGACCGACGAGCAAGATGTTGGACTTCTCGATTTCAATATCGGAGCCAGCCCAATCCGAAGTGAGCCGTTTGTAATGGTTGTGCACGGCCACGGCCAAAGTGCGTTTGGTGGGCACTTGACCGATGACATACTGATCGAGGTGTTCAACGATATCGCGAGGGGTCGGGATTTCGTTGAAAAGCTTCTTGGAAGCTGGGCGTCGACGTTGCTCTTGATCCAAAATGGATTGGCAAAGTTCGATGCACTCACCACAGATGTATACGTCGCCTGGTCCCTCCACGAGCGGACCTACATCGCGATAGCTTTTTCGACAGAACGAACAAAATGCGTTCTTCTTGGTGGTACTACCGCTGCTGGTACCGCCGTTGCGGCGGCCAGCCATGACATCCTTACCTGAGGGCATTCTCGACTCCTTGCTTGTTCGCTGAGCGAAGCATGATGGAGACGACTTGTCTCAGCACACTAAGCTCAGCTGGCGAATGGACACGTAATATGTGGAAGCTCGATTGGTTTTCACAAGGAGAGTCTGCGTTGCAGACCTTCTTTGAATCGAACCGGGCGTCCGTGTCCGCAGTTTCGAGCCGATGGTATTTTTTCGTTGCGTCAGGACAAATGCCCTAACTGGTACGGCCTCCCAGACCGATATAAGATTCACAGAAAAGTCATTCTAACACACAAAAGTGACGTAATCAGCGATTATTCTTCGTCCGATTTTCGAGCGCTCTGGATGTCGATCGTTTCTGGCGAGGGCAGCGAGGACCTACGAGGAGACTCCGCCAACAACGAAGCTATGTTTCGGAATTCTGCTTCGTCAATGTAACCTCCACTCTTCATTTCTTCAAAATTCTTTCGTAGCATTTCATCCACTGGGGCGTCTTGGCTGTTGGAATCGCGCAATCTTGACAACAGTCGAACTGCGATAGCACATACAGCCAACAAAATCAGAACACCAAGAGCGGCCTGAAAAGTTGAGTTGGACAGCAACCCCCCAATCCCAGAACCAAGGTTTCGTGCAGTAATCATTGAGGTGAAAAATCAAGAGGGTGAGTTTGGGTTCCCAATCGGACGCGATGCCTTTAACACTCGATTCATCCCGAGAATCTTTCTCGCTTTGCACGGGCGAATGGTATGCATGCACCAGTAGCAAAGTCCAGCCTTTTTAATCGAAAAATCGACCAGTTTCCAGAGAATCTTTTGGGGAAATGGGCAACGCGGGATTTTTGCGCAAGCGATGCCAGTGGCGACTGACCTTCGCCCTAGCGGCTTGTTGCTTTAATGGTATGACGGACTTCCAAGTCCGTCGAATTCCCCATTGACGGACTTGGAAGTCCGTCTTACGGCCTTATCCAATAACGAATTCACTAAATCAACAAGCCCCTAGCGTGAAGGCAACGATCCACTGGGGTAAGCCCAGCGGCATTGGATTGCATGCCACTGGCTTTACGCCAGTGGTGACCAAGGGGCCGGTTCCCGCCGTTAAAACACGGTGCCTTGCGCGCTGGTTTGCGCGATAGCTGCCGTGCAAATCGACTAAAGTTCTTGATCTGGAGGCGATTGCGAGTCCTACAACTCTAATGGCAGGCATAAAGCCAACACTGTGCCTTTTTATCGCCATTACGACCAATATTACCGATAAACCGCCAAATAACTTCCATTTGCTTGACTTGGGTTGTCGAAACGTTTATAAAAATAGGGCGGGCCCTGGTTACCCTTAAATCCTATTTATGGCGATCCTTTTTAACCTAGGGACCTGGTGTGAAAGAGTTTCGTTTTCTTTTTTGAGAGGTTTGCTATGAGGAATTTTCTTCGTAAAAAGCGAGGGTTCACGCTGGTTGAACTCCTGGTGGTTATTGCCATTATCGGCATTTTGGTCGGTTTGCTGCTACCAGCGGTGCAAGCGGCCCGTGAAGCCGCACGGCGCATGCAGTGCGGAAACAATCTAAAGCAGATTGGACTAGCGATTCACAACTACGAAAGTGCTTTCAAACGCTTTCCGAATGGATCCGTGGATGATGATCCACGAGAAGCAGTACCCCGTCGACTATGGGAAGCTGGTAATCACCGAAAAGGTACCGTCTTGGTAAAGCTATTGCCATTCATTGAGCAAACCGCACTTTACAACACGATCGATTTCACCCAGGATGTCGAAGCTCAACTGAACGCGACTGGCGTATTTGCTGGGGTTCGCACAAACATGCGAAACGTTCCTATCCCAAGCTATCGCTGCCCGAGCGATGGAACGTCGTCGAGAGTTCTCACACAGCAAAATCACCTTTACAATTACTCGATGAGTATTGGCAACAACAACATGAACGGTCAGTTCGGTTGTGCACAGTTCGCCGTGAATGCAGTTGCGTTGCGGGCTTCAGGCGTCCTCGGAGGAAATCTTTTCTCGAATGGTGGCAATGGTCACGGTCACTCTGGGCCTTACGACAGAGCAAATGGTATTAGCGGGGTGATTAGCCGTTGTGACTGGTCCGCCAAGTTTAAAGACATTACCGACGGAACCTCGAATGTGATTGCTGGTGGCGAAATTCTTCCATCATGCCATGACCACCATCGAGGCGGCGGTGGTTGGTATAACACGAATGGTCAGTGGACCGCTACTTCCGTAGGGATTAATTTCAATACTTGTGGTAAGCAAGGCATACTAGACAATCAAAGTAACTGCAACGATTTCCGTAGCTGGAATACATCGGGTGGTTTCAAATCGGACCATACTGGCGGTGCCTCGTTCATCTACGGTGATGCATCCGTGCATTTTCTTCCCAATAGCATTGACTACTTGAGCTACCAACAGATGGGCTCGAGAAATGACGGCGAAACGTTATCGCAGTCATACGAGTAAGTTTTTTTGAATCTAGTGACACACTGTCTGGCTCGCGAGATCTTTGTATCTCGCAAGCCTTTTTTTTTA
>CAMCMB010000061.1 GCA_945875845.1 Pirellula staleyi DSM 6068
CGCACGGTTCTCTGGACGGCATGATAACAGCCAACTTCGTTGGGATCAAAGATATCGCGACGATTCTGCCTAGCCATGGCCAGAGCCCCTTTCCGAAAATGCCTAACGAAAATGCAACGCCACAAAACTAAGCTAAAAATCTAACAAAAAAAAACGGGTGGGCAAGTATCGCAAAAATGGATGGGTGGCCCCACGGAGCCCACCCGATGGGTGGCCCCACGGAGCCCACCCCACGGAGCCCACCTGCGCGCCGCCTGGCGGGATCCGGCTGTGACGTTCGAGAATGCCCCAGTTCCCGCCAACCACAAAATCCGGACCTGCACGGCCGGCACCTTCCGCGATCCCGCGACGGAAAGGCAGGTGATCGATTTCTTTGAGGCCCAAAACGCGGGAATGTGTGACGCAGCCATCGGGATCTGCAAGGCGATCAAGAGCGCAGCCCCAGACAAAATCGCCTGCATTTTCTATGGCTACACCATGGAGTTGGGCGCCCAGCCGCTTGGCATCGCCCTGAGCGGGCATCTCGCGCTGGGGCGGCTGTTGAAGTCGCCCTATGTGGACGCGGTTGCCGGCCCGATCGGCTATTTTAACCGGGGCCTCGGCGGCTATTTCATGGGCGCGGTGGATTCGGTGCAGCAAGCGGGCAAACTTTGGTTCAACGAAGACGACAGCCGGACGCACGTTTCCGGCGTGAAGGAGGGGTGGGGCGTCACCTCAACGCTCAGCGAGACCCGATCCCTGCACACCCGGAATCTGGCCCACGTGCTCACACGCGGTGCCGGAGCGTGGTGGACCGACATTCCCGGCGCAGGCTGGCTGAATGACGACGAGACAATCAAGCATCTGGGGGTGCTCAAGAAGATATACGAATCCACCCTCGATCACCTCGAACCCTACACCCCCGAAATCGCCGTCATCGTGGATGAGAAGAGCAGCCTGTATCTCGGGCCGGGGCTCCAGGTTTCGCATCCGCTGCTGCACGTGTTCCGCAAGGAGTTCTACCATGCGGGCGCTCCGATCGGCGTTTACCTGCTTGGCGATCTGTTGGCCGGTAAAGTACCGCCGGTCCGGCTGTATCTCATGGTCAACCTGTTCCACCTCGATCCCCAACCGGCGCAGCAACTGAAAGCGCTCATGCGCCAGGACGGACGAACCGCCGTCTGGATGTATGCTCCAGGATATATCCGTGAGGACAGCCTGTCACTTCAGTTTGTTGAGGATCTCACCGGCCTTGCGCTCGCGAAGTCTGACCGGGGTGACGGCCATATCGTTCTGGAAAATGAGGGTGGCGCGTTCGATGCCGGCCATCCGCACCTCTCTCCAACCATCGCTGTGGCCGATCCGACCGCCACGACTCTCGCGCGGTATGCAGACGGAAACCAACCGGCGATCGCTTCCAAAAAGGTGGCGGACAGCCTGCAGGTTTTCTGCGGCACGTTCCAGCTTCCCGCGCGCCTGATCCGCCGCATCGCCAGGGAGGCCGGCGTGCATGTCTATTCCGACAGCGACGATCTGATCATGGCCGGCAACAGTTATGTCAGCCTGTTCGCCACCTCCGCCGGACAAAAGACGCTAAGGATGCCCACCTCCTGCTCCCTCGTGGATGCGGTATCCGGCGAGAAACTGGGGCCTGCGTCCGTATTCGAATTCGAGGCCGGGCTGCGTGATACCCGGCTGTTCCGGGTGGTCAAGCAGTGATCCAATCACTTTTCGAAATGGCAATTAAAAACGACATGCAAACAGCAGGTACCCCAGGGAAGCCCCGCCGCATCAGAGGCGCGGAGTGCAGCGTTACCGCGCCAGCATCGACGAGCTCCCCGGCTCGCTGCTGATCGAATATCGGAAAATCAAGCCAAGAACCCAAAACTGAAACAACAGCAATCCATGAAAACCATCCTGACTATCCTTGCCGCGCTCGCCGGAGCGGGCAGCCGGCAACCGCCAAAACGGCAACATCGAGGCACGGCTCAGTAACGACGACGGCAAGTCATGGGGTGCCCCGCTGCGTCTGTTTCAAGCCAGCGGCGACGTGGGATATCCCAGTACAGTCCAACTTTCCGATGGCCGATTGGTCACGGTTTTCTACGCGCATCGCTCTCGTATGCATGATGGCTACCACATGGGTGCTGTCGGCTGGCAAGTACCTCAAGAGTCGAATGGAACCGATCGCTGAAGATGAAAAACCAATACCTCAATTTTCTTATGGTGACCATCTGCCTGGTCATCACACCCGTAACAGTTCATGCGGAAGACCTTCTCGTGTTCATGTACGGGAGCGGAAGCGTGGAGCGATACGATGCCGATGGGAAACATTGGGGAACTTTCATTAGCGGCCTACTTCACGGATGGGAGGGGCAACGAATGGATCGCAGGCGAATTGTATACAATTGTGTTGATGGATCCCGTGGAATTGTATACAATTGCGATATGACCATAACACAATCGAACAAACGACAGACCGAGCTCGCCAGTACGCACTCCCGACTTACGCTCGCTGACCATGTGGTTGAACGGATTCGTAACGAGATCATTTCGGGAGTGCTGGCGCCTGGGACAATGTTGGCTGAGATTCCAACGGCGCAGCGGTTGGAAGTTAGTCGCGTACCGGTCCGCGAGGCTTTTCGAGAGTTGGAGCATGACGGCCTGTTGGTGTTCGAAGCCAATGGACGCTGCCGAGTGCGAACGCTGACAGCTCGCGACTTTGATGAAATTTACAACCTTCGTCTTATGCTTGAGACAGAATCGTTTCGTTTGGCGGCACTCAATCATTCCGAACCAGACCTCAAGGCGCTCCGAAACAACATTCGTAAGATGGAACGAGTTCGCTCGCTAAATCGAATGACTCTTTTGGATATCGAATTTCACGACCAGATTATGGAGATGAGCCGCCAATCACGATTGATACATCTCTGGGGAGTTATGCGAAGTCAGATTCAGCTTTTCACAGCAATACTTCAGCGAGAAATCAGTGCCATAAAAAACATTCGCGATATCTCGATAGAGGCGCACGAAAAATGCTTGCGTGGCATAGAGTCGCGTGATCCCAATCTGGCCAGACAATGTGCGATCGATCATTTGGAGCCATGGAGCGGATGGCTGAAGTCAACTCGACTCGAAGGCGGTGAGGCATGAATGGGCTTATTGGAAGTTTGGATGCTGTTGGCTATGTGTTGGTAGTGCTCATAGGCATTGGCTGGTCGTGTTCTGCAAAGGTTTGCGCCGAGACCGATGATGCGTTTTTCGAATCAAAGATTCGCCCATTGCTCACTGACCGCTGTCTCCAGTGCCATTCGGCAGAAAAAGGGAAAACGCAAGGTGGACTTGCCTTAGATTCAAAATTGGGCTGGGAAAAAGGTGGCGATTCGGGAACGGCAATCGTACCTGGAAACGTTGATGAGAGCTTGCTCATACAAGCTGTGCTGTACGGCGACGGCCTTCAGATGCCGCCCGAGGAGTCAGGAGGTAAGCTTTCTGATGCAGAGATTGCCCTGCTGAAACAATGGATTCAACATGGGGCTCATGATCCGCGATCTTCTGCGTCCAAGCGTGGTGGAATGACCGAAGAGCAACTTCGCGCCTGGTGGTCCTTTCAGCCTCTGAAACCGATTGTCATCCCGGGTGTCGCTGAAACCGGTTTTCGAAATGAGATCGATCATTTTATATCGGCGAAGCTCGAGTCAGCGGGACTCCAGCGAGCACCGGAAGCAGATCGAAGAACCTTTATTCGGCGAGTTACTTACGACTTAACAGGACTCCCGCCAACCGCTGCGGAAGTTGAAGCATTTTTGGCTGACACTTCGCCGCAGTATTACGACATTCTTATCGAACGATTGCTGCAATCGCCTCGTTACGGAGAACGCTGGGGCAGACACTGGCTGGATTTGGTTCGCTACGCAGATACTGCAGGTGAAAACACGGATCATCCCATTCCAGACGCATGGCGTTATCGAAATTGGGTAATTGAAGCGTTCAATTCTGACTTGCCCTACGACCAATTCGTTCGCGAGCAGATCGCTGGTGACCTGCTACATGCGAACGACACGCAGGAAAAATATCGGCAAGGCATTATTAGTACTGGCTACTTAGCCATAGCTCGGCGGTTTGACCATGATATCGACAAGTTCACTCATCTAACCATCGAAGACACAATCGATACGACGGGAAAAACATTTCTTGGACTATCGGTCGCTTGTGCGCGCTGTCACGATCACAAGTATGATCCTATCTCTACGAAAGACTACTACGCCCTTTACGGAATACTCAATAGCACCCGCTATTCTTTTCCCGGGTGCGAAGCCAAACAGCAGCCTCGGGATTTAGTGCCACTTCAATCGGACGCACAGTGGGCAAAAATCAATGAGCCATTTCAAGTTCAGCTATCGGCGATTGATGCTGAGTTGAAAACGCTCAATGAAACGCTGGCGAATCAAGCGAGTGACTTTCAATCACAATCTTCAAACTCGATGTCGCAACTAGCGGCAGGGCAGATCGCCGAAGGTGCGAACCACACTCTTGCCGAATCGGCCCCATCCAATGCTGATTCAATTACTAAAATAGATGTCAAAGTCGGCCAGATCGTGCAGTTGACAATCGATCCGAGCGGGGATTATGGAGCCGATTCAACGTTGGTCGAATGGGAAATTCAGGAGCTTGGTGGAGCCTCGCGCAAATGGAACCTCGTCGAAGATTTGCTCTCGGATGGTGTTGCCGCAAATCCACACAAGGATAGCTACAACAACGAAGCCACTTGGCTTTTGCTCGACGGCAGAAAATCGCTTAGCCTCCTTCCGGAAAAGGTCGCTCAACTATCAGGTCAACCTGGTCTTGTTGCATGGCGCATGGGCGATAACCCCGCGGTGTTTGCGAATACTACCGATAAACCAATCGCTGTTTGGACTAGTTTACCTGCCAAAACCCTGTTCGTGCATCCGGCACAGGACGGTCCCGTTGCGATCGCTTGGGTTAGCCCCTTCGACGGGCACGTATCCATCCGTGGTCGTGTCGCGGACGCGCATCCAGGAGGGAACAATGGAGTTGGATGGCGAATGGATTTTTTTGCTGCCGACCACTCAACCCTTCTCAAACAGATGATTGCCGCAAACTCGCAGCGACCCGTTCTAATGGCAAAGCGAAACGATGTAGTCGCTCAGAGCCCAGTACGAGAATTCGCTTATGCAGTTACCGAAGGTATGGTTGCCAATGCCAAACAGCATTTGCGCGGTGATCCGGAAAAACTTGGGGATGAGATACCTCGACGATGGCTCGAGCTGTTTGGAGGCGAGGCTATTCCGCCTTCTGCTGGCAGCGGTCGATTGCAATTGGCGAAGTGGATGAGCGATCCTTCTAACCCACTCGTTTCACGCGTCTTGGTCAATCGCATTTGGCAACATCACTTCGGCAAAGGACTCGTTCAGACTCCAAACGATTTCGGCACCCGCGGTATCCTTCCTACGCATCCAGAATTGCTCGATTGGTTGGCTGCAAAATTCATTGAGAATAACTTCAGCATCAAATCGATGCACCGCGTGATATTGAAGTCAGCCACCTATCGACAGTCAAGCATTCAACCATTGACTTCAATCAATGAAACCGCGGAAAACGTAGATCCAAACAACAATCTCCTATGGCGATTTGGCCGACGCCGTTTGACCGCTGAGGAAATCCGTGACAGTCTACTTGCGGCTAGCCTTCAGTTGGATTTTAAGCCTGCAGGCGCGCATCCATTCCCTTCTGCCAGCACTTGGGGATTCTCGCAACACGGTCCTTTCGCAGCGGTCTATGAAACGAACAAGCGGAGCGTATACGTGATGACGTTGCGCAATCGCCGTCACCCATTTTTTGGTTTGTTCGATGGAGCTGATCCCAACGCATCCACGCCCGAGCGGCAAGTGACAACAGTACCGACTCAATCGCTTTACTTCCTGAACGATCCATTCTTCCACACACAGTCGGAGCTGATTGCTAGACGTGTGATGCTCCAATCCGAGACTGATCGACGATTGGATGTTTTGTTTCAGATCGTATTTCAACGCTTGCCATCCGATGTCGAGCGGGGTACGGCCGCCAAATTCCTGTCGAGCTACATGTCGACCGTGGTTGACCAGTCGGAACAGGATGCTGCAATTTTCGCATGGTCAGCTCTTACTCGTGCAGTACTCTCCAGCAATGAAAGCCTCTATTTGGACTGAAACGATGACACAAAATATTCATGCACCCAATCGTCGTCGCTTCGTTCGATCGGCAGTCGCTAGTTCGTTGTTGATGCCAGGCATTCTTAGCGAGATCCTCGCTGCTGACTCGGCGGAACAATCCAATCCGCTCTCGCCAAAGCCGCCACATTTCCCAGCGAAGGCGAAGTCGGTCATTTTTCTTTTCATGAGCGGAGGTGTCTCGCACATCGATTCGTTCGATCCTAAACCAAAGTTGATTGAAGACCATGGTAAAGAGGTCGTCTTTGATCACCCCGAGACACGCAATCGTCCAGGATATGAGAAAATATTCTTGAAGCGACCTGATTGGAAGTTTTCGCCTCGCGGTCAAAGTGGAATTGAAGTGAGTGATCTGTTCCCTCACATCGCCAACCAAGCTGATGACATTGCGTTTATTCGTTCGATGCATACGAGCCATTCCAATCACTACAACGCGACATTGGGTATGCACACTGGGTCGTTTGCGTTTGCTAGACCGAGCATCGGAGCTTGGATGAGTTATGGGCTTGGGACGGTCAATCAAAATCTTCCGTCGTTCCTGGTACTCGCTCCTGATATGCCCTACGCGGGGACACAGGTCTGGGCATCGGATTTCCTGCCGGGTGCTCATCAGGGTACGCGCGTCATGCCAGGTTCGGAACCGGTTGCCAATCTAGTTCGCCGCGTTCCCCAGTCCAAACAACAAGAATTAGAGTTGGAAGTTTTGAAGGCTTTCAATGCGTCTCACCAGGCAAAGCGAATGAACGATCCTCAATTGGCGGCTCGAATCAAGTCGTTCGAGACGGCTCATGGTATGCAAACAGAAATGCCAGCCGCCCTCGACCTATCGCAAGAATCAGATGCAACGTTGGCACTCTATGGCTTGAAGCGAGGCGAGACGAGCGGATTTGGCTGGCAATGTCTTGCTGCCCGACGATTGGTTCAGCGCGGCGTACGATTTGTCGAACTGATTCATACTGGCTCAAGTGGCAATTGGGATTCGCATGGCAATATGGCGGATCACGGCAGGCTGGCACCGCAAGTGGATCAACCTATTGCCGGTTTGCTTCAAGACTTGAAACAACAAGGGATGTTGGACGATGTCCTGGTCGTTTGGACAACCGAATTTGGCAGGACGCCGTTCAACAACACAGCGGACGCGCCGGGGCGAGAACATCATAACTGGGCCTTTACATCTTGGCTGGCAGGTGCGGGTGTCAAGCAAGGATTCGTTCATGGTGCGACCGACGAATATGGGATCCGCGCAACCGAGAAACCAGTTCATGTACACGATTTTCACGCGACGATACTGCATCTGATGGGCATCGACCACGAACGGCTCACCTACCGACACGGCGGTCGCGACTATCGGCTAACGGATGTGCATGGGCATGTTGTCAAGGATGTGCTGTCGTGATTATGGTTCGATTGGCGATATCAGCAGCTTTTTTCTGCTTCACGATCTGCAGTAGCGTAGCCTCGGGGCAGGAACGGGTGCAGTCAGACCACTTTGAGCAGACCATTCGTCCGTTGTTGATTGCGCGATTTTTTGAGGACGGCCGCATTTGGATTCGGCGCATCTGTCCTTGGGACTTTAATGGCGAGAGATGCTGTAGCGACGGATCAAGTTGCAAATAACCCACTCGCGCCTAGGGAATCGTATTTCCCGGCAAAGGCCAAACGCGTGATCTTCATCTTTTGCGGCGGCGGTCCAAGTCCAGTCAATTGTGGTATGCTCAATGGCCGAACTCAGCCTGGTAGATATCCCTTGAAGCGTATCAACGGTTCCTGGTTGTTCTGGTAGGCGGGCGGGGGAGGATTCAACCAGTTGCGAATCGCGTCCTTATTGGCATACGCAAAGAAGTGATTCCCGCGTGGGGTGTAATGTCCGATGTAATATCGATCGACGTACTCTTTCGCGGACAACCTGAAACTATCAAACTCGGTAACGTGCGCTGGCAGACTATCCACCATCCGAATTCCTCGCTCCGCGAGATAATTCTTGAAATAGTGCGGATGCCAGTCCGTGTTATCTGGGTCGTCAGATGAACTGCGATTGCAGGCGTGCCAGACGGCTCCCACCGGATAGCTCAACAGCACCATAAGCTCCTTGTGATTCTGTTTGCAGAACTCCTGCAGACGATCCATGATCTTGATGCCAACTCGCACCGCATATGCATGCAACAGTTGCGTCGCGCCAGCCTTGATCGCTTCCGGGCTAGATAAAACGGGCACATTTTGCTGGCACTTGCCGGCCACTCTCTCGAGCACTTCGATACTGAGAAAGGCGCCAGTGCGCTGAGCGAACAGCAAATGAGCGATTTCATCATCTCGGAACGTATCGATCAGAAATGCCAAGTCACATAACTGATAGAGAGAAGCCTCGGTGGGGCATAGGCTATCGCATTCAACCAACGCACCCCGGTCATTCAACCGGGCATGGACCCATGGATTGGCATGAAACATCGTCCCGGACATCGATTCGATTGCATTGTCCGGAAAGGCTAACCAGCGCCAGGCATAAACGCTGCGGAGATGGTCGTCTCCCCAGATGTTAAAGATTAAGTATTTCGCCGACTGATCAGTCCCTTCGTTCCGCTTTAGTACATGCGGTTGCAAGAAGGCGCGGAGCGCTTCATTCACATTTCCCTGGCAAGCAAAGGCTGTTGCCGATGCAAGTGCGACGGGAATCGTTGCGAGAAACTCACGGCGTCGTACAGTCATGATGGCGGTCTGTTTTATGTTATGAATTTACGGAGTCTTTGTAAGAAGCTTTAAGCGGTTGACCGTATGTTGGCGATTCAACTCCATCGCACTTTCTGCCGCGGCAGGATCGCGCCGTATCAGCCCATCCATAATCGCCGCGTGAAGCTGACGACTAGTGTCCATATCGCGCGGCGTGGCGGTCGTAGAATCCATGGAAGCCTGCATGAAATCGAGCAGCGCTTCCAAGAGTGCGGCCATCAAGCGGTTTCCCCCAATCTCCATCAACCGCAGATGGAATGCCGAATCACGCGTAAGGCTTTCCTGACGCGATATGTCAGGATCGTCTATTGCGGTCACCATCGATCCCAGTTCCGCTAGTTCCGCGTCGGTCGCTTGGGTGGCGGCCTGTCGAGCGGAGTAGCCTTCGAGTGCACGACGAAACTCCGCGAACTCAATCAAGTCATTGATGGAAATTGTCAGTGAGGAACGGAGCAACAACGCACAGGAGCGAACGGTATCCGTCGTACCGACAAACATGCCGCTTCCGCGCCGGGCCTCCACCAACCCCAACGAGATCAATCGTCCAACGGCCTCGCGCAGCACATTGCGACTGCACTGCATGCGATTAACCAATTCTGCCTCGCTCGGTAGGCGATCCCCAGGGCAGAGTCCTTCACTGCGGATGTAACTAGTCAACGAACCCAACACCTGATCGACCAGCAATGGCCTTCCTGTGCTAGTCGTTTTCGCAGTTTGCATACTTGTATCCCTTTAAGATCTTCAACTTGTAGGATATCCTACAAGTTGAACTAGTTTCTGCAAGGGCAATGCGTCGAAAGAAGCACTCAAGTGACCAAGAACAAATACGTACTTATTCTGTCCCTTATTTCCTGGTCCATCGGGATGTTTGGGCCCTCTCTAACGTGCGCTCAAAGCGGATCGATGCCAAATGTTGAGCGGGTCGATGCACAACCGTTGTTGCTTATTATCAACCGGTTAAGCGAAGCCATGCAATCGATTGGGGCACCATTCACGCCGGAGCAAATCGAAACGCTCAACCTTCTGAAGAAAGAGCCGAGTGACTCTAAAATCACATCCAGCATACAGCGAATGCTAGATCCCTTGTGCGTCGCCTCCATCGAAATTCGTAACGATGGTGAGACGACTGTAACACCGGGTGCGACGGTGGATCTAGCGGAAAACGGTTGGCGAGCCATGCTTGTAAAAGTCGTCAATCGGGCTGGGGTTCAATCCAAGCTACGTGTGGACAGCCCTAACGCGAGGCCCATTCCACACGGTCCAAAAGATGACATCGACAATCGTTGGTTGGCTCTGTCGATGTATAATGGTCGACCTCTCAACGCCAATCTCAGCGGTCTGGAATTGGAATATCGTATCGTTCAGTTATCTTCAACCACCGTCGGCAATCGCAAGGCTCGTCTCGAGTTTAACGCTGGCATCGCGGGTTCCGCAAATTCCTCGGTCATTCGACAATGGCGGTTTGACAAGGATTCCGATGGATGGGGCGAACTCAATGATTTGGAAATGGTGGTGCGTTCTCAGTCCCTATTTCTCCAAGCTAAAGGAGATGATCCATTCGTGTCGGCACCCGTTTCCGCCCGAGGCGGACGGATGGTACTTCGTTTCTGGGGACGTCCTGATGGGCCAGGGGTTGGGCAAGTTTTTTGGTGGACTGAACATCTACCGCAACCCGATGGCGGCCGACAAATGGTATTTCAACTCGACCCCGGTAGCGATCGTGAATACGCCATCGAGTTCCCGGTTGAAGGTGATTTGAAAGGCGTTCGAATCGATCCCCTGCAGGGCCCGGGCAAATTCCGCATCGATTGGATCAATCTTGAATATGCCGCTGGCGAAAATGGTGCATGGGGCGGAACCGATGTAGAAATTCAAACCTTCCCCAGCACCGAAGTCAAATTCGCAGTCACCGATGCGGATGGTTCGCCCTGCATGGCAGCCTTTGAGATTCGCGACGATCAAGGTCGGGTTTATCCCTATCAATCAAAACGCCAAGCACCTGATTTCTTCTTTCAAACCCAGATTTATCGCGAGTCTGGCGAAAGCATTCGATTGCCTCGTGGGAAATACACCGTCAAGTGTTCTCATGGTCCAGAGAGCATCGTTCAAATGCAAACCCTGAATGTTGGGGATGATCCGGTAACGCTGAACTATCAGGTCGAGCGATGGATCGACACTGCCAAGCTTGGCTACTGGAGCGGCGATCACCATATTCATGCTGCGGGTTGTTTGCACTACGAGAACCCGATGCAAGGTGTGTTACCCAAAGACATGCTTAGGCATATCATGGGCGAAGATGTCAAGGTAGGTTGCTGTCTCACCTGGGGGCCTTGTTTCGATTTCCAAAAGCAGTTCTTTTCGGGCAAGCCGGACGATGTGAGTCGCTACCCGTATCTTCTTCGTTACGACATCGAAGTCAGCGGATTTGGCTCCCATCAGTCCGGGCACTTGAACTTGCTCAAACTTCGTCAGCAGATTCCCGCTGGAGGAAACTCAAATCATCATTGGCCGACGCTTGGAATGAATACTTTGCGCTGGGCCAAACAGCAAGGGGCAGTAACCGGAACAGCTCACAGCGGTGCAGGCCTGACACGCAGCGTCGGTCGCGTCGAAGGTACAGACGGACCACACCGCTTGCCCAATTTCGATATCCCTGCGTTTGATGGAATCGGTGCCAATGAGTTCATTATGCAGGTAACGCATGAAGTAGACGGCCCCGATGGAAAAAAGCAACCTGCGATCGACTTCATCGCTACCATGAACACGCCTCGTGAGACAGAGTGGAACATATGGTACCACGTACTCAATTGTGGACATCACGTTGTTGCCAGCGGCGAAACAGATTTTCCCTGCATGACAGGGGAACGTCTTGGTATAGGACGTGTTTATGTGAAGCTTGACGGTGTGTTGGATTATGACCAATGGGTCGAAGCACTTCGCCGTGGTGAAAGCTACGTTAGCGATGGCACGAGTCACTTAATGGACTTCGAGAAAGCAGATGATGGTTCGTTCTCGTTAACCGCCGCGGCCTATAAACCTGGTGAGGCCAACGTTGGCGTTGAACTCATCGTCAATGGATATCCTGTCGCCACTCAAAAGATGAAAGCCAACGGTAAGATGCAGGAGCTTCGCTTTGAAAACCCGAAACCAGAACGGAGTTGCTGGGTCGCTGCCCGCATTTTTCCTTCGGCCCACACGAATCCTATTTGGGTTAATGTAGACAACAAGTCTGTGAGTGTCCGTGCAAGCGCCAAATGGTGTCTCGCCGCCCTGGAACAATGTTGGCTCGAGAAGCAGAAGACGTACGCTCCGGCCGAGCAACCTCAAGCTCGTCTGGACTACGAACATGCGAGAAAGACCTATCAAAGGATTCTCAATGATGCAGCCGAATAGTCGCGAATCGCGAATCACACGCAAATTCCGCGGCGCAAGTCGTCCATGGAAAACGATAAAGCTGTTCTCGCTTCCCATCGCTTTACTCTCGGTTACAGTCGCATCGGGATGCAAACCAACGCAAACTCCCCCTCTTACTCCCTCGGCCGAAGTCAGCAATGTCGAGCGAGCGAAACCGCAAGTTCTGATCACGGTAAGCATTTCCCCTGAATCAAGGGTTAAGGCGGTTGTCGAGGATATCGCGATGGAACTACATCAAGGTGACTGGAAAGATTTCTTGATCGAAATCGAGAATGCGGCTGGGATCACCGCTCCACTGGTGGTTGAGTCCGAGCAGTTTCTGCAGAGCCATGATGACACCTCGCGAGATCGGTGGCTACAGTTCGAACTCCAACCCCGCGGGGCACTTACTGGGATGCGAAACGAAATCCGCACTCTAAGATTGAAGAGCCGTGACTCAGGAATTCGGACAGCTATCCTCAACTTCAATGCGGGACAGGGAACACAAGACTTGGGGTTCCGCAGCGACCTACTAGTTACGTTTAAGGTGCACGAAAAGTGACGAAGAGCCGAAACATCCCATGGATTGGATTGAATCCGATCGTTTTCTTGTCGCTGGTGATATCGCATGCGGCCTTGCTTCACTCACACCCGCCCGAGTTTCATCAGAAAGGGATCAAGGCGGGGAAGACACCGACATGGATTGCCAACAAGAATGTAGCAGATGAGGCTGACCGACAAATAGCCTATTTCCAGTTCGAATTCTTGAGCGCTCTTGCCCTTGAGTGCCCCACAGAAATCCAGCCATTTGTAATCCAACAAGCACTCGCAGAACTCCATGTTGCAACGCAAACACCGCAAGCGTTGCCTCTGCATGAGTTGCTAGCCAATCGAACTTCATTGCATGCGAAGCTACAAGGCTTACACACGGTGATCGAATGCAAATGGAGTACCGAGGGAATCGATGTCGCGAGCGAAATACCGCCTGTCGACATCGCGCGAGGACTTTCGAAATGCGTCATTCTCGAGATCCAGAACAGCGACAAAGTTTCTACCGACATATCCGTGAGCGTCGCCGATAAAAAGCAAAACTCGGTGCCATGGACGGTACTGCCATCCAAGTCACAGTTCTTTCTCGTTACTTTGTACGCCGATGCTCCAACGGCCCGCATTGAACTACGAGCGGGCAGCGTTTCACATGAGCTTAACGTCCCCATTCAACAACTCGAACCCGCACGGATTCGCGGGCGACTCATCGATGGCGACCTGAACTTACCCACCGCTGCACGCGTTTGGGTAGAAGGGAGCGATCATCAGTATCGGCATGCCGGCCCTTTTGCGTTGAATCGATCCTTTACGGAAAAGCCATTGCTGCTTTTCACTGTACCGCGAGCTTACCGAGTACCTTTCTTCTATGCGGATGGAACTTTTGAGATCGATGTTCCACCTGGACCGACGATCGTCACTCTCGAACGTGGCTTCGAGCATCTGCTTAAGAGAGAAACTATCGACCTAAAGCCTGGCGAAACACGCGACCTGACATTGGCTTCCAGTCGTTTTGTCGATTTGAAGAAAGAGGGCTGGATCAGCGGTGACACACACATCCACTGGGTAACCAACGCCTGGAACGTTGACTTACGAATCGACGACCTCGCGAGGGTGCAACGAGCGGAGGATTTGCGAGTTGCCAACAATCTCACACTGCTCCATCGAACCAATGTCGATGCTTTTATCAAACCGTCACAAGCCCCTGTCGGTCCGATCAAGAGACTTTGTGACGGTGATTACCATATCGAAATGGCCGAGGAGTATCGCAATCAGAATTTGTACGGCCACCTTTGTTTTCTCAACTTAAAATGGTTGGTTATGCCCATCGGCACCGGTCCGCAAATCGCTGGCGACGATTCACTCGACTACCCAATCAATAAGCCCGCGATCCTACAAGCTCGGGAACAAGGCGCGATCAGTATTGAAGCACATGGTATCGGGGCTAATCACGAACTTCCCCAAAATGCAATTCATGCTCTCACGGATTCGCTCGACCAAATAGATCCTGATGACTACTACCGTTTGTTGGATTGCGGTTTTCAGTTGCCACTCACCAATGGTAGTGACCATCCAGCTCGGATTGCCGGCTGTGCAAGGGCATACGTGAAGATCGACGGGGATTTTACGTATGAGAAATGGATCGACGGAATCCGCCGTGGCCGAACGTTTACTTCCTCCGGGCCACTTCTATTCGTAACGGTTAATTCAAAGCAGGTTGGCGAAGTCCTGTCTGTGGGCAAGAATGAGCCGATTTCCATTACCGTTAAAGCTCAATCGCGTTTCCCGATCGGCCGTTTGCAACTGCTCTCGAACGGCGAGGTTTTGAAGGAAATTGCAACGGATGAAAACGTAGCGAACATCGAGTTGGATTTTCCTGCCGATCAAAGCCGTTGGATTGTCGCTAGATGCTCGCGAAGCGATCAATGGAATGCTATTTGGCAGCCGGACGTTGCTCACACCAGTGCAATTTACGTTCATGTAGACAACCGGCCGGTATTTCGCGAGGATGCCGCCCGCGAATGGATCAACCGCATGCGAATGCATATTCGCGACATTCAAACCAAGGGCGTGTTCGGAAACGACACCCAGCGACAGGAAGCCATTGAGTACGGTGACGAATCCATTCGTCGCTATGAGCGACTACTCAGTCGGAGAACTTCTGAAAACAAATCATCGCTTTCCCTAGTTGAACAAGCAGATAATCTGCTGATGCTGGCTCCTTTTGCATCGAGCAAGGTGCATGATCTTCCGGCCATGCGTTCGTTGATGCACGCAACCGATATCGATGAGCTTAAGAGAGCAGTCGAACCATTTGTGCTATGCAAAGTTACGATCGATTCGAACTCGCAGCTTCGAGCGACTCCCTGTTTAAAACGGGAAGATCTATCACAAAATCACACTCATCGATTCCTGGTGGAAATACACAATGAAGGCAAAGTGCAAGATCAGCTAAACTTTCGCGCATTAGGCCAATCATTGAACGCATCGAGTCGCGAGTGCGAGATCGGTCTGGTCGAGAACATCTTTTCCACATCGAAGTTGACTGGGGATGAATTCGAATGGAAGTTGATTGAGTTGCGTTGGAGGGAGGCTGGCAACTATCAAATGGAAGCGACCATAGGGAATTTGCCCGCAAAACCCGAAGGTGGTTTTAGCCTAAGCTTGCCAGCCCATAGTCCTTGACTTGACGAACTCCACACCGTCCAGCGATTCGTAACCAAACTCGTCACCGATTTGTTGCTTGATCTGGTTGAGATCCATCCCCTTGTCGAAGTACTCAAAAAAAGTATCGCGAACTTCTGCCGACAGATCGTGTTGAAAAATGCCAGTACCTTCAGCTCCCATCATCGCACCTATTTGCTTTCAACTAACTCTTGCAACCCCACCATCACAGACCCTCCGTAACACCCGATCTCACTTTTCCCATCTCCTCGCTGCGAGGAGAAGGGGCCGGGGGATGAGGAGTAGAATTGATCGTCAACGTCGATCGCCTCGCCACCTTCTTGTAACTCTATCACGCCGGCTTTATCGAACCGTTGTGTTCACTGCCCGTTACTTGCCCTTCCTCAACACCTTTTGTTCTTGATAAAACTTCAAGTTGTCCTCAAGTTCGTAGACACTCACAATTTTCACCAGTTCATCTTCTGAACCTATCCGATTTAGTCCCACCAATTGAAAGCAAGTTCACCAATATTCTGCGGCTTCCAGTACTTTACCTGGTCGCGTTCAATTCGGTCTAGTTGCTCCAAGTCCGACTTCTCGATCTTTCTCGAGAGCTCCTCGCATGTGGCGACGGTCACATGAGGGAATACGACGTTGATGCGAGTCGCAATCGAAAATGCATCGCGAAAACGAATCACACAAGTCACCGGCGGCTCTGCAAACGCAATGATTGGAAACGACGCATGGCCAAGGATTGAGATCGTCTCATCCTGACGCGCCTTTTGCCGCTTCAAGGTTGCTATGTGAAAATTTGGCGTCACGCCTCGTTCCTTCATTTCGATTACTTCGTAGCCCATCGGCTTTGAAAAGGAAGTGACGATCTTGTGAAAACAGTCAAAACGGAATTCGGGAATGTCGCGATGCACAAAAAAGCTCGTTATTCCTTTGCGTACGATCATACGTCGCTATTTATCCTTCCAGTGTTTTTGCGCGAAGGCACCTAATCCAAAATCGCTCCAAGGTCGCTAAAGCGACTGATCCAGCCGTCTTCCGTAACGAGCTCGCCAGCAAGACATTTTCAAAACTGCTGGATAACGAACGATTTGTGTTCGTAAGAGTCTACTCGATGCAATCAGGAGATTCTAGCTCCAAGGCTAACATTGAATTTCCTGACAGGATCCTGCGTTCTTGTTGATAGTAACCCATGACGTTCACAGCTTCGCGTTGTGGTCTCACCCCAGATCGTTCGAAATTTCTCAGATAATTAAGCGAGTCGTTGCATGAAAAAGCTACAAGGGAAATGGAATTACCAAAGTTTCTGTTCGTTCGCTGCCGTGGCAGATAGGTCAGCTGCGCCACCAACACCCCCAAGGGTCGCGAGGCAGGCACTTGTGGCGGGTCCCTGGGCCCCATTGTCCGTGATGGAATTCGAGACCGACGCCGACGGTAAAGTCACTGGAAGCGCTCAGAATGGACCGCTTGTATTCAATATTGTGGGTTCGGTCACACCCGCAATGGAAGGTATCCCAGAAAGGGGCGCCAGTCCACTACCGGAAGGTATTGAGTTGGTAGTAACCGTACCAGCAACAGGTACCGAATACAAATTGCGTGGGTTCTTTCTCGCAGGAAGCAACCATATCGTCGGAACTGTAGTTGCACTCAGCAACGATTTGGGGCTTCAACCCGCTGGCACGTCAGGGCCGTTTGTGTTGCATCCAGCAACTTCTTAGAACAAGTCGCTATCCGCGAAGCCCTTGTTCGCAAGAAGAGAAAGAGACCTCGGCAGTTGGGCAAAACTGTCGACAACTATTACAAGCACGCGTAAGAATCAGCAATTTGGTTGTAAGGGAGAATCTCAATGGACGGGTGGTACCGCCTGAAATTGGGTTTCCACAAACGCAACGGCACACCCACTGCGGCTGACCTCGTCGTGAAGACGGGAAGTGTCGACCTGCGCCCCGCGCTGATCGTCAACGAGGACCAGGATATTCCCGTGCAGAGTAACGATCCCGGCAAGACACATTCAAACGCGATTCACATACACAACGGCTTCAACACCGAACGCGGATCCGATGGCTGCCAAACGATCCGCCCTAGCGAGTGGCCGGCCTTCATCGGACACTTTCTTGGAATCTACACCTCATTAGATGATTGGCATCAGAACGGTAGCTTCAAGGGACGAGACATTGGAGTATTGATCATCGAATGAATGACATTATGGGATTGCCTTGCCGTGCAAGAACCTACTGGAACTCCACCGGGATAGAGTTTCAAGCCAAGGGCGCGGCAATGCGGGCAACGATTCACTAATCAATTGGCCACGAGCACTATGCAGTCGTTCAACTTAAGACTTCGAAAAACAAAAACCGCGGAATGGCCTCCAGTTTCCGTTCAGCACAATGGCAGATTGTATAATCTGGCTGATGTTTTTCGTGACGCTGGCATCGACTTGAGATTAACCGCCGATCCCGAGCCCATAGGCGATCACCCTCGCGGCTTGTCGTTCGATTTGGTTGATTTGCACGGTTTATTGCCAAAACGTCACTCACTAGTCGCAAGTGACGAGTGGCAGGCAACCGCTCTAGTGGTTCCATCGATCGCTTATTTGTCGGGCCAACGTGTGCGTCGGCCGCATGGTGTGATGTTCGACGTCGGAGCGGCGGACGGCAGTCATCGGGCGAGAGAGGGTTGCGCGCTCGCCTGGCAGTCGATTGGCGGACATCCAGCGATCTATCTGCGCACGCTCGCACATGAAGTCGGACATCTACTCAATCTGCGGCATCCCGAAGAAGATACGCCTCCCGTGTATAATGGGAGCACTTTGATGTTTGAGACGCGGAGTTTAGCTCGCAGTCGAACGTACCCAAACAATATTCAGTTTGAGTTTTCAGATGCCAACGTGGACTGGCTGCGAACAGCGCCAGTGAATTATGTTCGCCCGGGAGGCGAGCCCTACGGTAGCCGGCCCGGGCGAAACGCGAAGGCCACGACGCCTCCAACCGACTCGGCTTTCGTCGAATCGGCCTCGACCAGGAGTACCGACCCTCTCGAGTTGTCGCTGCACCTAGCGGCGTCGCACACGTTGCCGTGGCACCCGATCGAATTCGAGGTCTGTTTGTCCGCGACCGGGACGTTGTGCCAGCAGTTCGCGATCGATCTGGATCCCGCCGGTGGTGAGCTCTCCATCGACGAGATGATTGCTGACCTGTGGTGGCAAACGGTCCCTGCGGTGGTGAGGGACTGTGGCAATCCTCGTGAGAATTTGTCTTCGAGCGGCCAACTCAAACAATTGGTCATGCTTCCGGGAGCCTGTCTACGTGGCATGGAAGGGCGAACGTTTCGTGCGCGTTATCGGTGCCGCTTGGCCGACGGCCAGCACTTCGATATCTGCAGCCCCCCGATCATCGTTGAAGCGGCTAGGCCACGATGCAAGGCAGAACGACTGGCTAGCGAAGCCTGCACCTCATTCGATGTCCGGCTCGCCGTCTGCTGGGGCGGGTTTTCAGCGAGGCTTGACTGCGCTCGACAGCGGCTGGAGGCTGTGAATCAGCAAATCAATCTTGCATCGGTTGCACCGCGGCTCGCGTTAGCGCTTGCGCACTCTCGGGTTCAAGCAGCCCGTTCCGCAGACGATGTTCGCGAGCTACGGGGACTGATGAGGCAAATTCGACGCGTGCGAGCTCCGAATCACTATCAGTTGGAAGCAGAGTTTATAGACCACTGCTGTTTCAACGGTTCCAATGATCAGACTACCGTACGATGAAGGTCTAATTTGAATTTCTTTCGGAGTTACTTACTTTTCACAAATAAATTCGAACAAACCCTCTATCACTTTTAGGATTCGGCATCTCTGTCGTGTCTACTGTTGTAGAACTCGGTGCTGTCAGGTCTTTCAATCAAGAAATTAGAACAGAAGAGCGAGAATCCCGATGGCTAGCGAAAAAAATTGGATCTGGCTGGGTAACCCCGATTGGATCGTTAATGGAACCGGGGCACTCGGCACATTGCCTCCCGACAGCTACGCCTTCCCGTTCCTCGAATGGGAGGTTGAAGGCACGACAAATCATTTCGGGTTGAGATTTCTCGTTCGCAAAAACGCGGTTGCGGCATTGGCCTGGCTGGGGGTCTTGGGGACGACGCCAGCGAAACAGCTAACAAATAACATTGACTGGGTGGTCGTAACGCTGCCTAACGGATGGAAATGGGACGGTACACTAACTCCCACGGCCGCGGTTGTTACTCCGGAAAGCTTCAACCTTGTGACTGGAATCACATTTGCGACCGACGCACCCGAGATTCGCCTGGGTATCCTCAAGATTCAGTCGAGCCAGCCGGTAATCGATGAGACATCCAAGAGTGTGGCCTTAAAATTTGACATTTCGCCCGCTTCCCATTCCAACGCCTTCAAAGATGTTACCGGCGGCCAATTATCGGTGGAAATGAAGTTCTTCCAAGATGGAACGTTTTCGATCCAGGGGACGACCATTCCGAATACCGAACTAAACCTAGACAACGATATTGAATTGGGGAGTGGGAATGCATCGGTCATCTTGCGCAAAGTCGAGGGTCGTATAGGCGCTCAGTTTACCGTCCCGGGGGGCGGCAAAATTTCGCCCCCCTTGTTGCCCATCGGTAAGACTGAGTTTACCTGGACGCAGTTGTCGGTGCTGGTCAGTGTGGCGCAGGAGGGAGGTGACTTGGCCGTCGATATCCTGGTGCCTGACGGAGAGGTCTGCACGATCGACTTCGCTTTGCCGCTGATCGAGGCCCAAGCGCCGGCCGAACGTTCGGGTTCGGAATCTCGCTTGCTGGTGACCACACCTGATACCGCCGCCGCGCCGGCGACTCAAAATGAGTCGCTGGTTACTTTCGGGTTCAGCGTCACCGTTACTGCGGAACCCGCCGAGAAGGGATTGCCCGTTTTGCGTTTGCGCGTCGATCAAAATCAGCGGCTCGAGACCACGATTGGTGAAACGCTTAAGACATTGGAGGAGCTCCAGGCAAAATTTCTGGATTACACGGATAGAGCGAAGCGAACTTTATCCAGCATGTTGGGAAAATTCGAGGGGCTGTCATCCAAGCAAGCCGCCGTGACTTTTCGAATCTCGAACTTGTTTGAGGGGGCAACTGACGAGATTGGTAATAAGATTAATGAACTGAAGACGAAATTCTGCCAGATCAAGACGAGCCTCTCAAACTATCCTGTCATGTTCAGGCTGGAAGTCGTGATGGACGGCGCTGTCAAATGGACGTTCATCGCTTTGGCCAGAGTGAACGTTTGGAAGGGGCAATTGACTGACAATCGCATCTTTGTTTCCGCAATTCCTGCGGGAAATGCTGGAAGTCGCACCATCGATCTGGATGTCGCGGCATTGGTATTGCCCCCAGCGATCGACTTGAATCAGTTCAAGGACGCTCTGGAAGAAGCTCTAACAAACGAGAGCGATTTCGACACACTCGACCGGGATGGTTACTTGGATGTCAGTCGTCGCGAATTGAACCTCGATTTCCAACGCGAGGATGCCAACACGCAGCGTCACATGAAGCTGGTTTTTCCGGGTGGCTTGGTTCCTGGTGATGATAAGTACAATGATCGCGTGGTGCTGACCACGCATGCTTTTGATCCTGATCAATGGCCCCAAAAGCCCAAACCAGAGAGTGGGAGAAAAGTGCACCTGCGGCTGAGCGATCAGGGGCTCAGCATGATGGCCCAAGTTGATACAGCCCACACGACGGAAGTTCTCAGTGGTCCCACGAAGCTGCGGTTGACGTTGGAAAAAGAACGCGGCGAGAACCGCAGTGAATTCGTCATCATCAAAAATCAGATCCGCCTGGGTACGATGGTCGGCAAACTCGAGGCTCCCGGCTTCTCCAAGCGGCAAGTCGACATGGTGCTGGGGTTGCGGCAGCAATCGGGTGAGTCGGTTCCCGATATCTTTGCGGAAATGGATGTCTATCGCCCCGACAAAAGCCTGGTGAAGATGTCGGTCGAGGAACTGGGACTACAGGGACGGATCGACAGTATCGAAGTCAAGCTCGGTTGGAGCGGAAGTACGAAAAAGTGGAGTGTCGATGCATCGGCTAGCGGGTCGCTATCGTATACCGGTCTCGCAAGTACGGGCGGCATGTCAGGCCTCGACAAGGAAGACACGCTGCCGTTCGAGAATCTCAATCTGATGAAGATCCACAAGCTGGAGAGTTTCAAGCTTCCGCTACGTCGTGCGCATAGATCGTCAACGGTCAGCAAGCCCAATGGCGGCGACGTCGCGAAATGGCAGTTCCTGGATGGATTGGTCACGATTGAATGCACGGACGTCACGCTCGCAGTCGAGTTCGACGAGAACAAAAAGCTGAAATCGGCTCAATTGATTGTCGGCAAGCCCGGGTTAAAAGTGGCCACATCGGGCGGAACGGAGGTCTCTCTCGGGACGGACGAACTGCGTCTCACGTGGGACGGCGGCAAAAAGCTCCAACTGTCTTTCTCCGGACTAATACGCTTCGAGCTGAAGCTCGGACCGACTCTAACGTTCAGCGGAACCGGTGGTTGCAAACAGACCGACACCGAGAAGTTCTTCGCAGCCTCCGGGCGCTTGGTCACTTCGGCATTCCCGGAAATCGAGACGACGCTGAAATTCGGCTCGGGTCGCAAGAAGAATGGCCGTGTGGTTCCCAGCATCGTGGTTTATGCAGGGATGGAACTGGAAGCAGATCTGTTTCCCGGCGTCGTACTGAAACGAATTGGAGCAGGGGTATCGCTGAACAATCGGCTGGCCGGAGTCGACCGCGACCCCGAGCCGCGAGAAATTCTGGCGCGGCTCGATCAAATCCGGCCCGAGAACGTGGACAACTGGCAATTCGAACCCGAGGGCGATATCTACGTGTCCTTCATTGCCTCGGCTTGGATCGCCTCGAACCGTGGTGCGCCGAAAGTAGTGAGCGCTTATGTCATGGCGCTCACGATGTATATCGACACCAACCTGGATGTCGTGGCCGCCGGCGAGGTGTGGCTGTTCTCCAGCTTGGCAAAAGTCCGGGAGTCGGCCAATCGGTCCCGGCCGGCGATGGCCGGAGTGATCGTTTTTCGTCCCCGCAAAAAAACGTTATCGTTCGTCGCCGAAACGCGTCCCAATCCCTTTATTGAAGCGAATGAGCAACTCTCGAAAATCTTGTCCAAGGTCAAAGCTCGCTTCTCGTTCTACATCTCCGAAGACCTCGTCGACTATTACCTGGAGGAGCTCAGTTATCAAGAGACATTTCTCGGGGCGAGCGTCGTGGCCACAGGTGGCTACCGAATCGCGATCGGGCGCTTCGGCGTGTTGCTGCGAGCGTGGCTGACATTACTGGGAAACCTGCCGGAAAGGAAGCTAGAAGTCCCCGGATGTGGCGGTTTCGAATTTAGCGGCAATCTACGGGTGGCTCTCGATTTCGGCGGTCTGATCGGATCCGACGGGGTGTCGGCTTATGGCAGTGTGGATGCGTCGATTCAATTCCGCGTTTCCGCCTACGTCATCGTTCCCACACCCGCCATCGAATGGGTCCACGTTGCCAAGACGATTTCGTTTACGATCAGCTACCCCACCGTCAAATGCCGGCGCTGGGGCTGTCGGACGCGTTGGGAAGCCGAAACCATTGAAGAGACGATTATCGTCGATGTGCCCGTCCCCGTCATTCGCCAAGTTCCGTATCGATTGCCAGAACAGGGCATCAAGCTGCAGCTGGCAGGAGACGTTGGCTTTGACAGCGGTGGACAGATCGGCTTCCGCGGCAGCTTGTCTATTAGCGTCCCAATTTTTGGATACCAGTTGTCAATCTCGCCTAGCTTTGATGTTCAAGGCCAGATCATTGACAGGGTCAAGCGACGCGTGGCTGCCGTTGAGAATTCTGTCAACAAACTGCGCAACCTGCCTCGTCCGGACGACATCGCGGCGTCGACTGACGAGCCGGATGACGCCAAATCCTTGACCTGGACGCTTTATGAAAAGGGACCCAACGCCAACCGCTGGTGCTTGCTCGTGCCGTCACCTGAGTCCGGCGACAATAGTTGGTTTACGCCGTTGCTCAGTGCGGGCGACTACGTAAACATGCCCCGCGACACCGGTCCTAACGTTCCGGAGTCGGACCGCGCCTCAGCGGTTGAACGAAAACACATCACACCTTTCCGAAACAGTGTGGTCCGAATTCTGGTGCCGATCCGTAATACCACTGATACCACTAGTCCGCCACGGCTGCTGGATTTGATCATGCCGTGGGATCGAGCGAATATGGATTCGCTGCCCGAACCTTCTGAAGATCCCGCTAACGATCATGGCTCAGCGGCCATGATCCGGCTACAAGCTCTTAAGAAGATCGCACAGGCCGAGGCGGAGTTGCTGTCGACGGCCTTTAAGGTAGACGCCCCCCCTGCTGATAAGGAGCTCGAGCGCTGGCGGATTGCTGGGGACAAACTGAAAATTGTGCGCGATCCGCGGGTGGGTTCCAGCGATCGACGTTTCTGGTCACTGGCAGATCAACTCGAACGGCCCGACTGGGCTCCTCCCAGCGAGTATCGCTCGACGGCAGAGCTGGTGGCACTCGGCATTGCTCCGCGTTCCGCGAAATCGACCAATGACGTGGACCTCGGGGCAGTCCTGGAATACGAGCGTCTGCGCGCTCAGAGTCTCAGTCATCTAAGACTCGACGCGTCGGCGACGAGCGAGGTCACACGTGTCATGCGGGCCAGATCGATCTTTCTGGCTTCACTGCTGAATGACTTCGAGCAATTTCCCAATCCTGACCCTGCCTCACACTACGCGACGAATGCTTTCAATGGCAATGGGGACGATGATAAGGCCATGCTTGTCGAACGGAACGCGGAAGGTAAGCGCGTCGACGCAAGCTCAACCGAGGCTCAGGCACAGAAAAATCGACTGGTGACCCGGCGTGGGCTGCCGCTCGTCTGCGTTAATCCCGAAGCCGGTCCATTCCAAGTTGAACTGGATTGGCTCACGATTCAGAACGCCACCGATTTGCTTCCGGATCAGATTCCCGACACGGCGAAAGTCAACGTGACCTGGGATAGGGATAGTGGCACGCCCATCGGCGAACTTACGATCAAAAACACTCCCGACAAGCCGTTAAAACACGCTTTCACACTTGAGTCTGGCAAGACCTTCGATCGCAAGATAGTGAAGCTGGAACTCGACCTGACGACGGTCCCCAAAGACTATTCAGGTAAGACGGAAGATTATCTATTCATCGAACTGTATGCCAACTACACCACGATTGAACGCCAGATCGGATTGACGTTCAACTTGAACGCTGACGAACAAGTCGACGTGACGAACATCCAAATTGTTCGTAACGTCAAAGGCGACGCGGACGAACCGGCCAAGTGGTTCGATGATCAACATCCCCAGATTCGCCGGGGGATGCGAAAAGGCGCGATTGAGAACGACTCCGACCACGCGACAAAACTTCACGATGCTGTCACGCTGCTGACTCCCTGTCAGACATTTATCCCCGATGCTGTCGCGGCCACCGATCCCAGCGCTGCTACAGTCACGCCCACGAGCGGGCGGGTGCAGGTGCAACTTGCGGTGCGTTTTCAAGATGAGTTCTTCACGAGCTATTTCGGAAGCATCAATCGCTTCGAAATCCTTAGGCAATTCAAATGGGAACGCGAACCTGTCAGCCTGGGTGAAGTGCCGATCCGCACCACGACCTGGTCCGTTGGTGAAGACCTGTATGTGCATGCCGAGCCGTTCCTGGCAGCGGACGAGTTTCCAGTGCGTGTCGGGCCCGAGGGCGAGTGGACATTCGCCGACCCGCGTCTGCGACCGGGAGTTCCTTTAGTGACGTACTTCCTGCGTGCCGTGCCGTTCGGTGAAACGGCGCGTACGATTGCCAGTTTACCTCCTGTCAAGTGGCGGCCGGTCACATCCTTGTATCTGCCTCCGCGCCGTGAGCCACTGCCCCCACTGGCGCTGGTGTTCCAGGCGGATAGTCTGCTGCAAATTGCGGGTTCAGAAACAAGTACGGAACCTCAGTTTGAACCTCAGTTTGTCGTGTTCGAAAGCACAGGTTCGCGATTTGTGAAGCGATGGACGGACGATAAATCTCGTCAACCACTGACGCTTGAACTCTGGGTCCAGCCAGAGTCGATCCCGCTTTCGGGATTCTACGCGCCGGGCGACGAGCTGACGCCGGATATCACGCGGGTGACCAAAGCGGTCCGCGCACCCTCGGAACTGGCTCCAGGCCCATTGCCCGAAGATACTGCGGGCAAGTTGTTCGTTGGAACGCTCGAGTTCAGCGGCGCTCAGTCGAAAAAAGACGTGCTTGAATCCGCTCAATTGACGCTGGATTTCGCCAAGCTGCGGGCGGGCAAGCGCTACCGCTGGTATGTGCGACCCAAGTTTGAATCGGGCGATCGACGCGTGGTCCCCTTAAACCTGTTTCTGGCTCGTCAGATTCCCAACACGATTTCGACGGGCGAAAAGTTGCTAGCGATTGACGGCTTGGAATTCATCAGTCAGGCAGAAATCAGCCGCATCAAGGAGCCGCTGTCGAAAAACGTCGAAAATAATAATGTCGAAAATAATAATAATAGGTGGTTGACCGCCGATGAGTTGCGATTCGAGCAATTGGCCCAGTGTCCTTGCCGCAGCGATTTACTCGCGTCCGATCGAAACCAACTACCGCGACCGGTGCGTCTGCATTGGCACACGCCGCGCGATGCACAGGATGGTGGTGTCGAGTTCATCTTTCAGGACGCCTTCACCTCGCAGCGTATTGAACGGACATTGGTCGAAGTTCACTCGGAGCTGATCTTCGCTCGATCACAGACCGATTTTCGGCAGGCCACGCAATGGCGACTACACAGTGAACATGCCTCGGGTCGCTTGTGGGAGCCACAACCGGCAAACCAAAAGGTACCGAATATAATAGAAGTATGGGAATATTTCCTGTGGCTTTCGGATCTCAATCCATTATTAGACGACTTGAAGAAAGCCCGCCTCCAAGTCGCAGAAACGCTGAACGAGTTGTTCAGGGGAAGTGCGATTCGTGCGGACTGGCGAACACTCCATCAGGCGCTCACGAACTGGTTCTGGACGATTGACGCCTACTTCCAGTCACCCGTGGTGTTGGAGAGTGCGGTTGAAGGTGTTGCAAACCGCACCGAAGAAGAGCAACGGGTGGAGTTGTTATTTGCTCGCATGCGGAATCTGTTCCTCGGCCTACCGGCGGCGGATAAGAATGTTCCTGACACGATGAACGATGTGGATAGACTGGCGAAGTATAACGGCCAGATCAAAGACATTGCGGACGCGGTGCGAGCGCTCGAATCGGCCGACCCACGCCAGAAAACGTTGCGCGAAACGGGTGGGGATGAGGCGGAGGCGTTCAAGCAGGCAATGCTCGATTTTGACATGGCCCAGCACTTGGCGAATATCATCCGCAGCCGCCTGAATATCGTAGACACCATGCGACATGCCTCCCCAGGGGGCACGCTCGATCTGGCGGAGGCCAACATGTACATGGTGCCCGGGGAGACATGGCCGCATCAGGCGCAGTGGAACACGCTTGTATCACAGTGGTTCGAAAACAACAAAAACCCGCCAGACGATCGCAAACCCCGCCCGTTGACGGATGCCCTATTGAAGCCCTTCAATATCGATATTCCGATCACGAGTGCACCGTCCGACAACTCGCTACATGAACGTATGCGCGAGACCGCGAAAACAGATGCTGGATCCAAAGGATTTATCACGAATCTGGAACGATTAGCCGACCGCACAGACCCAAAGCGAACGAAGATCGGCGATGCACTTGCTCCTCAAGTCAACGAAGCGGCTGGTTTAACTGCAGCGCTGGTGGGCATTCGAAGTTTGGCCGAGTTACGGAAGTGGCGATTGATTCGACGCCCACACCACCAAGTCTTCCCAGAATCCGAGGGAATCGATGCATCGACCGCCGAAAAGCTGTCGGCCTACTTTGCACCAGCCGAGTTTGCGACCAACGTGACTCCAACGGATACGGTGGTTCACTATTTCAATTGGCTTGAGCGGATGGGGTTCGCCATTGATCTGGCGTTGGTTGACGAAGACAATCGTTACTTCTCACAGCGAGAACTCGTCCAGCAACTCGAAGCGCTCGACTGGACGCAGATCTTGAATTCGAGCAAGGCAGACCACAAAGTCTACATTTTGGTGGCGCGCGAACCGGACACGGAATTACCTCGGCCCGACAAAGACCAAAATGTTTTGATCGATGATGATGATGCATTGGGCTACGCGTTCGTTAAACTGGCGGTAGTGCCGCAGCAACTTCTGGTTGATCTGTCGGTGGTCGCCCGGACGGCGGAGGTCAAAGAAGAACCCGTCATTGTCCCGGGCAACAGTGTCTCGGACAACCTAGAAATCACCTTAAAAGAAAAGCTCAAGGCAACGGACTTCCGTGCTACCGTTACCGATTTGACAGAGCTGCGACTCACTTTATTAGAACTGGATGGCGTGGATACGCCCATGGTGGCCAAGCTGGTTACCGTGCCCGCTGGCGACTTTGACACATTGAGAGTCCCAGAAGCTAGCGGGCTCAAAAAGGGAGACCTTGTCCGAATTGAAGACGTTGTTCTCAATAGTGCGAAGGGCGATCCAAAAAAATTAAGCAAATTGTCGAATGAATTGGGCAAGTGGACGAAACTTCGAGGAGACATGCTCCTCGACAACGAACCGGCCTACCTAGTGTGCGAAGCTGCTTTGGCCACGGAAAAACTGGCGCTACAGACGTCGAATAATCCCAATAATCCCAATGCACCCAAGTTGATTGTGGTCGAACCCTGGGGCCGTCGCTGGCAGACGGTGCCCTCCGTAGGAGGCTGGTCGCACGTGCTCATGGCTATGCCGGATCGCCTGGGCCAGAAGTTGATTGTCGGTGCTCGACGCGTTTCGCGTTACGAGTCGTTCCTGCGTTGGTTGGACAAATCTGCAATTCCAACCGTCGATCGGCTGCATGGGCTAGAAGAGCAATCTCACGTGATAGTCCGACGACGTCGGTTGCTAGCGGGGGAAGAACCCCGGTCGCTGCCCGTGGCAGTGCATCCGCACCCCTCGCGCGTCGAGTTTCTATATCGGTTGCCCCCTTCGGGTTCGCAGTCATTGCTCTCGGCCGAGGCGAAGCGTCGTACCGGATTTCTGGAGTGCCAACTCGAGTTCTCGCGGCTTCTGCCAACGGATTTTCCAGAACAGATTTTCAAGAACAAGGCCTTTCCTGATTCTAAAGAGATCACGATTGCTGCTAAAGCGGACGTCAATGCTAAAGAAGTGGTCATACAAATGGTAGGTGCTGAAAATCCCGCGGACTACAACAAGGGGGTCTTAGTATTTTCTGGTCAGGCAATCGTTGTCGACACCGGGTCGGCAGATGGAGCGGACAAGATCAAGCTTCAATTTTCTCGTCCACTTAATGCAGAACTACCGGAGAATACGCTCGGATACGCGATCAGGGAAACCTCCAAGACTTCGCCGCCCCAGATGCGTCCCCCATTCAACTTTGAGATTCTTGGTGAGAAACTTTTCCTGACTGACGGGGATGCGTCTCCCGATTCGCTGGTGGGATATCCTGTCTTGCTGAAAAATACATCCGATCCAGACGTTGCAGAAATAGTGAAGTCCTATAATCCGGACACACGCGAAGTGAAATTCGGCTCCCCGCTTGGCTCGTTTGGCGACAAAGGTGTGCTGACGGTTCTGTCGCAGGAAACTGCCGCTCAGTTCAAACCGGTACCGGCAAATGGGCTATCTGATGAGATAACGTTGTTTCGACATGAACGGCTGGTGTCATTGCCGAGCCTTCCATACTACTACAAGTATCAGGCGCGGATCGAACCCCGCTATGCGGCCGATGTTTTGACAGCGGAAGCGACTCCGATAACCGACTCGAAGTCAGCCTCTGGCCTGCCATCAGCTTCTCGCTCACCAGGCTGGACGGCAGTTCGTCCTCCACGCGTCAAAAATATTGCGCAAGATCAGTTTGAGGTGACGCTCCTTCTGAATCGGCTCGGCGACCTGTTAAATGCCGATGAACTGCGCGAAGCAGTGCGGCTGGATGAATCCGTGGAATTGAAACTCGATGGAACCCCGCTGGGCAAAGTGCATACCCGTGATGCGCTCGATCTCGAGACAGAGTATCAACTCTGGCTGGCTTTAGCCCCTGACGGGACGAATCCTCCGCCAGCTCGCATCATGACCCAGGTCGCCACCATCAAGCTCAAGAAGAAAGATGATGTTACTGCGTTTGTCCATGCAGAACTCAAGTTGCTGCACGGCATCACGCGCGGAAATGGTACACCAGACAAGCTCCCAGTTCAATGCTCCTACACGGAGACTGGGGTGGTGCCTGGATACTGGCTGACGTTCAACTTGAACGTCTTGCCTGCGGCGGACCAAATACGCGACAAGTTACGTAACAAGGAAAATTACCGGCTGATAGCAGTGCGGGCGGGACAGGAATCGCGAGTCGTAAAGTGTTTCTCGTAATCTCATAAGTCAGCCGGCATTCGTTGCAAAAGTCCGGGTTATCCGAATTATCCATGCTCCAAACGTTCGATCATTGCCAAAGGGTGCTACATGTTTCAAGTGACACTGATACCTCGACGAACCAGTCCCCATGCGGACGGAATTCAGATCCAGTTCGATTCAGTTCCCATCGTCCCGGGGCTGTTCAAACCTCAGCAGCTCACCCTCACGGAAGACATTTTACTGTCTGTCGCGGGGAAGGACGCCTTCAGAGTTCCGGCGACGGATGTGACATTGTCCGGTGCGTGTCTGCTAGGTGATCCGAACGGAGGTCCGTACGAGATCCTATCGGGAAGGCTGGTCATCGGTAAGAAAGGCTCAGATTGGCCCGATCCCATCAAGAACTACCTAGCAGACAATTGGTTCGCCGATCTCAGTGTGAAGGCCATTGCGATCGGGAATGACGGCTTGCAATTGGAAGTCGACGACGAGGGCCAGACGCGGACCTTTCGGTGGTCTCCGGTCCGGGTGACTGCGGACCCATCCGTGGTTCGCGTTCGGTGGCAGGAACTGACCGACACAGCCCAGAGCATTTCACTCCTCGACACCGAACTTGATACCGTCGGAATCAGATTGGCCCAATTGAAATATGCCCCATCGGGGGAAGGTGCGGTCGTAGTTGAACGATATTTACAGCGGACACAACGGACAGACCTCGTTCCTCCTTCCAAACTGACGATAGAACGCCCGGGCTTTGGATTGCACCTGCTAGGCCGCGACTGGTTCCCCGAAACCTGCTGGTCGTGGGGCGACGGCAACAATGAGATCTTCGAGTTCGTCGATATCGCCGCGGGTGATTGGGAACCCGACGCAGAATTGGACGCCGAATTGGACGGAAAATTGACGGCCACCGCCACCACGGATACTACCGATGTGGTGCCGAAGGGACTTCAAATCACCAAGATGCCACCTTTGCTGACAACCGGGCGCACGGCAGACGACACGTCCGAGTTACCCGCTGCCTGGCAGTACGCCACGATCAACGCCAATGGCGGCGGAACCGCGGCCGGCGTGTGGGTGCACTGGAACTTGTCGCTTACCGACGTTCCTTCGCTGCTCGCCGTGCAATCCGCGTCACTCGATTCGAACCTGCATGGTTTATGGGCGATCAATCAACTGGATTGGTCCTTCGAATTTGGTTTGAAGCCGCAGCCGGCGAGCGACCAACCCGTCGCCCGAGATCGTCAAGAACCACCCCGTATTCGACTCCGATTGACTAAGACTAAGTCGACCTCGACGTCCAAATGGTCTGCGACCCTGGCGATCAGTGATCCGCAGGTTTTCGGCCGGTCACCCGAGTTGCAGTTTTTCGGCCGGCCAATGCTCGATGCGAGTGCTCTGCCGCATGCGCCAGAGCTGGCTCTGTCTTTGACGACGGCGCGTGTGGAGTTTGCCAATGTCGAGTTCAAGGATCCGGCCAAGATGCAGGTCTCCGCGAAACTGGTGGACGGTACCATCAAATTCGTGGCTGGCCCGCAAGCCGTCGAAGCCTGGGTGCCGGGTCCCTGGGCCGGATTGAACGACGTATCACTGACCGGCGCGAACTTGCCGGCCGACGTACCCTCCTCCGAAAATCCAATCAAGCTTGTCCGCGATCGCAACCAGGGCTTGGTCGATCTGCCATTGGGAGACTTTTCACTGAGGGTCGCGAAGGATGTGCTTGCCGAGATTGCTTTCGATACCCAGCCGAGTTCTCAACGTACTGGTCCGACCGTCGCGACTCTGCTGCCGTGGACCACTTGGTCAGTGACGAATGCGACAACGCACTTGGACATTTATCATCGAAATCTGCAGCTTGAGCATTTCGAACAGCAACAGACGCAGCGCCCGAAAGGACCGGAATCCTTCCCGAAATCGGATGGCATTATGCTGCCCCCCAGCAATCCCATGTCGGCACCCGGCGAAGTCCAACAGCCAGTTCCCGTCGACAGCGATTTTCTCTTGCGCGTCGAAATGGAGTACGATCGCGTCCGAGCCTTGCGAGATCGCTTCGCGCGTGCCGCGGCACCCATTGAGGCGACGAGTGGCGACTACGTGATTGTTGAGAATTGGTTTCACCCCAAATTGAAGGCGAAGGTCGGCATCGATCGTCCGACGGAGCTCGGTAAACCTCCAAAGCTCAACTGGACAATCACCGGGCTTCAACAATCCGCATCGCTGGAGGTTGGTTCCAGGGAGAATATTCTCGAGGGGGGCTTGGAGTGGGCGGGGGCTGTGGTACCGGACGACGCGACGCTCTCGACACCAAAAATTTCGGTAACTGACGCCAAGGATGGTTTACGGAAGGCGGAGTTTCTGGCGTCAAACGGACACGTTTCTCCCGTCTTTCGCACCGCTGCCATCCGCTGCCTTGACGCGGCAGAAGTTGGCCTCAGCGAAATTGGCCAAACCCTGCTGGTCGTTTATGTCGACGAGGCCGACCGAACGTTTGCCTGGTTCCCCAGCTTCTGGAAGGAACCTCGTCAGCTCACGGATGTGACGGGCAGTCTGAACCAGATTCGCATCGTGTTGACGGCAGACAAGGCCCAGCCGACGGAATTCATGATTGCCGCGATGGTCGATGGAAAGGCAAAGATCTGGTCGTGTGCAGTGGATCGCGATAACAATGACTTGCCACGCGTGGGATCCATTCTGAGTTTGCCGTTACCTGTGACAGGCTCGGCAATGGTGACTAGTCTGCATTCCATCATCGCGCAGCTTAACAATGTTCTGACTTCGATGCTGCTGGTGGGACATAGTGACGGAAACATTGCTTTCTACTCACGCTCAAATCTTCAGAATATCGTTCAAAACCAGCTCGCGACCGTAGCGCCAGACAGACCGCCACTTAATTTTGACGGGCGCCCAATCGACCGCATGGATTTTCGGAATCAGGCAGCCAATTCACCCCAAACCCAGACCCTGTTGGCCGGCACGCACAATGGCTCCGAGCATCTGATCCATGTCGCCGTCTGGAAAAACGATATCGCCCCCACTGCCTTGTTGTTCGCTTCGGCCGATGCGACCCCCAACGACAAGAAATGCCCGCGCCTGATCGTCGCTGATAACACACCGATCCTGGGCATGGCTCTACAGGGATTTGACTCCACGGAGTCAGGGCAGACGAAAGACACCCTATATGTCTGGGGAATTGTCAAAGACAATAATGTCACGCGGACTTGTCAGTGGAACCTGTTGTTGCCCGTAATAGGTTCCACTGCTGACTTGCTGCCAATCCAAGTTTTGGGAACGAGCGCTGAGACATTGACTGGTTTCGTGCCGCCGGACCAGGCCCTGCTCGGCGATGTCTCACAATTGGCGTTCGGTGACCGAACAGAAGTGGAATCCCGATTCCTCGTCGCGGTGACCGCAGCGGGCGCAGGACAATCTTCGAGCTGGGCGCAATGGGAACCTGACTGGGACCTCCGACAGGAAAGCGTTCCAGCGAAATCATTCTTTCAGGTACTTGCCCATCGCGGTCGTGTCACGGGTGCCAGCGTCGTTCCGAGGTTGAAAGCAAGCGTCGTGCTGGCCACAGGGGGCGACGACGGTGCAGTTATCGTCTGGGATGTGGAATCTGGACAGGAGTTGTATCGTTGGCAGCCACGCGACTGGTTCATCGATGGTCTGGGCGGCGTTCGACTGGCGGCCCCCAAGGGCACGATCCGGAACGATTTTTACGTCGAAAGGTTAGCGCAGCCCCACTTCGCCGGTGATCCCGAGTTCATCGTCATCTCTACCAGCCCCACCGATGGTGCGGGGGCTGTACAGCTCGTCCTGACCTCGGATGGTAAGGACTTGAACCTCGTCTGCAATAGTCTACTGCTCATCAGAATTGGTACTACCGATCAGTGGACCGTCGCTCCCGCCGATCCTGGGATTGCGACCCCGCTGGGAACGATCGGCGTCTACGGAAAGCAGATCGACGGTGTGGATGATCTTCACAGCATCTCAAATTGGCCACGGATCGGAGGTCATCCGTTTTATCCCGTTGATGCCATTTTTACGTTTGCTGGCGATCCTCTCGACGACCCACAGCCGCAGAAAATTGAAATCACAGGTGTCTTGTTGAATCCTGCAGATCTGCAGGACGTAGTTGCGTCAACGGCGGCTCTTGACCCGTCCCAACCTGAGAAGAGGGTAAACCTCTTCGGGCAAGCCCCTTGGTTTGTGCATCATTCCAACCAGGAAATCAGAGTGACATTGGAACGGATCGGCACCGCAGACGGCGCCTATGACGTCGCTGGCGTCACGGGCACCTTCGACTGGACATTTCCGCTGGCGGATCAGATTCCACCCCCATCGGTGGATAGGTCGGTCCCCGGCCGCTTGAGTTCGCTGAGTGGAGTTGTATCCTGGAATTTTAAAACCAGCTCATTGTTGCTGTCGGTAGAAGGCAAGAATAGCCTGGCGGATGCCCTGGGCCGTGAGTGGTCGTTGACGCAACCGATCGATCTGAAACTTGAGCGTTCCAATCCGCGACAGTTGCTCATTCGGGAGTCTCTACCGGATTCCAGCGCAACGCTGCTGGCCCGTCGAACGTTGCCGCACTTAAGCGATGGCAGCCAGACGTCCGTGATCGAACAGGGGCGCGGTCCGAACGGAGAACTGCTGGCATTGACGGCCACGGATGCTCAAAAGGGACCTAGCGATTTATTCGTCAGTGAAGTCGACACCGGCCGTCGGATCTTGCATTGCCAGGATCGCTATCGCGACGGCGTCCTGACGCTTCGCGGTTCCTCAGACCGAGACGCTCAACCGATCGACGCAGTCTTGGTCCATGTAGACGGTACGGTCCGAGTGTGGCCGGCATTAAGTTCGAAAAACGACACCGCGTCTGGAACCTTCGTATTCGAGCCGCTGCTGCCGCAGGCTGAACGTCGCCGTCTGCAGCCCGATTCATCGGTTGAAGCAGTGGTCGTATTTGATGGATTGGATAAGCCCAAGGATACTGCAAGCCCCGGCCAACATCACCGCCTTTACCTCTTGCGCTGTGCCGATGGATCGGCGCGACTTTGGGACGACCGTGTAGGAGAGGTTTGGCGATTTGACCTACCCGACACAATTGTAACAGCAATTGCAATTGCCCCCTCGTTGGGCACCATTTCGTTCGATAAATTCGTCGCTCTGCAGCCGACCAAATTTGGCGGTCCACGACCGATTAACCAAGTCCTCGATGCCGTGACGACCGTGATTGCGCTCGGCGGTGCAGATGGATCCGTTCGATGCTTCTTGATTGAGCGGGAGCTCCCCAAACTTGGAGCGCCTGGCGCACCACCGATCTGTTTCTACGAGCATCCGAAGTTGGGCGCCGAGGTGACTTCGGTTTCATTGGCGTTCGATGCCAAAGCCTTGCAACCAAACGGCAGTCCTGTTCCAGGCCTGTTCGTGCTGGCGTGCTGCCGAAATGGCGAGTCGACTTCATTGATCGAGATCCTTTCCAAACTACCCTATCCACTACTACTTGATTTGAAACCCGTTCGCGCCCGGCTAGCGACCACGGAACCCTCTCTGTTTATTGCAGCAGAGGTCATCACTGATTCGAAATTGAGTGTCGAGATCTATTCGAAAAATGGAATCGCGCAACCCAATCGCCACCTCGTCAACGGTTCGAGCCAGCTGTCGACCTTCGCACTCTGCGAGGCTGAGGGCTCCAATGCCATTTTTGCTGCAGGCGGACAGGCCTTGTCCTTTGCCGAGGTTGATACGACTACCAATCCGATCAACTTGAGCACAGACGGCTTGGGTGGAGTTCTTGCAGACCAAGCGCTGAGTCTGATCAACGTGAATGCGGGTAATGTCCTCCTGGCCATCGACGGCAATGGACAAGCGAGGCTCTTTCGTGCACCACATACTAGCCCTCCAACAAAATGGACATTGGTGGACGGCTTTGCTCCCCAGGACTCACAGAAAGTGGTCGCGGCAACATTTGCTGACACTGTCGTTCCCGTCGCACTTCGGGTCGCCGAATCACGTATCGAAGTCTGGGATCTCGACTTCGACAGCCGCCGCTGGGTGTCGCCCGCTGAAATTGGCACTTTTACCCCGAAAGATCTGTCAGCAGTCTGCTTTCAGTTTGTGAACGGCCGGCCGATTCTGGCTGTTGGCCGTGTGGGATTTGTGGAATTCTGGAATCTGAGCAACCGACAACTCGAGCGCCAGATGGCCTGCGGCGGGACAGTCAACCAACTGGATCTCAAGGTCGATGAACTGGGCGAGCCACAGGTTCTTATCGGCCTCGAAGGCAGTCAAGCAACGGTTAAGAACCAATACCGCCAGCAGTTTGTGCGCGGTACGACGGCGAATTATGCCGTGGCGCTAGAGAGGCAAAAGGACGCAACCAATTCCGCAGATGAAAAGTTATGCGTGACCTATTGGGAAAAGTCAACCAATTCGAATCCAATACAATTTTTCATCTCGCCTGGCGAAGAGGGCGCTAAGATCTTGCATTTTGATGCAGTGCACTTTGAGCAATCAACAAAGATCGTTGTGGTAGTGAATCTCGCTGGCGGGGCATCTCCGGGACCGTTTTCATGGGTCTTCGATAACAGCGCACCCAATGCGGGTACGGGAGCATCTGGTTGGATGATATTGGACTCCAAAGGCGAAGGAAAATCGGGCATCTCCGACGTCAATGCTGAGACAGGAACTCAGACACTCGAAGCCAAACCCGATCGAACCGTCTCACGCGTCTTCACAAACGACAAATGGACGACTACGGAGACCATCGGCAGCGGCCCCAGCAACATTCTTGTCCGCGAACATCACACGGGAGTCGAGCAGAAACTTAGTCTCCCACTCCAGAACTTGCGACTGTCCGAGGCGAATTGGCCCGTTGTGGCGGCAATCTCAACAGCCTCGAACATTCGTCTGTGGGATCGGCTCTCGGGAGTTCTGCGCCAGACGTGGAGTGCTAATATCGAGGTCGCCGGAAATTCAGAGCCGTTGAAACCGCTTGCCAAAGGCCTGTTGGGGATTTCATCCGGCACCGATCCCTCTCTGCTGGTTGCCGGTGAGCAGGGCCTGCTGCTCTATCGATTTCGAACTGGAGAATTTGCTCTTCCGCGTCCACAATCGATGAAACAAGTCGCGTTGGCTTGGGAGCCGACCGCTGAGGCATTCCCACTCGCAGCGGCCTGGAGCGATGATACCAATACGACCTGTTGTGCGGACAAGCTGGCTGGTTTTATCAAATCCTCCAATATTACCGCAGAGACTGCGGTCTTGACCAGCTTGACCCTTTCCTGGCAGCCAGAACCGACAGCGGAAAACCGTTGGCATCTGTCTGGTTCTCTGTCTGGTTCGACGGGCCTAACATCGTCCGTCTACGCCCTCGACAATCCAGCGGATGCCGCTAAGGCCAGGCTGCTCGGCTCCCTACTACCCGGCAGCATTTTGGCGATGGCCTGGCCGACGGCTTTGGATCAGGGACCGGTCCGTGTCATCAACACGCTCCGCCCTGATCGGGGCCCGCGGCGCGATGTCTCCCGTTTGTTGTTGGCGGTCGACAACTCGGGGACGCTTGAGCTGCAAGAAGCAATTTTGCCAGAGACGGATTCGCAAAGCCTCACAATTGTTGCGAAGTGGGCAACGGAGAAGGAGTCGGACAATTCCGCCGTCTTGGCGCTTGTTGACGATGACCTCGGAGTGCGATTGGTCGCCAGCGTGCTCAATGCGCAAAACAAGGGTGCCACGGTTATGGTGCCGACGCCCTGGCTTCGCATCTCTTCGACCGGGGCTCCGCAGTTTGATTTGCAAGTCAAACTGCTGGGTGCAACCGACACGAAATTCCTCGGGCGCATCACGCGCTACCGGCATTTCGAACTCGACATCTTGAAAGGTACGATCCCCGAAGTGAATGTGACACTCGTCGCTCGCCCAGCTCTTGTTCAGGGAGACGCTTTTACCTTTAACGTGGAACCAGTGGCCAACGATTCGAGCAAGTTTCTGCACGGTGCCATGGTGCTGTGGGAAACAGGAGATATCAATCCGCCCGAGGGCCTGCAGGGAACCTTGACGGGCCTGCAGGGAACCTTGATCTGGGAAACTTGCGAAACATCCACTCCCGTCACGTTCGAGTTCGACGGGTCGGACATTCAAGATGTCAGTGCCGACACACGCACGTTGACAACAGTGACGATTTCGAATTCTCAGTTCGGTACGACGCTACATTCCTACGTGACTGGTGTCATCCACCATGACCAGGAACCGCGTTGGGAATTGCACATCGCGGAACAGCCTAACGGTGCTGCATTCGCTTTTCTGTTCCAAGCCGATTTGCAAGGCTTCGTTCCGGTCCAGATTGCACGCGAGGATGCCAATGCCAAATGGTCGATCACGGTCTCCAAGACGCTTTTCGCCTCGGCGGAACTCACTGCCGCCGAAAGCTCTGGATCATCGACGCCTCGGGTCCGCGATGATGTCTTCTTGCCTCTGTCCAAGGACGATGGTTCCTTGGCCTTGTCGAGTGGTCAAGTCGTTGATCTGGTCGATAGTTCGATTGGCGTACTCACTTCCGACGGGTTCGGAATTCTCAGCATGAACGATACCAAAGGATTTGTATTCCAGACTTTGAAATCGACTTCGGATGTTCCGCTGGACTTGATTGGTGGCATCGATTCGACGATCGCGATTCCCAAGCAAGCGATCGACGTTCCGCAGCTCGTGCATCGTCGCGATCTAGGAGGGCGTCTACGTGCCGCCCGCAACGGCTTTAAGCCATTACTGGAGGTGGGTGATCTCAATGCTGCAGTCGTGCATCGCAGGATCAGCCCGGTCATGACCGACGATACTCGTGCCGCAGTGTTATTCGAATCGCTAAATATCAGGCCGAGTTCGCCCGCACCGTCTAACTCTGTGGGCTTGAGCGTTATGCGTACCGAGTCCGTCATGGTGTTGACCTGCCCCGAATTTTTAGACCCCAGTACAACGCAGGCAGTCGACATCGCACGCAATCTGCTGACAGCGACGACATCTTCCTCTATCGGTTTCGGATTACCCAGCGAAATCTTTAACGACGAAGCCATTCGCTCACATGCGCTACAAGTCGGTTCGACTGGTATCTTATTGAAGCGCACGCTCGATACCAAGGGACAAATCCAATTTACGTTTGTGAATTCGCCCTATCATGCCCTGGAACCGCAAACGCTCGCTGGGAACAAAGTTTCCGAATCGGTGCCCAACTCCGATACGCCGAGGGGATCAACCTCTCCCCAATGGTTGTCCCCGAGCGACGCTGCCAGGCTGCAATTGATGGCGGCGACGAAACGCTTCGAACTGACTCGGCCCAAAGCAGATCTTGCTACGACTCGAACGCTGAGATTTACCGCATCCCAGGCTTTGATCCCGCCTCTGAATCAGCTGAATCAACCTTGGCGAGTCGCCGTTGCAGAACATACACTCTTCGACGATTTCGACAGCATTGATGAAGACGAATCCCAGACAGTTTCTGAGAAAGCGGATCGCAAGATTTTCTTACCCACCGACTTGACGTTGCGCTACGGAGTCGACAAACCGGGTGCCGCCCAGGTCCATCAATTGCGAGCTGTGTTACCAGATAACGACCGGTTTGCTCGAACTCAGCCCACGTTGGCAACCCTGCGGGAGCCTCAGCAAATCCAGACCCCAACTGAGACCCCAACTGACAGCAAGCTTGAAATAATGAGCGCTGTGCTGCCGACGATTGTTGATCAGACGGACGTGCCTGGCGTGACGTCGCTACTAATCAATTGGAAGGAAACCATTGGTACCGAGCCAATCGGTAACTTATCCAACACGATCGAAGTTCTTCAGAAGCCGAACGTCCCGACCGAGTATATCATTAAACCTGTCGATGGCACGGGGGCCAGTTCACCGCATCCCCCAATTGCTGCGTTTGAGCGTATCGGCGAGCGGCTGGTTGCTATTTCACCCAACGAACCCGTGCTGATCACCGTTGATAACGCAACAGATCGCGCGGCGCTGAAGCGATTGTCAGTTTATCTGGTCAGCCAGTTTAATTTGTCGAATGCCTTCACTGTAGATGGGTTAATCTTCACCGCGCAGATGATGTTTAACAAAGATTCATTGACGCCGTCACTAAAGCCACTGACAGACTATTTCACAGTTCCCGGGACCAATGAGCAGGGACCGTATTTTGTCGCAAGGCTTTCTGGTCCGGCGCTACTGAACGACTTACAGAAGTTCGATACGTGGAACATCGTTTGGGCACCTGCTGGCGACGCTACAAAAACCGCGAAAGTGTTTAAATCAGAAGGAACGATTAGGTTCATTGATCCGAGCGAGCTACGAGCGGCCCGCATGGCTGGCGTATGGCGCCGGGACGGTGCCGACCTGTTTGGCAATACTTTCCTTGAACAGACGCTGTTCTACGGCGAGTCCGCATCGAGCCAAGGTACTCTCCCACAAATTGTCGCGGAGAACTTTGAGCTGATTGCTAGAGGCTCCGAGGAAATTGGGATGGCGACGCGTCTCGGTGCGAACGCCAGGCATTTGTTCTTGGTCAAGACGCTTGGAAATGGCGAAACGCTCAAAGCCGGCAAGTCTGTGTCGTAGACTCAGTCGACTAGGCTCAGATTGAAAACTCTCTAACATCGATCATGCGAAAGTAAAGTCCGATGAAGACGAGCGAACCGCAATCAGGCCCATCTCCGGTCCTCGGTTGTCGTCAAGAAACGGTGTGAAAGTCAGAGGCTTGGCAAGGTCTCAATGAATTCAGCGACCTCGGTGGTAGTCCACTTCTCATTTTAGTACATCACGAGTCACTTCTGTACGTCACGGGGTTGAACCAAGCGATTTTTTGTGCTCCTATCATAAGTAGTTGCGATTCTAATTCCTTGTACGGGACCGATGCATGCATCCCAACGAACAATTGCTGCGAAAGCTCTTTGATCGCTTAAAGGGGGCAACCTGCAGATTCACGCTATGTGGGACTTGGCATTGTCTACGAACGCAACTGGCGTACCGAGTGACCTCCGTGTTGAGGTCAGAGATGTAGTTGCGGACGAAAATCAGGGGCGAGCAATAATGGTCGATGAATATGCCTTTCGCGACACTAAACGACCAGTCCGCAATCTGATCACATCAACCTTCAACTTTCGCGGCGGAAAGATCAGTAGGCAACTCGATAGTTGTGACGCTGTATCATGGGCTAAACAAGCCCTTGGTGGCTTCCATGGGTTTGTCGCGGGGCGTGTAGAATTTGTTCGTAGGTGGAAGGCAATGGGTAAACTCAAAACAGAGCGTCCCAATGCATTCAATTCCTAGTCGCGGGTAAGACATGAGGTTCAAACTCGCCACATATTTGTTAAACCTGATTGCTGCACCGCCCGTCCTTGACTTTCGCGCAGCTAAATTAGGACCTTTTTCTTTGGTAGTCGGCGTCCGATTCAATCGGCTATGGGGAATAAATAAGTAGGAACCCGTTATATCAACTGATCCAATTTCAAGTAGTTTAAGCGATGGTGGACAAGATCTGTATTTTCTAAAGCTTGTCGAACTGCAGCGACAACTACAAGACGCGTTGGGTGACCCGCTGGTGAGCGTCCGTTGAACCCCATCTTGCATGGGCTGGTATTTTTGAGGGTTTTGTTTCCTCGAATCCAGGAGTTCAACTGTGGAAATTTCAAAGCGTTCGTCTCGGGCTGAGTTTTGGCAGGATGTGATTCAACAGTTTGTTGACAGCAAATTGTCGATCATCGATTTTTGCTCACAGAAGGGACTATCTGTCCCGTCATTCTATCAATAGAAGCGAAAGCTTCTGCCTCCCGATAAGACTCATCCAGTCAGTGCTATGGTGCCGGTGCGAATCATCCCTTCTAACCCAACGCCTTCACCGCAACCGATTCAGATCATGACTCCTAGCGGTTTCACGATCCGAATTGATTCATCTATGTCTTCGACTCAGTTGACGCAACTCATCGCAGCGATTGAAGCCGGTTCGCGAGGTGAATCATGTTGACCATCGCTACTCAGACTCGTACCTTCATCACCCTCCAGGCGACCGATATGAGAAAAGGGTTTGATGGTCTTTCCGGCTTGGTCTCGGATACACTAAAACAAGATCCGCTCTCGGGCGAACGGTTTCTCGTAGTCAATCGTCGACGAGATCGCATGAAGGTTTTGTACTGGGACGGAGATGGGCTTGCTATCTGGAATCGTCGCCTGGAGCAAGGCACTTTCAAATCCCCGCTTCCAATGACCAACTCAATGCCATCGAGATCCGGAGCGACGAGTTCACGATGTTGCTGCGCGATATCGATCTTAGTAGTGTCAAACGCAGAAAGCGATTCCAATCGGCAAGCTGACAGCCAGTCATTTCGACTTCGAAAACACCCCAAATGCTCTTGCTGTTCTGTCATGATCCGCAAGAGCGTTTTTTATATAAATTCTCTCTTTTTGAGAGAACCTTTTTGAGGCTAATGCGTTTAATAAGCATGGACGCAAAGGACATGCTCATCCAAGAACTTCAAACTCAGTTACAGCACAATCAAGAGATGTTGCAGCGCAAAGACAATCAGCTTGAACGCATCGAAGCAAAGCTTCATGAAGTGGCCTCTCAACCAGAGCAAGGCCAAGAAGCCGATCAACCGCCGGATCCTGCCGCTCCGGAAGAACCGTCTAAGTAGGGAAGCGAACGTCGACCGCTTCCACCAAATTGGCGATCAATCGCAACTAAGAATCAGCCACTTTCGCAGTTTGAATGGGGTGGTTGCGATTCTTGGATCGCAACTATCAGTCTTTTTGATTCAAGTTGGACACTCGATTCCAATTTCAAAAAACGCCTCGCTGTAGATCTTCTAGCTTCTACAACGAGACTTGACTCACGGGACTTATACTCCCGATTGCCCAAATTCAATCCTGATCATTACCCGCAGGCTTCGCAAGATTCGAAGCCAACTTCTCGTCAATGCAGTTGCCTGTGGCAACCGTGCAATCGTTCTTTTACGCCC